>NZ_JBAIZW010000001.1:0-828754 GCF_036765155.1 Bacillus sp. 0102A
AAAAAAAGCAATACAAAACGCTAGAGAAGATCTACACGATCTCTCTAGCGTTCAGCTTTTCAAGCATACGTTCAATTCCTTTGATTTGGTGGCGGCGAAGCATGTCAGCCGCCTGCTCCATTTGCAGTGTAAATAGAGCGTCTTTCAGCGTGCAGGCCAGCGGCACCGAGCAATGAATTTCCGCAAGCTTCCTCGACATCTCCAAATCGCTCAAACCTTGCTGAATTTTCCCCTGCTGCCCCTTGGGAAGAAGAGAAAGATTTTCTAATAAACGGTCAATCGTTTCGTATTCACGAATCAGTTTATAAGCTGTTTTTTCTCCAATTCCTTTAACGCCGGGATAGTTATCACTCGAATCACCCATAAGCGCTTTAATATCAATCAAAGCTTTCGGAAGAACGCCTGTTTCTTCATAAAAAGTCTCTTTTGTATAAACTTTATAATTTCCGATTCCTTTCTGGAGCAGGGCCACACTCACTTCATCCGTTAACAGCTGAAGTAAATCTCTGTCTCCTGTTACGATCGTAATGTCAGCTTCATTCGCATACAAAGCGGCAAGTGTTCCGATACAATCATCCGCTTCATACCCGGCAAAGCCAATATTCATGATACCAAGCTCAGCGGCCGCTTCCTTTGCCAAATCAAACTGCGGGATCAGCTCCACAGGCGGTGCGTTGCGGTTCGCCTTATAATCTTGGAACAAGTCATTTCGGTACGTTTTGCTTCCCATGTCCCAACAGCAGACGACGTGTGTCGGCTGGAATGTTTCCACCGCTGTAATCAAGTGCTTTAAAAATCCGTTGACACCGTTCGTCGGCACCCCGCTGTCATTTATCATAAAGTTGCGGTGCACGGCCGTGGCAAAAAACGCCCGAAATAACAGAGCCATGCCGTCAACAAGCAATAGTTTATTATGATTCATAAGATAACTCCCTTTTCTTTCATTCCTTCTATTTTACCATAAAGCAGTGCAAATAAAAAACAGCATCTCTTCGATTAGAGATACTGTTTTGTGTATCATCAGTCGTTGTGTCTTTTGTTGCTGGCGATCAGCTTTTCAGCTTCGCGTCCTGCGTAAGAGTCAAAATGGGTTTGAAATCCATTTTTCTTTTTGGCATTGTTATTCGCCTGTGCGTTTCTGTTTCCCAGCTTTGTTCTGCCCAACATGAATCCCCCCTTACGTCGGATACATATAGTATATGCTTTTACATGGGATTCACTCGCGACAGGATCATCCAGCTTACATACGGCTTACGTATTCTCTGACCATTTCTTTTGATACAAGGCGTCTTGTCGGCACGATGCCCTGTTTGGCAAGCTGATTCATTTGCTCGGTAACTTCATTAATCGCGTCTGTAGTAAAAGGCTCATCGTTTTTGCATTTTGAAACCGCTTCTTCAATGGCCATTTCACGCATGTTTTCAAGACGCATAAATGTTTTGATATGCTCGTGCTGTTTTGATGAATGTGCTGAAATTGCTTTATGTACCTCTGACATGAATACTTCATCTCGCTTTTTTCTATTTAGTCTATCATGACTTGAAATACAATCCAACTGAATTTTACATTTTTATTGTATGGTCTGATCTTTGCCAAGAGATGCACGCTTGGTATGCCTTTTCAATCTCTTTCGCATGTTCCCCTTCCGCATATCCTTCTACATACGTATCTTTTTGATCCTTTATTTGTTCCATTGCTTTTACAGCCATCTCTTCCTGTAAGCGACTGAGATGATCTGTGTAATGAGTGATAAGGCTTTCTTCTTCATTTCTCACCCAAGCCTCTGTGATTTTCGCGAGTTTCATCCGTACAGCTTCGATGAAGGCCGCTTTTCCTTTCTGTTCAAAAAACTGCTTCGGTGATTTGACTTCTTTTTGTTCCTGCTCGAAGGCGCGTTCATCTAAATCCGGTTCAACCTCCTTCAGCTGTATACCGTTGAAATGCTGATCACCCGCATACATGGAAAAATAACCATCTTCATTTAATGTTTTTTGAAAGCTTTCCAGCCATTCTTCGGCAATATGCCGCTCGATGAAACCGCTCATGCGAACATCAAGCGTTTTAATTTCCTGAACATATTCAAACTGATATTCATGTAAGGCGGTTTTCATCGCCTTAGCGACGTTCTTTTTCCAATCTCCATTCTGAAGCCCGGGATGAAATGCCGATTTTAATAGATCATTGGCAAAAAAGGATAATCGCTGTGTAATGTGATAAAGCTGCTCTTTGGTGTCTTTTTTTACTTTCTCAATGATGGTTTCCGAGTTCCTCCGTTTCTCGATCTCAGCTGCTGTCCGCTCAAATGACAGCATAAGGCGCTGTTTCTGCGCTTCCTTTTCTTCCTTTGATTGATGCTGGGACTGGTGAAGCTGGAAAACAGTTTCGCATAATTTCTCTGCTTCCGAACTGAGCTGTGCAGCTGACGTTTTTTTCACATCCACTTCGATAAAACAGTCTAAATGTTTTCTGACGTTCGGGAACTGGTTATAAAATGATTCCGGCTTTCCGAGCAGTTCCTCCTTGCTTGATACGGTAAAGAGCCGAGGATCATGAATTCCTTCTTTTACAAGCTCTGCGCTGACATAATCGTTCACTGTTTCAAGCTCTGTTTTATCTTTCGCAAGGTCTGCTGCATTAATAATGAAAAACATTTTATCCATACTGAGCGATTCTTTTACCAGACCAAGCTTTCGCAAAAATGAACGGTCCCCTTTCGAGAAGGAGTGCTGATAATAGGTTATATAAAAAAATGCATCGGCATCTTTAATATATTGGAACGCCAGCTCTGTATGCCGTTTATTCATGCTGCTTGCACCGGGCGTATCAACGATTGTAATCCCTTTTTCAGTGAGCGGGCACGTATAATAAACCGTTACCTCTTTCACAGCGCAGGCCGTTGTCTCCTCTGCCACATACGGCTTTAATTCAGACAGCGGAATCGTTAACTTCTTTTGTTCCTGTATATATGGCTGATGCTTTTCGTATGCAAGCAAGAAGTTATTGATCAATTTGATGTGTTCTTCCTGCAGCCGGCTTTTTTTGGCTGCCTTTTCCCACTTCTCTGTAAAAGAACTGCCTGTTGGCTCTTTTTGTATTCCGGTAAGCTGCAAAATGTCTGACGTTATGTCAGCCTCCGTCTTAAAGACCACATCCGCTGTTTTATTGATGTTGCCATTGGTTGGTTTTGTGATTTTGTTAATTGTGGCTGTGGTTGGCGTTGGTGAGGACGGAAGCACCCTTTCGCCGACAAGCGCATTTGCAAATGATGATTTCCCAGAGCTGAATCCTCCAAAAAGCGCAAGTGTAAATTTCTGTTCCTCAAGCCTTTTAATCCTTTCCCGAAAGGCTGAGATTTGCTTTGACAGCATGCTAATTTCGCCTAAAAGGTCAGACAATATGTGAAAGCGTTTGATCTGGTCGTGAAGCGGCAGTTCTTGCTCCATTATTTCTGGTTTTACATTTCGCTGCCGTGTCTGTTGACTTTGGTTTCGTTTCTGTTCCGGAGCCGCCACTGTTTTTTTCTTCGTTTTAAACCAGTCGGTGTTTATGTGCATTGGACATGCGGATTCCTCTTCCCAAATGGCCCGCATGCGATTGGCTTTCTCGCGGGCATTATTCTCTAAACGGTCCTGTTCTTGAAGAATGGCAAGTTTTTCTGATTCATGAATGAGCCGGTCATTGATCGTTTCCAAGTCTTTGGAAACACTCTCTTTCACCATCGCAGTAAGCGCCTTTATGATGTCTGCCGCTTCTCTTTTCGCCTCTTTGCGGATGAGCTCTGCCAAATCTTTTGTATATTGCAATACATATTCAGAAGAAAAAGCTGCACCATGCTTAACCGCGCGTTCTATGATGTCAGCTTCAAGCGGCGTGGAATAGGCCTGTATCAGCTTTTCACTTTCAGCTGTATGAACATGAAATGCCTTGGCGAGTTGATGGAACGTGTCTATTATGTGCCAATCCGCTTCGGCCTCTGTTCGTTTTGACACATCAGAGAAAAAAGCATTTCTTCTTCTATCTCTTTCCTGTGCAGTTTTTGCTTTCGAAAAGAAAAAACCGGTTTTAAAGGACGGCTCTCGCGATTCTAAAAATGCAGTTGCCAGTTCACGCATTTCAAAAGGCGTCAGGTTGGCGTTCTTTAAAATGCGATTGACTTCTTCCAGCATCCTGTTTTCTGCCTCGGTCGCTTGCTTTGCCGTCTCATCCAATTGATCACGCAGCGATTGGACCAGTTCAGCTTGTGTGTTAAGCTGTTCAGTAAAGCTGGGACCATCTGTTTCGTCTTTTAAAAGCATCTCCGTATGTTCGTTAAGCAGATTGCGGACTTTTTGTTCTGTTAAAGGCTGGAGATTGCTTTTTGATTGCTGTTCTATTCTTTTTAATTCTTCTCTTAGAGCCCCAATCTGATTGAACGGATGGTTTGGTTCTGTCACTGACGTAAAATAGAGCGCGTCCTTTGAAATGCCTTCATTGCAAAGCATCTCCTCTACCTGCGCTTTATAATCTTCAAAACGCGTTTCCGCCTCATCATGGCGGTCAATTTGATTAACGATAAAATACACATCGGGAATGCTTTCTCTTATCGACCTGAGAAACTTTACATTTTCCTCAGCGTGTACGTGATTATAGTGAACGACGTAAAACAGCGCATCCGCCTGATGGAGAATAGACGCTGCCGACAGAAAATGCGCATCATCTGTTGAGTCAATCCCAGGGGTATCAATGTACGCAACCCCGGCATCGATGTCAGTATATCGATCAAAAATTTCAACGCTTTCAATCTGCTCCCCATCTTTGCAATATTGCTGCACCTTGTCTTTCCGATAAGCCCCCTCCAGCTCAGCACATGCTCCATCTGTTGTATGAAGCCGAACACGCTTTTCCCCGTTTCTGATCACAACAAGGTTAGCGCTTGTCGGAATCGGGCTTGTGGGCAATATATTCTCCATTAACAAGCAGTTCAGCAGTGAGGATTTACCTGCCGAATAGTGCCCGGTAAACGCGATATAAACCTCTTCATCAGCCGCTTTGTTCATGACCGCAGCTAGTTTAGCAGCTCTTTGTTCATCTTGATTCTCGATAAATTGCTTATAAAGTTCCCCAGTTTTGTGCAAAAGCTCTTCTCTGTTATATTCTGTCATAATTCTGAACCCCTTTGTGCCGTTTCACTTGTGAATCTTTCGAAAGATCTGAATACATTCCCTTTCATTTTACACAAAAATGAGCCAAATTTCTTTAAGAGAATAGAAAAAAAGCCGCCATTACGGCAGCTTCTATAAAAGAAAATCTGCAACTTTGACAAGTTCCAGATTCATTAAACAGATCTATTAGAGATTCCTTTTAATACAAAACCAATTAATACACTATATGTACAAACCGCCCCAAGCAAAAACAGCATTGTCATTTGCTTCACCATCCTGATTGAGAATCTTTTTCAAATTCATTTTAACACGGGTGAGAATGATTTTCAATCTCTATTTTATACTGAATTCCTCTAATGCTTTGTCTTCTGCACGAATTCTGACGGTTAACAACACGGCATTGACAATGGAAAACACACACATGGTGACGTACGCTTGATACAGCAGCGGAATCAATAAAATTTCTAGTATAACAACGGTATAGTTTGGATGCTTCATCCATTTGTAAGGGCCTTTTTTTACAAGCTCAGCACCTGGAACGACAAGGATTTTCGTATTCCAATATGCTCCTAAGGAACAAAGTGCCCAATACCGTACTGCCTGCACGCTTAAAATAGCCGCAGCGATACCGATCCACCAGCTTGACGGCTGTTTGTTCATCAGCAGCACTTCTGCAGTTAAAGACAGGAAAAAAAGGATATGCATGATGATGATATACGGATAGTGGCTCTCACCGAATTCGATCGCCCCTTGTTTCTTTACCTTTTGTTCATTTTGTCTGGCTACTGCCATTTCAGCTGCTCTTTGAGCAATGAGAATAGCGATCAACAACCAAAACATGAGTCAAGCCCCCTTTTCCCAGCTGAATAACAGCAGCTCTGACGAAAATCCCGGCCCTAATGCGCCAATCAGTCCCCGTTCTGCTTCGTTTTTATGCCCGTTCAGCAGATGCTCTTTGATCACATACAATATTGTGGCTGAAGACATATTTCCGTGCTTTTGCAATACGCTTTGTGCAGATAAAAGCTTTTCTGCTGTCAGTTCAAGACTTTCGATGTATGCATCAATCACCTTTTTTCCGCCAGGATGTGCTAAAAAAACACTGATATCACTGAATAACAGCTGATGTTTGTCCAAAAAAATCTGTACATTTGTTTTGAGCCATTTTTCCACCAAAGTCGGAATATCTCTTGAGAAAATGACTTTGAAACCTTGATCAGTAAATTCCCAGCCCATGACATCTTCTGATTGTTTCATTAAAACGGATTGGGAATCCGTTATCCTCGGCACAAGTTTTAGTTTCGACATCGTGCGGTCCGCATTCTCTCCGCATAATAATGCTGCCGCAATGCCGTCCCCAAAAAGTGAGGTGCCGATCAGATTGCTTTTCGTTTTATCTTCCGGCTGGAATGTCAGGCTGCACAGCTCAGCAGCAATGACAAGCACAAAAGCCTCAGGGTATGCTGTACAGTATTCGGCTGCGCGCGCTAGTCCGCTGGCTCCTCCTGCACAGCCGAGACCCCAGAGCGGAATTCGCTTCGTATATGGAGAAAACGGAAGTTCATTCATGAGCCGCGCCTCGATGCTCGGTGTGGAAAGACCCGTGCTGGAGACGAAAAAAACAGCATCCACCTTCTCATAAGGAATGGCATCTTGAAAAAACGCAGGATGAGAGAGGCACTCTCTCACCGCTTCTCTGCTGTGTTTAAGTGTTTCTTCTATGTATATTTGATTTTTTTCTTCGAAGCTGTGGCCTTCTTTATACCATTCAATCGTCTTGACAAATTGTCTCGATTGAATTTGCCCGTTTTTAAAGGAGGTTAACAGCCGGTCAATATCTTTAAAGGAATGCTGAAACATGTAGCGGGCGAACTCAGCCGCTTTCTCTTGGTTTACATCGTACGCAGGAAGACTTGTTCCGACGGATAAAATAAACGCCATGTGATCACCTCTTTGCATACATTGTGCCGCAACCATCCTTTTTATATGCAAAAAACTCCGCCGCGGCGGAGTTTAGACTGCTGTTTTTCGCTCAGTGATATCAGCTTTTTGTTCTGTTTTTTTGGCTTTAGAAAATACGTTATATATAATATTCAAGACTACTGCAGTAAAGCTGCCGGCGACAATGCCGTTTGTTGTAAGAAGCGTTAAGGCACTCGGAAGCTGCTTAAAAATATCCGGCACAACTGTCACACCAAGACCCAGACCCACTGAGCAGGCAACAATCAGCAGATTTTCTTGTTTTGCAAAATCAATGCGGCTGAGCATTTTGATTCCGTAAGCGATCACCATCCCAAACATCGCCACCATTGCCCCGCCCAGAACAGCAGATGGAATGATGGTCGTGAAAGCAGCGATCTTCGGAAACAGCCCAAATGCCATTAAGATCACACCCGTGACAACAATTACGGCATTTTTCTTAATTCCTGTAAGCTGCACAAGTCCGACATTTTGAGAGAATGCCGTGTAAGGAAAAGCGTTAAAAATACCGCCCAGCAGCACAGCCAGTCCTTCAGCGCGATAGCCTTTAGACAAATCTTTCTCTGTCAGACTGCGGTTCGTTAAATCACCTAAAGCAAAGTAAACACCAGTTGATTCTACAAGACTGACAATGGCCACGATGGTCATCGTAATGATAGGCGCTGCGTGAAAAGACGGCGCTCCGAAGTAAAACGGCTGAATCATTTGAACAACTGCCGCGTCCGATACGTTATCAAATTGAACTTTCCCCATAAAATAAGCGATGAAAGTCCCGATCAAAATACCGATCAAAATCGAGATGGATTTGATAAAGCCTTTCGTAAAACGGTATAAAAGCACAATGACACCCAAAACGATAAAGGCGAGTGCAAGATTGGAAAGATCTCCGAAATCTGCACTTCCTTCTCCCCCGGCCATGTTATTCATGGCTACCGGCATAAGGGTAATACCGATAATCGTAACAACTGAGCCTGTCACGACCGGCGGAAAAAACGATACCAGCTTTCCAAAGAAAAATGAAATCAGAATGACAAGAATACCTGAAGCGATAATACTTCCGTAAACCGCGGAAACCCCGTATTCAGATCCAATCGCAATCATCGGCGATACAGCCGTAAATGTACAGCCAAGCACAACCGGAAGCCCGATTCCGAAAAATCGGTTGCTCCATACTTGCAAAAGTGTAGCCACACCGCACATAAAAATATCAATCGATACTAAGTAGGTCAACTGTTCGACAGTCAGCCCCATTGCTTTTCCGACAATCAGCGGAACAACAATGGCACCGGCATACATGGCGAGCACATGCTGTATTCCTAAAGACAGCGTTTTGCCGAATCCGTTTTTCATGAATGAACCTCCTGTACGAAGGACACTTTTCCTTCTTCTAAAGATTGAATTCTTGCCAAAGATTCCACTCTGTAGCCAAGGTTCACTAGTTCTACTCTCCCTTGTTGAAATGACTTTTCAATGACAATGCCAAGCCCCCCAATAGAAGCTCCCGCCTGCTTCACAATCGACACGAGCCCGTGCGCCGCTTGTCCATTTGCCAGAAAATCATCGATAATCAGCACATGATCCTGATCCGACAGGTGGGTTCCTGATACTGCGATTTGGCTTTCTGTTTGCTTCGTAAAGGAATATACAGACGCTGTCAGCAAGTTATCAGTGAGTGTTAAAGATTGATGCTTTCTGGCGAAGACAACCGGCACACCCAGCTGCAAGCCTGTCATCACAGCGGGAGCGATTCCGGATGATTCGATTGTCACAATTTTAGTAATACCGTCTTTTGCAAATCTCGCTGCAAATTCGTCACCGATTTTCTGCATAAGCAGCGGGTCGATTTGGTGATTCAAAAAAGAATCCACTTTCAATACCTGATCAGATAATACGACGCCTTCTTCCTTTATTTTCCGTTTCAGTGCTTCCATTCTGTCTTACCTCCGTTATGAGAATAAAAAAAGCATTGCCCGCTCAAAAAAAGAGCAAGCAATGCTGATATAACAAAAAACCGTACACATGCGGTCTCATTGCTCACTCATAGTCGGACATTTATGGTGCCCGGTAGAAACTTGCGTGCCATATCCACGCGATTATATGAGTGTTCCTATGATATTATAATAAATTATATCAAGATTCTAATCTCTTGCATAGACAAAAAAGCGAAATTCCCGAACTTTATTTTTATTTTCTGTTTAATCATTCGTCTTTTAAGTTTTTTGATCGTAAAAAGCCTGACGGCCGCGCCGCCAGGCTTTTGATTACGACAGATAGAGATTTGAATATTTGTTTGACAAATATTCAATCAAATAGCGTACATTCAATTCTTCCCCAGTTGCATCTTTAATAATCTCTAACGGCTTTTTCCGTTTTCCGTGAATGTGCACCTTTTCCGTCAGCCATTGTTTAATCGGATGGAATTCCCCTCTTTCCAAGAGGGTGTCAAATTCAGGAAGATCCTCAAGCATTTTTTGTTTCAGCTGGGCCGCATACATGTAGCCGAGCGCATAGGATGGGAAGTAGCCAAAATCTCCTCCTGCCCAATGGACATCCTGTAAAATCCCCTCTGCGTCCGTCTGCGGTGTAATCCCTAAATAATCTTGGTATTTTTGATTCCAAAGCGATGGCAGTTCTTCCACAGACACTTCATTGCTGAAAATCGCTTTTTCAATTTCATAACGGATGATAATATGAAGAGGATACGTCAATTCATCCGCTTCAACCCTGATGAATGAAGGCTTTGATTCGTTGATTGCCCGGACAAAATCATCCAGAGAAATGTCCTTGAACTGTTCAGGTGATGCTTCTTGAATCTTCTTATAGTACGGTGTCCAAAAATGCTTGTTACGGCCGATAAAATTCTCGTAAAATAATGATTGTGATTCATGGATTCCCATTGATGCGCCATCTGACAAGTTCGTGCCGCTCAGTGCTTCGTCAATATTTTGCTCGTATATGGCGTGACCGCACTCATGAATGGTGCCAAAAATCGCCGTACGGAAATCTTTTTCATCATATCTCGTCGTAACCCGGACGTCTCCGCGATTCATCGTGGTCGCAAACGGATGAACCGTTTCATCAAGCCGTCCCCCATCAAAATCGTAGCCAAGCTCCTGCAAAAAATACAAGCTGAGCTCTTTTTGTTTTTCTTTAGGGAACGCTTTTGAAATAAAGCTTGTATCCGGTTTATTTCCGGAAGCTGTCACTTGTTTAACAAGTGGAATAATCGCTTCTTTGAGCTCAGCAAACAGCTGATCAAGCACCTTTACCGTGACACCCGGTTCAAACAAATCAAGCAGTGCATCATAAGGATGCTCTTGATAACCCCAATATGTAATAAAACGTTTATTGAATTCAATCAGCTGCCCTAAATAAGGAGAAAACAAGCTAAAATCAGATTTTCCTTTCGCTTCTTCCCACGCGGTTTCTGCCTTTGAACATAGAATCACGTATTCCTTGTATTCAGCCTCAGGGATTTTTTTATTTTCTTCATACTCTTTTTTCGCCAGCTCCACTGCCTTTTTCGTATCTACAGCTAAGTCATCAAATCGTTCATACAGGGCATCAATAAGCTCCTTCATCCGATCTGATGTCTGGATATTAAATATATCTGTTGAAAGCTGGCCGATACTTTCGGCACGATCCTCTGAGCCGTTTTTTGGCGCACCTGTTCTGGAGTCCCAGTGCATTAACGCAACTGCTTCGCTATAATGGGCGATCCTTTTTAAAAGATCAAAAAATTCTTTTTTATATGTATGTATCTCCATAACCATTCCCTCCCTATTCTAGCCGTTCCATTACAGGCTAATGGAAGGGTGTATGAAAGTCAAATTGTTTATATAAGAGGCTGCCGGTATTTATGACGGCAGCCTTCTATGTTTAGTTGATCGTTATTTGATTTTTTGGCGGCGGTGTTTTCCGCTTTTTTTTATTAATTTTTTTATCCACCCACACTGTTGCCAGCGGGGTTAGCAACGAGGTGACAATCACGCTTGTCGCTATGATAGCAGTTGCTGATTCGGCAACTGGCGCAAACGAAGCATTCGCTTCCGCTAATGCGTACGGCACGGCTACAGCCGCACCCGCCGTAGAAGAAGCAGCCACGCCGGCGACACCGTCTCCCCGCGCGACAAAACGATCAAGCAAAAACAAGGAGCTGCCCGATAAAATGACGACAGAAACACCAATAAAAATCCCAAGCAGCCCTGATTGGATCAGCATTCCAAAATTCAAAGTATTGCCGAGCGAAAAGGCAAAAAACGGGATGATCGCCGGCACAACCTTGCTGAATAAATCTCTGAGCTCATGATCAAGATTTCCAAGTATACAGCCGAGCAAAAACGGGATGACCGTCGCTGCCAGCGTTTCCCACGGGAATGCCGCAAGCCCCGTTACACCAAACGTCACCATGGTCATAAAAGGCCCTGATTCTGTACTGATAAACGCGAAAGCCCCCGCATCCTCTTTTCTTCCCAAATGGTTCATGAGCGCCAAATACAGGCCGCCGTTCGTTTCATTCATCACCGCAACAATTGCTAAAACAGAAAGCCCTGCAAAAAAACCGGATTGTATGCCATTATCAGGAATAAATTGTGCTGCGATCACGCCGAGAAGTGCCGCAAATCCGATCTTCCCCAATAATAATGTGATTCCTTTCCTTGCAATATAGCCTGAAGAACGAAAATCAATCGTCGCCCCTACACAAAAGATAAAAACACCCAGTATCGGCAGCGTTCCGGTAATCAAAGCACCCGTAAACCCTCCAAAGAACTCCGCTGTTTCAGGCGCAAACGTATTGAGCGCCGCTCCCAGAAACAGCGGAATAATCATCATTCCTCCAGGTACCCGTTCAATTGTCGCTTTGATTTTCATATGTGGATTCTCCCATCTCCGGTTATGAAAAAACAATACCCTTACACTTGGAAAACAGCCTGCAAATCCTCTTTTGAACAGCTGTCCAGCTGGCTGCCGACACCAACGGCGCCTGCTCCGGCCTTGAGCCAATCCGGCACTTCAGACGGATGTATCCCGCCTGTTGGAATAAAGGTCACCTGCGGGAAAGGGCCTGCTAAATTTTTCATAAACGGGATGCCAAACACACCGCTTGGGAACAGCTTTAATGTAGTATAACCGGATGTCAGCGCTTCCATAATTTCGCTTGGTGTCAAAACACCGGGGATATAATGTGTCTTCCAAAACGAAAGATGTTCAGCGAGGTCAGGTGAAAAACCCGGACTGACAATAAATTGCGCACCAGCCTCGGCAGCTTCTCCCGCTTGCTGCGCAGTGATGACTGTGCCCGCGCCGATTAAGATATCTTCTCTGTCACGGAATGATTTGATAATATTCGATGCCCCGGGCGTCGTATAAGTCACTTCAACTGCACGAACCCCTTTATCTAGTAAGCTCTCAATCTGCTGACAGGCCCCCTGTTTATCCTTGGATCGAATGACTGCAATCAGCCTTGCTTCATTCAGACGGTTTTCAACGTTTTTGGACTCCATATTAATAATCCCCTTTCTTTTGGTAAACCGTTCTTTGAGCAGATAAAAACGCAGCTAATTTCTCCCTGGTCGGCAGGCCGTCCATATCCCCCGGTGCCTGCACTTGCAAAGCGCCAATCGCATTTCCTCTTTGAACCGCATCCTTGTACGGCAAACCGTCAAGGATGCCGCTGATCACACCGACTGCAAATCCGTCTCCGGCACCGACCGTATCAACCACCTGTTCAACCCGGAAGCCTTCTGCAAATCCTTCACTTTCCCATGTTTTAAAGTAAGCGCCTTCTTTTCCGAGTTTAATAGCAACAAAGCTGACACCTTTTTTCAGATAATAATCAGCAATACCTTCAGGTGTTTTTTCTCCGGTCAACAGCTCCCCCTCTGCGATTCCCGGGAAAAACCAATCTGCAAGCCCCGCCAGATCATTGATCGTTTGGGCCATCGTTGCTTGATCAGGCCAAAGCGAAGGCCTTAAATTGGGATCTAAGGATACCGTTTTCCCAGCATGTTTCAAATCCTTCATCACGTGGTAGGAAAAGTCTTTCATTTCAGCGGATAAGGCTGGGGGAATACCTGTCACATGCAAATGGCCCGCGCATTGAAAATAATCTCTCGGATATTCAGCAGTCGTTAGAGTGCTTGCAGCTGAGTGTTTCCTGTAATAGGAAACTTGCGGATCGCCTTCTTTCACTTTTGACTTCAGCAGCAGGCCGGTGGGATTTCCGTCCTGCGAGCGGATTACGCGGGACACATCCACTCCCTCTTTTTTAAGCTCCTGTAAAATAAATGTTCCGAGCTGATCATTGCCGATCTTGCTCATCCATCCCACCTGAAATCCAAGTCTGGCCAGGCCGCAAGCGACATTGCTTTCTGCTCCGGCCAGCCCTTTAGAAAAAGTGGATACTTCATGAAGGCCTCCGTACTCATTTGCATAAAACATGGCCATCGATTCCCCAAATGTCACCGCATCAAGCTTCATCTCTCCCAACCTCCTCTTCAGTTGAGGGCATCTAGGATTAAAGTGACTGTCTCATGATGACTTCCGCCTCTAATTCAATGGTTTGAGGCGCTCCCTTGTCACCTTCAATCCTTTTTAATACACGTTCCATCGCCGTCCTACCCATATCATGTGACGGCTGGGCGATCGTTGTAATGCCCGGACCGATCAGTTTATACCATTCAGTATCATCGAACCCTGCAATCCCTATATCTTGAGGGATGAGCAGGCCGAGCTCTTCCATACAGCTGATGATTTTCAGCATAATTAGGCCGTTCAAGGCCAGAATCGCTTTTTTTTGCTCCGGCATCTCCTTGTGAAAAGAACGAAGCGCCGCCTTAAGCTGCTCCTTGTTTTTTACGTCAATTTCATACATTCTTACAAGCCCGTTCACATTTTGAGCCGAAGCCATTTCCTTGTACACAGCTGCTCTTTCTGCACGAGGGCTGATAGATGAAATCGGTTCGCTAAACAGTGCGACATCAGTGTATCCTTTGCTGTAAATCTTCTGAAGTATCTCTTTTGTGATCCTTCTGTTGTCAGTTGTTACCGTATCCAGTTTCAGATCCGGAAGTTTCCGGTCAATTAATATCGTGGGAATTTGCTGCTCTGCAAAGGTGTGCAGTACATCCTTGTTTTCTCCCGTTGCGTTTAAAATCAGCCCTTCAACCGAATGGGCTTCAAGCTTTAGGAGCATTTCCCGCTCTTTTTCAGGACTATTATCTGTGTTGCACACCATAATGCTGTAGCCGTATTGATCACAAACCTCTTCGACTCCCCTGAAAGCTGCGACTGAAAAAGGATTTGTAATGTCAGCTACAACAAATCCGATTAATTTGCTTTTTTTTATTTTTAAACCCTGTGCCATTTTACTTGGCCGATAATTCAATTCTGCGATTGCCTTTTTAATGTTTTTCACTTTTTCAGGAGAAATCGCATCAATTTTTCCGTTGATATAGCGGGAAACTGTCGATTTCGAAACTCCTGCACATTCAGCTACATCTTTGATAGTCGTATGGCCTGTTGTTTTCTTTTTCATTCAAGTGCTCCTGTATCATCTTATATTTGAAACCGATCCCAAAACCGTTACAACACAAGAATACCATATTTTTAAAATTCGGAAAGAGTTTTTTCAAAAATGTGCCGATTAACAATTTTAACATTGACTCCTTTCACTATTTATCCTAAAATTTTCTTTGAAACCGTTACCAAAATATTTTCATTCAAGTGATGCTGAAATTTTAATCAAGGGGGAAACACAATGGAAAATCGTTATTCTGTACACCCTGAACAAGTCAAACGCTTTACAACAGATGAGCTTCGCAGTCATTTCTTAATGGATACTTTGTTTACGGAAAACAAACTTACGATGTATTACTCACACGAAGACCGGGTTGTCATCGGCGGAGCAGCTCCGGGGCAAAGTGAACTGAAGCTTGATGCCGGAGATTTCCTTAAAACAGACTTCTTTTTGGAACGGCGTGAAATCGGGATTATTAATGTTGGCCAGCCTGGCGCTGTCAGGGTTGGTGATGATGAATATGTGCTTCAAACAAAGGATTTTCTTTATATCGGAATGGGCAATCAGGATGTAACGTTTACAAGCCTGAACGGAGGCAAAGCTAAGTTTTACTTCGTCTCCGCTTGTGCTCATCAAAGCTATCCGACACAAAAAGCCGCTCTTTCCGAACTGACACCGGACCGCCTTGGCGATGAGGCAGCCTCTAATGTCAGAAGTCTGTACAAAGTCATTCATCAAGATGGCATTAAAAGCTGTCAGCTTATGATGGGAATTACGATGCTTGAACCAAACAACAACTGGAATACCATGCCGGCCCACGTCCATGACCGCCGGATGGAGGCTTACCTTTATCTTGATCTTGAGAAAGATTCGAAGGTGTTTCACTTCATGGGCCAGCCGGATGAAACGCGCCATCTTGTTGTCGGAAATGAACAGGCTGTCCTTTCTCCTGCCTGGTCTATTCACTCTGGCGCAGGAACTTCGAACTACAGCTTTGTGTGGGCGATGGCTGGAGAAAATTACACATTTACGGACATGGATGCCGTCCCGATGGATGGGCTGAAATAAGATGAGTTATCTACATGATACCTTTTCATTAGAAGGAAAAACAGCGCTGGTGACAGGCCCGGGAACAGGGATCGGTCAAGGAATTGCCAAAGCGCTGGCGGGGGCTGGCGCCGATATTATCGGCACATCACATAAAAGCAGCCTGACTGAAACACAACAGCTTGTGGAACAGGAAGGCCGTACCTTTACATCTTTTACATTGGACATGAGCAAGCCGGAAGCGATAAAGGATTCTGCAGCTGAGCTGTTTGAAAGCCGCCAAATCGACATCCTTATCAATAATGCCGGCATTATTCACCGGGAAAAAGCGGAACATTTCGCAGAAGAGAACTGGCATCACGTACTGAATGTCAATCTAAACAGCTTGTTTATTCTGACACAGCTGGCAGGCAGACACATGCTGAACAGAGGTTATGGAAAGGTTATTAACATCGCCTCCCTTCTGTCTTTTCAAGGAGGTATTCTCGTTCCTGCATATACGGCGAGCAAACACGCGGTTGCCGGTTTAACTAAATCATTTGCAAATGAGTGGGCAGCGTCCGGCGTTCAGGTTAACGCTATCGCCCCTGGTTATATTTCTACCGCCAATACACAGCCTATACGCGATGATGAAAAACGAAATGAAGAGATTTTAAAGAGAATTCCCGCCGGCCGCTGGGGCAAAGCGGATGATATCGGCGGGACAGCAGTCTTTCTGGCATCCCACGCTTCAGATTATGTAAATGGGCATATTTTGGCCGTTGACGGCGGCTGGCTGGCCCGCTGACAAAATAAAAAAGCTGACGAATACGATCGTCAGCTTTTTTCTATTACATCATTTTCGGTTCAACAGGCAAAACCTTTTTGACTTCATCAATGATTTGTTCATTTTCTCCGCCAGCGTAAATGTGGATCGAGCCGCTGTCTTGATTCGAACGGATCAGACGCCCGATGCCCTGCCGCACGCGTAATAACATATATGGCAGATCAACTTCTTCGAACGGATTTTTTTTTGCCCCGTTGCGTTTCGCTGTAAATACAGGATCATGAGGCGGGAATGGCAATGACCAAATGGTCACATTCTTTAATGCGTCACCGGGAATATCGAGTCCTTCCCATAAGTGAACCGAACATAGTACGGTTTCCTCTTTCTCTTGGAATTTCTCCACTAAGCCGCTGATTTCCTCATCGCCTTCAAAGTAAATCGGATACGGCAGCTCCCAAGCCGCCGACAGCTGCTTAAACTCGTTTAATTCCTCAAAAGAAGGGAAAAGCATCAGCGTTCTGCCTTTATAACGCTTGATCGTTTCAATCGTTTCAGCCGTTTTTTGTTCGGCTGTCATATCTGTTTTCGCATATAGATTAACGGTCATTTGCTCGTCATAATCATAAGGAGAATCAACGGTTAACGACAAATAATCGTGAATCCCCAGACTGTCAGCAATATAATCAAACGAACCGCCTTCTGACAGCGTAGCAGAAGAAAAGATATAAGGAATTTTCTTAGAAAACACTTTTTCGCCCAGCACTTCCGCTACCGTTCTCGGCATGACAACAAAGGTTGATTCTGCTTCCTTTTTCTCCAGCCAGCTGATCGCATCCTTTTGATATAGAGATAATGAATACGCCATTTGTTCAACATATTCTTCCACAACTGACAGCTCGTATTGATCAATCGTGTACATCTCAGACTCGAACACGAGAGCCTCACCGATTTTATCAAGCAAACGGCAAAGCTCGTCCGCCGCCTTTTTGACACGCTGGTCATTTTTTATTTCTAAACGGTGTGAACCAGCTACTTCTTTTGATTCTTCAGAGAGAACATAGAAAAATTCATCGTTTGCAGCAAGCGCATCTTCAATCAGTTCAGCAAACTCTTCTCTGATGTCATTTTGAAGCAAACGTTCCAAAAACAATTCAAGAGTAGACTGCTTCACTCTGTAGGTTAATGCTTTTTGTGCAGCAAACTCTAACAGATGCCCTTCATCAAATACAACTGCACTATGATCAGGCAAGAGCGGCAGCTGGCCCTCTCGTTTGCGCGATTCTTCCGTCCATACATGCTCCATATAAAAATCATGGGAACAAATGATCAAGTCGGTTGACTTACGGTAATAATCTCTGGAAAGCGTCAAACCGCATCTGTGTCTCATATCACAAGTCAGACAATCCTGAAACGAGTCGTAGCTTACTTCAGACCATTCTTCATTCGATAGATTAGCGTACTGCTTACGGTCGCCATACGGATAAAAGCGCTGCATCGCCTGTGATTCATGGACAAATGACGGTAACGACTCATAAAGATCCAGCCATTTATCATCATCAGATCGCTGCATCGTTTTTTCAAGCTTCTTTAAGCATAAATATTGCTCATGTGACTTCGACAGCCTTGTATCAATTTTCAGATCGAGATGCTCAGCCAGCTTTGAAATATCGCCCTCTTTTTTTACTAGCTGTTCGATTAATGTTTCATCAGCACAAGCGATAATGGCAGGTTTGCCGACATATCTAGCATAGCTGATCGCGAAAAGAAGATAAACCAGCGTTTTCCCCGTTCCCACTCCAGCTTCGGCAAACATGACTTTTTTCTCTTTAAACGCCCGCTCCAGCTGAAAAGCCATAAATACTTGCTCATCCCGAAGATCAAACCCTTTTTCGGGAAGGATATCGTAAAACACGTCACCAATCCAATTGTTCAATTCTTCATAAAAATTCTTTGTTTTCGTTAAAGAAAAAGGCAAACGTGATGTTGTCACCTAGTTCCAACCCCCAACTATTCAACATTCAGACCACCAATAATATCATTTCTCACTGATGAATACAATAAAAAAACTTGGCATTGCCAAGTTTTTTTGAAGCTTACTTTCGATTGATCACATGCGAAGATAAAAAAGGATGGTCTGTTGAATAAATATGTTCCACCGCTTTTTCTAAATCGTTTTGCGCATGGGAAATCACGGACGGAGACAAATCAGCTCCGAGTTCGTTTAGCTCGTTTGCTGTTGCGTCAAGCGCCCTTTGAATAAGATTAAAATGTTCGCTGTTCAGCATGAGATCACCTCTGATGGAAATAATCATCATTGTATGCGAACTTTTCATTTTATATACATGCTTCCCGCATGTTATCACCGAAACATGCGCAAACTACAATTGATATTCCGGCACCCGGATTATCCGTCTTATCAACAATATTCTATCAGGGAGTGATGTTGGCATGAGTTATAGAAACCGATTAGATCAGCATTCTGAACTGTTTCACCACAATTGGACGCGGCCTAAACGTTCTAAGTCTCAAGTAAACGGTCACACTGAAATGTCCCAAACCAACATTATTTTGAGAAGCAACGCGAAAGCGCACCGTTGGTAACGATAGAATATAGCTGAAAGACGAAAGAAGACGCATGCAAAGCGTCTTCTTTTTATTCGGTTTCTGTTTTCGTGCGCTGCGGCCTTACTTTTGACCAGTATTGATAATAATCCGTTTTAATAAATCCGTTAAAGAGCTTTCGTTTCTTCGTCGCTTTTCTGCCGTATGCTTCCTCAAAATTCTCATTTGATGTCAGCATATACACAGACCAGCTATCAAGCGGTTCGAATGCCTGTCCCATTTCTTTGTACATCTGCTCAACGGCTTTTTTCTCGCCGAGACGCTCTCCGTATGGCGGATTACCGACAATTACCCCAAACTCCAGATTTGTCGTGAAGTCTTTGACCTGCATCTGCTTAAACTCGATTAAATCTCCCAAGCCTGCTTCCTCTGCATTTTCTTTTGCGATTTGCACCATGCGGTGGTCTATGTCGCTTCCGAAAATGGTAAGCGGCTGGTCATAATTCGCCTTTTCTTCGACTTCAAGCCGTGCTTTGTCCCACAGCTCTTTGCCGATCCATTCCCAATCCTCCGAGGCAAAATCGCGGTTAAAACCCGGGGCGATGTTTTGGCCGATTAACGCGGCTTCGATCGCAATCGTACCGGAACCGCAAAAAGGATCAACAAACGGTCGGTTCGGGGTCCAATTTGTTAGTTGAACTAAAGCGGCAGCAAGTGTTTCTTTAATCGGCGCGCCGCCCTGATCGACACGGTATCCTCGTTTGTGGAGGCCTGTCCCTGAGGAATCGAGCGTTATAACCGCCTGATCTTTCAATAAAGAAATTTCGACCTTATACTCGGCACCTGTTTCTTCAATCCAGTCATTGGCTTTGCCGGACTGAACCTTGAGCTTTTCGACAATTGCTTTTTTGACGATCCGCTGACAGTCAGGAACGCTTGCAAGTGTTGATTTCACTGATTTTCCAATGACAGGGAATTTCCCGTTTTCAGGTATAAATGAGCGCCAGTTAATCGCTTTCGTTTTTTCAAACAGTTCATCAAATGTTTTCGCTTTAAAAGAAGCAACCTGAACCTTTATGCGGTCGGCTGTTCTAAGCCAAAGGTTTGCACGGCAAATGGCAAGCGCATCACCTTCAAAAATAATTTTTCCGTTATCAACCTTGCATTCGTATCCTAAGTCTCGTACTTCCTTTGCGACAACAGCTTCAATGCCCATCGGCGCCGTTGCAATTAGTGTATACTTCTTCATCGTATCACCCTGTCTTTTAAAGCTTTTCTCTTTTCAAGATAAAAGCTCTCCTTATACGGGAGAGCTTGTTTTCATCATTTTAAATGTAAGTGGTCTAACGTTCTGTAAGCCATGTTTTGTTCCGTCGTACTGCAAGCGGCTCATCACCTCGTACTCAGGCGGCAATCATCTATCTACAGAAAGTATTCTGTCCTTCTCTCCGTTGAATTCCGTTAAGAAGGTTCCCCTACCAAAATTTGGGTTTCTCGCTCGAGGGGTTTACCGCGTTCCACTCTCACCATTTCTAGTGAGACTTCGTCACTGTGGCACTTTCAAGGATACTCAGCCATATCCAAAGGACGTAGGCTTTTTTCCTGCCGTCGGCCTATCAAGGCTGCCCTAGCTTATGACTTCGCTAGGCACGAACACTACGGGCATCTCAGCACCGTGCGAGCATGGACTTTCCTCTACAGATTCAAGATCTGCAGCGATTACCCGAACGTTAAGAACATAAATTATTATATAACAACTGATTGTAATTTACAAGTGCCATTTTTTTCAAGCACGATCAATCATAAAGTTTGCTGCCAAAAACATGTTTTTCTAAGTTAGACAGCCGTTTTAAAATATCAAAGTTCGTTGTGTTAGATTGCACTGGCTGTTTTTTGCTGGCTTCTTCAAGCTGTTTTTTCAGCTGCAGATTTTCCTGCTGCAGTTCTTCAATTTCTTGATGGAAGGTTTCATAATCCTTAATAATCATATCTAAAAATTTGTCAACGTCTTCTTGCTTGTAGCCTCTAACGCCTGTTTTAAATTCTTTTTCCAAAATTTCTTTCGCAGAAAGCTTTACTTTATCAGCAAGCATCTTTTTCACCTCGTATCGTGAATCATCAACTATATTTTTTCAGAAATCTGTACGGTTGTCAAATTTCTCTTTCTTTGTTATGAGTAGCTGTCTTCCTCTACTGTCACTCTCAAGTCATCCATTGTAATAAAGTAAATGGGGTAGCCGTCCTGTTCGCGTCGCTTTTCCGCTGTCTCAAGCATATACTTTGGAGACCCTTCCATTTCCGAATCATATAAAAGCATAAGCGCATCTGATTTCTCAATGAAGAACTGATTTTTTTGTTTAAACTGAAGCGGGCTTTCATATGGCCTGTGAGTCAGGCTTTCTTCATAGTCAGCCTGTGTCAGAACAGCTTCATAAAGCTCTTTATTAGGTTCTTTCCAGTTCTTTTCCTGATCGTAAAAAGGGGTAATCACAGCTACCTTTAAATCAGGGTATTCCTCCTGCAGATCATAGGCAGCTTCAGCCGCCCAGAGTTCGGCTCCTAGCTGGCCCGAAATTAAAATCCATTCCAGTCCTTCATCTAAAAAAGCAATTAGCCGGTTCTTAATGACTTTTTTTATGTAATACAACGCTTTGTCATCCTGTTTAAAAATCCCGAGTTCAAATGGCTTGTATCCTGTTACTGCCAATACTTTCATTATTTCACCTGCTTTAAAAAATGGGGCTCCCCAGTGGGCCCCATTTTGATGTGCTGTTGTTTCCACCATCAAGCTGCACGTTTCCATACTAGTCGAAGAAAGGTCTTCTCGCTTGAAAATGTTGATGTGTAGCCGTATCAACGTTTGAGAAAGTGTGTGGAAAGTAGTGAACGTGCTGAAAATGCTGGTGATTTACGTTTGTTGTGTGCTGTGGGTGAATATGCGGCACGATAGTATTTGAAAACGTATGGTTTTCACAGCAATGAGTAGGATGGACAATCGGCGCCATCATGTGCGGTCTGCAGTGATGCATGATTAAATCCCCTTTCCATAAACTTTATTACAATACTAAGTTATGAAAAATAGGGGGTACATGTTCTGATGCAATGACCTATTTTAAAAGTGTGCAATTAAGCTGTCTTTAAAGTTTGAAAATACGAAAGCAATCAAAAAAACAACGACAAAGAACAAATAAAAAACACCCTTATACATACCAACTCTCCCTTTAAAAATAACTAACGTCATTTTACAGGATTCGCCGGTATTCTACAACAAAATCGATGTGAATCCAGCAAAAAAAATTCTTGGCGAAAGAAGTCGTCTAATGCGCTTTCCCGGGGAATATTTAAGAGGAATATTTCCTCTTCAGCCGCGCAATTCTCACATGCAGATTTTCAACTTCTTTTTCTGATAAAAACGCCTCATCGCTAAGTAATTGTTCTGCTATACGCAGGGCTTTTCCGAACTCTTTTTTCTTATGCTCAAAAAATTTCGCAAGCTCTATCACAGCTGTGTATCTGCACTTCTGATTTTGGGAACGGGACAGCTTTTCCCAAAGCGGCACTGCCTCCTCTAACCGGTTTTGTTTTTTGTACAGTAGTGATAAATCCAGCCGGGCCCTATCCTGACCCTCAAACGGCTTTTCTTTAAGCCTTTCCAGCTGTTTGACCGCTTGATCCGTTTCTTTATGGGCCATAAACCATTTCGCCATCGCATAAGCTTCACTGTGCTCTTTTGGCGCATGTGATTCAGAGAGAATTTTTTTAGACATATGAATGTACAATGAAATGAGCGATAGCACATCCATTTCATTATGATGCAGAACACCTTTTAGAAGATCCGGCTCTTGCGCCTTGATAAAATGAAAGTAAAGCATTGGCGCCAAGTAGCCCGGTGTATCTTCTTGCCTGCGGATGCCGAGCTCCTCTTTTTCAACCGTGCCAAGCGATACGCGGTCCATTTTGTGTTTCCACAAGCGTCTTGCTCCGTGCAACAGGTCAAAGTGGCCGAACTCCGGAAGTTCCGGAAGTCTGTCGCGGATCAATGTGTGCCTTGTTTTCACCTGCGGCCAATCAAAGGCTTTACCGTTGTAGGTCACGAGTGATGTAATGTCAACCTCGCTTAAAAAGCTTTGATACAAGGCGACTTCATTCCCCGGCTTGGGCAAGAGATGCTGTTTGACTGTCACTCGGTCTTCATATACTCTCGCATGCCCAAGCAAAGCGGCGCCGCCTCCAAGACCGGTTGTTTCCGTATCAAAGAAAAAGAGACTGTTTTTGTTATACCCTTTTGCTGACAAAGTATGCGACACGCAGCTTTGATTCCACAATGCAATCACTTCATCAAGTTCAGAAAAACGGTATAACCCATGCCGGTGAGAAAGCGGATATTCTATTTCTCTAATGAGGCAGTACTCATCTTCGAAGAAAAAAGGCTTCATGCCAAAAGCCTCCCACTCTTCTAAAAATGGAATTTCAGCATGGTTCTCAACGAGTTTGTTTTCTTGTTCGCCTTTTTCTATTTTATATTCCCCTTCATCAAGCACCATATGCTTTTTCATTCGCTGGAGTTTCCCTTTTAATGACATACTCGACCTCCTTCCTTTACGACATTTGATTCAGCAGCTGCAAAATTCTTTCCTTTGCTTTTATTCCTTCTATTTCGGTACCTATACAAGACGGACAGCCGTCATGACAAGGACATTGTTTAATAAGCTGTTTCGCCGCTTCGTTTATGTCTGAAAAACGTTTGTAGACTTCCTCCGCCAAACCGATACCGCCCGGATAATGATCGTACAAAAAGATGGTCGGCAATCCGGTATGGGCCGCTTTAATTTGAGAAACGACATGCACATCGTTTCGATCACACATGATATACACAGGGACAATATGCTGCAGCACATTCGAGATGCCAAGAAGGAGCTGTTCCAGCGTCTTTTCCCCGATATCTTCGTCTGCTGTTTTGATTTCGAGCCAAGCTGCACTTGTATGCAGTTCTTCTTCCGGCAAATGAATAGGGCCTGAGCCAATATTTTCAAAGGTGGTCATTTTAATTTTTTTAAAAATGGTCGGCAGAGCATTGACAGTGACGTCACCATAGTGCAATGACATACTGCTTTTTTCGTTCGTTTTATCAACTTCTAATACTTTCAGCTGAACTGCCAGATTAGCATCCGTGTAATACTCGACATCGACGTTTCTGACATAAGCCTTTTTATGGTCCCAATCAAGCTTCTCTACTTGATATTGCGTCCCTTCATGCAAATAAATCGCTTCATCATGTAAAAGCGTCATCGCGCTAAAACGATCCATTTCACCGATAATCCGCACATTTGCAATATCTGACTGATCAACAATGACGACATTTTCTTGTGAAGCGGAACGTAAACTGATATTTGATGCGGGGAACGATTCACTCGCCCAATGATACCGTTCGCCGTTGCGGTGAAGAACGGCCTCTTCCTGAAGGTACTCAAGAATATCACTTACATCCATCGGCCCAAACTCTTCATCAGCTCTAAAAGGAAGCTCATAAGCCGCACACTTTAAATGGTCTACTAAAATAATCAAATTCTCCGGATTGATTCTTGCAGATTCCGGCGAACGGTTAAAGAAGTATTCGGGATGCCGCACAATATATTGGTCAATCGGCGTTGAGTTGGCGACCATGATAATCAAAGACTCACCGTGCCTTCTGCCGGCTCGTCCCGCCTGCTGCCATGCACTTGCCACACTTCCAGGATAACCCGTCATCACACACACTTGCAGCTGGCCGATATCAACACCAAGCTCTAAGGCATTCGTACTGACCACTCCTAAAATCTCGCCTTCTCTCAGACCTCTTTCGATTTCTCTTCGCTCTTTTGGAAGATAGCCTCCCCGATAGCCTCTGATTGACTTTGTCCCAATCTCTTTTTTCACAAGCTCCTGAATATGGCTTAAAATAATTTCCACCCGGACTCTGCTTCTGGCAAAAACAATGGTCTGCACTTTGTTTTTCAGGAACTCTTTCGCCAGTTCATTCACTTCTGCTGTTGCGCTTTTTCTAATATTCAGCGGTTTGTTCACAATTGGCGGATTATAAAACACAAAGTGTTTCCGTCCGCTCGGGGCTCCGTTGTCATCAACCAGCCGCATCGGTTTTCCCGTCAGCTGCTCCCCCAATTCCTTCGGGTTGGCAATCGTTGCGGAAGTACAAATAAAAACCGGATCACTTCCGTAAAACCGGCAGATTCGCTTCAGCCGCCGGATCACATTCGCCACATGGCTCCCGAACACACCGCGATACGTATGAAGCTCATCGATGACGATATACTTAAGGTTTTCAAACAAACTGACCCATTTCGTATGATGCGGAAGAATGGCAGAATGAAGCATATCGGGGTTTGTAATGACAATATGGCCTGCTTTTCTCACCTTTTGCCTGATTGCCGGAGACGTATCCCCGTCATATGTAAAGCTTTTAATATCAATGCCCATTTCATCAATGATTTCATTTAGCTCGCTCTTTTGGTCTTGAGCCAGCGCTTTAGTCGGAAATAAATATAGCGCCCGATTTGTTTCGTCGCGGGCGATGGACTGCAACACTGGGAGGTTATAGCATAATGTTTTTCCTGATGCGGTTGGCGTTACGGTAACGATGCTTTCTCCTTTTTGCACATATTGAAAAGCGGAATATTGGTGGGTATATAGTTCATTAATGCCCCTTTTCGAAAGGGCTGCTTTTATTCTTTCGTCTATACTTTCAGGCACCGGCCTTGTTCTTGCTTCACGAGGCTCAATTTCATGCCAATTCACAACGTTTTCATTTCCTTTTAACTCAGAAATGAGCTCAGTCAGTGATTTCCTTTTCATTCTTTACACCTCTTTGTCAAATACAGTTTACCGAATATTTGTTTGCATGGCTAGGTGCAAATTTTATACAATCGAATAAAAAAAGCAAGGCATGCGCCCTGCTTATTTCGCTTTTATTGTGAGAAGCTTTGTTTCTCCTTTGAGGGCAGCGTTTTCGCCTGCCGGCACAATTGATCCTACAGCCTCACCATTCATGATAACGATCGGAATGACCGTGCTGCTCGCTTTTTCTTTAATTAATTCCAAGTCACACGTAATCAACGGATCACCGATCTTCACTTTATCCCCTTCTTTCATGTGGGCAGTAAATCCTTCTCCGTTCATATTGACTGTTTCCAGCCCGACATGAATTAAAAGTTCAATTCCCGATCGAGTCCGAATGCCCACGGCGTGTTTGGTGTGGAAAATCTGAATCACTTCACCTTCAACAGGTGAAACGATTTCACCGTTTGATGGTTCCACCGCTATTCCTTCCCCCATCATTTTCTGTGAAAAAACAGGGTCCGGCACATCAGTCAGGTCCATTACCGTACCATCTGCCGGAGAATAAATAACCTCTTCTGCCACTTTTTCCTGAGTTTTGCCCATTCCGAATAATTTTTTCAGCAATGTGTTTTCTCCCTTCTCATTCGCCTCAACCATTATCCCTTCAATCACCACTATTTAACCACACTTTCAATTTTGCTTCAATTTATAACAACATCTGGCACAGGCGCATAATCTGGTTAAAAAAGGCGGTGGCAAATTTGGAACTCTATGATGACAAAAAGAACGAACTTCAAAAGAAAGAAGAAATCATCGCGCAGGCAATGGACCATCTTTTTCAATCCTCAGCATTCGGCAACCTATTAAACGGATTTCAAAACTTGATCAACTCGAGTTTAAAGGATGTACAGACGACCATACGTGTCAGAGAAAGAGATACCGGGCTGTATGTCGATATCACGATTCCGGAGACGTTTCGAGATGGCGAGATCGTCGTTGATATTAAATCGAGGTATCTGCATGTAACTCTCCAAGAGAAACAAAAACAGCAAAATGAGGCCACTTTTACAAGCATGACCAGAACGGTTCAGCTGCCTTATGAAGTACACCAAGAAGATATGGAAACATCTTGGAACGAGCAGACAATGACACTTATCTTCCCAAAAAAGAAGCATGAATGAGTGATTCATTCATGCTTCTATCATTTAAAAAAGCTCGTAAATCCCTTTATTAAAGATCCGACCTGATTCATTGCACTCATCACTTGACCTGTCGTATCCATCATTTTATTAAAATCAAACTGCCCGTTGGCTTTTTTGAACTGCGACATGATACTTTGAAATTGTGAGGGCTGCTGCTGGTTAGGCCTTGGGATTGGATAAGGGTTGGAGAATACTGGAGGCTGCGTAGGCATCGGCTGGAGCGGAGAATGCGGCTGATAAAAATCCTGCTGTCCATAATGCTGCTGCGGCCAGTATTGTCCATGTGCTGCCTGCTGATAATATCCTTGCATTTGCTGAGGATAATAATAGTCCATTTGCCGAGGATAGCTTTGAGAACTCCTGTTCATTGCGATTCCCCCTAAACTCAACATGTTTCTCTTCTATATATGTATGAATGAAGTCTATTGGTTGTGTCACAGGTTCTGATTCGTGTTTGTCAAATTGTGTCGAAAGTTTAAATTTTTTAAAAACAGAAAAAAGTCGAATCATTATGGTACCATATTTTCAATACAGATGAGAGGGGATGCACCATAATGAACGTATCATACTTAAGCAAACGTTTTGCAGAAATGAAGAAATATGAAACAGACTGTATGAATAAACTGATGGACTTTGCCAAGTTCCTCTATATTCAAGGACATCTCAGCACAACTGAGTTTCGTAACAGTATGAAGGTTCTCGAAGCAAATGGAGCAGAAAGCCCGGCATATGAGTTGAATTAACGTCCGGCCCCCTATAACAAACTTAAAAGAAGACAGCCTTTACCGGCTGTCTTTTCTTGCAATTTCATCCTTTACCGCGTGCAATGTATAAAGGACTGACTCAGTGATGTCCTTGAATCGTTTTTTATGAATATGATGAACATATGATTGAAGGACCAGTTCCAGGAAATTGTCCTTTACGGTCTCAATTTGCTCTCTATGCACATATTTCGGACGGCGGGCTTTTACCAATTCAAGCGCCCCTTGCGCCCAGCGAGCCGCCAGATCATCATTCTCTTCAACTGCAGGCTTTATCGTCTCAAAAAAATCATATGAAAGATTCTTGTCTTTTCCTTCCTGGTATCGATCAGCGCCATTTTCAGCAGCTTCAATCATTTGCTCGGTCATTTCCAGCAATGTTTGTGATTGCAACATCCTTCACCTCAATGAATATCGTACCAAATTTCGCCCGCAAATTCAGCCGATGCGGTATACCTTTTCAAATGCATACCTGTGTTCAGGTGATTGATGCAGCTCATTTATACAAATATGAAGGTCCATGATTTCTTCTTCCAGCACACCCAGGCGATCGTTTTCCTTTTCCCGCATCTCAGCCTCCCATGCGTTTAAGGAATGGTTCAGGCTTTGGTCGGCTCGGGTTAATTCATCTTCTATATCAGAAAGCATACGGAGAATATCTGTCTTGCTTACGTAACCGGACATTCGTGTACCTCCCTTTCCTTGTCTCTCCCGGTTAAGATTCTTTGCTCTTCAGTCTCTTTCCTTCCTCATGACAAAACTAGAAGCAAATCGCCAAACAAACAGGTTTTCCACGGAAAGCTGAAGTTTTCGACAAAAACAACCGCAAAAATTGTATGATCCTCCCCCTTAATGCAAACGATACTTGTGAGGAGGTGCCGTATGAAAACCAGACCGAAAAAAGCCGGCCAGCAAAAAAAGACTGAATCAAAAGCAATCGATTCTTTAGATAAAAAATTAGGCGGCCCGAACCGCCCTTCTACGTAAGAAGCAAGGAAATTCCTTGCTTCTTTATTTTTTCAGCCAATGCTCGACCGCAAAAAGAGCATGAAGCTGGCGTTTTTTATGCAGATACCAGTCTGTCAATTCAATCTGCTTCGGCAATTCCTCACGTCTAAAGAACGCTTTCTTGATCTTTCCATGAAACCAATCCGTTTTCTTTCCGTCTAATGAGTGGATGAACTCAGGGTAACATGTCCTTAACATAGGAGATGTTCTTTTTGTGATCCCGATCATTTTTTCCATATCAAAACGGGATCCTGTGTGCGGCACTGTGTGCAAAAAGTGATAAAAAGAGGAGAATAATTCGGGGCTGAACAGCAATTGAGACAGCTGCTTTCCCAGCCTTATCCTTTCCTCTGTCTTTGAAAAGCGTTTCACTGAAATGCCGTAAAGAAACCCGTCTGAAGAAGGAAAAATAACGGTGTTAAAATGAAACCAGTCACTTAAATAAAAAGGAATCGTGTCAAAAACGTTCTTTTTAAACGAAGGATTTTGTATAATAGGTGTTTGGATAGTGTTTTGTTCATTTACAATGAGGGCATACATCAGCCGCTCCGTGTTTCGCTCATGCCAAAAATGGGCCCATTCTTCCGTCATAAATTGCGAGACGCCAAACACATGGAGATGATGGAACAGCGGTTTCCCGATTTTTTTTGACCAGTGGTACAAAAGAAGCTGCGGATAGGCATCCGAAAAAATAAGCCAGTTCGCTCTTTCATAGGCTAAAAAGAACCACTTTTGCTGTCTCTCACGGAGTCCAAGCTGAAACAGACTGCCTTTTAAGTCAGTCATTGACCAGCCGGCATTGCGAGAAACAAAAGATGCTAAGAGCGACCATTTGATTTCCGGATGACAGTCATAAAATGCTTTATATGCGTTCGTTCTTGAAATGTTATCTGCGTTTTTTGCTTTTGTCTGCCGTTCAATCCGGCTAAGAAGCTTTCTGATGGCCTGTTGTTCTTGCACGTACATTCACTTCCGTCACGAATAGTTTAATAAGGAGGATGAGAAAGTGATTCGGTATCCTAACGGAAAAACGTTTCAGCCGAAACATTCGGTTTCATCCCAAAACAGTCAGAAAAGGGCCCCGTCCTACAGTAATCGCGGAATGACCCTCGAAGATGACTTAAACGAAACGAATAAGTATTATCTGACAAACCAAATTGCCGTCATACACAAAAAGCCGACACCTGTTCAAATTGTAAATGTCCATTATCCAAAAAGAAGCGCCGCGGTGATTAAAGAAGCTTACTTTAAACAATCATCGACGACAGATTATAACGGGATTTACAAAGGGCGGTATATTGATTTTGAGGCGAAAGAAACGAAAAACAAGACCTCTTTCCCCCTGCAGAATTTTCATGACCATCAAATCGAGCATATGAAGCAGGTAATGGCTCAAGACGGCATTTGTTTTGTTATTATATCCGCTTTCGACCAGGTTTATTTTTTGGAAGCCGATAAACTGTTGGATTTCTGGGACAGAAAAGAAAAAAACGGCAGAAAATCAATTCGAAAAGATGAATTAGAGGAAGCGGCGTATCCGATTTCTCTTGGATACGCACCTAGAATTGATTATATTAGTATTATTGAACAGCTTTATTTTTCGCCGTCATCTAGTGCGAAAGGTTGATTAACGAAAGGTTGAGATGTGATGTCAGATCAATTTAACAGCCGTGAAGCTCGACGAAAAGCGAACAGCAAATCGAGTCCTTCACCGAAAAAAGGCAAGAAACGAAAAAAAGGCGGATGGTTTAAAAAGACCCTTTTTACTTTACTCATTCTGTTTGTTTTAGGTGTAGTCGGCGGTGCCGTCACATTTGCTGTCATGGTTTCCGATGCGCCAAAACTTGACGAAAACAAATTAAAGACGCCTTATTCTTCGACAATATATGATAGAAATGGAGAAGAGATCGCTGAATACGGCTCCGAAAAGCGGACCTACGTCTCAATAGATGAAATTCCTGATACTGTAAAAGAAGCTTTTATTGCGACAGAGGACGCCCGTTTTTATGAACACCACGGGATTGACCCTGTCCGTATCGGCGGCGCCGTAGTCGCCAACTTTACAGACGGTTTCGGAGCTGAAGGCGGAAGCACGATCACCCAGCAGGTCGTCAAGAACTCCCTTCTTTCTCATCAGAAGACGCTGAAACGGAAGGTACAGGAAGTGTGGCTTTCGATTCAGCTGGAGCGCAATTACTCTAAAGACGAAATTTTAGAAATGTATTTAAACCGGATTTATTTTTCTCCTAGAGCATATGGAATCGGAAAAGCGGCGGAGGAATTTTTCGGCGTCACAGATTTAAGCAAATTGACTGTGGAACAAGCGGCGACACTTGCGGGCATGCCGCAAAGCCCGACAACGTACAATCCCGTTAAAAACCCGGATAAAGCGGAAAAAAGGCGGAACATCGTACTCAGTCTGATGAAAAAGCAAGGATTTATTTCCGATTCTGAATATAATAAAACCAAAAATGTCGCGATGAAAGACGAAGGCGTTGTGTCACAAAAAGAATATGAAAAAAACAATTCAAACAAATACAGCGCGTTTGTTGAAGAAGTCATGAAAGAAATTGAAGAAAAATCTGATGTCAATCCAGGAACTGACGGATTAAAAATTTATACGACATTAGATACAAAAGCACAAGACAAACTAGATGAATTAATGGACGGAGACACCGTCGGATTTACTGAAGGCATGCAGGGCGGCGTTACCCTTCTCGATACAAAAAACGGAGAAGTCCGCGCGATTGGTGCTGGGCGCAATCAGCCTGTCGGAGGCTTTAACTATGCAACTCAAACTAAGGCACAGCCTGGTTCGACCATAAAGCCGATTTTAGACTACGGTCCAGTTATTGAAAACAAAAAATGGTCTACGTATGAACAAATTGATGACTCAGCTTATACGTATTCTGATGGAACACCGATCCGTAACTTTGACCGCAAATATAAAGAACTAATGTCTATGCGCCAAGCATTGGCACAGTCTCGTAACATTCCTGCTTTAAAAGCCTTCCAGGCAGCTGGTAAAGATGCTGCAGTAGACTTTGCAAATGGTCTTGGACTGGGATTAACAAAGGATAATGTATCTGAGGCCTACTCAATTGGCGGTTTTGGTGGAGACGATGGTGTTTCTCCTCTAACTATGGCAGGCGCATACAGCTCGTTTGGAAATAACGGAACGTATAACGACCCGCATTTTGTGAAGTCCATTGAATTCAACGATGGCACAAAGCTTGACTTAACACCGAAATCAAAATCAGCAATGAGCGATTATACTGCGTTTATGATTACAGATATGCTGAAAACAGCTGTTAAGACAGGTACTGGACAGCTTGCACAAGTACCTGGAGTAGAAGTAGCCGGTAAAACCGGGACTACAAACTTTGATGAAAGTGAAGTCCAAAAGTACAATATCGCAAGCGGCGGTGCCCGAGATTCTTGGTTCGTCGGTTACACACCGCAATATACAGCAGCCGTCTGGACGGGTATGGAAGAAAACGATGCTGGAAAGAAATCACTTTCTGCTGAAGAGCAAAAAGTCGCAAAACGAATCTTCGCCCAGCTCATTGCCGATGTCGATGACGGAAGCGGATCGTTTGAGAAGCCTGACAGCGTAGTTGAAGCCACTGTAGAAAAAGGCTCTAACCCGGCAAAACTGGCTGGGCCGAATACGCCAAGCGATAAAAAACTCACGGAGTACTTTGTCAAAGGCACTGCACCTTCCACTGTTTCTAAAACGTATGAAAAAGAAGAAACAGATAAACCGACTGGCTTAAACGTGAAATATGATAAAGACAACCAATCTCTGACATTAAGCTGGAAATATGACGGTGATGCCACCTTTGAAGTGAAGCAGTCTGTCGATGGCGGCAGCTACTCCGAGATTCAGAACAGTTCTGCAAAAGAAGCCGTCATATCCGGTGTGCAGCCTGGATCTGTGTATAAATTCCAAGTAACAGCCATCAGCGACGATGTCCGCAGCGATACAGCCGCCACTTCGTATGAAGTGCCGAAGGCTGAGGATGAAGAAGATAAAGACGACGAAGAGAAAACCGATGATGAAAAGCAAGATGATGAGAAGACTCAGGATGACACACAAACTGATGATTCACAAACAGATCAAGATCAGACAGATCAAGATCAAAAAGATGACTCAACAAACGACCAAGATAAAAAACAAGACAACCCGAACACCAATCCGTCCGACAACAGCAATCAAGACCAAACCAATGATAACAGCAACAATAACAACAATCAGAATAAGTCGGATGGTGATTCGAACTCAGATACAAATGATTCATCAGGCTCTGATACAAATAAGAACAAAACAGACAAACCTGACAAAACACAAACGAACTCATCATCCACAGAAAAAACAAACTAAACAAAAAGCCATCATCCTTTTGGGTGATGGCTTTTTCTTCGACATAAAAACCTCCCCCTTTTTAAGGGGAGGTTTTATCGATTCATCGCATGGTATTTATAAAAATGCTTTTTCATTTCAGCAAACAGCTCATCAAGCTGAATAAAGCAATGGTATTGAGTCGGCTTTAGAAGAATAAATTCTACTCGTTCAGGCCAATTGATTGGCTTCACGGGAAATGATTTTTCCGTCAGTTCTGGCCAATCGAGCGATTTTACCCGCTCACCCGCTGTCCAGTGAAACGAAGCAAGTAAACATACAATGCCCTTTAACATGTCGTTTTGGTCACATCTTGATTTCCGTGTTTGAAAGACTGGGAGAAGTGATTCTTTGATGTCTTCCCATACTTCAAATAAAAGCGGGACGTACTTGCCGCTGTCCTCCCATGGCAAAACGCCTTGAGACTCCATGCAGAGGTCAACATACACAGGGTTGATTCTCAAGGCTTCTGATATATCCAGGGAGTTCATCTGGCCAAGACTGCTTAAGTACTGCTCATAGGAAGCCAACACGTCTTTCGCTTGCGTCATCGTTTCACCAGTCCTTTTTTATCTCTCTTCTGCCCTTCTCTGCACAAAGACAGCAGCGGACATTCCGCACAGCGCGGAGACTGGGCCTTACAGTGATATCTGCCGAAGAAAATAAGCCGGTGATGGGTAACAGACCAGTCTTCTTTTGGCACCTTGCGCATCAGCGTCTTTTCCACTTCCAGCACCGAGTCTTTCCACCGGCAGATTCCCAAACGTTTGCTGACTCTCTCCACATGGGTGTCTACAGCAATGGCCGGCACGCCAAAGGCAACAGATACTACGACGTTGGCGGTCTTTCTTCCGACACCAGGCAGTTTGACAAGCTCATCGCGGTCTTTCGGCACTTCTCCGCCGTAATCTTCAATAATCATTTCACTCAATTTTTGGATGTTATTTGCCTTATTACGATACAAACCGATTGATTTAATATCCTGCTGAAGTTCTTCCAGCGAAACAGCCAGATAGTCTTCCGGCTGTTTATATTTTTGAAATAATGTTTTGGTCACCCTGTTTACAAGTGCATCTGTACATTGCGCAGATAAAGCGACTGCCACCACTAATTCAAAAGGATTGGAATGAACCAGTTCACACTCTGCGTGGGGAAACATGTCGCCTATCTTGTCCAAACAGAATTCAATTTGTTTTAGATTTAACACGATTGTCACCTTTTCACTTTATTGTTCAAGCCAATTGTAAAAAGGAACTTGCCTTTTATACTCTTTTTGTGGTTCAGTCTGCTTGGTTTGTACCCGCCGGAATTTCTGGCTGTGGATTTTTGCCTGCTCCACAGTTTTCAGCCCGTTTTTCTTCCACTCAAACAAAATCCGGTCAATGTAGCGGAAACTGAGTTTCCCTGACAGTACCGCCTCTTTTAAGGCGTGTTTGATCAGCTGTGCGTCATGCTGATCTTGATCCTGCCAAATGGCCAGTGTTTCACACTCTAAAGGTGATAACGGCCTTGCGAACTCTTCCTCAAAAATGGTATAAAGGCTTTTTTGTTCCCCTTCTGTTTTTCTTTCCTGCGTTTGATTCTGTGCAAGCTGTATATACTCGTACAGCTTGCCCCATAAAGGCTGAAGAGAATATTTCTCAAATTTGATACCGTTTTGGTCTTCACATTCTTCAATAAACAGAAAACCTTTTTGAATAAACATCCGCAATCTGTTTGTGCATTCTTCAACAGAAATTGACATCCCTTCTTGCAGCTGATTCGGTGTAGGAAAATAAGATCCTTTTTCTAAATGCATTTTAATTTTTAAGAGCAGAATAAGTTCTGTTTCGTTAAGCCCGAGCTGTTTATAATGCGTAAGCAGAAGATTAGGGATTGTTGACGTTCCCTGTTCATGCATATCAATAAATTGCTGTTTTTTCATCGTCACACCTCTTACTGTAAAGGATCATGTTTTCCCCTTTACTGTAAAAAGTCTCCCTTGCAGGAGACTCTTTTTCTTGTTTCATTTGAATGTATTATGGATATAGACGGTTTAACAGTCTTGGGAACGGAATGGTTTCACGAACGTGAGGCGCTCCGCTGATCCAAGCTACTGTCCGCTCTAATCCAAGGCCGAAGCCTGAATGAGGAACTGATCCATATTTTCTAAGTTCAGCATACCATTTATATGCGTCAGAATCCAGTCCATGTTCTTTAAGACGCGCTTCCAAAAGCTCCATATCGTGAATCCGTTCAGATCCGCCGATGATTTCTCCATATCCTTCCGGCGCAATCAGGTCAGCGCAGAGCACGACATCCTCGCGGTCAGAAGCCGGCTGCATATAGAATGGTTTTAAGGACGTCGGGTAGCGAGTGATGAAAACCGGTTTGTCATAGTGTTCCGCAATCGCTGTTTCATGAGGCGCCCCGAAGTCGTCTCCCCACTCGATATCGTCAAAGCCTTTTTCTTTTAGAAAATCAAGCGCTTCATCATAAGTGATTCTTGGGAACGGAGCTTTGATTTGCTCAAGTTTTGATGTGTCTCTTCCTAATGTGTTTAATTCAATTTTGCAATTCTTAAGCACGGATTGCACAATGAAAGAAACGTAATTTTCCTGCACTTGAAGGTTTTCTTCAAATTGTACAAACGCCATTTCCGGTTCGATCATCCAGAATTCGATCAAGTGGCGTTTTGTTTTAGATTTTTCCGCTCTGAATGTCGGCCCGAAGGAAAATACTTTTCCTAAAGCCATTGCCGCAGCTTCCATGTAGAGCTGGCCGCTTTGAGACAGGTAAGCATCTTCCTCAAAGTACTTTGTTGCAAAGAGCTCTGTTGTTCCTTCAGGTGCGCTTCCAGTCAGAATGGGCGGATCCACTTTTACGAAGCCTTCGTTATTAAAAAATTCATAAGTCGCGCGAATGATTTCATTACGGATTTTCATGGTGGCATGCTGGCGTTTTGAACGAAGCCATAAATGTCTGTGATCCATCAAGAATTCTGTGCCGTGTTCTTTTGGCGTAATTGGATAATCAGTCGCTTCGTGAATGACTTCGATACCTGTCACAGCTAGCTCATAACCTAGCGGAGAACGCTCGTCCTCTTTGACAATCCCTTTTATATAGAGTGACGTTTCCTGCGTCACTGATTTAGCTGTTTGGAAAATACTGTCTTCCACTTCCGCTTTGACTACGACACCTTGAATAAAGCCGGTACCGTCCCGCAGCTGCAAAAACGCGATTTTCCCGCTTGAACGCTTATTAGCGACCCAAGCTCCGATCGTTACTTCCTCACCTACGTGTTTGTACACTTGGTTGATTGTTGTTTTCAACATATTTCCCTCCAAAACAAGAAAGACATTCGGAAGCCCATTGCCCCTCGAACTCTTTTATCATCACTTTATTATACCCGCTCTTAACTAGCCGGGTCAATGCAGATAAAAAGCGGCTTTTCTGTCAGCCGCTTTTTGATCTGTTAGCTATGTTTTTCTACAAAACGTTTGATTCTCTCAACCGCTTTTTCAAGAAGTTCTAACGATGTTGCGTAAGAAAGGCGTACATTATCAGGAGAGCCAAATCCGGAGCCAGGAACAATCGCAACTTTTTCCTCCTCAAGAAGCGCTTTAACAAATTCGTCTACATCTTTGAAACCGCAAGTTTGAGCTGCTTCTTTTGCATTCGGGAACAAGTAAAAAGCACCTTCCGGCTTCACACAGCTGAACCCGGGGATCTCTAAAAGCTTTGCATAGATCGTGTTTAATCTATGTTCAAACGCTTCTCTCATTTCTTCCAGCGGCTCAGAAGGCCCGTTATAAGCAGCAATCGCTCCGTACTGTGCGATTGATGTCGGGTTTGACGTGCTGTGGCTTGCAAGGTTAGTCATTGCTTTAATAATGTCTTCAGCCCCCGCCGCATAACCGATTCTCCAGCCCGTCATGCTGTGTGACTTCGACACGCCGTTAATAATAACCGTTTGCTCTTTCAGGCTGTCAGACAGCTGTGCAATGGAAACGTGTTTCTTTCCGCTGTATGTAAGTTTTTCATAAATTTCGTCAGACACAATCAGGATGTCATGTTCAAGGCACACTTCACCGAGCGCCGCCAGTTCGTCTTCCGTATACATAACGCCAGTCGGGTTGCTTGGAGAATTGATGACGATCGCTTTTGTTTTTTCCGTGATCGCATATTTCAGCTGTTCAGGAGAAATTTTGAAATGATTTTCCTCAAGCCCTTCTACATAAACAGGCTTTCCGCCAGCGAGTTTCACCTGCTCCGGATAGCTCACCCAGTAAGGTGTTGGAATAATGACTTCATCTCCTTCATCCAAAATCACTTGGAAAAGGGTGTACAGAGCATGTTTGGCACCTGTGCAGACAATCATTTGAGACGGTTTGTATTCAATATTCTGGTCACGTTTAAATTTCTCTGCAATGCTGTTTTTGAGTTCAGCCAGACCACCTGAAGGCGTGTACTTCGTATGGCCTTCGTTCATAGAACGTACAGCGGCATCAATGATGTGCTGCGGTGTATTAAAGTCAGGTTCGCCTGCCCCTAGGCCGATAACATCATGGCCTGCCGCTTTCAGTTCTTTCGCTTTTGCTGTGATTGCCAGTGTGGTAGACGGTGTTAATGCGGATACTCTTTTTGCCAGTTTCAACTTGAACTCCCCCTAATTCGTCTTAAGGCGTCATATTTTTGAGAATCTTTCCAGTTGTAAAGTCCACATAACTTAAACTGTATTGACCTTCTTTGTCTAAGTACGTTACTTCCCAAAGCAGGACATTTCCCTCTCTTGCCAGATGAACCTCTTTTTGCTTTGAAACCAGCCCTTCATCCTGTATGATTTTCGCCGCTTTGTCTTCGGAGATTCCCTCTTTTGCTTCTTTTGAGAGAATTTTTGCTTTTTTATCGGCAGGAACCCAGACATATAGTTTGCTTCCTTTTTTGTCCGTTCCCTTTACAACATAATATTTTTCTTTTCCGACAAATGTTTCGACTTGATCAACGTTGGCGAGATCGGTTTCTTTTTTAGCTTCAGCAGCTGCTGCTTCGTGCCCCTCTTCCTTTTGTGCCATGGCTGATTTATAAATGCTTGCCGAGACAAGAAGTACTGCTAAAAAAATAATACCAAAAATGGCGGTAAATATTAATGCTTTTTTTCTCATCTTCTCACCTACGTACGATAAATGGTAAAAACGGCTTGGTTTTTGTTTTCTTCATCCAGCGCAAGGCCGAACATCAGATTATCTCTTTTCAGTGTCCGATTCAGTGTGTCTACAATTTTATAAAGGTCATCAGAATGCTCTACATTAATTGTTGAAAGAATCTCGATTTTGCTTTCCATTTTTTCATCCTCCAGTTTGAACAAATATTGTTAGTCATACTCCATTTCAGGACACGCCATACTAGTATCACAGAGCGGCAAAACCGCTTTTAAATAAAACACCATCCTACTCCCACACCGCAAAAGCCGCTTTATGCGGCTTTTATTCATTTTCCCCTGCAACGTAAGCCTCAAGCTCGCTGTCAGTCATTTCGGATACGTAAGTTGTCGGCAGGGCATCAAGAAACAGCCGGCCATAACCTGCCGTTTTAATCCGTCTGTCCAATATGACAATCGTCCCTTTGTCTCCCGCTGTCCGCAGCAAGCGGCCGATTCCTTGTCTGAAGGTCAGCACAGCTTCCGGAAGTGATACTGATTGAAACGGATTCCGCCCTTGTTTTCGGGCAAGCTCGCATTTCGCAGCATGAAGCGGATGATCAGGGGACCGGAATGGAAGCCTTGCGATCATTACCGTTGTCAGCTCATCACCAGGAAAATCAACGCCTTCCCAAAAGTGATTTGTACCAAGCAAGATCGCCTGATTGGATGTTTTAAAAGTTTTCATCAGTTTGCCTGGACTTCCGCCTGAAATTCCTTGCGCCAAGAGCTGAATGCCGGAAGTACTCATCGCTTGCTTCAGTTCCTGATGAACCTTTTTCAGCATATCATGAGACGTAAACAGCACAAGGATTTTGGGCTGTTTTTCCTTTGCCATCAGTTCAATATAACGGGCCGTATCCTGTATAAATTCAGTTTGCCCTGTATCTTGGATTGATTTCATTTCTTTTGGAATCATCACCCGCATACGCTCATCGTAAGAAAAAGGCGACTCAATTCTCAATGTTCGCGGGAAAAAGTCATCCAGTCCCAGACGTTCAATCATAAATTGAAATGAATCTTCGACAGTAAGGGTTGCAGATGTCAGCACCACACTGTTTTTGCGCGCAAAAAACTGATCAGCGAGGAGTTCACCAGGTTCAAGCGGCTGTGCGTAAATGGCTACTGCGTTTTTTGCTCCCTTTGCGTCTATTTCAACCCAAACCGCTTCATCATCATCAGACTCAAAGAACAGCTTCTGCAACGTTAGACAGTAATGCTGCAAGCCTTTCATGACTCTTTGATATTCATCGGCTAAAAAAGCGGTTTTGCTCTTCATACTCGTCAGATGTTTTTCCATCAGAGCCGACTGTGCCTCAAAAAGCTGCTGCAAATGTGTCAGCATGGAACAAAGCCTCTCTGCTCCATCCGTTAAAATAGGCCAGCTTTTATCTTGGCTTTCTTTGTTCACCTTATAGACTAGACGGTTTAAGTCTTCTTTAGGTTTTCTTCGTTTTACAAAAGAATGCACAGAGCTGAAGAAAGCGTCACTTTCTGCTTGGATGTGCTGAATCCACTCTTCCAATTCGAAAAAAGAATCAACGGGCAGGCTGTTTCGCTGAAATAGCTGTCTCATCTTTTTTAGAAGCCCCTGTTCCTTCAGAGTGCCGATTCTGTTCAATTTAGAATGCAATTCTATATATGTGGCTCTTTTTCCTAAATGTTCGCTCGCCGCACGTTCAAAATGATGGGCTTCATCGATAATAAATGTGCCGCTTTCAGGGAGTCTTTTTTTCTGGCTGCCTTCATCGGTCAGCAAAAGGGAATGGTTGGTAATCACCAAATCGGAACGCATGGCAATCTCCTTGGCACGCTCATAAAAGCCGGTCACACTTTCATGGCGACTTCTTTTATAGGAGCCATCGTCATAAGCCAATCTGTCCCACAGCAATTTTCCGCCTGAAGGCAGATTCAGTTCAGCTACATCTCCTGTGTTTGTCTCAGTCAGCCAAACGAGGAGCTGTGCCTTTGTCAATACGGCATCATAATTATCATCTTCTTCATGAAGCACCTGCTCGAATTTATACAGGCATAAATAATGCGATTGTCCTTTTAAAATCGCCGCTGTTACCGGAAATGGAAACAGATCTTGGACAATCGGCAAATCCTTTGTCAAAATCTGCTGCTGTAAAAGCGTTGAATACGTGCTGATAATGACCGGTTTTTTTGATTTCTTGGCAAAAAGCGCAGCCGGAATGAGGTAGCCAATCGTTTTTCCGATTCCCGGAGGAGCTTCAATCAGCGCATGCTCACGATTTGCAAACGCTTCAGCCACCTCTTTCATCATCATCATTTGGCCGTCTCTTTTTTCATAACCGGGCATTAACGCAGACAGCGCTTTTTCATTGCCCGCTTCCCAATTTTCCATCTCAAATGAGAAGTTCCCGTCTTCATTGACACGTTCATCGATCGATTCAGGTTCTCTGACAGAAAAGGAAGAAAAGCGCGCATAGCCGGGTATTTCGGTATGTTTGTTTTCATAAATGAACATATCCAACAAATGCGTCAGATCACTGATAAAATGCTGCGAAAGTCTTCTTAACTGTTTTAATGTCGGATCAGGAAGCTGCCGCAGCTTTTCAAGGATTTCCAAAAAAATAAGCCCTGTCACTTCAGCGTCGCTGTCAGCCCGGTGCGGCTGATCATGCCGCAGTTGAAGCTCCTCGCTTAATTCGGTCAGCTTATACCCTTCAAACCCTGGAAAAACAATACGGGAGAGTTCGACAGTATCCAGCACTTCACAATCTGGGAGCTGAAAGCCCGCCTTATGTAACTCATACTTGACAAATCCAAGGTCGAAATGGATATTGTGGGCGACAAAATAAGCGCCGTCAAGCAAATGAAACACTTCCTCAGCGACAGCCTCAAACGGCTGTTCATGCTCTACCATTTGATTGGAGATTCCTGTAAGCTGCTCAATGAAAGCAGGAATGGATTTATTTGGATTAATGTATTTTGAAAACCGCTCAGTAATTTGTCCATTTTCAATTACAACCGCTGCGATTTGTATGATTTTATCGCCTTTCTTCGGCGAATTCCCTGTTGTTTCTACATCTATAACAACGAACCGTTGCTTATTCATTAAAATGGACACCTCAATTCTTGCATACGACAAAAGTGTAACACGTTTTGTACGGAAATGGAGCGGCAAAACCGTTTTACTCTCAAAATCTTAAAAGAAAACCCCCGATAAAGGGGGCTTTTCTTCTACAACATTGTACGGGCTGGTTCGTTCCCCAGCATTTGTTCAATTTTGTTTTGATCATTCAGAACAGCCACTTTTGGCTCGTGGCTTGCCGCTTCTTGATCAGACATCATTTTGTAGGAAATGATAATAACCTTATCTCCTACCTGCACAAGGCGTGCGGCTGCACCGTTTAAGCAGATGACGCCGCTTCCGCGTTCACCAGGAATAATATACGTTTCCAGACGCGCTCCATTATTATTATTCACAATTTGCACTTTTTCATTAGGAAGCATTCCCACTGCATCAATAAGATCTTCATCAATTGTAATGCTTCCCACATAGTTCAGATTTGCTTCCGTAACGGTTGCCCTGTGAAGCTTGCCGCTCATCATCGTACGATACATATTATATTCTCTCCATTTCTCGAATATCAATAATGATATTATCTATTAAACGCGCTTTTGAAAAAGCAACTGCAACAGCCAGAATGACCTTTCCTTCCATTTTGTCCGCAGGCTCGAGTTTCGGATAGGAATAAAGCTCCACATAGTCAATGGTGCCGCTTGTCGTTTCAATGATTTCTTTCGCAGCTTTTATCACCGCTTCAGGGTCTCTTTCGCCGGCTCTGATCAGCTCCGCACTTGTTTGAAGGGCCCGATACAGCTTAGGCGCTTCTTTTCTTTCCTCAGCAGTTAAGTATACATTGCGGGAGCTTTTGGCTAAGCCGTCTTCCTCTCTGACTGTATCGACAGCAACCAGTTCAATATCCATGAAGAAATCGCTGATTAAGCCATCAACAACCGCCACCTGCTGTGCATCCTTTAAACCGAAATAGGCGCGGGTCGGCTGCATAAGATTGAACAGCTTCGTCAGTACAATTGCAACACCGTCAAAATGTCCTTCTCTTGAGCGTCCGCATAAAACATCCGTTCGTCTTTCGACGTGAATCGTGACATTCTTCTCGCCAGGATACATATCATGGGCACTAGGCGTAAAAAGAATATCGACTCCTGCGTTATCTGCAAGGCCCGCATCCCGCTCAATATCGCGCGGATATGCCTCAAAATCTTCATTAGGACCGAATTGCGCAGGATTCACAAAAATACTCATAACGACGGCGTCATTTTCTTGTCTTGCTTTGTCTGCCAAGGTTAAATGCCCTTCATGCAGAAAGCCCATCGTCGGAACAAATCCGATTGACTTCCCCTCTGACTGGTATTGTCTTATGGCTTCTTTCAGCTGTGAAATATCTGTAATCTGTCTCATCTTATTTTCCTCCGTACAAGCCGTCCAGCACTGTTTGATTCATTTGAAAGGAATGCTTTTGTTCAGGGAAAGCACGATATCTTACATCCTGGACATATCCGTTGATTGCTGTTTCGATTGTTTCGTCAATTCGCGTATACTGCTTTACAAATTTAGGTGTTCTCTCTACACCGTGGCCGATAATATCATGATAAACGAGAACTTGTCCGTCCGCTTTCACACCGGCACCGATTCCGATGACCGGTATGCTTAGCATCTCGGCAATTTTGGCTGTGAGTTCTGCAGGCACACATTCCAGCACAAGCATCATTGCTCCTGCCTCTTCGCATTTTATACTGTCTTCTATTAATTTTTTGGCGCTTTGTTCGTCTTTGCCCTGTACTTTATATCCACCCAATACACCGACTGACTGCGGTGTCAGGCCTAAATGACTGACTACCGGAATGCCCCCAAGCGTCAATGCGCGAATGGATTCAAACACGCCTTCTCCGCCTTCAAGCTTCAGTGCGTCAGCTCTGCTTTCCTGAACGATAGCCGCTGCATTTTTCAGCGTATCCTCCTTGGACAGGTGATAAGACATAAACGGCATATCCGTTACGATAAATGTATTTGGCGCGCCCCTTTTAACGGCTTTTGTATGATGGATCATGTCCGCAACTGTCACGCCGACAGTTGAATCAAGTCCGAGGACGACCATTCCGAGTGAATCACCGACTAAAATCATGTCAACTCCCGCTTGTTCAGCAAGCTTAGCTGCCGGATAATCATAAGCAGTCAGCATCACAATCGGTTCTTCAGTCTGCTTCATTTTTAGAAAATCGAGTTTTGTTTTCATGTTTTCTCCTCCTCATGTTTAGAGGAGATGAGCTGCCGTTTTCTTATACAAGCCAAAAAACCTTCCGTTACACGAGAAGGATTCTTCACTTTCTAAAGTTCGGCGAGTTTCATCCCTCTGTCCCAGTCCTTTTTTGGATCAAGGCAGACTGCTGCAATGTCAATCTATTTTTATAATAGGTGCAGTTCGCAGGCGATACTGCCCAATGGAAGTATACCAAAATCAACGGTCTTGTACCAACACATTAACCTAATTCTATATCGGCAGAATAGATTTTTTTAATGTCTTCCTTCGTTTCTAAAAGAAGAACACCTTCATCATCTATACCTAACGCCTTCCCGTAAAATGTTCCATTTAATGTTCTGGCCCTCATATTAGTGCCGATTCCCAGTGCGTAGCTTTCCCATAAAAGCTTAATCGGCGTAAAACCGTGCGTCATATAATCCCGGTATCGTTTTTCAAAGGAAAGCAAGATATGCTGGATGACACCGGCCCGGTCAATTTTTTCTCCGGCGGCTTGGCTGAGGCTTGTCGCAATGTCCTTCAGGTCATCTGGAAAATCATCCGACTGCTGATTGACGTTAATGCCGATCCCGATGATGACCGAACGTACCCGGTCTTCCTCGGCCTGCATTTCTGTTAAGACGCCGACTGTTTTTTTTCCGTTAATCAAAATATCGTTAGGCCATTTTATATCCGTTTGGATGCCTGCTGCCTCTTCTATTCCCTGCACAACAGCTACTGCAGCAAGTAATGTGAGCTGCGGTGTTTTTTGGAGCGGAATGTCAGGCCGTAAAATCAGGCTCATCCAAATACCGTTTCCCTCTTGGGAATGCCACACCCTTGACATTCGCCCTCTGCCGGCTGTTTGTTTGTCAGCCACCACGAGAGTGCCCTCTGCTGCGTTATTATTTGCAAGCTCATGCGCCGTTTTTTGCGTGCTTGATAGAACGTCATGATAAATAAGGTGCTGGCCCATCACTTCCGTTTTCAGTCCGAAGCGAATTTCACTTTCACTGAGTTTCCCGGGCTTTTTGATGAGACGATATCCTTTTCTCCTAACAGCTTCTACTTCATAGCCCTCTTTCCGAAGCTCTTCAATATGCTTCCACACAGCAGTTCTGGAACAGCCGAGGGCGTCACTGATTTTTTGGCCGGAAATAAATTCATTTCCAGCCTGAGAAAATAATTCAATAAGATCTTTTCTTAATGTTGACCGCATGTCTTCAGCCACTCCTCTATGTGCTTCTTTTGATTGGAGAGCTTTCCCGTCAAAACAGCCTGCTCAATCCGCTGTAATTCTTCCGACACCCATTGTCCGGCAGGCCGGTTTCGCAGCGCAAGCAAATCCTTACCCGTGATATCAAGATCCTTAAGGCTTTTAATCGGCAGGCTTTGATAAGCGTTTTGGATGTCCTTCAATTTTTCTTCATCTAGTTTTTCGTTTTGCCGAAGCTGTGATATTTTGGCCGCTGAAAGAAGTGCTTTTTCCCCAGCCTTGTACATTGAGATAGCGTCAAGGCTCTGGCCAAACGTATAGGCAATGTGAATGGCTTCCTTCATTACTTTTCCCGGAAGCTTCCATGCTTTCAGGAAAAGCGGCGCATCTTTCAAATCTATTTCAAGATCAATTAAAAGCGCAGCCCAAAGCTCCTCACGGGATGTTAAAGAGTAAAACGAAAACTCACTCGCCACAAGCAGGTTCTCTCGTTTATGATAAAAACCAGGCAGTTCTTCGTACAACCCCGTTTGAATGAGTGTTTGAAGCGCCTGGCGGGACGCTCTTCCCTTTAGCAGTTTCTCGAACTCTATTGTTTTTCGTTCAACTGAAACATGGGTTAAGAGTGTTTTTTCCTTCGTGATCGCTTCTTCTGTTTCTAGTGAAAGCGTAAAGCCAAGCTGGCTCATAAAACGTACGGCTCTCAGCATGCGAAGCGCATCCTCTTGAAATCTGTCCTTGGGCCTTCCGACGGTTCGAATCAGCTTCTGATCAATATCTTTCTTGCCGCCAAAATAATCAAGCACTTGACCTTCCGCTGTCATGGCCATCGCGTTAATCGTCAAATCCCTGCGTTTCAAATCCTCTTCTAATGATGTGATAAAGTTCACTTCTGAAGGTCTTCTATAATCCTCATACTCTGATTCAGTCCGGAATGTCGTGACTTCATAGGTTTCATCTTCCCAGAGCACAATAATGGTCCCGTGCTCTTTTCCTACATCAACCGTCCGCTGAAACAGCCGTTCTACTTGATCCGGTGCCGCATCAGTCGCAATATCGACATCTCCGATCGTTCGTTTCATATAGCTGTCTCGAACTGCGCCTCCCACAAAATAAGCCTGGTGGCCCGCTTCAATTAAGGTGCGGAGCACGGGAAGCGCTTTGATAAAAACTTGTTCCATATGATCACTCCGGTTCTGCTAAATCGGCATAAATCTGTTCATACTGGCTGACAATTTTTTGTGAAGAAAAATCATTTTTTAGCATTTCCATTGCCGCCTTTGTAAAACCCTTGCTTAGCTGTTCATCTTCTAAAATACGCATCGCGCAGGCTGTTGCGGCTGCAACGTCGCCGACATCCACCAAAAACCCGCTCACACTGTTTTTAATAACCTCCGGGATACCGCCAGTGTTTGTTCCGATACAAGGCACTCCGCAAGCCATCGCTTCAAGCAGGACAAGTCCGAAGCTTTCTTTTTCGGACAGCAGCAGTTTCAGATCGCTAATAGAATAAAGCTCCTCAACACGGTCTTGATTTCCAAGCATTAAGACTTGGTTTTCCAATCCATATTTTCTGACAAGCTCACAGGCCGTCGACTTCTCCGGGCCGTCCCCGACTAAAAGCAGCTTGGCTTTCGTTTTGCCGGCGATATTCCGGAACACGCGGATGACATCCTGCACGCGTTTGACCTTTCTGAAGTTGGACACATGGATGACGACTTTTTCGTCTGGTAAAATACCATGTTTCTCTTTAATCGCCGCATTGTTTTTCTTCAAATACACGCGCTCATCTATAAAGTTATAAATCGTTTCGATTTTTTTCTCCGGTTTAATTAAATCGTACGTTTCAGCTGCAAGCGCTGAGGAGACAGCAGTCACCCTGTCTGATGCCTCAATGGCAAAACGGATAAGATCTTTTAGAGACGGGTCATAGCCTAGCACCGTAATATCCGTGCCGTGCAAAGTTGTCACAATGCCGATATTGCGTTTCAGCATCTGCTTTGCTAGATAGGCGCAAACCGCATGCGGGAGAGCGTAGTGAGCATGTATAATGTCTAAATTCTCCCGTTCCGCCACCTCAGCAATTTTGCTTGCCAATGCCAAATCATACGGCGGATACTTAAAAACAGCATATTGATTAACCTCAACCTCATGAAAATGAATATTGGGGTGATATGTATTCAGTCTAAACGGGATGCTTGATGTGATAAAATGGATTTCATGTCCTTTTTCAGCAAGCTGCTTCCCCAGTTCTGTCGCAATGATACCTGAGCCTCCGACGCTCGGATAACATGTGATCCCTATTTTTAGTTTTTTCATTGTTCGCCCCCAAGCACATCATGATCGAGCAACAGCATCCGTTTGGAAAAGAAACCCTCGGCATACTCCACACCCGCTTCTTTACCGTAAAGCTTTTCTCTCGCTTCAACGATCTCGATATAGCCATTCGTCAGAGGAGTTGAAACTGAACCCTTTGACGGTATAAACTGGCTTTTGTAGGCATTGAGGCTTTGTTTCTTGGCCTCTATTGTATCCGATATATCAATGACAAAATCAGGCTGATGAAAACCATTTATCATATAGTAGTAAACCTTGCTTATTTTATGCGCGGGAAGGCTCTTTTCATCTTTATATTTATGGATTCCTGCGGAAAAGATTGCTTCTTCCACCAGTGCGGCGGCATTGCCGTGATCCGGATGGCGATCCTTTTTATATGGCATAAAGACTGCTTTTGGCCGACAGGTTCTGATCACACTGACAATCGCCCGAATGGCCTGATCACTCATCATCAGGCCGCGGTCTGGAAGCGTTAGCTGCATTCTTTTTTCTGCGCCTAATATACGGGCTGCTTCAGCTGCTTCTTCTTTACGTAAACTGACCGTTCCGTTTGAAGAGAGTTCCGCCTCGGTCAAATCGCATATCATTACTTTTTTTCCTTGTTTGACAAACTTTGCGATTGTGCCGCCCATTCCGATCTCGACATCATCACTGTGGGCGCCAAAAGCAAGAACGTCAGCATTATACATTCGGCTCTTCTCCCCGAAGAAGATTGCGGAATTCGAAAACACCTTCATCAAGTGTGCGGACTAAAATCTCCGCGGTCCCCATATTTGTGGCGAGCGGAATGGAATACACATCACATAACCGGATTAATGCCGAGACATCCGGTTCATGCGGCTGCGCAGTCAGCGGGTCGCGCAAAAAGATGACTAGATCGAGTGCATTGGCCGCGATCAGTGCCCCAATTTGCTGGTCCCCCCCTAAAGGGCCGGATTGAAAACGTTCAATTTGGAGACCTGTCGCCTCTTGAATTTTCAATCCCGTTGTTCCGGTTGCGTATAGATCGTGCTGCCTCAAAATATTCTGATAGGCAGTCGTGAATTGAACCATGTCCTGTTTTTTCTTGTCATGCGCGATTAAAGCAATTTTCATCATTTATCCCCCTGTCTATTCAATAATATTTTCTAATCCGTACACAAGCTGGTCAATCTTCATGACTTGTTCAACTGACAGTTTGACGCCTGACATGAAAGAAGCGCGATTATAGGAATCGTGGCGGATCTGAAGCGTTTGGCCATCCATGCCGAACATGACTTCCTGATGTGCGATCAGCCCTGGGAGACGGACGCTGTGCAATCGAATACCGTTTTGCTCCGCTCCTCTCGCTCCTGGGAGAATTTCTTTTTCATCGGGATGTCCTTGCTGTTTGCCTTTACGGACTTCTGAAATCATTTCCGCTGTTTTAAGCGCAGTTCCGCTTGGTGCGTCAAGCTTCTGGTCATGGTGAAGCTCAATAATTTCAACATCCTCAAAGTAGTTGGCGGCCATTTTTGAAAATTTCATCATCAGCACCGCACCAAGCGCAAAGTTTGGAGCGATGATGGCTCCGATACCCTTCTCTTCTGTTAGAGACTTTAGCTCGTTTAAATCATCTTCTGAGAAACCGGTTGTTCCGACAACCGGACGAACGCCGTATTCTAATGCAATGTTTGTATGTACTTTCCCAATTTCAGGCGTTGTTAAATCAATTAAGACATCCGGCTGTGTTTCTGTAAAGCAGGCATGGATGTCTGTATAAATCAGAGCATCTGACTCAACAGGCATCACATCTGATAGTTTTTGCTGGTCGTATGTATGATCGATGGCTCCAACAAGGTCAAAATAAGGTGTGCGTTCCGCCAATTTAACAGCTTCCTGCCCCATTCTTCCACGCGGCCCTGCAATGACTACTTTAATTGTTTCGTTTGACATCATGATCTCCTCTACTTTCCTTCTTCTATTCTAGTCCAGCGATCTTTATCTCTCGTATTAAATTTATACATCACTCGGTCGTGGGCTTCCTCTAATGAAATATCAAGTGAGTTGGCTAAACAAACCAACACAAACAGCACGTCGCCCATTTCCTCTTCCATGCTTTTATCATCTTCAGTCGCTTTTTTTGGTTTTTCTCCATAACGATGATTGACTTCTCTGGCAAGCTCGCCCAGTTCTTCAGTCAGCCTTGCCATCATGGCAAGCGGGCTGAAATATCCTTCTTTAAATTGGCCAATGTAACGGTCTACCTCAGCCTGTATGTCTTTCATTGTTTTCTCACTCACTGCACGAAACCTCCTATCATCCTCTTACATGTTAGCTAATTCAGATACGTTTGACAAATGTTTAAGCACGTTTGCTGTTTTCTTTTTCATCCACTATAATATAAACGCTATCCAATGGAAGGAAAAGGGGTTTTGTGTGATGCTTGGAGAAATTAGATTAAAAAACATATTTTTCATTTTAATCGGAGCGGCAATTTTTTCATTCGGCTTGGTTCATTTCAATATGCAGAACAATCTGGCTGAGGGCGGTTTTACAGGTATTACACTTTTACTTTATGCCCTTTTCCATATCAGCCCCTCTATCTCGAACCTGGTTTTGAACATCCCGATCTTTTTTATCGGCTGGCGTTTACTTGGCAGGACTATGTTTGTTTATACCCTTGTTGGCACTGTCGCCTTGTCTTTGTTCCTCAGCATCTTTCAGCGATATGAAATACACATGCCTCTTCAGCATGATTTAGCGCTCGCTGCTTTATTTGCCGGCGTGTTTATCGGAGCCGGATTAGGAATTATATTTAAGTTCGGCGGAACGACAGGCGGAGTTGATATTATCGCCCGTTTGGTCAATAAGTATTTTGGGATTCCGATGGGCAGAACGATGTTTGCTTTCGATGCCTGTGTCATCATTTTGTCTTTGCTTACTTATCTCTCCTATAAAGAAGCGATGTATACCCTGGTGGCTGTATTTGTAGCTGCAAAACTCATTGATTTTATTCAGGAAGGCGGATACACTGCTAAAGGCGCTACGATCATCTCATCGAAAAACGACCGGATTCAGAAAAAGATTCTTGAAGAAATGGAACGAGGCGTCACCATTTTGAAAGGACAGGGTTCCTATACAAAAGAGGATATAGATGTCCTTTATTGTGTGGTGCCGAAAAACGAATTGGTAATGCTGAAAAGTGTGATTAACTCCGTTGATCCTCATGCCTTTGTGGCGGTAAGCGATGTCCACGATGTGCTCGGAGAAGGATTTACGCTTGATGAAAATAAAAATCCGCTTCCCCGCTGACATTTAATTATAAAAAGGCGGCTGCCGCCGCCTCAGATTGTTGACAAAATCCTAAAACGACTTTCGTTTTAGGATTTTGTCATCTTTTCAGCGTGATTGAAAACCTTTGAAGTCTAGGAAGGACGAGCATTGTAGCAGGCTTCCGCAGGATGCGGTGACAGCGGCGTCTGAGCAGGACGCTCTAGCTTTTAGCCGCTGATCTTTTTTTACGCGAGCACCAACGCGCAGGACTGACAACGAATGCGAGGGTTTGCCGACACGCTGAGGCAGCTACCGCCCCTCATGCTTATTTAGGGTAGTCCCGTTTTTTCAGCTTGTTTTTTTCCGCTTTGTACTTTCTGTAGCCGACATAAGTGAGAGCAGTAATAATGATACTGCCGGTTGTGATGATCACCCAGAGCAAAGACGGATCAGCATCATCCTCTTCCACCCTGTCAAATACGTTTTTCAGATCATGCTGAAGAAGGGATAGCCGTTCAAGCTTCGTGCTCTCGGTCATTTGCTGAAATTCCTCTTGCTCAATGACTTCTATATGTTTTCCGACTGTTTCAAGCTGATCCTCTGATACATCGATTGTAAGACTGGGATAAATCAAATCATATAAACTGAGAAATTCATTCCATTTTTCATGAAAGCTCGTGCTTTCATTTTTTTGAACATCCTGCTTCAGTTCAGCAAATGCTTCCATAATTGGTTTTTCCAGTGAGCCCCAAAGCGGAACGGATCGATTCTCAACCGCATCCACCAGCATTCTGAATTGCGCGGCTGCTCTGAGTTTTTGTATATCTGATGTATCAGTCTGCTTTAAGCTCCGTACCATATCGTTATAGCCCAGTGTGATTTGACGGATTTGGGCTCCGGTTAGCATGAGGTCTTGCTGTTTTTTTTCAGCGGATTTTAATGTTTTTTCAAAATAATCCAGGACTTGCAGCGCCTCTTCATATTTCGACTGGCGGGTCATTTGAAAGACTGTATCGGATAAATCATTCAATTCTTCGAGGCTTCCCCGCTCTGCAGCCTTGGCATTTCCATTATAAAAAATAAGAGCAATCAACAAACAGATCGTCAGCTTTCGTTTCATGCAGGTCCCTCCCACTCTCTCTCCTTACAGAATATGAAGAAAGGGACAAGGATAGACCAAGATTGTCTTTACATTAGGTCAAGCTTTGTTTGCTTTTTTGAAACCACTAAAAAGTAAGCCAGCCCGATTGAAAAGATGCTGAGCCAGAATGTTCCGTACCCTATATCTGTCATATAATCAGAAAGCATAGAGTATTGCGGCATCATGTCAAACAAGTAATCAATGACATCGTTATGCAGCGTCCAGACTGCAGCAATTGCAAGATGCCAAAAAGAAAAACGAAAATACGGACTGTACAATACGCCTTGGACCGCCATTGCAAAATGCGAGGCAATCAGCATATAGCCCTCCCACGTCAAGTCACCTGTTACAGCCAGCACAAGAAAATTCATAGCGACCGCCCATAGACCGTACTTTACGAGGGTGACTAGCGCAAGCGCCTCAAAGAGCGGAGCGTTCCGTTTCATGATAAAGGCGAGCAGCACAAACAGAAAGAAAAATGTTGCTGTCGGACTGTCCGGAACAAAAACCAGGAAACGGACCGGTGTCTCCAGAAGCTGCGGCAAGTACCAATAGTACCCGTAAACCGTTCCCAGAAAATTAATGGCTAAGACAAGGATCAGCAGCAGACGCTGTCCTAATACATATTGAAACCATTTCACATCATATCAACTCTCAGTCTGTAAAAAATAAGGTGTCCATATAAAAAAGCTGACGCCGGGTCAGCTTTTGATATTCAAAGTATATCCTTCCATTACACCATTTACAATATGTTATTTTGCGGTTGTTTCCGAAATAAATTTCGCAAGTTCTTCGAGCTGCTTATCATTCCCTTTAAACACACCCGCCGGCATTTGGCCTTTCCCTTCGACAGCGATTTTTTTGATTTCTTCCGGTTTCAGTCCAGTGTCCACTAATGAAGGCCCGGCCGCTCCCCCTTGAAGGTTATCCCCATGGCAAGAAATACAGCCCTGCTCCTTAAAAATCTTATATCCTTCCGCATTGGTGTCAATGTCGGCTTCTTTTGTGATTTTCCCCTGTTCTTCTGCCTTGGCCCAGTCGTGAGTCGCAACTGACTGCCACGTCAAAAATACAGCAGCGGAAATGGCCAGAAGCATCATACCGACAGCAACAGGACGCTTCCAAGGCCTTCTTTCCGTTCCTCTGTCAAGGAACGGCGCCAAAAGCAGGGCGCCAAAAGCGAGCCCCGGCATAATCATGGCGCCGACCACGGTAAAGCTCCCGGCGGCGTATTCATATTTCAACAGCTGGTATAAGAATAGAAAATACCAATCCGGCAGCGGAATATAACCTGTATCAGTCGGGTCCGCCATCCGCTCCAAAGGCGGCTGATGCACAATCGTCAAAACAAGAAAACCGATCAGAAAGACAGCGCCAACCATCCATTCCTTCAACAAGAAATTCGGCCAGAAAGCCTCTGTTTTCCCGGGATACTCCGAATAATCCTTCGGTATATTCGGCTTTTTTTCAGCCGGTATCCTTGAGTCGCCTACAAATTTCATCCCTTTGCCCCGGTGCATGTCATCCCCTCCCTTTTATTCGCAGATCAAGAGTTTAAAGCGGTCCTGAAATCCCCTGCTTTCGGATCATAATAAAATGTGCAGCCATCAGCCCGAACAATGCGGCAGGAAGAAAGAATACATGGATCGCAAAAAACCTAGTCAGCGTTTGGGCGCCTACAATATCCGGGTGCCCCGCAAGGAGTGTTTTGACTTGCGTCCCGATCAAAGGCGTGGCTTCAGCGATCTGCAGCCCGACTTTTGTTGCGAACAGAGCCTTCATGTCCCAAGGCAGCAAGTAGCCTGTAAAGCCAAGCCCGAGCATGACAAAAAAGATCAGCACACCGACAATCCAGTTCAGCTCGCGCGGCTTTTTATACGCCCCTTGGAAAAAGACCCTCAGCGTATGTAAAAACATCATCACAATGACCAGGCTCGCACCCCAGTGGTGCATCCCCCTGACAATCTGGCCGAATGCCACTTCATTTTGCAAATAATATACCGATTCCCAGGCATTTTTAATATCAGGCACATAGTACATCGTTAAAAACATTCCAGATAACACTTGGATAACGGTTACAAAAAACGTCAGTCCCCCAAAGCAATACACAAACGCAGAGAAATGATGGGCGGGATTTACATGTTCCGGTACTTCGTGATCGGCAATATCCCTCCACATCGGTGTAATATCAAGCCGCTCATCTACCCAGTCATAAATTTTGTTCAGCATGTCACCCTTCCCCCTTAGGCTTTGCTTTTCCAAGATACAGGAAGCCGTCTTTTACTTCTTGCTCATAATGATCAAGAGGCGCTAGCGGCGGCGTGCCCGGGACATTGGTGCCGTCCTTTTCATAGAGTCCGTAATGGCATGGACAAAAGAATTTATTCGGATTTTTAGGATCACTATTCCAGTTCACCGTACATCCTAAATGTTTGCAAATTGGCGAAAGCGCTACAATTTCATCCCCATTTTTGAAGACCCAGGCTGATCTTGACTCTTCTGACTCATACCAGGCATCGACTTGATTAATTTTGAAATCAAAGCGCTGCGGCTCTTTTGTCAGCTCATCTACGCTGACAACCTGAACCATATCCTGCTTTCCTGTCGATTTTAATACCGGGTCGAGTGCAAAGCGAACCATAGGCATGAGCATACTAGCCGCCATAAAACCCCCTACGCCTGTAAGCGTATAATTTAAAAATTGACGTCTGGATATATCATGTTTTCCGCCCATCTTTTCTCCCCCCTCTAGGTCACCCCTGCAAACTGACTAAAATAGAAAATATTGCAATAACTCTAGACATCCTCATAATATATGAATCTCTCAGCAAGGTCAATATAACCAAAATATTGTTCATGAGGAAATGTAAGTGTTTTTACAGAGTGCCCCATAACTGTAACAAAACGTTCAAAATTTCAGCAGTGCGTTCATCTAATATTTTTCTTTTTAAAGGATCTTTCAAATGCTCTAACGGAACAGACGGTGTCACAATAATTTCGCCTAATGCATCCTCACTTTTCCAATTTTCGTCAGCCGTGAGCAGAACAACATGCGGAAATTCTTGTATGAGTTCTTCCCGCAAGTCCTGAAGTCCTTGAACGGTTTTTTCATTTCTATCAACATATGTATAAGGGGGCAGTAAATATACCCGTCCCTTTAACTGCCTTTCCAGTTCTTCTGACAAAAGCTGCGTAAATTCGCCTTTCTCGGCCGCCAGTTTGAAATTAGCGCCTACTTTAATGTTAATTAATGGAATGACAGCGGTATCAATGTAATCTTTAGCTTGTAAATAATCCTTGGCATCAGTGATTCTCCATCTCATCGTTCTCTCCTCCTTTACAACAACAAGCCTTGCAATACGCTGCAAGGCTGTTCATATTATGTGAGCTGATTCAATTGGCGCGATAATTGTTCAAACGCTTCTTTATCATGACGATCTAGCGCGTCATCAATATCTTTTAATAATTTTTCTCTTTGGAACGTAGAAATAGCGTGCTCCAGAATTTGTTCAGCCAACCCCTGATCTTTTTTGTTCTCAAACAGATCCTTCGGAATATGCGGGTTGGACTCCAGCACCGCCGCATACTCAGGTGAGCTGTAAGCTGAACGGAAGTTAAGCTGGATAAACAAATCCTGCTGTTTATTTAATCTAATATCATGAAAAGATTTTTCCGCGTCGGTTGTCATGACATTCTCTTTATAGAACCGAAACGGAACTTCTTCAACACAATGTGTTGACATAATAATGCCTCTCGGGCAAAATTCCGCTTGTTCCACAAAATGAACCTTCTCCATGAGAGAATCATGGCTCATTAAGTAGTTCAAGATCCAAACGCACTCTCGGCGCTTTAACTGATAATGGTTTAAAAACCAACGGATAAAATCTTTTTTCTCATTGACAGAAACAGGGGTCTGCATGTAATTCCCTCCTCTATCGTTCGTATAATCTATATACTTATATGTTCCACATGAATGGTGGGTATTCCTGCTTATCTAGAAAATTCGTCCTCGATTCGCAAAATTGTTTCTTCCAGCTCTTCATTGGCTCCGTCAATTCCAAGAACCTTTTTCAAAAGCGGCAGCGCTTCTTTTTGAAGGCCTTCTTCTAACAAGAAGCTTCCGTATTCATATAAGAAATCTCTGTCATCCCGGTAGTGAAGAAAGGCAGCCTCAAAGGATTGTTTTGCTTTCTCGTAATGCTCCAATTCGGTATATGCGCTTGCAAGATACCAGTTGTATTTCGGATCTTCTTCTCCGTAGCCGCGCACCTCTTGAATAAGATCAATGATCAGTTCATAATCCTCTTCTTTATGATACACGGCAAGCAGTGTATGAAGTGCTTCGACGAAGCCCGGATCAAGCGCAAGCGCCTCCTGGAGCAGCTTTTTCCCATCTTCTGACTTCCCGATTTTTAAGGCTATTTTTGCAGCATAGAGGAAAAGTTCTTTGTTATATTCATCATAACTGATACCCTCTTTTGCCGTTTGTAATGCCTCTTCATACATTCCTTCAGCTTCATAGCTTTTCGAAAGCGGCATATAAAGTGAAGAATAAGACGGATCAAGCCCCTTTAAATCAGACAGCTGCTTAATCGCTGTTTTAACAAACCCCGCCTGTAAGGCTGTAAACCCATAGCCGAAAATCGTATTAGGATCAGGATTCTCATTAGCAGCTTTCTCGTACCACGGAATGGCATCCTCAAATTCACCTGAGGCACTTAACGATTCTGCCAGTCTTTGATGGACATTAACGCCACCGATCTCACTCTGCTCCTCAGCCGTTGTTTTAAAATATTGAACCGCTTTTGCATAGGCTCCCTGAGTAAAGTAAAGTTCACCCAGTGCGAAATCAATAATGGGTTCATTGGCCAAAATGGACTTTGCTTGTAAAAGCTTTTGTTCACTGACTTCGAATAACCCCTGCATCTGATAAAGATCCGCCATAAGCAGCAAACTTTCCGGATATGATGGATCTGTTTCCGGAATGGTTTCCAGCACAGCGAGGGCTTTTTCTTCTTCGTCAATATCTATTAAAAGTTCAGCATAAAAATTCGTCAGTTCTGTTTCATTCGGATATAAATCATGTAAGTCACTGATCAGTGTAATCGCTTTTTCTACATTGCCCCACTCGTAATACAGCTGGGCTGCGATGGCTTTATCTTCATCATGGAGCTGTTTTTCGGCTTTTGACAGAGTATTGAGGCCTTTTTCTGTTTCACCTGCTTCAACTAATTTTATGGCTTCTTGAATCAATGTATTCAAATCGGACCGGTCCTTTCTTTTCCTATACAACATCAACCATACAAAAAACTTTATTTGTTCGGGTTAATCTTATCATAATTCAGACGATTGCCCCCGGCAAATAAGATGCTTGCTGTACGGCAGGGAATTATTGAGTCTTTTTAGTTTACCAAAAGATCTTGAGATAGAAAATGAAAAAAGGAAGATCGCCCTCTGTACAGTAAAGCAGCGCTCTGACCTGCCGGCTTGTAAGTAAAGCAAATCCCCCCTTATCGTTTTTCTTTTCCCTCTATAAGACAAGCTATGTTTTTTTCCCTCGCATTATGATTCTTACAGTCATTCTGCACAGAAAATCCTGAAGCAAAAACTTCAGGATTTGTTTGATAGCTTATTTACATGCTCGAAGAAGGTTGGATAAGAAACATGAATGGCATCTGTCTGCTCAATTTCAGTCGGCTCCTCCGATATACAGGAAGCGATGCCAAGCATCATTCCGATCCGATGATCTCCATGACTGGATACTGTTGCGCCGCCTTTTAGTGTTTGTTTGCCATAAATCTTCATTCCATCTGCTGTCGGTTCAATCTCAGCACCAAGCTTACGAAGCTCGGAAACCACAGTGTCAATGCGGTTTGTTTCTTTTACTTTAAGCTCTGCCGCATCCTTAATAACGGTGGTTCCTTCCGCCTGAGTCGCAAGAAGCGCGATGATAGGGATTTCATCAATTAAACGCGGAATAATATTTCCTCCGATTTCAACCGCTTTTAGAGATGACGTTTCTATGACCAAATCTCCGTAAGGCTCCGCACTGCTGTCAGCAGACGGTTTGATGTCAAGTTTTGCCCCCATGTTTTGAAGGACGTCAATGATACCTGTCCGAGTCGGATTTAAACCTACGTTTTTCAGTACAATGCTGCTGTTTGGAACCATTGCACCCGCAGCAAGGAAAAACGCCGCTGAAGAAATGTCCCCAGGAACAAAAATATCTGTAGCTGTCAGTTTCTGGCCTCCTGCAATAGAAACGCTCGTTTGATCTTCAGAAAGTTTAACCCCAAAAGCAGAAAGCATCCGCTCAGTGTGGTCACGAGATTTATGAGGCTCTGTGACCGTTGTTGTACCCTCAGCTTGCAGTCCGGCCAGCAAAACAGCCGATTTAATTTGCGCGCTTGCAACAGGTGAGACAAAATCAATCCCTTTTAATGAAGCGCCGCTCACTGACAGGGGTGTAAATTCTCCGCCGGATCTGCCGTCGATTTTAGCCCCCATTTGTTTCAAAGGCTCAGTTACACGTTTCATAGGACGCTTTGCAATGCTCTCATCTCCAGCTACCGCACTGTAAAATGGACGACCCGCCAAAATTCCGAGCATCAGGCGAATCGTTGTGCCTGAATTTCCGACGTCTAAAAAGCTTTCTGGCTCGCTCAGGGAATCGATTCCTTTTCCGTAAATCACTACATCGCTGCCGTTTTGCTCGATTTGAACACCCATTTTTCTAAAGCAATCGATCGTGCTCAGGCAATCCGCTCCCGGCAGAAAGTTTTTAACAGTTGTTGTGCCTTTCGCCAGCGCCCCAAACATGACGGAGCGGTGAGAAATGGATTTATCACCGGGAATCTGTATTTCTCCGTTTAAAGCCTGCACCTTTTCTCTTTTCATTATTTTCCACCTCAATCAGCATAAAAAGTTTCATATTCCGCCCGGGCTTCAATGCAATGTTCAGCCCGTTTGCGGTCGTCATCAGACTGAAAACTGATCCTTAAAATCCCGTTAATATCTTCTCGTGTTTCAATTATGCGGATATTCGTAATACTGATGCGCTCCGCAGCTAATATAGCCGTTATCTCGGAAATCACACCCGGATGGTCGGGAACATCCACATATAAATCATAAAATGCAGGGATCGCACCCTTCTGCCGAAGCGGCAGCCCGTCGCGATAATCCTTAGCGTTTTTAAAATAACGAAATAGATTTTCCGCATCTTCTTGTTCTACATATGTCCGGATCGTCTCGATTTCTCGAATCCACTCATCAAAACGATCCAAGATTTTATCTTTATTATGTAATAGAATATCCCGCCACATTGCCGGGCTGCTCGATGCAATCCTCGTAATATCCCTGAATCCGCCGGCAGCAAAACGCTTAACAAGCGGATAAAGCTCTTCCGAATGATGGGTTTGGTGAACAAGGCTTGCTGCGACAATATGCGGAAAATGACTGATCACGCTTGTCACGCCATCATGCTCTTCCGGTGACATTTCCACAAAATGGGCATTCGTCCCGTTCAGCAGGTTTTTTAACTGTTCTACCGCTTGTCTTTCCGTTTTATGCCCTGGCGTTAAAATATAAAATGCATTTTCAAACAGGAACTCCTTCGCAGCAGCCACTCCTGATTTGTGTGACCCCGCCATCGGATGCCCTCCGACAAATTGATAGCGGCTAGGCAGCACTTGATCAGCATAATGAACCACTTTTTGCTTTGTGCTTCCTACGTCGGTAATCAAAAGCTGGTGTTCAATTCCTGAATGAGCCAGCTCATCAAGCATAAGCAGCGTTTGCGCGACAGGTGTCGCAATGATCACTGTAGCTGCCTCTTTCGCACCCCTAATAAACGAATCAGCACGCTCGTCAATCACACCTAATTTTAAAGCGGCTACCGCCTGTTCATCAGAAATGTCGATCCCGATAATCCGTTTGCCGGGATGCTTTTTTTTGATCGCTAACGCAATCGAACCGCCTATCAATCCGAGACCGGCGAGCAATATTGTGTCTTTCATTCGATTCATACGTCATCACCTGGTTTATAGACTAAAGAGGTGAGATTTAATCACCTCTTATAAAATTTCAGCTAAAATTGCAAGGATTTCTTCATTTTGCTCTTTTGTTCCGATCGTTATCCGGAGTGATGTCGGGAAACCTAATGCATTTCCTGACCGGACAATATAGCCTTTTTCCAGGAGAGCCTGAAACAGTTCATCGGAAGGACGGTTAAAGTCTATTAACACAAAATTTGTTTCTGAAGGGTAGCACTTTAAACCATGAGTCTGAGCAAAATCATAATATTGCTGAAGGCCTGCTTTATTTTGCTCGACACAGGACGCAATAAACGCTTGGTCATCAAGCGCTGCGATCGCCGCAGCCTGACCTAGACGGCTCGTGTTAAACGGCTCTCTTGCCGGCTCAATCTGGCGAATCAAATTCTCGTCAGCAATTCCGTATCCGACTCTGAGCGCTGCCAGGCCGTAAGCCTTTGAAAATGTGCGCAATATCATTAGATTGGAATAGTTGCTTAAGAGCGGCACGGTTTCCGGGTAATCCTCTGCTGTTACATATTCATAATATGCTTCGTCAAGCACAACGAGGACACGAGAAGGCACGCGCTCCAGAAATGCGAGTAATTCCCCTTCTGATGTATAAGTGCCAGTCGGGTTATTCGGGCTGCATATCCAAACCACTTGTGTCTGTTCGTCAATTGCTTCAAGCATGGCGTCTACATCATGTGAGCCGTCAGGACGAAGTGCGATTTCACGAACTTCAGCACCTTCAATGACCGCATTGTGTTTATATTGCGGAAAAGTCGGTGCAGCAGTTATCGTGTTGGTTTTCTCGTTTAAAAATGCCCGGCAGATGATCTGAATGATTTCATCTGAACCGTTGCCGAAAATAAGCGATGTTTCGCTGACATTGAGGTGCTCACTGAGCCTTGTCCGCAAAGCGGCGCTATACCCATCGGGGTAAAGGGCAAGCTGTTGAATCTCATGATGAAGAGCCTCTTTTGCCGCTTCTGAACAGCCGTAAGGGTTCTCGTTTGAAGCTAGCTTCACGACTTTATCCAAGCCATATTCTGATTTCACTGCTTCAATCGGCTTACCAGGCTGATAAGGCTTCAGCTGTTTTAAATGTTCTTTGATACGCAAATCCAGTCACCTCTTTAAACTGTACAAGCCGCCAAACGCCGTTGCGTAATCTTCAAACTCCTGCAGCGCTTGATCTCTCGTTTCAGCGCTGATGAGCCGGTCCTTTAGTTCTTCTATTTTTCTGACGAGCGCACTTCCCACTACGACACCGTCACAAATTTTATTCATCTTTATAACCTGTTCGCGGTTTGAAATACCGAATCCTACAGCAACCGGAACAGTACTGAGATCCTTCACTGCCCGGATGAACGGATAGACGGATGAATTGAACTCATTGCGGACACCGGTCACACCTAGAGAAGATACACAGTAGACGAAGCCCTCGGCTTGTTCAATAATGGTTTTCAAACGGCTTTCGCTTGTCGGCGCAACCAAAGAAATATACGTCACCTCATGATTTTTGCATTCCGCTTGGAGGCTGGCGCTTTCTTCTAATGGCAGATCCGGAACAAGCAGACCGTCAATATGATTTTCCCGCAGTAAAGCGAAAAAGTATTCTTTGTTCAATTGTAACACAGGATTATAATACGTAAAGAGGATAATCGGAATATTCACTCCGTTTTTTTTCATTTTTCCGCCTAATTCGATTGCCTTTACGATATTCATTCCATGATCAAGCGCCCGCTTTGAAGCTCTCTGGATCACCGGACCGTCTGCAAGCGGGTCTGAGTATGGAACACCAAGCTCCAATGCCGTGGCACCTGCTTTTTGGAGAGACTTCGCCAGTTCAATCGAAACCTCAGGCAATGGATCACCCGCTGTAATAAACGGGATAAACAATTTTTCTGGCGCTTGAAGGTTTAATTTAAACATGCGCTTTCACCTCTTCTTCCAATACACTCATTAATGTGTTGACATCCTTATCTCCCCGTCCTGATAAACAGACAAGAATGATTTGATTGCGATCCATCTCTTTGGTGAGTTTGAATGCTTTCGCTAACGCATGGGCAGATTCAATCGCCGGCAAAATTCCTTCTTTTTCTGATAAGAGTTTTAATGCATCCACCGCTTCTTCGTCTGTGATACTGTCATAAGTGACACGGCCGCTCTTATGCAAATAAGCGTGCTCCGGACCGATTCCAGGGTAGTCGAGTCCTGCTGAAATAGAGTAAGGCTCAATAATCTGCCCGAACTCATCTTGAATGAGATAAGTCAATGAACCGTGAATAACGCCTACGGTTCCTTTCGAGATAGTAGCGGCATGAAGAGGAGTATCAATTCCTTTTCCGGCTGCTTCAGCACCGATCAGTTCAACGTCTTCATCTAAAAACGACTGAAACATACCCATCGCATTGCTTCCTCCGCCTACACACGCCACTACTTTATCAGGCAGAGCGCCTTCAATGCGTTTCAGCTGATCCTTCGCTTCTTCTCCGATCATTTTTTGAAATTCACGAACCACTTGCGGATAAGGGTGCGGGCCGACAACTGATCCAATCATGTAAAAATGATCCTCGCAATGTTGAACCCAGTACCGAATCGCCTCATTTGTGGCATCCTTCAATGTGCCGTTTCCGCTTGTTACAGGCACAACTTCCGCTCCAAGCAGCTTCATGCGGAAAACGTTCAGAGACTGGCGAGCAACATCCTCCTCGCCCATAAACACAGTGCAGGAAAAGCCGAATTTAGCTGCGACTGTCGCTGCGGCAACACCGTGTTGACCAGCGCCGGTTTCTGCAATGATTTTCGTTTTTCCCATTTTCTTAGCGAGCAGCGCTTGACCTAACGCATTATTGATTTTATGAGACCCTGTATGGTTCAAATCTTCTCGTTTCAAATAAATTTTCGCACCGCCTAAATACTCAGTAACACGATCAGCGAATGTGAGCGCAGTCGGCCTACCGGAATAGTCATTTAACAGCTTGTAATATTCATTTTGAAAAACAGGATCATCCTTGATTTCTTTAAATGCGGTTTCAATTTCTTTTAACGGCTGCATCAGTGTTTCCGGAACAAACTTTCCGCCAAAATCGCCGTATCTGCCTATTTCATTTGGATATGGATACATATTGATTCATCCTTTCTTCTAAAAGCCTCATCAGATTCTGATCTTTTTGTCCGTTTTTTTCGATTCCGCTGGCTAGGTCAATTCCTGCCGGATGATATTTCAATAGGTCTGTGATGGTATCAGGATTCACGCCGCCTGCGATAAAACAGCGTTTGCCTATATCCGCCTGCTGGTATTCCGGCACACAATCCCACGAAAAAGCAACACCAGTACCGCCTCTTGCCCCTTTGACAGATGAATCAATCACAAAGCCGTCCACATCACCTTTAAAGCGGGCTATTTCTTGAGTTGTGTTCTCATGATGGTGAAGCGCCTTCCATATTTCACAATCTGTCAGCATGCGAAGCGCCTCGGCATCCTCAGGTTCCTCATCACCGTGAAGCTGAATGACGTCGAGATTCAAGTCTTCGGCAATGCGTGACATTATCTCTATCGATTCATTAACAAAAACCCCTGCAACCTGTTTTTCGACACGAACTTGACTCAGCCACTTTTTCACATCTTGCGGAGATACTTTTCGTTTGCTTTCAGCAAAAATAAAGCCCAGATAATCAGCCTGTGAGTCCGCTGCAAACTGCAAATCCTGCAATGACCGTATGCCGCAATATTTTAATGCCGGCTTCTTCACATCCTCACTCCCCAAACAAAGCATAGATTGCTTTTTGCTGTGATGTTTGTCTCATCAATGATTCACCGATAAGCACAGCTCGTGCCCCTTGTTCTTTGACGAATGTTAAGTGTTCTAAAGAACCGATCCCGCTTTCGCTGACTAGAAGTGATTCTTTCGGAACTAGAGATGCGATTTGTTCTGTCTGTTTTATAGAGGTTTCAAATGTTTTTAAGTTTCGATTGTTGATGCCGAGAATATCAGGTGTGAACACTTTCAATATTTGTTCAAGCGTTGATGCATCATGAACCTCCACTAACACGTCCAGCTGCTTTTCACCTGCTTCCAGATACAGTTCGTGAAGTTGGAAAGGATCAAGCACCTCACCGATTAACAATATGGCATCCGCTCCGATTCTTTTTGATTCCTCCACTTGTAGAGAATCAATAATAAAATCTTTTCTAAGTACAGGTATTGAAACAGCACGCTTCACGTCTGATAAATAGCTGTTTTCCCCTTGAAAAAACGGGGTGTCAGTTAAAACGGAAAGCGCATCTGCCATCGCAGTTTGATAGTCTTTTGCAATCCGCTCAGGGACAAAATCCTTTTTAATAAGCCCCTTAGACGGCGAAGCTTTCTTCACTTCGGCAATCAACCCGATAAACCGATTCGGGCTTGCCAGCGCCTCTTTAAATGAACGTTTTTCGAAAGGCTGCTCTTCCGGCAGGACCAGTGTTTTTACTTCTTCTTTCTTTTGTTTGATGATGTTTTCAAGCATAGATCTCTTCCTCTTTCTGCTTTAGTCGTTCGAGCTGCGCGGCTGCGCCTCCGCTTGTAATCGTCTCTAACGCGAGCTCCGTACCTTCCTTCAATGAGGCGGTAATCCCCGCCGTGTATATCGCAGCCCCTGCATTAAAAGCAGTAATAGATACAGCGGAACTGCTGCTTTTATTTTCAAAAATATTCTGAATGAGACAGGCACTCTCTTTCGGTGACTGCACCTGTAAATCTTCAAGTCTGCCATTTGTGAAACCGAAATCTTCGGGTGATACGGTATATTCCCGGCGCTCCCCGTCCTTTAATTCAATTACATCAGTCGGTGCTGTAATGGAAAGCTCATCTAAACCGTCACGGCTTGCTACGAACAGGACGTGCTTCGGCTGAAACGGCTCCAGCGCGCTTGCCATTAGTCCCGCTTTTTCAGCGGAATAGACTCCGATCACCTGACGCTTCGCCTGTAAAGGATTGCTGAGCGGTCCGAGCAGATTAAATACCGTTCTAAAACCTAGTTCTTTTCTTGTACCGGCTACATGTTTCATAGACGAATGATAAAGCGGGGCAAAGAGAAAACCCATATTGTTCGTTTCAATGCTGCTTTTAACCTTCTCGGGAGTAGTTTGAATCGGAACCTCTAACTCCTCTAGTACATCAGCGCTTCCGCTTTTAGAAGAGACAGAGCGATTGCCGTGCTTAGCAATTTTCGCACCGGCTGCAGAGGCAACAATTGCCGATGCTGTTGAGATATTAAAAGTGGAAACACCATCTCCTCCTGTACCGCATGTATCAACTACATCAGGAAATCCATCGACTGCAAGAGCTCGCGCCCGCATCGCATTCACAAAACCTGTAAGCTCTGCTGGCGTTTCTCCCCGATGGGCAAGAATAGACAATATACCGCCCATTTCAGAAGGAGCCATTTCCGCTGTCATCATCATATTCATCAGTGCTTCAGCCTCACCGGCAGTAAGTGTTTTTCCGTCAACGCACAATTGTAGAAATTTGTTCATCAGCTTTATCCTCCTTGCTATGGAACATGTCTTCTGCAATATGAATCGTTTTCAGCAGCGCACCCGCTTTATTGCAGCTTTCTTCATATTCGGTTTCCGGAACAGAATCCGCAACAATACCAGCTCCTGCCTGTATCGATGCAACACCGTTCTTTACACTCATGGTGCGAATCGTAATACAAGAATCGATATTCCCGTCAAATCCGATGTAGGCGATACAGCCGCCGTATGTCTCTCTCGGCGTGGGCTCAAGCTCTTGCAAAAGCTGCATGGCACGGATTTTTGGAGCGCCTGTTAAAGTTCCCGCCGGGAAAGCGGACATCAGTGCATCGACAGGATGAACACCTTCTTTCAAGCGGCCTGTAACAACTGAGATAATGTGCATAACATGCGAAAAGGAGACAATTTTGGTGAACTCCGGTACAGAAACAGATCCGTATTCTGCTACTCTGCCGACATCGTTTCGGGCAAGATCAACGAGCATGTAGTGCTCCGCTTTTTCTTTATCATCCTTCATCAGCTCAGCTTTGAGTTTTTCATCTTCCTCTTTGTCTGCGCCTCGTTTTCTCGTTCCGGCAATCGGATGGATTTCCAAGTGCCCGTCCTGAACGTGGATTAACCGTTCTGGAGAGCTGCCGACTATTTCTCTGTCTTGGAGTTTCATATAATACATATACGGAGAAGGATTGACGATCCTAAGCACTCGGTATAATTCAAAGGCCTCTGCTTTTATCGGAATCTCAAATTTCTGTGACAAAACGCCTTGGAAGATATCGCCCGCTTTTATATATTCTTTGATCTTCTCTACATCAGCCATAAAAGCCGATTTTTCATAATTCGAAGACACGGTTTCAAAGCTGGGTGTCTGATATGAATCAGCAGATAGAAACAGCTCTTTTATGTTTTTTTGATTCATCATTTTTTCAATGAGATCTTGGAGCTCCTGATGATGTTGATGAAACACATCGATTTTTTCGTTTTCTGTTTCTTGCCCATTGAGTCTCGCATATTGGATAAAGTGGACATTTTTGGTTTCATGATCATACGCAATTATGGTCCGGCAAACAAAGAGCATACACTTTTCCAATCCCGTTTCCTTTGTGTGCGGAGAAACAGAAGGCTCAATCAGCGGGATCATATCATAGCTTAGGTATCCGACAGCTCCGCCTACAAAAGGAATACCCAGCTCCGGCGTTTTGATTTTGTAGGTGGTATTCATCCAGTTCAGCACTTCTTTTAGTTCGTTTCCTGTGTATAGAGATCTGCCGTCCTGAGCAACAGCTGTAAAACGGCTCTGCTCTTCTTTTAGCGTGAGAAATGGATTCAGGCCGATAAACGAATATCTTGACCAATTGGATGTTTCATCTTTGCTTTCAAGAAGATATGTAATCTCCCTGTCGAGCTTCTCTATTATTTGAATGGGTGTCAGCGTATCGACTGTGAAGGTCTCCACAATCGGTATGGTGTGGCAGGACAAGCTGTCCTCTAAAAATGCAGAAATGTTTGATTGGAAATTCATTACTCTCACTCCTTTTGGCAAGGAGAATGAGAAGATGGCATGAGGGGATAAAACGATATAACAAATAAACCCAAAAGAAAGGCTTCTTTTGGGTAGAATAAACATACATGTCTCAGCTCAACTAAACTCATTCTCTGCTACCCTATTCTCTGACTCAACTCATTTAATCGCTTTATACACGCTCTTGTGTATTTCTAAGCTGTTCCTATCGTATTACAATTCAGTATTTTTTGTCAATGATAAATCGGGTCTTAATACGACGGCTTTTTCTAAATATACATGTCTGATCTGATCCTGAGGAACATCTGTCTGGACGGTCATCATGACTCTTATGCACTTTTTCAGACCGCCGGCCACATCCATTTCCTGCATACATGTTACCGGCACATACTGCCAGCCTGAAAGCTCACGAACAGCTTTTGCCGGAAAAACGGAGTGCAAATCAGGTGTCGCCGAAAGAAGCATTTGAACAACATCTTCGGGCTTTGTTTTGTTTTCTTCTATGATTTTCTCTAACAGCTGTTTTGTTTTTTGTAAAATTTCTTCTTCAGTATCCCGTCCAACTGTAGTTGCTCCGCGAATTCCGCGAATCATCATGATGTTACCTCCAATCGCCATTTGTTCAGCCAGCTCTCTAGTTCATTTCTGGAAAATGTGCGATCAGCAACTTTTCCTAATTCGTTGAGCACGATAAACTGAATCATCCCGCCGCGGGTTTTCTTATCATTCATCATACGATCTAAAAGAACTGAAGATTCCGCCTCTTTTTTGATTCGACTTGGATACCCCAAGCTTTTTAGCCAGCTGACCAAACGTTTTCTGTCCATTTCACAGCCCGCTGTCTTTTCGCTTAAATATAAAGCAAACTGCATCCCGAGGGCTACGGCATCACCGTGAGTGATCTGCCCGTATCCATATTCCGCCTCAACGGCATGGCCGAGCGTATGTCCGAAGTTTAAGTAAGCTCTTATCCCCTCTTCTTTTTCATCCTGCTGAACAACAGACGCTTTAATTGAAATGCCTTTAAAAATCATATCATTCAGATGATCACTTGTAATATCGTGCAATGAATGGATATTCAGCAGCTCTTCCAGAAACGCTTTGTCATAGATAAAAGCGTGTTTAATCACTTCTGCCATCCCAGACCGAAGCTCCTTTTCGGACAGAGAACGAAGGAAGTCTGTATCGTAGAGCACGGCTTTCGGCTGATAAAACGCACCGATTAGATTTTTTCCGAGCGGATGATTCACGGCCACTTTTCCTCCGACGGCGCTGTCATGCGCTAAAAGCGTCGTAGGCATTTGAATGAAATCAATGCCGCGCATAAAAGTAGCAGCCACAAAACCGGCAAGATCTCCTACAACACCGCCACCGAATGCGATGATGCATGAGGAGCGATCCATATGAAAACGAATCGCTTCACTCTGCAGTTTTGTGTACATGTCCATAGATTTCGCCTGCTCTCCGCTCGGCACCGTCACTTTTTTCACAGGCCATTTTTCTTCCAGCAAATGAAGCATTTCATCACCATACAGGCGATCCACCTCTTCATCAGTGACAAGCATAATCCGTGTTAAAGGCCTATTTAAAGAGGTTAATAGTTCACAAACCTCTTTTCTGATGCCTTGTCCGATAAAAACAGGATACGACGAGGAAGCGGTTTGAACATGCAGTGTTCTCATTAAAATTCCCTCGACAGTTTTCTCATATTCTCCACATTTTCTCTAATGCGGTCGATTTGATCTAAGCCGAATTGTTCAACGACTGCGTTCGCAATTTCCCATGCGACAGCGGCTTCAGCTACTACACTTGCCGCAGGCACTGCACAGCTGTCTGAACGTTCAATGCTGGCAGAAAATGGTTCTTTTGTTTCGATATCCACGCTTTTCAGCGGTTTATACAAAGTCGGAATCGGCTTCATGACCCCGCGGACAACAATCGGCATTCCTGTTGTCATGCCGCCTTCCAGTCCTCCAAGTCTGTTTGTAGCGCGAGTATATCCCTTTTCTTCGTCCCAAATGATCTCATCATGAACTTCGCTTCCATTTCTGCCGGCCGCCTCAAATCCGATGCCGAATTCAACACCTTTAAATGCGTTAATTGACAGTACAGCAGCAGCAAGCTTGCTGTCCAGCTTGCGGTCATAATGGACATAGCTGCCCACGCCTACTGGCATTCCCTCGACAATGACTTCTACAATTCCGCCGATGGAATCGCCGTTTGCCTTCGCTTCATCAATGGCAGCCATCATTTTGTTGCCTGCTTCTTCATCGTAGCATCTGACCGGAGACTCCTCCGTGACACGCTGCAGGTCATCAATTGACGTATATTCTGTTTTCTCAGCTTTAACTGCGCCAATTTGCAATACATGGCCCGCCACCTTAATGCCCAGCTCAGAAAGAACCTTTTTAGCGACAGCTCCTGCCGCCACTCTGACAGTTGTTTCCCTTGCTGAAGAGCGCTCCAGCACATTTCTCATATCGCGATGATTATATTTAATCGCACCGTTTAAGTCAGCGTGACCCGGTCTCGGTCTGGAAATTTGACGCTTCATTTCCTTTTCTTCATCCTCTGTAATCGGATCCGGACCCATGATTTTAGTCCAATGTTTCCAGTCGTTGTTTTCTACTGCGAGAGCAATTGGTGAACCGAGCGTGCGGGCATGGCGCACCCCGCTCATAATTTTGGCCTGGTCTTTTTCAATCTGCATGCGACGGCCGCGGCCGTGGCCTTTTTGGCGTCTGGCAAGCTCAAAATTGATATCTTCCTCCGTTATGTAAAGCCCGGCAGGCACACCTTCAATAATGGTCGTCAGTTGGGGGCCGTGTGATTCTCCGGCTGTTAAATATCTCATGACTTCTTCTCCCTTCATCGCATTAACGCTTTTAAGTAAAACTACTATAACATATTTTTCAGCAAAAAGTCAGTCTATCTTTTTTGATAAAAAAATGTATCAGCTGAAACCAGGCCGAATTTCTCAGGATTGAAGATTTGCTCGGTGCTGCCGACAAAAAGAATCCCATTCTTTTTCAGGCTCTGTGCCATTTTTGAATAAAGCTCTTCCTTTGCGCTTTCTGTAAAATAAATCAATACATTGCGGCACACGATTAAGTCAAATTCTTGTTCATAGCGGTCCGCCAGCAGATTGTGCTTTTTGAATGTAATATTGTTTTTGATTTCCGGCTTTACTTCATAACTTCTATTTGCATGCTGAGTAAAATAACGATCCTTCACAGATGTTGGCACTTCCTGTAAAGACCGCTCCTGATACACGCCTTTTTTCGCTTTCTCCAATGCTTTTTCATCAATATCAGTCGCCAGAATCTGAAAGCCGGGAAGACCTTTTTGCTGATTCAAAAGCATGGCAAGCGTATAAGGCTCCTCACCCGTTGAGCAGGCGGCACTCCATATCTTTAAAGGCTTAGAATGCTTGATTAACGGCAGAATAGCAGTCTCAAGCACTTCCCATCTTTTATAATTACGATAAAATTCTGAAACATTAATCGTCATTCTGTCCAGTGTTTCATTTAAGAGCGCTTGATCCTTTTCCAAGGCCGCCGCAAAATCCTTAAAGCTTTGAAACCCCTTTTTCTCATAAAGCGACGTCAGCCTTCTCTTCATTTGTGCTTCTTTATATAAAGTTAAATCAACACCGGTTAATTGTTTCCATTTTGTTATAAATAAGCTGTATGTATCCATCTCTACTCTCCCAGTCTCGCTGTCTTTTTGTCCTAGTATAGCTTGTTTTCTCAGAAAATTGTATTGTTTCAATAAAAAAATCAGCTTTTCAGCTGATTTTAGATCATTGGGAAGGCAGGAATCTGATAAACATTGCCATTAACCCCTTATTTACTTAATGTAAACCTTTACAAAAGAAAACGAAAACCGGCGTCATTACATAGTACCGGCCCTGCTACTTATTTTCATAATGATTAATAGATCCAGCCTGCCATGAGCTGTTGATATGATACTAATTCTTCATTCTTAAAGAAAATGTTAATCTCGCGTTCAGCACTTTCGAGAGAATCAGAGCCGTGGATGATGTTTTTTCCGACAAACATGCCATAATCTCCACGAATTGTGCCAGGCAAAGCTTCTTTAGGATTTGTCTTTCCGATCAGCTGTCGTGTCACTTCAATGACATTTTCGCCTTCCCAAACCATTGCGAATACAGGTCCTGAAGTAATAAACTCAACGAGCTCTCCGAAGAAAGGCTTGCCTTGATGTTCGGCGTAGTGTTTCTCAGCTATTTGTTCAGTCACTCTCATTAACTTGGCACCAGATAATTGTAAGCCTTTACGTTCGAATCTCGACAAAATATCACCAATGAGCTGACGTTGGACACCGTCTGGTTTCACCATAATAAAAGTCTTTTCCATCACATTCTCCACCCCATCATTATGTATGTATAGGCTTTCACACTGCACACCGAAATCGTAACATCTTTCTGACAATTAATCAATCCGGGGCGGAGAAATTTCTCAATATCTACAAAATTAAAATTTTCTTTTTCCGATATATTTTGCGATGGCCGAAAGAGACGAACGTGCACGCCCTCTCGGAAGCGTGTTTAATTTCTGGAAAGCTTTCTGCAGATACATTTCGCTTACTGCCATAGATGCTTCAATTGCATCTGTTTTTTTCATTTCTTCAATGATCGGCTCAAGCTGTTCCTGCGTTGTCTCGGTGTTAATCAATTTAAGCTGATTTTTTAATGCTGGATTTTTCAGGGCGTACAGCACTGGCAATGTAACATTTCCTTGAAGTAAATCTCCTCCAACAGGTTTGCCCAGCTCTTCTTCCGTTGAAGTAAAATCAAGAATATCATCAATGATTTGATAAGACATGCCGACGTAATACCCAAACCAGTACAGCGCCTTATGAATCTTTTCATCAGCGCCGGACGCAATGGCCCCGAGCTGGCAGCTGACCGCGATCAGGAGCGCCGTTTTTCTTTTGATGCGGCGGAGATATGTTCTGAGGTTTTGTTCCATGTTGTATTTGTCTTTGATCTGCTCGATTTCCCCAAGACAAACTTCAACAATCGTCTGCGACAAAATCCTATGAGCTTTCGGTTCGTTAATTCTCGTCATCATTTCAAGAGATCCCGCAAGCATATAATCACCTGTGTACATCGCAATGCGATTGTCCCACTTTGCTTTGATTGTCGGCTTCCCTCTGCGAAGCTCCGCATCGTCAATGACATCATCATGAACCAAAGATGCCATGTGAATCATTTCCAAAGTGACGGCGACATATTTAATCTTATTAATGTCATAATCGCCAAACATGCCGGAAAGCAGCACGAAAACAGGGCGAATACGCTTCCCTCCCGCCTGCAGCAGATGAAGACCCGCCTCGCTTAAAAGCGGGTAATCGGAACGTACGGTCTGTTCAAGTTCTCTTTCAATTACATCAATATCGTCATTTAAAAAAGAGTAGGCCATTTTAAATTTCATATCATTCACCCAAACATCTGTGTTTTCATTTCCATCCGATATGCGTGGCAGCGACTCCGCCAGTAAACGAATGATATTTGACATTTTTCAAGCCCGCCTCTTCAAACAGGCCCGCCAGTTCTTTCATTCCAGGGAATTCTCTGGCTGATTCTTGCAGCCAAGAATATTCTTTATAGCTCTTCGCAAACAATTTCCCGAAAAACGGCATAATATACTTAAAGTACATAAAGTAAGCCTGTCTGAATCCGAACGTTTCCGGCTGGGACGTTTCCAGACATACCACCTGGCCGCCCGGCTTCACCACACGTCTCATCTCTTTCAGTACGGTCAAGTAATCAGGAACATTGCGCAGTCCGAAGCCAATGGTCACATAATCAAATGTATCATCATCAAAGGGAAGCTCCATCGCATTTCCGTGCAGCAGTTCAATTTGGCTGAATCCGCCGTCTTTTACTTTCTGCTGGCCGACACTCAGCATATTTTCACTGAAGTCCAAGCCCTTGATCTCACCGCTTTTACCGGCTGCTTTTGCAAGAGCGATCGTCCAGTCAGCCGTTCCGCAGCAGACATCAAGTGCCTTGGCGCCTTCTTTTACATTCATGATGCGCATCGTTTTGTCGCGCCATTTTTTATGCTGCTGAAAACTGATGACAGAGTTCATTTGGTCGTAGTTTTTATATATTTTTTCAAATACTCCGTGTACGCGCTGTTCTTTTGAGTCCTGCATAATGGTTTACCCTTCTTCCACTTTCTGGTGATAGGTTTGGTCTTGGCTGATTGTCTTCAGGCGGTTTAATAAAATATGCTGAATAGGTGAATTTAGAGGCAGAAGTGACTCAATGCTGTTTTTCGCTTTTTTAAAACAATCTTCTAATATCTCTTCTTTTGTTTTTCCCAGCTGTATAAAACTGCCGATCACATCCAGAAATGTATCATTCCCGTTCATAAGCCGCTTAAATACAAAAAAATCACTCGACAGCTCTTTCCAGCGCGGGAGGTTGAAGTGTTCCGCCACCCGATGGAATAAAGCCGACTCAACAATGCCGACACTTTCGAAAAAATCGTGTTCATCCTTGAAAGAACGGTCATATAGCCGAATTTTGTGTTCATTGATTTCTTTGATAGCTGTAGCAAGCGTCCGAATCATGTAGATATCCTTCATTTCAGATAGTAAAGAGTAGTACAGCCCGCTGAAATAATCGCCTGCGAGAACAGTCAATTGGCGGTTTTTGTTTTCGTCTCGTTTTATGACTCTGGCTGTCGTCACTTCATCATGGGTATCAAGGGCGCTTTGTACAAGCATCGCTGTTACAATATAATTTTCTCTGTCATTGTTTTTTATGTCGGCTTCTTCAAATAAAGCATGAAAAAGAAGAAGCTTATCCTCATCAATTTTCGGCGCAGAAATATGCTTCGCTAAATAAGGATGAGACAGCTTTTGTTTTAATTTTGTGTTCAGATTGGCTAAAGTTCCGTAGATGTCTTGCAAAAATATCACCCTTGTCCCCAAATTCACATTTATTTCTTAATCTATGTATGAGTTTTATCTTTTCATTCACTTACGCATGTATCATTATAGCATAAAAAAAAGAAATTGGCTGTATCCTCCCGCTGTTTGCGAGCATTTGCTTTTAACAGCGGGGACAGCCAGCTTATTTTTTTTCGCTTTTCATTTCTCCGTATGCGGTTTGAATGAGTGCCTCTCCTCTGATTTTAATGGCCGAAGTATGCTCTGTAAACTGAGCGATGATTACTTCTCCCTTGTCGAGTTTTTCGGAATGGTGAAACTTTGTATCGGTTCCTCTTGTCAGGCCGATCACATTCACTCCGTCTTCAACCGCTTTAATGATGACAAAATCACTTGAATGCTTTTCGTTCATTTCTAGCACCCTCTATCTTTATTAGTCCTGGCGTTTAATATGTTCCAATACTTCGGCACGGGCAGCTGCATCATCTTTAAAAATGCCTCTGACAGCTGAAGTGACGGTTTTTGCACCCGGTTTTCTCACACCGCGCATCGTCATGCACATGTGTTCTGCTTCAACCACTACCATGACGCCGTACGGGTCAAGCGTTTCTACGATGCTTTCCGCAATTGTAGATGTGATGCGCTCCTGAAGCTGCGGACGCTTTGCAACGGCTTCAACGGCACGCGCCAATTTACTGAGCCCTGTGACCTTTCCGCCTCGCGGTATATATGCAACGTGTGCTTTTCCATAAAAGGGAACAAGGTGATGCTCACACATAGAATGAAACGCGATATCTTTTACAAGAACAAGCTCCTCATGGTTTTCACCGAAGATAGTCTGGAAATGTTCTTTTGGGTCTTCATTCAAGCCGGAGAATACTTCGGCGTACATCTTTGCGACTCTTTTCGGAGTATCAAGAAGCCCTTCTCTGTTCGGGTCTTCTCCGATCGCTTCTAAAATTTGACGAACAGCTTGTTCGATTTGCTCTTTATTAACTTCTTTCATGTTCTATGTCCTCCACCAATGAATACATTTAATTTCGATTCTAGCACACATGCCCCGCTAAAAGCAAAGTGAATGCCCTGTCAGGAAGCCCATGCCCTTGAAATATGAAAAGCCCCTTGGAAAGGGGCTTTTCTGTGAAGAAATAAAGTGTATGTAAGCTAGATGCATACACGATCTATATTCACAATTATTTTCCGGCAACTGCGTCTTTAAGCGCTTTACCTGGTTTGAAAGCAGGTACTTTGCTCGCTGGAATTTCGATTTCTTCACCTGTTTGAGGGTTGCGTCCTTTACGTGCAGAACGTTCACGCACCTCGAAGTTACCAAAACCGATCAGTTGAATTTTATCACCGTTTTTAAGTGCATCTAAGATCGTATCAAAAACAGAGTCAACTGCTTTTGTAGCGTCTTTTTTAGACAATTCGCTTGCTTCTGCAACCGCATTGATAAGTTCTGTTTTGTTCATGCCTTTCACCTCCTCCCAAAAGGAATACATTCAGTTCGTTTATTATCATTTCTTCACAGTTCAGTCTGATTCTAAACCTGGCCCAGAAAAAAATCAGAGCAGGCAAGAGAAAGACAATTAAACGGCTTTTTAAGAAAAACTGCACTCTGAGGAATGTTTGTCCAACAAAGTGAAGAATTTCTGTATGTAGAGTAACACATATAAAAAGCCATATCAAGCATTTTAAAGCGTCAATCCCTTGCTCGTCAAGGATTTAACGTGATTTACCGAACAAATATTCCTTTTTTTGCTTTTTTCATCCTATTCTTTGATCCTTTTCCATTATTAAGAGCAAAGAAAAAAGACCTCCCATTCTATAAAGAGGTCTTCCGGTATTACAGGATGATGGCGATTAAGCCGCCAGAGCCTTCGTTTATAATTCTTTCTAACGTTTCTTTTAATTTATACCGCGCGTTTTCAGGCATTAATGACAGCTTTGCCTGAATCCCTTCTCTCACAATTGAGCTCAGTGATCTTCCGAAGATATCGGAGTTCCAGATGGAGAGCGGATCATCCTCAAAGTCCTGCATTAAATAGCGTACAAGCTCTTCGCTTTGTTTTTCCGTTCCGATAATCGGCGCGAATTCGCTTTCGACGTCTACTTTGATCATATGGATCGATGGTGCGACAGCTTTTAGCCTCACACCGAATCGTGAGCCCTGTCTTATAATTTCCGGCTCATCGAGACTCATATCAGTTAAAGCAGGCGCTGCAATGCCGTATCCCGTCTGTTTGACCATTTTTAAGGCATCAGACACTTGATCATATTCTGTTTTCGCATGGGCAAAGTCTTGCATGAGTTCAAGCAGATGGTCTCTTCCTCTGATTTCAACACCCACCACTTCTTTCAAGATTTGATCATATAAGTGGTCCGGCGCGTACAAATCGATTTCTGCGACCCCTTGACCCAGCTCAATTCCGGCTAATCCGGCACTTTCAATAAATTCAAACTCGCTGAATTGGCCGACAACCCTGTCTACGTCCCGAAGCCGCTTAATATCCTTAACAGTTTCCTTCACGGATTCCTGGTAGCTTTCACGCAGCCAATGGTTTTCTTTTAGCACCATTACCCAGCTTGGGAGGTTGACATTTACCTCAAGCACCGGAAACTCGTAGAGGGCTTCTCTGAGCACACTCAGCACATCTGATTCCCGCATGCTTTCCACGCTCATTGCCAAAACCGGGATATCATATTTTTCGCTTAAATTCTGGCGCATGGCTTCTGTTTCCGGATGATACGGCCTGACTGAGTTGATGACCATAATAAAGGGTTTGCCAACCTCTTTCAGCTCTTCAATGACTCTTTCTTCAGCCTCTATATAGTCACTTCTGGCGATATCACCAATGGTGCCGTCTGTTGTAATGACAACTCCGATGGTCGAGTGTTCTTGAATGACTTTTCGCGTGCCAATTTCAGCAGCCTCATGAAATGGGATCGGTTCTTCGTACCAAGGCGTGTTAATCATCCGCGGCCCGTTTTCATCTTCATATCCTTTAGCGCCGGGTACTGTGTAGCCTACACAATCTACTAATCTTATATTGACATCGAGTCCGTCTGACACGTGAACAGACATCGCCTGATTCGGAACAAATTTAGGCTCTGTAGTCATAATCGTTTTGCCGGCCGCGCTCTGCGGCAACTCATCCTGCGCACGGGCCCGGTCTGCTTCGTTACTGATATTCGGGAGCACCACAAGCTCCATGAATTTTTTAATGAACGTGGATTTTCCTGTACGGACAGCACCTACGACTCCTAAGTATATATCGCCTCCTGTTCGTTCAGCGATATCCTTGAAAATATCGACCTTTTCCAAGTGAATCCCTCCCGGACTTCCTATCCTTATCAATTTTATTAAGCTCTTTCAATCAAACACAGGACACTATATGTGTATGACGTTGTCCTATTTCAATATGACATCTTTAGAAAATTTCCCATCCTCAATCTATTAAAGTATAAAAAAACCTTTCTCCCTATTTGTATGCAAGGGAGAAAGGTTCATTCCTTTTTCATATCATTTTCTAAAAAAACAGGTTCCTGTTTGTCATTTACCGTATATTTCACAGAAAACGCCGGGACGAAGGGCGTTTCTTGCCAAATCATATCCTGAATTTCAGATCCGGGCTTAAACGTTTTTTTGCTTTTTTTGAGCCAAGAAGCCAGCTCAGCCCGGTAATCGGCATATATTTCTCCGTCTCCGTCAATCATAAGCGGCAAGGAATTCCCTGAGATTGGGCTTGTCACTGTAAGAGAGCTTCCAACCCCTAGCTTCTTCTCATCAAGTGTAAATAAATCACGTGACAGCACATCCTGATAAGGCGGATATTGATGCTCCTGGCGGTACATTTGGACACGCAATTTCACATCGCGGATTTTTTCAGCCATCTTTAGATCAATCAATTTAACAGTCGGATCGTTCTCTACGTCAACAAGCACGTATTGATAGTCTCCTCCGCTTTCATATGCCGTGCTTGGAGGTTCGGCCATATACCTCGGCGCTAAACGGTTAAAGTCTATCGGATATTTTTGATACAGCGGTGTCGACATATCTTTTGTTTGAATGGGAAGCAGTCCTCCATTTGCCTGTTGGAATTCATCAACAGCAGACTGGACCTGCTCTAACTGGTCCTGATAAGGAATGGCATGTCCACTGCTTTTCCGCTCATTTGGATATAAACAGCCTGATAAAAACACGACTGCCGCAAAAATCATAGCGCACTTCAGTTTACCCATACAGCACTTCCTTTTACAGCTTTATTCATTGACAGGACCGCTGAATACCACGACAAACACAATAATTCCCGATATGAGCATACACATGTAAGCAAACGATGAAACCGCAATCTTCAGAAAACGATTCCGAAACTTAAACCGGCTTAAATAGATGGACGCTACAGCCAGAAACATCAGACCCATGGACCCCAGTGCAAACCACATTTTCATCAATGCCAGACTCAATGACCTGCGCCTCCCTAATATGTATGATGTAAGCGTTATATTTCATTTTAATATACAGCGCCGGTAAAGATCAACCAGATTTTCCATCCTTTGATAGAACAAAAAACTGAAGCAAAGAGGGGGACCTTCGCTTCAGTCAAATTGACTATATTCACCTGCACGTTTAAGAAACACTCTCTTGGACTTCGATGCTATAGTATGCGACTTGGCATTCAGATGCATCCTCTATTGCCTAAATCAGCAAAATGTTTCAGGAGATCCCAAGACTTGGGTATTCTACTGTTTTTCGGGCTTTCGTTCAATTAAGATATGCGGCCGTCAATACAATTGACACTTTTACTTCACTTGATTTTCAAACGTATTTACCAGATCCTCCATCTCGTGGGTTTTCCCTCTCGCCATTAAAGATTCAACAGCAGTTTCCACTTTTTGTCCGTTAAATAGAACTTGATGGAGTGCTTCTGTAATCGGCATTTTCACATCATATTTCTCCGAAAGCTGGTAAGCCGCTTTTGTCGTACGGACGCCTTCGACTACCATTCCCATCTCTTCAAGCACGTCTTTCAGCTTGTACCCTTTTCCGAGCAAATTGCCGGCACGCCAGTTTCTGGAATGAACACTTGTGCATGTCACAATCAGATCGCCCACTCCTGTCAATCCAGAAAACGTCAGGGGATTCCCGCCCATTTTCGTTCCGAGTCTCGCGATTTCGGCAAGTCCGCGTGTAATCAAAGCAGCTTTGGCATTGTCGCCATACCCTAAACCGTCTGTAATTCCTGCGGCAAGGGCAATGATATTTTTTAAAGCCCCGCCGATCTCAACTCCGATAATGTCAGGGTTTGTGTACACCCGGAAATTGTGATTAATAAATAAATCCTGCACCTCTTCTGCTGCCCGCATGCTTTTTGAAGATGAAGTAACGGTCGTCGGATGGCGCAGCCCCACTTCTTCCGCATGGCTCGGGCCAGAAAGGACAACAACATCTTTTCTGACATCGCTTGGGAGCTCGTCTTCCATAATCTCAGAAATGCGAAGGAGCGAATCAGGCTCTATTCCCTTGCTGACATGAACAAAGACTGCCTTTTTCGTGATAAAAGGCACAGCCTGTCTCAGCACTTCCCGAATCGCTTTTGTCGGAACCGCAACAATAATGAAATCTGCATCCGAAACAGCTTTCCCGATATCCGTTGTAGCCTCTATTGATTCCGGCAGCTTGACGTTCGGCAAATAATCCTTATTTTCATGCTGATCATTGATTTGATCAATTAGATCTGCACGGTGCCCCCACATGGTTACATTTTGATGATTGTCGGCTAACACTAAAGCCAGTGCCGTCCCCCAGCTTCCCGCTCCGAGCATAGTGACTTTTTTCATATTTGCTTCACACCTTTTTATTTTCTAGCTCTTGCAAAAATTTTGATTGGTGTCCCTTCAAAATCGAACGCATCTCTGATTCGATTTTCTAAAAAGCGTTCGTACGAGAAATGCATTAATTCAGGATCGTTTACAAACACAACGAAACTCGGCGGTTTTACCGCCACTTGGGTCGCATAATAAATCTTCAAACGTGAACCGTTATGAGTCGGCGTCGGGTTCATTGCCACAGCGTCCATGATGACATCATTTAAGACATTCGTTTGAACCCGCAGTGAATGATTTTCACTCGCTTTGATAATCGCAGGCATCAGCGTATGAATCCGTTTTTTCGTTAAGGCTGACATGAATAAGATTGGCGCATAATTAAGAAATTGAAAATGGTCACGGATATTTTCTTCAAATTCTTTCATCGTGCTTTCATCTTTGTCAACAGCATCCCATTTGTTTACGACGATCACGACAGCTTTGCCCGCTTCGTGTGCATAACCGGCGATGCGCTTATCCTGTTCAATAATGCCTTCTTCGCCGTCCAGCACAACCGCAACGACTTCTGAGCGGTCGATTGCTTTCAGCGCCCGCAGTACACTGTACTTTTCAGTCGTTTCATAGACTTTCCCTTTTTTTCGCATGCCGGCAGTATCAACAATGACAAACTCCTGCTGGTTGTACGTAAATGCCGTATCAACAGCATCTCGTGTCGTTCCTGCCACGTTGCTCACAATGACGCGCTCTTCGCCGAGCATCGCGTTCACTAGCGAGGACTTTCCGACGTTCGGGCGTCCGATCAGGCAGAATTGAACCACTTCTTCATCGTATTTCGTTTCAGGAATGTTTTTAAAATGCTCTGCAACGGCATCCAGCAAATCACCTAATCCGAGTCCGTGTGTTCCCGAAATTGGATACGGCTCGCCAAAGCCAAGCGAATAAAAATCGTAAATATCCGCTCTCATTTCTGTGTTATCCAGTTTATTAACTGCCAAAACAACTGGCTTTTTCGTGCGGTACAAAATTTTCGCTACTTCTTCATCAGCAGCAGTCACGCCTTCACGGCCGTTCACCATAAAGATAATGACATCCGCTTCATCCATGGCGATTTCAGCCTGCTGGCGAATCTGCGCTAAGAACGGCTCATCACCGATATCAATACCGCCAGTATCAATTAAATTAAAATCATAATTCAGCCACTCAGCCGAGCTGTATATCCGATCCCTTGTCACACCAGGGGTATCTTCTACTATTGAAATTCTTTCTCCCGCAATCCGGTTAAAGATTGTGGATTTTCCTACATTTGGTCTCCCGACAATGGCTACGACAGGTTTACCCATAGTACCCTTCCTTTCGATCCAGCCGCTTTCATTTTTACATAAATTTTCAACCGGTTATTAAAATCATTTCATTCACTTTTATGAAAAGAAACCCTTCAGAGGAAGGGCTTAACTCATTTATTATATCAGTTTTTACTGGGATCACAACTATTCTTAAAAATGTTTCACGATCAAATACAAGTCATCTCCAATTCTGTGCGCTATTCCATCAAGGATCGCCTCAAGATTTTTAGCGAAAAGCTCCATCTCCTTTTTGTCATTGCAAAAAAAGACAGGAGCTCCCCCCGCAGCCCGGTTTCGGTTCGTCGTAATCACAGACAAAATCATTTTCGTAAGAGATTCGCTCATTCTATCACCTTATTCTGGTTCTTGATAAATTCCGTCGGCATTCTGATCGCGTTTTCCAAAGTTGGAACATTGCTGATAATCTGAACAGCTGTTTCGGGGTGATTAATTTGCGGAAGAACAAAAACTGCCACTCTCCCGTCATTTAAATCGCGTTTTGCAATTGGAGTGAGAGACGGCTCGCCCGAATCCCGATAAACCCCGAGTACATTCGAAACATCAAATAAAATGGCCTGGCGCTGCCCTAAGTTGGCAATCGTCGCTGCTGAATTAAAGTTTTTTGGCGTTAAAATAAATCCCATGCCGTGCTTTAAAATCAGCTCCTGTTTTTCCGGAAGCCCAATATTCATCATATAAATATTATCAACAAACAGTCCCGGACCGTCAAAGTACGGCTTTATGTACTCGATATCTACAATATCCTTCAACACACTGCCCGACATAAATTTCATTGCCAGCAAGAAACAAACAATAGCCGCTATGACTGCAGCCCAAATGGATAAAAGCACATACGCAGAGGTTGTCAAAAGAGCTGTAAAGATCACGATATAATTTCTGCTTTCAAACGCAATCGCAATTCCCTCAATATATGTGCTTCCCCTTGAGACAAGTTCATACGAATCCATTTGCGTCAGTGTGTTCCGCTCCATATTTCGAACATCTCTAAATTGCGTCGCTGCCAATGTTAAAAACGTGATGGCCGTAAATTCCTCCTGCAAAAGCGCCGGCATAATAATGGCCCCTAAACCAGCCGCAATCAGCCCTAGTGCAATGTGAATGACTTTCCCATGAACATAGGTCGGATACTGGCGGTAATCCGTTTTCAGCATATAAAGCCGTGTCGCGACCCCGGCAATGACCCCAGCAATAATTGGATAAATGTAATCACTCATGACATTTTGGTAGCTCCTTTATTTGATCTTTTGCTCTTTTGACCAATCTGGCTTGCCAGCTGTTCGTATTTCGATATGCCAAACAGCAATATAATACCTGCGGAACACGTATTCAGCCATTGAAAGCCACCGACAGCCAAAGCCCCGGCCAGCTTCTGAATCACAAACGAATACACCAGTTCGCCTTGGCACATCCCTAGCACAAATAATGTAAGCTGTTTCGGGAACTCCCTTTCAACCGAAGCTGTCAAAAGCACTAATAATATTACGGCAGCCCACTCAGGTTTTATGATAAACCAAACTGGATCATATAATGCAAAAAGATAAACAAACGCATACCCGGCAATAAGCATCAGATAGACCATGAGATAACGAAAACGATACATTCTCAAATACCCTGCATAGACACACCCGCAGAAAAAAAACATCATATAAGCAGTATTTAAGGAAAAATATAAAGTGATGTCATGTATGCTTAGAATCATATTAGTCAAAATAAAGACAGAGACGGCAAATCGCCTTTTCGTCTTTTCAAAAATAAAGGTCGTCAGGACCCACAGAAACCACATTGACCAATAGTAATAAAATTGTTCCATTTTGCTTCCTCCATACTCCCAGTATGGAGTCCGAGCGCTTTTTTTAAACAATCCACCTCACAATAAGGAGTATGATCATGGGAAAAGACAGACAGGAAAAAAAACTCAAAGCTTCTGGCAGAGTCGAATCAGATCGCGACCAGTCCATTCACTATGACGGAGCAACAAGCCTTGAACAAAATGGAAAATTCAAAAAGCGAAAATCATAATGCAAAAGCCCAAAACTCATAAGGTTTTGGGCTTTTTATCATTCATCGCACACTATAGCTGGACGTATCAATCCCTCTCTCTGTGAGCCAGTGATGGGTTTCACCTTTGATCACAAGAGGTGTCTTTTGCAAATCAGTAACCGTTCTGGCGCCCAGTACGGTCATAATCATTTTTAATTCGTCAAGGATCAGCTGAACCTCCTCAAGCAGTCCTTCCTCTCCGCTTTCAGTCAGCGCTTTTAAAAAGTGTCCTGCCATTCCGGTGCAAGAGGCCCCCAGCGCTATTGCCTTTGCCACATCAAGCGCATCCTGCAGGCCTCCGGACGCCATCATTGTGCTTGCGGGAAACGCAGAGTGGATTTCCGCCAAACTTGCTGCTGTCGAAATGCCCCACGAGTTAAAAAAGGTGATTTGCCGATGTCTTCGGAGATTTTCGATTTTCGAGAAATTCGTGCCCCCGTAACCGCCGATATCTACAGCTGCAGCACCAGCTTCATAAAGCTTCCCTGCTGATTCTTTGCTCATACCGAAGCCGACCTCTTTCACAATGACCGGCACACTGACCTGACTGCAAATTTGTTCAATACGGTCCAGAGCTCCGCTAAAGCTTCTGTCTCCTTCAGGCATCACAATTTCCTGAATCACATTCAAGTGAATCTGCAGCGCGTCTGCTCCAATCATTTCCACTGCTTCCTTTGCCTGATCAGCTGTCGCCTCGCTTCCCAAGTTGGCAAAAATCAGTCCGTTTGGGTTTTCTTTTCGAACGATTTCATACGAAAAACGCTCTGAGGGATCTTTTAATGCTGACATTTGGGATCCGACAGCAAGAGGTATACCGGCCTGACGAGCCGCTCGTGCAAGTGATTGATTAATATCATATGTAAGTTGTCCGCCGCCGCCAGTCATTGCATTGATAAAAATCGGCGAACTGCTTGAAAGTTCGCCGATTTTTGTGGAAATATCTACTTGTTCTAATGCAAGATCGGGCAGACTGGCATGAACAAACGTAATATCATCAAGACCCGTGTCCCGCTTTTGTCCAGTGGACAGGGCATGATTGATGTGTTGTTTTTTCCGTTCTGCTCGAGTCACGTTTATCACCAATTATTTTAGTTTATTCAGCTTATCTCCGATCAAATCACCAAGCTGGAAGCCAGTGCTTGTTTCTTCCTTCGCCTGATATTGACGGTAATCTTCCTGATCGGCTTTAGGCGCTTCTTCAAGTTCACGCATACTTAATGAAATGCGCTCCTCATTTTCATTCACATCAAGAACCTTCACTTTTACAGTCTGTCCTTCTTCAAGGACTTCATGCGGCGTGCCGATGTGTTTATTGGAAATTTGAGAAATATGAACGAGACCTTCAACACCCGGAAAAATTTCAACAAAGGCTCCGAAGCTTACAAGACGCTGCACAGTTCCTTCAAGCACGTCGCCTGGTTTCACTTTCTCGCCGATTTGGCTCCACGGTCCAGGCAGTGTGTCTTTGATAGATAAAGAAATACGTTCATTATCACGGTCAACCGATAATACTTTCACTTTTACTTCTTGTCCCTCTTCAACAACGTCAGACGGCTTCTCCACATGGGAGTGGGAAAGCTGCGAAATGTGTACAAGTCCATCGATACCGCCGATATCAACAAACGCACCAAAATCAGTCAGGCGCTGCACTTTGCCATCAAGTACACTTCCAACTTCGAGAGACTGAAGAAGTTCTTGTTTTTTATTTACTTGCTCACTTTCAACAACGGCACGGTGTGAAAGGATCACGCGGTTTTTATCACGGTCAAGCTCTACAACGAGCAGAGACAGTGTTTTTCCTTTATAATCAGTAAAATCTTCAACGAAATGCGCTTCAACAAGTGATGCCGGAATAAAACCGCGAACGCCGATATCAACGACAAGTCCGCCTTTCACGACATCTTTAACTTCAGCTTCAAACACTTCTTTTGTTTCAAATTTTTTCTCAAGGTCTTCCCAAGCGCGGTCTGCATCAACAGCACGTTTAGATAAAATCAAAGCATCGTCTTCCACTTTTGTTACTTTCAGGTCAAGCTCGTCGTCTACTTTTACAACATCCGATGCTTTCTCTACATGAAGACTTGATAATTCACTGATTGGAATAATGCCGGACTGTTTGACATTGATAATTTCAACATCCACATGCTTATCCTCTACCTTTGTCACAATCCCTTTAACTACATCTCCAACCTCTGGCACTTGAACATCAATTTGATTCATTTCCTCTGTCATTTGAATAACCTCCTTGGTCCAAACCTACACAGCTTAATTAAAACGGTTTAAAAGCTGGACATATAACATGCCCGCTTTTAGCCGAATATGTATTAAAGAATCATCCAAAAAAGTTTTTTGAATGATCAATAAAAAGTTTTATTAGTATTAACTTCTAATAAAAGGACAGGTTTGTCAAGCAATAACATTCTTTCTTGGCTGAAAAAATCCAAAAAAGTGGCATTCGCTATAATCAGCGGGACTTTTGCTCCACTGCCTTGAGGATTTTAGCAGCTACCTCTTGAATGGAAAGAGATGTCGTATCGATTTCAAGAGCGTCTTCTGCTTTGCGCAACGGTGATACTTCGCGCTCTGAATCAAGCTTGTCTCTTCTTGCAATTTCCTCAATCAATGTCTCATAGTTGACATCGTAGCCTTTTTTCACGTTTTCTTCATAACGGCGTTTCGCTCTTTCCTCAACAGAAGCCAAAAGAAAGATTTTCACTTCAGCATTCGGCAGCACGTGAGTCCCGATATCACGTCCATCCATGACGACGCCGCCTTTTTCCCCAAGTTGCTGCTGGCGTTTTACCATTTCTCCCCTGACGCTTCTGTGCTTTGCTGCTATTGAAACTTGGTTGCTGACTTCGTCTGTTCGGATCGCCTCAGTTACATCGGTGCCGTTAACGAGCACTTTTTGTCCTACTTCTGTTGTCATCAGTTCAATGTTTGTCCGCTTTAGCAGCTCAGCCAGTTTTTCTTCATTTGCCAGGTCAATGTTTTCTTGCAAAGCCGTGTACGTTATCGCCCGATACATCGCTCCTGTATCAATATATATGTACGATTTCTTCTCAGCCACAATTTTGGCAACGGTGCTTTTCCCCGCAGCTGCCGGGCCGTCAATTGCAATCGATAATTTCTTTTCCATAATTCCTCTCCTTGCTCTTTTCTCCTCTATGGATTGTATCACGAACTTTATGAAAAAGGGTGGAAAATTGATGAATAATTAACGTTTGAAGGTTTCAATCCTATTGTTCTCCTCCATTTTATCCACCCCTTCATATTGAATCACTTTTGATACATAAGGCTCAATATGCTCATAGTGAAAAAGAATCTGGACACCAAGTAAAATGATGGCCTGAATAAACAATAATTTGATCAGCAGCCGTTCAAATGTTTTCATCGGAGCACCTCCATCAACAAATAGTATGGAAGTGTTTGCCGATGTTTATTCCATCCGTGCCTTTCTTCTCTTATTTAACTGGCGCCGGATGCAATATTGAAGCAGAAACTGCTGGTCACTCGCTGAGATTCCCGTATACTCAAGGGTCATTTTATGCTTCCCTGTTTTCGGATCATCAAAGACTCGTCTGACAACGGCTTCTGTTTCTATTTGACGTATATTTTCATTTTCAGAAAGACTGATAATCAGGCGCAATGATTCTCCGGATTGAAAGGAATGGCCATCGGCTAAAATTAAGGCGATGCCGCCCGCGCTGATATTATAGGAAAGTGTGCTGAACTCTTCCTCAGCTGCCGGCTGCATTCGCACATCCAATACCGCATCAGTTCTCACATACTGGCGGCGCTGGATCCGTTTCACCTTTTCACGGGGAGGCACTTCAAGACAGATCATTTGAAGTTTGTCCTTCACTTTACCTTTTATACGGCTTGTAAAGCGGTAAGGAACTTCGTCTTTGCCCACAAACTCTACCGTTACTTCCATATCGTTATGCAAAATCACAGTTCGCCCTGTAGCTACATCCACCGGGTACGCGATCAAAAGCTCATTGTTTTCGGTGCTTACAGCTTTACTCTTCGCTTTTTTCAATTCATTTTCTTCTATATATTCTAAATGTACATTTTCCCCAATCTCGATCATTAACTTCACTCTTTCGTATTCAATATGCTCACATTTTTATTAAAGCACGTTATGAAAAAAAGGAAAAGACATTTAGTCCTTTCCTCCTGTTTTTATAGGTCTTTATATATAGGTTCGGCATTTTTTAATTTTTCAACCTTTTCTTCCGAACCATCACTGGCATTTATATACATTCTGAATGTGTCATTTTCAATTGTCCCGAGCATTTCATAGCATAACACTTCTTGGCCAAGTTCATTTGTAATCAAAGCAAGCCTTGTTTCTCTTACTTGTACATTTTTATTTAATTTCGATTTCGCTTCTGCCTCAGTAATGGCCGGCTTAGGTATATTTCTTTTTCTGTGGGATGTTAGGAAGTCCCTTGCTGAAAAGCCGACAACCTCACCGTCATCCAAAGCCACTTTCATGCGAATTGCTTCCGGGTACATCCGGATTTTATTTTCAACAGGAACATATGAAAATACGCCGATTTTATCATATTGGGCACTTTCATCAATTTCCAAATCATCTGTTTCAAATCCGTTTTTCTTTAAAAAGGCGAGCGCGCGGTTCGACCCGTCATTCAAACTGAATTTCTGATTCTTCACTTTTCTGTTTTGGATCAAATATACCGGATGCCCGCCCTTTCTCGTAATATCCATATAAATCGCTGCTTTATGGTCTGGGTCTTTCATGCTGACGCTATATACGTCGCGGTTTGTTTTTTTTCCGCTTTTCACCACTTTAATTGAATAATTGTCATCCGGAGCAAAACGCTCAGCAATTTGTTTTGCTTCCTGTTCGGAAATTTGTTTTCCTTTAAGATGGCTGAAGCCCTTCTCTTCTTTTTTGGTGCTGGTGAAACTCGGGCCAAGGTCTGTTCCGGTGGAGAATGCACCGACATTTTTTTCGACGGTTTTAAAGCTGTTGATAATCGTATTATCGCTTTGTTTTTCGTCAGAAGCCAGTGCCATCTCTACGTCCATCCAGCGAAGGTTTTTGCTCATAACAAGGTGCTGAACATGACGCAATTCATTTTGTATATCTTCGGATTGCTGATATAGCTTATTTAGTGATGTATACTCTTTTTTATCTAGCGGCTTTTGCTCCAAATCTCTGACTGACGTTTTATAACTGAAATCGCCGATCTTTGATAATAACTCTTCTGTTTTGTTAAACGGCATTAATGTAAGCGGCAGCTGACTGACACTGTTATGGGCTTCAGATGTAATCCTCCACACATCTACCAATGCAGGTGACAGTGATTTTTGGCTGTTCATGGCGAGTGTTGTTCCGATTTTATCGTGAAGCTGATCCATCTGATAGGTAAGTTCATGGAACGCCCGCTGGTAGTTATTTTCAGCATGAAGAAGAACTGCGTCTTTTTCCTGGTGCTCTTTGTATCCCCAGTAGCTTGTACCGACAATTGCAATACCGAGCAACGCGATTAAAATACCTCTGATCATTTATCACACCTCATTTTTATGCTTTCTTATGTCCTGCTACTCACAGAAAATGTGTTTTCCGATTCTCTTGATCTGCGGGCGTCCCCAAATCCATGCGCTGGTCGCTGTATCCGGATTAAAGTAGTACAGTGCTTCCTCGGTTGGATCCCAGCCATTAATGGCATCCAGCACTGCTTCTCTTGCCGTTTCATTCGGCTGCATATAGATTTGCCCGTCAGCCACTGCTGTAAAAGCAAGCGGTTCAAAAATAATACCAGCTACTGAATTTGGAAATAACGGACTGTTCAAACGGTTCAAAATAACTGCCGCAACGGCAACCTGACCCTCGTACGGTTCTCCCCGTGCTTCCCCGTAAACCGCTTGAGAAAGCAGCCGAATATCATTGTTGGAAAATCCGCCAGGCATGTTAGCTGCGACCGCGTCCTGTTTTCTTGTTTTTGCAGGTGTGTTGTTTTGCTGTTTATCCGCTTTAGGCTGCTGCGTTGTTTTTTCCGCAGGCTGTTTCTGCCGCGCTTCTGCTTGCTGTCTTGCTTTTTGTGTTGCTGCTTTTGACGGTTTCGTCTGATGCTTCAGCGGAATTTTTCCGTAATGCGTGAACGTATTCCCTTTTTGAAGCTGTTCCATGACATATTCACGATAGTATTTAGATTTAGATATTAGGGTTTGCTTTGTTTTAGCCCCTACAAGGCCATCAACCTCTTTTAACCCGAATTGATCCTGAAAATTTCGAACTGCCCAGTACGTTCCCCATCCATAAACCCCGTCAATTTTTCCGTTATAGTATCCATTATATTGAAGGCGTGCTTGGAGTTCGATCACATCGTCTCCTGTAGCCCCTCTTTGAATGACCTGATTGGAAAAGGCAGAGATGGTTTCAGTATTGATAAACGTCGTTATTGTAAAGGAAAAAAGGATGAGACATGCCATAATCGTTCCTTTGGACTTCATCTTTTCAAGCCTCCTACAGCAAATTTTTGAGTGTAATCGTATTTTCTGTAACGAGGTTATTTTTATACACTCTTTCCTTGTTATCCCTCAGAACATAAATCTCATTTGATAAATCGGCACACAAAAAGCCGCACGGTTCTGTGCGGCTTCTATACTTGCATCATATTGACGGAACGGGCTTTTTTCGCTTTGCGCAAACCAAACCACCATAAAAACAACATAAATGGAAACATATAATAAATCCAATTGCTGAGTGCTGTCAGAATAAAATCATACGATCCATGCAAAAGTGACGGAACAGCTAAAGAAAGAATAAGCCACTTCACACGCGCCTTATGAGCGGAAAAACGGGCTTTCCCAAGGTAAAATCCCATAATAACACCTATCAAGGCATGGCATGAAACTGGCAGCAGCGCCCTAACAAACGCATGCTCCACACCGTGGCCGATTAAGTAAAGAATATTTTCGAGAGTTGCAAAACCGAGCGATACACTGGCCCCGTACACAATCCCGTCATAATGCTCATCAAAGTGGGCGTGCGGGTATACACTGACCATCAGAATAAACCATTTCAGTGATTCCTCCAAAAACCCTGAAGTCAAAAAAGAAACGAAAAAGCTTCCGCCTCCCACATTTTCTTTTTCAAGCACGTACTGGATAAACATTGTGGGAAATACAAGAACAACTCCCAGAAAAAACGACCGAAGCACCATATGTACAGGTTCATTATCATACTGATCTTTTAAATAAAAATAACTTAACAGCGCGATGCCGGGAGCGATTCCTGCAGAGATGATTGCAAACATCAGGCAACCTCTTTCCTTTATATTCCTAAGTCTATCCTACCATGTTGTTTGTGATTTTACATCTGTCTGAACTTAAAAAAACAAAAAGAGCATACGAATTCTTCATATGCTCCCCTCTTTAATAATTTTCTCTTTTGGCGATTTCCGCTGCGATATGTCCCCCGTGAAATCTGCCGTTTTCAATAAATATTTCATTTGCATTGTTCCCGGCAACAATGACCCCGGCAATAAAAATGCCTTCAACGTTAGTTTCCATCGTTTCTTCATTAAAAAATGGACGTCCTGTTTCTTGATCAATTTTAACACCCATTTTTTCAAGAAATTGATGATCGGGATGATAGCCTGTCATGGCAAATACAAAATCATTTTTAATGGTAATGAGTTCCTTCTCGCCGGAGCGGAATACCACTTCATCCTCGGTGATTTTTTCGACACAAGCCCCAAATTCCATGCGGATTGTCCCGTTTCTGACGAGCGACTCAAATTCAGGCAGGATCCACGGCTTAATGCTTGGCGAATACTCATTGCCCCTGTATAAGACTGTGACACGCGCTCCAGATTTCACGAGTTCAAGCGCAGCGTCTACGCTTGAATTTTTGCCGCCAATGACGACGACATCTTTATCAAAGTACGGATGGCCTTCTTTAAAATAATGGAATACTTTTGGCAAATCCTCACCGGGTACGTTCATATAGTTTGGGTGATCATAATAGCCTGTTGCAATAATACAATACGGTGTCGTGTAAGTCTCTTTTGACGTCTCTATAACAAATGAATTGTTTTCCGCTTTCGTGACTCTATGCACCATTTCAAACGCATTGACACGGATGTTTTTCCGTTTGACAACTTCCCGGTAATACGACAAAGCCTGAATTCTGACAGGTTTTCTGTTTTCCGTAATAAATGCCACGTCTCCAATTTCAAGCTTTTCACTTGAGCTGAAAAAGGTTTGATGCGTCGGATAATTGTAAATGCTGTTAACGACATTGCCTTTTTCGATGACGAGGGCATCAATGCCAATTTGTTTTAGGTGAATGGCAGCAGATAGTCCACAAGGTCCTCCACCAATAATTATTGCTTTTTCTTGAATCATTTCCGTCAACTCCTGCGATTGGCATTTCACTTCATATTTTTATATTTCCGAATAAAAAAATCTCCTATTTTATCATAGGAGATTTTTTATTTTTATGCAAATTATCAACTTATATCCAGCCTCTAAAGCGCGAAGCTTCAGCCATTTTGCGAACACCGACCATATAAGCAGCGAGCCTCATGTCAATTCTTCGGTTTTTAGCCATTTCATAAATATTGTTAAATGATTTGATCATCATTTTTTCTAATTTCTCTTCTACCTCTTCTTCACTCCAGTAGAAGCCTTGGTTATTCTGAACCCATTCAAAATATGAAACCGTTACGCCACCGGCGCTTGCCAGTACGTCTGGCACAAGCAGAATGTCCCGGTCTGAAAGAATTTTTGTTCCTTCAAGCGTTGTTGGCCCGTTTGCCGCTTCAACGACAATTCCAGCCCGGATATTATGGGCATTTTCTTCTGTAATTTGATTTTCAATTGCGGCAGGAACAAGGATATCACAATCCAGCTCCAGCAGCTCCTGGTTCGTAATAGTATCGTTGAAAAGCTTTGTTACGGTACCGAAGCTGTCGCGGCGGTCGAGTAAGTAATCGATATCGAGGCCTTCCGGATCATAAAGTCCGCCATACGCATCTGAGATGCCGACAACCTTTGCTCCCGCATCATGCATAAATTTAGCTAAATAGCTTCCCGCGTTTCCGAAGCCTTGAACAACGACACGCGCACCATTAATATCGATGCCTTTTTTCTTTGCCGCTTCTTTAATACAGATCGTTACGCCTTTTGCTGTCGCAGATTCTCTCCCGTGAGATCCGCCAAGCACAAGCGGCTTGCCCGTAATAAATCCAGGCGAATTAAATTCATCAATTCTTGAATACTCATCCATCATCCAAGCCATGATTTGTGAGTTTGTAAATACATCCGGTGCCGGCACGTCTTTTGTCGGGCCGACAATTTGGCTGATTGCTCTGACATACCCTCTGCTCAGACGCTCCAGCTCTCTAAACGACATATCCCTTGGATCACAAACAATTCCGCCTTTACCACCGCCATATGGAAGATCAATTATGCCGCATTTTAAACTCATCCAAATAGAAAGCGCCTTCACCTCTTTTTCTGTTACGTTCGGGTGAAAACGTATCCCGCCCTTCGTCGGACCGACAGAGTCATTGTGCTGCGCACGATAACCTGTGAAAATCTGTACTGAACCGTCGTCCATACGAACAGGTATTTTTACCGTTAATAATCTCATCGGCTCCTTTAACAGTTCGTAGACTTCTTCGGGATATCCTAATTTTTCCAGAGCCTTATGTATTACGGTTTGGGTTGATTTTAATACATCAAGTTTGTCCTCTTCTGTATGACCGGTGTTTCGATCGGCTGCCATTTGAGTTAACCTCCTAGAATCTTCTGTTTCTCACATGCTCCCTTTCAGAGAATAGTATACACCTTCATATGATCTATGCATAGAATAAACGTTATGTTTTTCCATGTTTTTTAACTCAAAAAAAACTGCTGTGAAATCAGCAGTTTTCCGTTGCATTTTTATAAAAAATGAGTCTGTATCGTCTCAACAGCATTATCGTCCATAATAAGCTTACCATACTCTTGCAAGCGATAAATCGTTAAAGTTGTCGGATTGCCGTATTCAGCCAGAACCGACACAACTCCCTCAGCCGTATGTGACCCCAGGTCTTCAAGGCTTAAAAAGTACTGTCCCTCATAGTGGTAGACAGTCCCCCCTGTGATACCGATTCGCTGTAAGCTTTCTGAAAGCTGAATGATATCTTCAAAGGAATGGAATTGATAAATGATGTCCGCGCTTTCATCAAGCTTGACTTGCATTTCGATGTAATCATCATCATACTCATCGTCTTCGGAATCTGCTTCTTGGTTCTTTGTTACGATCACAACCATCCCTTGTGCTTGGAGAGAATACACTTCCACTGCAATCGGTCCATTCGCTTCAAAGCCGAGCTCTGTATTAGCTTCATTCATCATATCTTTAAATAACTGGTGGACTTTAAATGAGTCCTTCCAGAGGTCTTCTTTTGTCAATCCCCGGTCTGTCAAATCATCGAGGGTTAAAAAGATTTTAATCTTATTATAATTCAGACGCTCAAGCCGCATAACGTTCCCTCCTGCCTCTACTTGCACACAAATCATATAACACATTATATGAGATGATGAGTCATAGGTTCTTAATTGTTATCAGTTTACACTGAGTTCACTAGTAAGACAAGCACAATGCAGTTTTTATTGCCTTATTGATTTTTGCTTTTGAGAAGTTATTCTGGCGCGCAAAGAGTTACAATATGTGTTTCTGGCTCAGCACCTAAACGAAGAGGCACTTTTGTCGTGCCATATCCGTTGCTGATCAGATACGCCGCATGTTTAACAATACCTGTTTTTCCAAGCTCATATGGGCCGAATTTCCCAAACCTGATCTGACCTCCATGGGTATGTCCGCTGAATATCGCATCAATACCGTCGGTTTCATTGATTTGTTCGTGGATTTCCGGGTTATGGCAAACCAGAATATTCAGCTGGCTTTTGTCGAGCTCTTTAATGGCTTCCTCATAATGATCCATCTCCATCTTGATATCATCAACTCCCGCAATCGCAATCGTATGCCCATTGTGCGAAAACGAAACTGATTCATTCCTCAGGCTGATGACACCGTACGCTTTGAATATCGAATACAGTTGATGCTGTCTGACTTCATAATCATTATTTCCCCACACAAACACGACAGGGACCCCAATATTTGAGAGCCGTTTGATGTTTTCCTCGATTCTCGTACTGGGCACCCCGCCCTCGGCTAAATCACCGCCGATAATAACCAGGTGAGGGGCATGACTACGCGCTTTTTTTAAAAGGTCTTGATCGATGGAACGTTTATGAATGTCCGAAATAAAAAAGATTGTAAGAGGCAATTTGCCCTTCATTTTTGATAAAAGAAACGTATGTGTTTTCAAATGGTTGCCTTTTGCTGTTGAATACATTTTTGCCGTCATAGCCGCTGCGGCAACAGTTAGCACACCGGCAATTTTCACTGATAGCTTCATAAAAACTCTCCATTCTTTTTAGAACTTACCAATAAGACGGACAATAAAAAAAAGACGTTTCTATCGTTTGAGAAAACGCCCCATTTTATTTACTTTCAAAATATAGATTAATATCATATTTGTGCTTCATCATTTGAAAAACAGACTCTCTCGCCTTCCATTTATCCGGCTGCGGCCAAAGATCAGTGCTCTTCTGAATAATTTCGCATCTCAGTTTATGGAAATCGCCCTCAGCTTTATCTTCCTTTTTCTTAAAATAAAATGAAGTGCAGTATGCAAAAGCGGTGGCCATCATCCAAAATAAATAAAAGGTACGGCTTAGCATTTCTTGAAGAACGAGCTGAGGCGCCGGGCTTTTGATCATGATCATAAGACATAATAAACCCAAGCAAATGAGTGAAGCCCATCGCCATCTGCGGCATTGCGCTGCATAATTTTCAAATTTTTGTTTTCGTTTCACCAACGCTTGGAGCATCTGTTTGGTCGGCGCATCTGTAAACTGATCGAGCTGATTCCATAAGGATTCCATACGCTTCACACCTTGTCCATTTTCATTGCTACAATATATGAGCGTGAATTAAAAAAAATGCCCTATTCATTCATCAAGGGGGATGTCCAAAACTTGTCCGGTGTATACATCGTTTCCATTCAAATGATTATACGCACGGATTTTTTCTTCTCCCGACCGGCTTTTATAATATTTCATGGAAATGCGGTACAGCGTTTCTTTCTTTTGGACGGTGTGCTTAACTACGCGTTTCGCCTTAGATTGAACTGGTTCTGCCGGCTGCTGTTCTTTTTGGGCTGCTGTTTGTTGGGAAGAGGAAGCAGCCGCGGCGGTTGCTTCCTCCTTATTTTCTGAGTCTTCTGTTTCCGCTAAAGCAGGCTGTTTTTTATCAGTTGTTGTTTTTGCCGGCTCTTTAGCCTTTGTATTCTCAGACTTTTTTTTGGACGCTTGCTGCAGTGCAGTCTCTTTGGTGTCGTCCTCTTTGATGTCTTTTTTACCCTCTGATCTCGGTACAACCTCATATTTGCTTTGGCTGCTGTCGATAAAAACATCTTCATAATCGTCACGGTGATCCGGGTGGTTTTTTAGATAAAATAAACTGACTAAAACGATAACCGGCACAAATACAAATAATACAGCGAGCACAGTGAATAATGGCGTTTTTGTTTTACCTTGCTTTTTTTTCTGTTCTCTTTGATTTTTTACAGATTGTCTTGTCGGAAGGCTTTCTCCATCATCATCGAAATATTCGTCCGCCAAGGCGGCGTTTTGATCTTCATAAAGATTCTGGTTTTTTCTTCGCTCTACTCTCGACATGTTCGTCATGTTTATCCCTCCTCACATGTTCAAAACGAATCTGACAGGCAAACACGGCATCAATGATAAAATGCGCCGTCATCGGAACAAATAAGTTACCGGTCCATTCATACATCAGTCCGAGCAAAAAGCTGATTGCTGTCACCATGATAAATAACAGCCATTTTGACAAATACCGAAAATGAAGAACGGCAAATACAAGGCTGGCCGCCCATAAACCGATATGAGTCTGCAGCACTCCTCTGAATAACATTTCTTCCGCGAAAGCAATCAGAAGCGTTAAAAATATAATATGAGGGATTGACCTCTTACTGAATATTTTTTTATTGATTCCCCCGTCATCATATAGATGGGGCGGGCACCATTTCATCACTAGCATATCAGCTAAAATCACAATAACAGCAATAGAAACACCGTACCATATGATTCGCATATCGCTAATATCCCAGAGTTTTAGTACGTCTCTGACATCCTTAAAAAAGAACAATCCTGCTGCAGCTGCGGCGATGAGGATCAAAAGCTGCGTCAAATATAACTGCTTCAGCATATCACGGTCTGACATTTGCTGAATGAAATCCTTTTGCTGTTTCAGTCCAGTTCACCTACAGTCTGCAAGCTGAATATTCGGTGCAATTCCGAACTCCAGCTGTCTAATGAAGCCTTTTTATTCCGTTCTTCTTTTTGTTCATACAAGGATAGATCGAAACCGCAATGAGAACAGCACGGGAGGTTTCCGTCCTCAGGATCGTATGATTCATCAAAATAGGTTAACAGCGATTGTCTTATACAGCCATCACGCTGAAGCAGCAAAGATACACGGCGAACTTTTTCCAGCTTAAGTTCCATGCGATAAGAAATCTCCCGCTTCACCAGTTCAATTGATGTTTTGCCCTGCATAAAGAGATGTATTATCATACGGCCTTGGGTCTCTCCGATATCATATTGCATTAATAAGTCACGCAACCTTCTCTCATCCCGCTCCTCCGTCTCCTCAAGCACACGGATCACATTGGCGATTTCTTCAGCTGTAACACTCTCCATTTGGATAATCTGCTCCTGGAGTTCAAAATCCCCTGGCGCCCGCAGCAAAATGCTGACACTCGGTTTTCCATCGCGTCCCGCTCTGCCGATTTCCTGCATAAAAGCTTCAGCCGTTTGCGGGAGGTGAAAATGGATCACATATCTGATATCAGGTTTATCGACACCCATTCCAAACGCATTCGTACAACATATCACATCAAGCTGGTTATGAATAAACTGCTGCTGAATTAAAATCCTGTCGCCAGATTCCATACCGCCATGGTAAAAGTCGGCTCTGCTGCTCGTTTTGCTTTTAATTTCACCCGCTAATTCCTCAGCCCATTTCCTTGTCGGACAATAAACAATTCCCGGACCTTGCAGGTTTTCAACCAGCTGAATGACCCTATCTATTTTTTCGACAGTATCAGCCGCATGTTCAACCCTGAGCGCGATATTTGGACGATTGACTGAGTTGAGATGCCGTTCGGCATGCTGCAGCTCAAGCAGGTCTGTGACATCTTGCAGCGTAGCCTTTGTAGCTGTAGCGGTCAATGCCAGAACCGGCGGGTGCCCAAGTTTTTTTCTCAGCTGTCCAAGCTTTGAATAGTCAGGCCTGAAGTCATGCCCCCATTCAGTTATACAATGCGCCTCATCAATAACAAATAGGCTGATCGAGACGCTTTTCAATTTCTCCAATACATATGGGGACTGCAAAGCCTCAGGAGACAAGTATAAAAATTTATAGCGATGAATATGATCTAAAACGAATTGTCTCTGCTGCATGCTAAGCATGCTGTTCAAAGCTGCCGCACGCTTTTCGCCCCGCGCCTTCAGCTGCTGTACCTGATCCTCCATTAAGGAAAGCAATGGAGAAACGATTAATACCATGCCGTCATGCATATAGCCAGGCAGCTGGTAGCAAAGCGATTTTCCTCCCCCAGTCGGGAGCATCGCAATGGTATCCTTCCCGCTAAGTATGCTTCTAATAATGTCCTCCTGCCCTTTTTTAAAGGAAGTAAAACCAAAAAACTGATATAACGTTTGCTGTAATTTAGTCATATTGCTGCACCTGCTTTGTCAATGCCAATCTGATTTGAAAATAGCTGAACCGCTGTTCCATCCCGTCGCGAATTTGTTTGATTTTGTTCGTTCGCATCCGTTTGGAAAACTCTGCAATTTTGAGCTGGTCTTCCGCTGATACATAGTCATCTATCTTAAACGCAGGCTCGTGGAGAGAAATCTCGACAATATGGTCTTCGATCGTCGCTGTTTTCAGCTTTCTGATTTCTGCAATTCGCTGTATCGGGATCCCTTGTTTGACCATCTGCCATGTTTTTCTCGTTGACTCTGTCAGGGCATTCTCAACATGCACATCAGAGAGGAGGTCCTTTAACAGAGAATGTTCACATTCCGGAAGAGAATGTATAAAATAATGTACGGAAGCCCAAAACATGATATAAACATACCATTCATCTTCTTTCAGCGTGTCAGCAAGCTGTCTGCTCGTATAGCCGATCCTATCGTGCGAGGTTAAAGAGTAGACAAAAATTTTCGCTTCTTTGTCATCAATCTTATACAAATGCTCCTCCAGCATGGCAAAAAAGCTGCGTGCCATCTCTATATGATCCGTATGGCGGGAGAGGTATTTCTTTACCCAGTGAAGCGTCTTATAATCCTTTGTGACAGGGATATACTGCCTGCTCCCTTGCAGTTTATTAGATAAGACCTGCACAAGCAGGGAAAGCCTTCTCCACAGCACACCGGCAGCCTGCTGGTAATAAGCGCCGTGGCAATGAACAGGCCAAGGCCGTTGATTGAGAGCATGACTCAATGCCGCTGCGCCGCTGGCTGTCACTTTATATGTATCTGTTTCAGCCATTGGTTCGAGACATGAATGCTGTTCGAGCTTGGTGATTGACGCTAAAATATCGCTTCTCGAACATTTCGGCGCCATTCCAAAATATTTTGCAGTCTGAAACAAGCCGGCGTCTTGAATGGTTTGTGACGATCTTTTGCCTTTGAACAGGTGAAAAACAGCGCTTCCCGAACGTTCTCCGTTTATTTTGCAAAGGCAATCGAGAACCATAATATCGAAGTAATTTAATGACAACCTATCCACCCACATTCTTCCTGACAAAAATCGTTGATTTGCTCTTTTTATTTTAACAGATTTTAAACAGAAATCGACGTTTAAAGTCATCGTTAGGGGGGATGTTATGTAGATAACCCCTTATGTGATAAGCATTCTCAATCATTTTTCTGTTGAAATGTGGCAGCAACATCATTACAATAAGTAAGAGGAATAGGTGTTAAATTGATTAAATATAAAGATTGATCCATTTGTTCCACCAAGAACAATCTGGGAGGTTTTATTCATGGCAAAGTACACAATCGTAGACAAAGATACATGTATTGCATGCGGCGCTTGCGGAGCTGCTGCACCAGACATTTACGATTACGATGATGAAGGCATCGCGTTCGTAACGCTTGATGAAAACAAAGGCGTTGTTGAAGTTCCTGAGGTACTGGAAGAAGATATGATTGACGCATTTGAAGGATGTCCTACTGATTCCATCAAAGTGGCGGATGAGCCATTTGAAGGCGACCCGCTTAAATTTGAATAGAAGTATGGAAAAAGCTCCCCTGCGGGAGCTTTTTATATTTTAATGGATATGAGCGCTTCGCTGCTGTTCAATCCATGGCTTCAACTTGACGAAAATAAGTGAGAAAACAATCGTAATCACAATGCCTTTTATGATGTTAAACGGTAGAATACCAGCGACGACCGCTGTTTTCAGCGCGCTGTCGGATAATGCCGGCGAATGTAAAAACCACGTGTAAGCCGGAAGAATCAGTACATAATTTAAAATACTCATCAAAACGGTCATCGCTGCAGTTCCCAGAAGCAGACTGACAGCCATCCCCTTTGCTGAGCTCAGCTTTTTAAATAAGAAAGCAGTCGGCAAGATAAAGAGTGTTCCTGCGATAAAATTCGCAGTCTGCCCGACAGGAACTCCGGCCATGCTTCCCTGAATGATATATTGAAGAACGTTTTTTACCGCTTCGACGGCAATTCCCGCCAAAGGACCGTAAATCAGAATGGCAATAATAGCGGGCACGTCGCTAAAATCAATTTTCAAATAATCCGGAAGCCCCGGAAACGGGAAATTTAACAGCATCAAAACAAATGCAATGCTGCTCAGCATACTGATCACAACTAATTTTTTCACTTTCACTTCACTCTCTCCTTTTCGATCACATCTTACTCGAAAACGGAAAGGTTCTTTTCCAGCCAATAAAAAAACCGCTTCATCTAAAAAAAGCGGGGTTTCGAAAATTAGGCTAGGCAAAGAAACGTTTGAGAAATAAATTTCAAAACGCTTATGAACCTCCATCTTCTCCCATCCAGACTGTACTGTCGGCTCCGGAATCTCACCGAATCCTGCTGTAAAAAACAGCTCGCGGGCTTAGAGCCATAGGCTCATCACCGCCGGTAGGGAATTTCACCCTGCCCCGAAGATTGATCATATGAATTTAGTTCCATTATAAACGATAACTTGTTGCCTGTATAGAGAATTGCTTCAAATTATAAATAATACCCAAAAGCTGTGAAAACATTGATTTTCAAGCTTTCCTTTTACCCTTTACTGCGTCAATACACGTTGACACTCTATTGAGAATATGTTAAATTATCAGATATTTAGTTTGTCAATTTAGGAGGAAATCTAACGATGTTTCGAGTATTGGTCTCAGACAAAATGAGCAACGACGGCTTACAGCCACTTATTGAATCAGACTTTATTGAAATCGTTCAAAAAAACGCAGCAGATGCAGAGGATGAATTACATACTTTTGATGCTCTTTTGGTGCGAAGCGCAACAAAAGTAACAGAAGACCTTTTCAACAAAATGACTTCTTTAAAAATTGTCGGAAGAGCCGGTGTCGGTGTAGATAATATCGATATTGACGAGGCGACTAAACACGGCGTCATCGTAATTAACGCTCCAAACGGCAACACCATTTCGACAGCTGAGCATACATTTGCGATGATCTCTTCTTTAATGAGACACATTCCTCAGGCTAATATCTCCGTGAAATCCAGAGAGTGGAACCGCACGGCTTATGTCGGTTCAGAGCTTTACGGGAAAACGCTTGGGATTGTTGGATTAGGCCGAATCGGAAGCGAAATCGCACAACGTGCGAGAGCGTTCGGTATGACCGTTCACGTTTTTGATCCTTTCTTAACTGAAGATAGAGCGAAAAAAATCGGTGTAAACAGCCGTACATTTGAAGAAGTGCTTGAAAGCGCGGATATTATTACTGTTCACACGCCTTTAACAAAAGAAACAAAAGGCTTGTTGAACAAAGAAACGATTGCAAAAACGAAAAAAGGTGTTCGCTTAATTAACTGCGCGCGAGGCGGTATTATCGATGAAGCTGCACTTCTCGAAGCTTTGGAAAGCGGGCATGTTGCCGGAGCGGCGCTTGACGTTTTTGAAGTTGAACCGCCTGTGGACAATAAACTCGTTGATCATCCATTAGTCATTGCAACTCCTCACTTGGGAGCATCGACTAAAGAAGCACAGCTGAATGTCGCGGCTCAAGTGTCAGAAGAAGTTCTGCAGTTCGCAAAAGGTCTTCCTGTCATGTCAGCTATCAACCTGCCAGCCATGACAAAAGATGAATTCGCTAAGATTAAGCCTTACCATCAAATCGCAGGAAAAATTGGCAGCCTAGTATCCCAATGCATGAAAGAGCCGGTACAGGATGTTGCCATTCAGTATGAAGGCACAATTGCTAAACTTGAAACATCGTTCATTACAAAAAGCCTTCTGTCAGGCTTTTTAAAACCGCGCGTTGACTCAACTGTTAACGAAGTCAATGCCGGCGGTGTCGCAAAAGAACGTGGCATCAGCTTCAGTGAAAAAATTTCCTCTTCTGAATCTGGATACGATAACTGCATCAGCGTAAAAGTAACGGGAGACCGCAGCACCTTTACTGTGACGGCTACGTATATCCCTCATTTCGGAGAACGTATTGTCGAGATCAACGGCTTTAATATCGATTTTTATCCGACAGGTCACTTGGTATATATCCAGCATCAGGATACAACAGGTGTCATCGGTCGAGTAGGACGTATTCTCGGAGATAACGATATTAACATAGCAACCATGCAGGTTGGCCGTAAAGAAAAAGGCGGAGAAGCCATCATGATGCTTTCCTTTGACAGACATTTGGAAGATAAAATCGTGAAAGAACTAACAGAAGTTCCCGATATTGTATCTGTTAAGCTCATTGATCTTCCATAAATCAAAAAAACTCAAGCTGTATAGCTTGAGTTTTTTATTGTTTTATTTTCGTATGTTTTTGTGCAAAATGTCTAAGACACTCCTCAGCTCAGAAACAGGTATTTGACCAGGTGCCGAGGCCTCTTCTCCGGCGCCAAAAGTACAAGCTGATCCAAAAACCTCGCCGCTCAGTCTGCTGATCAGTCCTGTTGCAGCCATAGACATTGTAATGATTGGACGATTTGCATATTTTGTTTTCATTGTATACGTTGCATCAAGCAGCGTTAAGAGATCTCCTGTATCATTCGGCATGACAGCCATTTTTGGAATATGCGCCCCTAAATCCTGCATTTTTCGAAGTCTCGAAAGAATTTCATCTTTCGCAGGCGTTTTCTCAAAATCATGATTTGACATCACCACATAGACATTATGTTCTTCTGCCAGCGATACTAACGCTTTCACATTTGCATCTCCTGAAAATAATTCAATGTCAATAAGATCGATGTCTTTTGTCTGGACTACCGCTTCCAGCAAGGCAATATATGAGCTTTCATCCATTTCCATGCTGCCGCCTTCTTTATGGGTTCTGAAGGTGAATAGAAACAGTTTGTCAGCTAAAGACTCCCGAAGCTTAGAAATCATCTGTGTGACAGCTTCACTGTCGTTTGCTTTTTCAAATACGTCGACTCGCCACTCCACAATGTCCGGATCCAGTAATTTTACAGCTTCTGCTTCGTTCAAAATTTGTTTTTCCGTTTTTCCCATCAACGGGATGATGATTTTCGGCATTCCTTCTCCGATGGGAACTCCTTTGATTGTTAACACGTTCACTCATCTCAAATCCTTTCAATCGTTACCTTGTTTTATTATACACGCACAACTATTTTTTGAAAATTTCTATTATATGAAAGGCAACTAAAAAAGACCCTGAGGGCCACTTTTAGTTTAAAGAGATCGGGTTTGGAGCAGCAGGTACCGGAATAGCACCTGATACGTCATACCTGCCGATTTTTTTTGTTCTGGTTTCCGTAAAGGTCACCTTTGTAAAACCAAATTCCTTTGCTGTTAAAAGAAGTCCTTCAAGCATTAAGATACCAGCAATAGAATCGTCAACTTCTGAGTCTTTTGAGAAGTGGATATATAAGTGTTTCTTTTTCTTCGTTACAGATTTGACAGCTCCCGCTTGAAAAAGAGGTGTTGTTTCTTGTTGGTTGCTCGATTCCATTTCCTTAATCGCTTCTTTTACCGTATCAAATGTTTTTTCTGATGGTACGAGAAAGTCTTGTCCTTGTTTATTTCGGTACAAGTAGTAGGCTCTTTTCGACTGTTTGGGAATCGAAATTTCCGTAAAAGTGCCATATGAGCCAATACGGATGCCACTATCGTTTTGATCCGATAAAAATTTGATTTTTTCATAAGGACTCCATTTTAAAGATTCTTTCAGCAATTTTTTTAACAGTGTATCATCTTTTACAGAAAAAGCCTGAACCGGCTGATGGACTCGTATACTTAATTCCTTCTGGTTTGGTTTTTCCTTTACCTCTATTTCATCTATGAAGGATGGGATCGTAATGGCATGATCCAAAATACCCAGTTCACTGCTTTCAAACAACATCTCCTGTATCGTTTGGTCTTCGTTTGTTTTTTTGATGCTAAGAGGTATAATTGCGGATGTTTCAGCATCAGCAATCGCTACAGTGATGTAATTGTTCTGTTCCTTTTCAGAAACAACATACGATGTCTGATCCAGGGATGATGCAGCCTTTGGGCTGTCTGCTGTCTCAGTTTTCGTCACAGCGTTCTCTTGGGACGCTTCTTTTTGTGGAGGTTGTGCCTGATCAAAGAATTGAGGAGAAATAATGAAGGCGATATAAACCGCAATTGCAGTGGCACACGCGGGGCCAATCCACCTAACAGCTGGCTTTTTTTTGATTTTTGCCATCGTCAGCCGCTTGTAAATATCTTGGGGCGAACGATGGTCTTTAACTGCCGGAAGTTGACTTAACAACTCCTTTATCTGCTCTTCGTTCCAATCTGACTTCATCATCCATTAGCTCCTCCCTCAAAAGCTCCATATGTTTCCGAAGTACTTTGAGCCCTCTGTGTTGGGTCGTTTTGACTTTGCTTTCCGAGAAGCGCAGAGCATTGGCTGTTTCCTGTATTGAATATCCCTGAATAAACCGCAAGATAATCACAGCTCTTTGATCGATCGTACATTGATCAAGCGCAGCATAAATTTCCCGGACGTTTTCATGTTGAACCGCAAGTTCATCCGGAAGCAATTGCTGATCTCTGACATCCTGTGTATCCCAATCAAATGTGCCGAGTATACGCTGTCTGATCGTCTGCTGTTTACGGAACCAGTCTATCGCAACATGGCGCGCGACAGACAAAAGCCATGTTTTTTCACTGCTTCTTCCTTCAAACGTATGATAAGAATGTAATACCCGGATATAAACCTCCTGAAGAAGATCTTCAGCCTGGTTTTTATCCTTTACCATATAAAATAAAAACTGGTACAAATCTTGATGATAAGTATCATATAACAATTGAAAGGTTTCTTCCATTTGAAACCCCTCCGTTCACTTTTTTGTCGTATTAATAGCTTGAAAAGTTACATTACAACTATATTACGAGAAACTGGAATTTGGAAGGGAATTTATATTAACATATCCTTAAATTTTATTAATATTGGCTTTTAAAAAAACACCCGCTAAAGTCAGCGGGTGTTTCTTATGGAACAAGATTCTTCGGCAAATTCAGACTCGATTTTGTGGTTTTGTCGGAATATAAAATGTAAATGTCGTTCCTTTATCCATTCGGCTGTGCACCGTAATTGACCCGTTGTGGGCCTCCACGATATTTTTAACAATAGCCAGCCCTAGTCCGGTTCCTGCTCTGCCTCTTGTCCTCGCTTTATCTGCCTTATAGAACCGCTCAAAGATAAAAGGGAGATCTTCTTCCGGTATACCGGATCCAGAGTCTTTGATATCGATTTTCAATCCATCCTTCACAGAATGGACTTCAATAGAAACACTGCCGCCGGATGAAGTATGCCGCAGCGCGTTATCGACCAAATTGGTAAATACCTGCTCCATCTTGTCTTCATCAAACATAAATTCCTCTTCTATGAGAGAAACGTCTTGATGTAAAGCAATATTTTTTTCTTTAGCAACGCCGGAAAATTTCCGGATGATCTTGTCTAAAAATTCATTAACATTGATTTTTTCATAATGCAAGCCTGTATGGCCTGATTCCATTCGGGCTAAATCAAGCAGATCGTTGACTAAGCGGCCCATTCGCAGCGATTCATCATAAATGATTTGAGCAATTTCTTTTCGGTCTTCTTCAGAGCTTGCAATGTCATCGACAATCGCTTCACTGTATCCCTGAAGCATGGAAATCGGTGTTCTCAACTCATGACTGACATTTGCGATAAAATCCTCACGCAGCTTATCAAGGCGTCGTTCTTCCGTCATATCGCGCAGCACGGCAACCGCTCCTCTGACATGCGCTTCCGCATAAAGCGGCGACATCAAAAGCACCCATGATCTGCCCTGCAGCGTCATTTCTATCATTTGTTCTTTTTCAGTGCTGACAGCATTTTGGAACAGCTCTTTTGCTTCAGGCGGAAGGTTATCCCCTTCTTTAATATTCATGTTCTGCTCATAATACCAAGCTTGAAGAAAACGTTCAGCCGGCGGGTTTGTCACAAGAATCGTACCGTCAATATTAATGGTAATGACCCCGTCAGCCATACTGCTCAAAATATTAGAAAGCTGTTCTTTTTCTTGATTGAGCGCATTAATATGAAAGTTAAGCTGCCGCCCCATTTGATTAAAAGCAGTTGCCAGTTCACCGATTTCATCCTGAGTTAAAATTGGGATTTTTGTATCGAACTTGCCCTTTGCCAAGTCCTGTGCGCCCTCTCTCATTTTTCGAAGCGGATACGTGACCCTGCTTGATAAGAAGAAAGCAAAAAACGTGGTCAGTACAATCGCAATCCCCGCGGCCAGAAAAATATAGCGGGTCGTGTGTTTTGTTGTATCTTTAACGGCAAGCAAAGACTGGGATAAAAAGACCATGCCTTTCTTTCCGTCTTTTTCATACGGGACACCTACAATCAGACGCTCATTATCCGTGTCTGTATCGCTCAGCCCCGTTCGTTTGCTTACTTTTTTATGATCTTGGAGAGCTTCATTTAAGTCATTGTCATGCTGTATTTGCTCAACCGTAATAGACGACAGGCGATTTTTATCATTCGGAGAATACCAATACTGTTTCTCATCTTGAATGATTGCAATGCTTGTTAAGTTATCAGCGAGCTCCCAAGTGATTGATCTTGCCAGCGCCTGGTCCTCGTGATTTTCTAAGATGACAGCAACTTTATTCGCAAGCTGAGTTAAATCATTCTCGGCTTCTTCCACATGGTAATTTTCAATAAACTCCAACAAAAGAACCGTTAAAATAAATAATACGATCAAAACGAGTGAAAGGATCGTAAACCACAGCTTGCCTACTACGCTTTTCCAAAATTTCATTCAGCGCCTACCTCAAATTTATAGCCTACACCCCATACGGTGACAATTTTTTTCGCAGCTTCCGGGGATACCTTGTTCAGCTTCTCTCGCAGGCGTTTAACATGAGTGTCCACTGTCCGCAGATCACCAAAAAACTCATATTGCCACACTTCTTTGAGAAGCTTTTCCCGATCATACACTTTGTCAGGAGTTTTCGCTAAGAAGTGTAGGAGCTCATACTCTTTCGGCGTCAGGCTTACTTCTGTTCCATCCGCCGTTACGCGGTGGGCATCATGGTCAATGGACAGATGTGAAAACACAAGCACATTTTTCGTCGGTGTATTGGCGTTGATATAAGAGGTTTGGGATGCTCTTCTCAAAAGGGCCTTTACCCGCAGCACGACTTCTCTCGGGCTGAACGGCTTGACGATATAATCATCTGTTCCCGCTTCAAACCCCTGCACCCGATTTGTTTCTTCTCCTTTTGCGGTCAGCATGATGATTGGTGTCGCTTTTTTTTCCCGAAGTTGCCGGCACACTTCAATTCCATCAGTCCCCGGCATCATCAGATCAAGCAAAATCAAGTCATAGTTGGCTTCAAGTCCTTTGGCAATGGCTTCATCACCATTTTCCGCTTCGTCTATGACATAATTTTCACGTTCCAGATACATTCTTAAAAGGCGGCGAATTCTGGCTTCGTCATCAACTACTAATATTTTGGTTTCGTTCGTTTGGTCCATCGTTTTCCCCCTGCTTTCCTTCTGTTACTTTCATTTTATCAAATCGTGAGAAAGTTTGAGAACTGTGTCGCTTTCTTAGGACTAAGCATAAGAATGAAGTCCGGCAAGCACTAGATTTACGAATATTAAATTAAACATAATAATAGCAAAACCGATTACGGCCAGCCATGCTGACTTCTCACCGTGCCAGCCTCTTGACAGTCTTAAATGCAAATACGCGGCATAAAACAAAAAGGTGATCAGCGCCCATACTTCCTTCGGGTCCCAGCCCCAAAATCTGGTCCACGCGAGCTGAGCCCAAATCATTGCAAAGATCAGCGCGCCGAGCGTAAAGATCGGAAACCCGATTGATACGGCCCTGTACCCAACCTCATCCACCAGATCAAGATTGACGTTTTTCACAAGCGGATGTAAAAGGGCACTGATTCTTTTTCTGATAATCAGACGAAGCGCGCCGTACAAAACCAGCCCTGCGCCAAATGACCAAATGACAGTGTTCACCTTTCTGCCTGAGAAAAGAGCAGGAAGCTCAACAAGCGGCTCCATTTTCTCCTCGGTCAAAAGCTCTCCCTGATGCGGGCCGACAAGCGCAGGCATTTCGTACACCATCACGCTTTTTTCCTTATTTTTATCCACCCAGTTGAACTCCGCCTCATAGCCTGCAAGACGAAATGCTGATGTGATCAAAATAAAAGCGACGGTTGTGACAAGGATAAACATAATCGCTTCAAGCCAGAAGGTTTTTTTGCTGCGTTTTGTCTGGTCTACATGCTTTAAAAGAAAAATGACACCTGCGACAAAGCTGATGGCAAGTATAGCTTGCCCAAGCGCGGCCGTTGTTACGTGAATATACAGCCAATTGCTCTGTAGGGACGGAATTAATGGCGAGATATCCGTCGGAAACATGCTGGCGTATGCAATCAGCAATAAAGCGATTGACAACGTAAACAAGCCTAATGAAGGCAATCTGTAGATAAAATAAAGAATAATAAACGCTAAAACGAGCATCATGCCAAACGCGGTGGTGAATTCAAACATATTGCTGACAGGCGCATGGCCGCTGGCAGCCCACCTTGTGCTGAAATATCCAAGGTGGCAAAGAAAACCGATAATAGAAAGAGTGATTCCAATGTTGGCCCATCGGTTTGGCTTGCCCTTTTGATCTTTATTTCCTCGTATGGCCCCGCCGAAAATCGGGACAGCGATTAAATACACAAGAAAGGCCGCATATAAAAAATTTCCGCTCAGCTCTGCCATGTCATCACTCCCTTTTCGCCTATTTCTGTGTTTTGATTCATTCTTTTTGGTCCGCCGGTTCAGTCAGTCCGGAATCAGCCAATACAAATGCTAAATCCTTCTTCAGGCCATACCAGTTTTTATTGGTATGCGCCGCCACCATAACTGCCCCGTCCTGTGAGCGCAGCCAAATTCTTCGGTGCTGCCAGTACATTCCTTGAATGACACCGATCATAAAAATAGCTCCGCCGACGGCAAGCACCCAAAGTGTCAGATCCTTTCTGACTGTAAGTCCGGTAATGCTTTTCGTTTCGACATGGTCAAATTTCAGCTTGTATTTATTGCTGCCGGAGCCTTCGATTGTTTCTTGGATGGCGACAAAGCTCTTTTCACCCTTCGGTTTGTCTGGTGTTATGACATTAAAGACAAAAGCCGGATTGTTAGGGATCTTTGTTTTCGTGCTCGGTTCCCCGTCCTGATTAAAATAGAAGTCGGGCAAGTAGCTGGCGATTTCAATTTTGTAACCGTTGCCAAGATCATAAACCGAATTTGGATCCAAAAGGTTGATCTTCATGCTCCCAAAGGATTTTTTCGTTTTTTTGTCTATAAGCTGAAACACCATTTGATCAAGCTGATTCTCTTTATAATCCACCTGGTAAACGGAAAAAGAATCAAAACGCAGCGGCTGATTGACACGGATATCCTCTTCTGATATTTTTTTCAGTTTTGGCTTCTCACCGTAAACAATTTTTCCTTCTCTCTTGTAGAGTACGGCATCTGTTTGAAAGTTCTTTGCCACTTTCCCGTCCCCGACTCTGTCAATGGCATCTGCGAATACCTTTTTTTCCGTTTTACTGTTATAGGTCTCTACGCTGAATTGATTGTTTTTTAAATAATATTTACCGTCTGTTCCCGGTATTGCCGCGGTCTCGCCTTCTCTGACCCAAAGCGTCTCATCAACGTACATGCCAGGCACAAATCTCAGCATCGCACCAATCAGAAAGATAATCAATCCAATGTGGTTGACATACGGGCCCCAGCGGGAAAAACGCCCTTTTTCGGCAAGAATGCTTCCCTCTTTTTCTCTGATTCTATAATGCTTTTTCTTTAAGAGAGCTACAACCTTTTCTTTTACTTCCCCATCCAATCCAGTATCCGTTTCACTGAACAAGCGCTGCCTTCTTAAAAAAGCAGGACTCCTTTTGACACCTTGTTTCTTTAACGCCCTGTACAACGGAATGACCCGATCGAGGCTGCAAATCACGAGTGAAATGCCGATCGAGGCGATAAGCAGCAAATACCACCAAGAACCATATAAATGATGAAATCCGAGCAAATAATAAAGCTGACCAAATGTGCCGTACTGCTCTTTGTAATAGGTGTCAGCCTGTGCGCCCGGCGGCAAATAGGCTTCTTGGGGAAAAATGGTGCCGAACGCTGATGCAGCAAGGGTTATCATGATCAGCCAGATTCCAACCTTAACCGAAGAAAAGAAATTCCAAATTTTATCAATAATCGTTTTGTTATAAGTTTGTGAACGCCTTGCGCTTCCGTCATATCTCATATCAGCAAGCGGAGGCTGAGTGACTTGGAGAGCTCTTCCGCACGATTCACATAGAACGGTTCCGACCGGGTTTACATGTCCGCATTCACATTTGACTTGCTTCATTCCGAAGTCTCTCCGGGTTTTATCAGATTCATATAATCATGGATCATGCTTTCTGTCATAGTGCCGGTCACCACCTTGACAACTTTTCCTTCCGGATTGATTAAAAAGGTTGTCGGAAGCGGAGATACGTCATAGGCCTCAAGCACTTGGCGATCTGTATCCAGAACAACCGGGAAATTGACTCCGTAGGATTTCATAAAATTATGTACTGCTATCTTTGACTCCCCAACATTTACCGCGACAACTTCAATACCTTTGTCTTTAAAATGCTTATATTGGTTCGCCATATAAGGAAATTCTTTTTTGCACGGTTCACACCATGTACCCCAGAAATTCAAAAAAACACCTTTCCCTTTTAAATCACTGAGCTTGATACGCTTCCCATTCGTATCTTCAAGGACAAAATTCGGTGCGTCGGACCCTTCGGATATGCTCTCTTTGCCGGCAAATACAGCATTGTAAATCGTATAGCCAAGCGCGCAGATTAAAACGAGAAGGATGCCGGTCCGAATGAATAAACGCCTTTTTTTCTTCATTGTCCACTGCCCCCTTCCCCCTATTGCAGATCCATTCAATTATATCATTGCACATTCATTTCACATTTCTTACTTTTTGAAGGTTATGTGAAATTTAGAAAGCGTTTTTACCGTGCTCCGCCAGCGCTCTGAGTCTTTTGACTTCATGCGGCGTAAGTTCTCTGGCATCTCCCGTGTGCAAGCCTCGCAGGTTTAAAAACGCGTATTCTTCGCGCTTCAGCTTGATTACCTCATGCCCGATCGCTTCGAACATGCGCCGCACCTGTCTGTTGCGTCCTTCATGAATTGTCAGCTGAATAATGCTTGTCTGCTTTTTCTTATCCAAAGACAGAAGCTTCGCTTTAGCAGGCGCCGTTTTGCCTTCTTCCAGCATAATTCCGCGCTCCATCTTTCTGAGCAGCTCTTTAGGCGGAATGCCTTTCACCTTCGCCACGTATGTTTTGTCTATTTCATATTTAGGATGCATCAGCTTATTGGCAAACTCGCCGTCATTGGTTAAAAGCAAAAGACCGCTCGTATCATAATCCAAACGCCCGATCGGATAAATGCGCTGCGGGACTTCTTTAAAAAAGTCCGTCACGACTTTGCGTCCTTTGTCATCTTGGGCTGCAGAAATAACGCCTCTTGGTTTATATAAGAGAAAGTAAACCGGCTCTTCGCGTTCAACCTTTAACCCGTTTACCTCAACCTGATCAGAACCGGTGACCTTAACACCAAGCTCTGTTACTACTTTGCCGTTCACCTTTACTTTTCCTTCTTTAATCAGCTCTTCTGCCTTTCTGCGCGATGCAAATCCGGCATGAGCAATCACTTTTTGCAGTCTTTCCATGTCTTTCACCTCAAGTATTATCTTACTTTTTTCGACCTGAACAAACAAGCTTTTTCAGACTGTATGCGCCCAATCTAAAAAAACGCCGTTTTCAGGCGCCCCCAAATAATAACGTAACGATGATGATAGATGCAACTACACCGATTAAATCAGCAAGAAGTCCCACCTTTAATGCATCACCCATTTTTTTAATGCCGACTGCCCCGAAGTACACAGTCAGCACATAAAGCGTTGTATCCGTTGACCCCTGCATAACGGATGCCAGTCTGCCGATGAAGGAGTCCGGCCCGTAAACTGCAATTATATCGGTTGTCATACCGAGTGCAGCCGTACCGGAGATCGGGCGGATCAGGGCAAGCGGAACCACCTCAGCGGGTATACCGATAGCGGAGAAAACCGGTTTTAAAAGGTCCATTATAAAATCAAGCGCGCCTGATGATCTGAAAACAGTAATGGCGACAAGCATTCCGACTAAGTAAGGGATAATGGAAAAGGCGATCTCTATCCCTTCTTTTCCGCCTTCGACAAATGATTCATATGTGGGAACCTTTTTGATTGTTCCATAAAGAAGAATGCCGGCAATAATGATCGGAATCATGGCTAAAGACAGCCAATTAATGATTTCCATCCGCTCACCTTCCCTTCTTTTTGCGGCGGTAATAAAAATACCTGTCAATGATAATGGCGCCGATTCCAGAAATGAGGGTCGCCAAAATACTTGGTCCGACGATATCTGTCGGTGTTTTGGAGGAATAAGCCATTCGGACAGCGATTACGGTTGTTGGAATGAGAGTGATGCAGGACGTATTGACAGCTAAAAAAGTAATCATCGACCGGCTTGCTTCCGATCGGTTTCCATTCAGCTTTTTCATTTGCTCCATTGCTTTAATGCCCAGCGGAGTTGCCGCATTCCCAAGGCCGAAGAAGTTCGCCATGAGATTAGATAAAATGTAGCCCATCGCCGGGTGATCCGGAGGGATATCCGGGAACAGCTTAGATATAAAAGGCCTGCACATCCGGCTGAAAATATCCAAAAGCCCTGACTGCTCGGCTATTTTCATTAAGCCAAGCCAGAAAACAAGCACGCTCATCAGCCCGAATGAGATCGTAACGGCTTCCTTTGCCCCCTTAAACACAGCTTCATTTACATCTTGCAAGGTTCCGTTGCACATCGCAAAAACAAGTCCGATCACAGTTAAGCTGACCCATATTATATTGACCATTTTGCCCCGCCAGCCGCATTCAGAAAGATTGATTTGAACGTTTCAAAAAATTGTTTCTTCGGTTTTTGATTTCGTTCATTTTCATAATAGATCGGCACATTTGCGATGGTTTCATCGTTAAACATGATCTTCATGTGCCCTACGATGTCGGGAATCTTTGAGGCATCTTTTTCCCATGCTTTTTTCGGTTTAAGCAGCGTGGTTTGAATGTTGACTTCTTCTTTTTCCTCTTCAGTCAGCAAATAGGTGATGTCCCGTTTAATAAAAGCCTTAGATTCATAAAATGTGCCATTCAGCTTTGGAATGTCCCCTTTTTTCGCGATTAAATAGGTTTGATAATGATTAAACACATAGTTAAACATTTTCATATGATCATCCCAATCGTCAGGATCATTGATGGTCACGGCTATCAGGTCAATGCCATCTTTTGTGGCTGTTGAGACCAGTGTCCGTTTTGCAAGTTTTGTATAGCCTGTTTTTCCTCCTGTGCTGTATCGATATAACATCGTCAGCAGTTTATTTTTGTTTTTCCAAACGCTTTCCATCGTTTCTGCTTTGTAGACTTTTGTGCCTGAAATTTTTTGATAGTCTTTCAGCTTCATAGCGTATTTGGTTAAAATGGCCATATCAAAGGCTGTTGAATAATGGTTTTTGTGGTCGTCCAATCCGTGCGGGTTTTGAAAACGGGTATTCTCCATGCCAAGCTGCTCGGCTTTTTGATTCATCATATAAATAAATCCATCGAGACTTCCGCCGACATGTTCAGCAATCGCAACAGCGGCGTCGTTTCCTGATCTCAGCATGAGGCCGTACACAAGATCTTTTAGTTTCACTTTTTGGCCTTCTGTTAAATAAATGGCAGAGCCTTCTGTTCTGACAGCATTTGCCGAAACCGTCACCGTTTCATCCATTTTGCCGGATTCGATGGCGAGAACAGCCGTCATGATTTTTGTGATGCTTGCAATCCGCCTTTTTTCATGCTCGCTCTTGGCAAATAACACTCTGCCTGACGCTCCATCAATGACAATCGCACTTTTTGCACTGACATCTATAGCAGCATGTGCTGTGTTCACATTTACATTTGCAAAAAGAAAAGAAATCATAACCATGAATACTGCTTTTTTGAAAATGCGCATGTTTGCTCACGTCCTTGTGGTGGTTTGTACAAGTTTATGCGCATGTCCACCAGTTATGAATACCAATTATAGATCTGCAGGCAAACATAAAAAAACTCTCCCTGAAAAAGGGAGAGTAAACGTTATCTGATTGGCGCCATGCTTGATCCGGACGCTTCGTAATGAGCCAGCTCTTCTCTCATTCTCAGAAAGGCTGCGCTCAGCGGCAATAATAATTGCTCAAGCGACGCAGGAACAGCATGGTAAAACTCAATTGCGCTGACCCCGGTATAAGACGCCCGGCTATTTTCACACCACGTGTCCTTTTTCGGCATAAAGAACTCTTCAATGCATTGGTGATACACCTTGTAAAGTGTTTTTCCCGCTCTGGCTTCTTGAAAAGGCTCCTGCATCAGGAGACGGCGGCACGCTTCTGCGCCTCCTTCACAATATACTGTCATTCTTCTCAGAGTGCTCAGCACATCACAGCAGTATCCTTTCTCAATAGGCAATTCAGCCTGCAAGGACGCAAGCGTTGTTTGGTTTAGGTAATCGTTAACAGTATTGACAACCATTGATAAGAATTCGCCTGTTTTTTGAGTCTGCGCTCGCACAATCGAATGTCCCATTTCGTTTGGTATCTTCCCCTCATGTCTTTGTCTCTCACATTTTGCTTCTTTCATAATAGCTTCTTTCCTTATATCTTATGATGATGAAAAAGCGCGATTCATTAAACTTCTATTTTATATCTTCGAAGGTTTGGTTAAAGTTTTCAAAAAATAAATCTGCTTCTTCTTGAAGAACGTCTTCTTCCGCATTTTCAGGCAGCGGCGGAAGCTCGTCCAGCGTTTTTAAACCGAATTGTTCAAGAAAAGTCGGCGTGGTGCCGTATAATATGGCCCGTCCCGGACCGTCAGCCCGTCCAACTTCACACAATAAAGCCTTCGCGACGAGGCTATGTAAAATCCGCTCTGATTTCACGCCTCTGATTTCTTCAATTTCTGCTCTGGTAATCGGCTGTTTATAAGAAACAATGGCCAGCACTTCTAATGAAGCTTGAGAAAGGCCCTTTGACGGCACTTCTATTAGTTTTTTCAAATACGGCGCAAAGGCTTTTTTGGTAGAGAGCATGTACGTATCTGCATATGTAATAAGTTCAATGCCCCTTGCATCCCCGCGGTATTCGTCAGCCACCTCGGCCATGATAGTATTCAGTTCAGGCTCTTCGATTTCAAGCACTGTTAACAGCTGCTTTTTTGTGAGCCCTTCATCGCCTGCCGCATAAAGAAGGGCTTCCACTATAGCTTTCCAATTCACGATATCAAGCCCCATGAATGGATTCACTCCCCGTAATGTAAATATCTGAAAAATTGTGCTCCTGTTCAATGAGAATCCGCTGATTCTTCATCAGCTCGAGAACAGCTAGAAAAGTTACAACCAAATGGTCTTTTTGCTCATACGGAAACAGCTCCATAAAGTTGATTCTCGTTCCTCTTGATTTCAGGCTGTGCACGATTTCGTTCATTCTGTCTTCGATTGGTATTTCTTGTCTGGTAATTGTTGTTTCCATCGGTTTTGTTATTTTTTTGCGTTTCAGCACTTTTTGAAAAGCCCCGATCATGTCATAGACCGTGACTGAGAGCTTTTGCTCAGACTGTTTGACTTCTTTTGCATATTCACTCAAATCACTCGGCGGTTTCGTGAACGATTTTTGTCTTTCTTCTTCCCGTTCTTTTAAATCCTTCGCCGCATCTTTATATTTTCTATACTCAATCAGCTTTTCAATCAGTTCCTCCCGCGGATCCTCTTCTTCAAGTAATTCATCTTCAAAAAGCTCCTCCTCTTGCTTCGGGAGCAGCATTCTGCTTTTAATGCTGAGCAGCGTGGCAGCCATGACCAAATACTCGCTGGCCATATCGAGCTCAAGCACACGCATCGTATGTACATATAATAAATATTGTTCAGTGATCTTCGCCACAGGGATATCATATATGTCAATTTCAAGACGATTGATTAAATGAAGCAGCAGGTCCAATGGGCCCTCAAACGTATCAATTTTCACTTGATATTCTTCCATCATCTCACCATTTTCAAGTATCACTCTCATTGCCGGATAAACTGGCTATCCTTTAGTATAAGCCACCAAAAAGCTCTCGTCCAATACTATTTCATTTCCTGTTTTGAAGCTATTTGTACTGAATATTCAAAACAATAAAGGAGTTGCGAGAAAGGCCCCTGCGGCGGTTTCCCTTTCAATTGTCGTGATAAACAAAGAATCAATCAGGGCTGAGCGTTTTTTTCTTTTATTCTTCCTATGTTACACTGAAAGCACATTAAAGGAGGAAGCGTCGTGTATCCGAAAGCTTATATTGATTATCTCGTTGAATTTCACGCAACACGGGATTATTTTGAATGCCATGAAATATTAGAAGAATATTGGAAGGAAGATCCTCCAAATCAACGAAAAATGTATTGGGTCGGCTTTATTCAGCTTGCGGTTGCTTTGTATCATCATAGAAGGCAGAATACAGCCGGTGCAAAACGACTGATGGCGAACAGCATCCGGATTCTTCAAGCCGAAAAACAAGCGGTCGAAGACTTGGGACTTGATCATAGCCGTTTACTTGAGCTTATGCAGTCGGTTTACGAACAAATCGAAATGGGATCTTCCTATAAAAGCATCATGCTGCCGATCAAAGATGAGAAGCTGGAGGAAACATGCCGCATTGTATGTCAGAAAACAGAGTACACATGGGGGCAGCCCAGCACAATCACCGACACATTTCTTATTGACAAGCACCGTTTGCGGGATCGGACTGAGGTCATCCTTGAGCGTGAAAAAGAGATAGAACGGAGAAAAAAAAGCAGAGGCTGATGACAGCCTCTGCTTAATTATTGTATGAAATGTCTTGATCCTGCTGACCTTGACAACGTTCGAAAAAGCTCTGCGTTAATTCATTCGGAACCAATATCTGCGTTTTGAATAAATGCTTTAAAGCATCCATCATCTGTTTTCCGATTCCTTGATGGCGATGAGAAGGATTCACACTGATATGCCGGATTTCAACCTCGGAATCCTTTTTTTCGACTCCGATTGCTCCGACGATATCCTCGTCCTCTTTCCAAAGAAAGAGCTGGCGGTCTGTATCCGTTTCGTAGTCCTTAATTGTCTGCTGAAGCTGCTTAAGGTCTTTTTCATTCGGCATGAACGAAAGAAGCCCCATCGCAATCTTTTCAAACGATTTTTTATAACGAATTAACATAAAAACCCCTCTATATCCAAAATGTCCAGTCTGGCTATTAACGGATACGAAAAGGTGATCCGTTTTCTCACATTATATCATTTTCGCCATATTTTTAAACTGTTTTCAACAAATTATTCAAATGAGCGGTTTAAATTTGCCATTTCTATGGCAGAAACAGCGCAATCTACACCTTTGTTGCCTGCTTTCGTGCCGGCACGCTCAATTGCCTGCTCGATGTTTTCAGTGGTGACAATGCCAAAGATGACAGGTACGCCTGTCGTGTTTGCTGCTTGCGCGATGCCTTTTGCAGCTTCATTGCAGACATAATCATAATGTGTCGTCGCACCTCTGATAACAGTGCCCAATGTGATAATCGCGTCATATTTTTTTGTTTCCGCCATTTTTTTGGCGGCAAACGGTATTTCAAATGCGCCTGGAACCCAAGCCACATCAATATCATTTGTGTCTACGCCGTGTCTGAGCAACGCATCTTCTGCACCGCTTAGCAGCTTGCTTGTAATAAAATCATTAAATCTGCCTACTACAATTCCGATTTTAAGACCTGTACCAACTAAGTTTCCTTGTATGATATTCATATGATTCCCATCCTTTTTTGTGATATTTGTGATTAGAAATGAAGCAAATGACCCAGTTTATTCATTTTCGTTTGCAAATATTTTTTATTGTGCTCTTTTGCCTCCATTTGAAGCGGCACTCTTTCTGAAATGCTGAGTCCATAGCCTTCAAGACCGGCGATTTTTCGCGGATTATTCGTCAAAAGCTTCATATTCCGCACACCGAGATCGCGTAACATTTGTGCCCCGATGCCATAGTTGCGAAGGTCCGGCAAGAATCCAAGCGCTTCATTAGCTTCTACGGTATCATAGCCTTGTTCCTGAAGCTTATAAGCTTTTAATTTATTGATTAAACCGATGCCTCGGCCTTCTTGGCGCAAATACAAGAGCACTCCCCGGCCTTCAGCGGCAATTTGCGCCAGCGCGGCGTGCAGCTGCGGGCCGCAGTCACAGCGATGAGATCCAAACACGTCACCTGTGAGACATTCTGAATGCACCCGGACCAATACCGGTTCTTCACCGAACGGCACATCTCCCATCACAAATGCGACATGCTCTTTTCCGTCTACCTCATTTGTGTATCCGTAAACCTTAAATGTGCCAAAATCAGTAGGCAGTGTGATGTCTACTTCGCGCTCAACAAGTGTTGTCAGGTTGTAACGGTATTGAATCAAATCTTTAATGGTAATCATTTTTAATTGATGCTTTTTCGCAATTTCAATGAGCTCGGGCACTCTTGCCATCGTTCCGTCTTCATTCATAATTTCACAAATGACGCCGGCTCCTTGGGATCCGCAGGCTTCAGCAAGGTCAACAGCAGCTTCTGTATGGCCCGCTCTTTTCAGGACACCCCCTTTTTTCGCAATGAGCGGAAAAATGTGCCCCGGACGCTGAAAATCAGACGGCACGGATTTGCTGTCCAGCAATGCTTGAACGGTAAAAGATCTTTCTTGAGCACTGATACCCGTTTTCGTTTTGCGGTGGTCAATGCTTACCGTAAATGCAGTATGATGAGAATCTGTATTGTGCTCAACCATTGGGTGTAGATCAAGCTTGTCCGCGATTTCCTCACTAAGCGGCGTGCAAATCAGTCCTCTTCCGTGGGTCGCCATAAAGTTAATGATTTCTGGGGTTGCATGCTCGGCAAGAGCCACAAAGTCTCCTTCATTTTCTCTGTCTTCGTCATCTACAACGATGATGACTTCACCTTTTTTTAAAGCGTCTAGTGCTTCTTCTATCGGATGAAACATGCGAATCTTCCTCTCTAAAAGCCGTTTTCGCTTAAGAAGGCTTTTGTAATGGTTTGTTGGGTCTTATTTTCATTGGCTTTATGCAAAAAACGATACATATATTTTCCGATCATATCGCACTCGATATTCACTGTAGAGCCGATTGTTTTTTCTGAGAAAATCGTTTCGCTGATGGTATGCGGTATTAAAGAAATCGTCACTGTATCTTCCGACAGGCCGAATATGGTCAAGCTCACGCCGTCCACGGTAATGGATCCCTTTAGGACCAATGTTTTTGTTAAAGACGGGTCCATCTTTAAATCATAGTAAACAGCGTTGCTTTTCTCTTCAATTCGTGCAATTTCAGCAGTTCCGTCGACATGTCCGGAGACAAAATGGCCTCCGAATCGGCCGTTTGCCGCCATCGCTCTTTCCAGATTTACTTTGCTTCCTTTTGATAATTCATTTAGTGAGGTCGCTTTGACTGTTTCAGGCATTACATCTACTGTGAATTGATTTTTTGTAAAATCGGTGACAGTCAGGCAAATGCCGTTCACCGCAATGCTGTCGCCCAGATGAACATCCTCTAGTATTTTTGAGCATTTGATTGTTAAGGCCATTGAATGCCCTGCTTTTTTCATCGATTCGATTGTGCCTGTTTCTTCTATAATTCCTGTAAACATGGTCACCATCCTACTCGTTTATCGGTTTTGCCGTTAGTTTGATATCACGGCCGATTTGGGTTATATCAGTGAATTGCAATAAGGGGACATCTTTCATTGATTGAAAACCTTCACCGGAGATTAAGCTGGGAGCATGCGTTCCTCCGATTAGTTTGGGGGCAAAATAGAAGATGATTTCTTGAAAACAGCCTTCTTGGACAAAGCTTCCGTGAACAGCAGACCCGCCTTCCACATACACAGACATAATGCCTTCTTCTGCAAGGATTTTCAGAACATCAGGAACTTGAATGTGATCTGTTTCAAACGTAAATATGTTCACTCCCAAAGCTGAAAGCCGTTTTTTCTTTTCCTCGTCTGCGCGTGCCGTTGTGAAAATCCATGTCGGCGCTTCCTGATCGCAAATCACTCGGACGTCCTCAGGAATCGAGAGTTCGGTGTCAAGGATCACCCGAACCGGCTGTTTTGCCACATTCGGCAGCCTGCAGGTTAAGCTCGGATCGTCGGCTTTCACGGTGCCAACTCCGACTAAAATGCTTTGGTGTGTTTTCCTGTATTGCTGAGCATCCTGTCTTGCAGCCTCTGACGTGATCCATTTGCTCTCGCCCGTGCTGGTGGCTGTCTTTCCATCAAGACTGGCGGCAGCTTTTAGCGTGACGTAAGGGAGGCCTGTCCTCATGAAGTGCAGGAATTTTTCATTCAGCTTCTCCGCCTGGTCTGCCAAGATGCCTTCCTTTACTTCAATACCGGCTTCTTCAATCATGTTGACTCCTCTTCCAGCCACAAGCGGATTAGGGTCTCTCATCGCCACAAACACTCTTTTGATTCCAGAGTTGATAATCAGCTCTGCACATGGCGGTGTTTTTCCGTAATGGCTGCACGGTTCGAGTGTCACGTAAATATCAGCACCCTTTGCGTGGGAGCCGGCCATATGGATGGCATGAACTTCTGCATGAGGTTCCCCATATTTTAAATGGGCGCCCATTCCGACAATTTGTCCGTCTTTTACCACAACAGCGCCGACGAGCGGATTAGAATCGGTCTGTCCTTCGCCCTGCTTCGCAAGATCTAATGCCAGCTTCATATAATACTCTTCCATTTATTTCCCTCCCCTCTTTTATTGATTTACCGTCAAAAAGCCCCGAATTTATGAAAAATCCGGGGCTTTAGGTATTTTACGCAATAAGAAATAACACTATGCATTTTTGAACCATTTGCATAGCGGCTCATCATCCTTCTCCCATCCAGACTCTCACTGTCGGCTTCAGCTTAAACTGAATCCACCGCGCGCTGATGCACACGGGTCACGGGCTCTAAAGCGCATTCGCTTTACTACCGCCGGTCGGGATTTCCACCCTGCCCCGAAGGATACAATCTTTATTTATTTGTCCTTATTGGCTATTATAGCGATCCTTCTTAAAGTACGCAATGAAATAAACTTACAATTTAAGAAAACAAAACATCACCCTTCAATCCGAAAGGTGATGTTTTGTTAATCATTCACTTTGGCAACTTTAATTAATCCGTCGATCCGCTTTGATTTGCTGAAGTATGCCTTAATCTTGTCGCCTTCTTCTATATCAGACAAATCCTGATTTAATTTTTTTCCATTGAAGATGATTTTCGTGCCGTTTTCGGCTTCTCCATGATATTCAGAGCCGTCAATTTCCGTCACTTTATATTCCTGAATGGTGTATTCCTCTTCTTCCGAGGACAAGGTTTGTCCAATTGCTGTCGGAACATCCTTCAGCTCAACACCATTTATGTACATATAACCGCCTGCAAGTAAAAGCAAAAGCACTAACAGAATGGTAATCTTGGTTTTTATTCTTCCCATTTTTAAACCTCCAGCCGATATGAATCTATTCATTCATATGAGTTATTCCACTTTTTCATGAATAAAAAACCGTCATTTCTCGTAAATTATTAATATAACGATGCATAACGAGAATATGTTTCACCTTTCTGCAATTTCTTTTCTATAGTTATACGAATTTATGTTCTGGTTTTGGGGGATGAATATAAAAAAGAAATAAAAAAAGCAGCCCCTGTTCGGAAGCTGCTCAATCCTAATTTGTTTTACGCATTTCGTTAAATGGGAAGAACACAAACTTTGACGTGCCGGCAATTTGTTTTTTCGTGAAGAGGCCAAGCCCGTTTCGGCTGTCCATTGAGTTCCGCCGATTATCCCCCATCACAAAATACTTGTCATCAGGCACTTTCACCGGGCCGAAATCATCGGTCAAATGGTCATAATTGTCCTGCTTCGCTCTCTTTTTATTAGCTGCCAAATAAGGCTCGGCCACCTTTTTCCCATTGATATAGAGCTGGTCGTTTTTCATTTCAACCGTATCTCCAGGCAGGCCGATAATCCGCTTGACATAGTGGACATCATCCCCGTTTAGCACGATGATATCCCCTCTCTTAAACTCACCTATGTACTTGACTGTCATATTGACAAATACCCTTTCATGGTCATGAAGGGTAGGCTCCATGGACTCACCATCAACGACATACGGCGCAAAAATAAAATGGCGGATGAGCAAAGCGAGAACGACAGCAATCACAATTGCTTTTGCCCATTCTAACATTGTTTTTTTCTTCGAAACATTTTCTGATTTCAACTGATTTCCTCCAATAAACAACGGTCTTCAAATTTATGTTATCACGAATCGAAAAGAAATCCTATCAGGACCATTGACATGATTTTACCCTCTATTAATCTTCATCTTCTACCCGAATCATGCCTATCTTTTTCTTGTCAATCACCAGCCCTGCATCAAATGTCGCTTGGGAAATTGGAGTCCAGCTGCTTAGTTCAACATAACCGGACTGAACAACAACATCAGCATTTGTATAATACGTAGGGACATCCGCAAAGTAATCAAAAAAATAATCGCATAATTCAGAAGCAATGGACTTGGAAGAAAGAGTGAACTCGTATGCTAAATCTTTAGATAGGATATAAGTCATGAGGTGACGGGCAGTCTGTTCATCTGCTGCATTCCATTGATCGCCAAGTTCATGATACCCATAGCGCTTTACAAAATGATTCACGTCATGAAGGGTACTGGAATGTTTACGGCAGCCTATTTCACAGGTGATATTACCGGCATCCCGTTTTGCTTTCATGATGTGTTTAAAATCATTGAAGCTCGAAAACAGGGATCAGCCTCCAAAAAACAAATCCAATATGTTGCCGGCTGTTGAGGATTCTTTATTATAAAACTCTGAATATCCGCAATTCTTGCAGTACACCACTAGAAAACGGTTATGCTGCACGTCAAACAACTTTGATAATCCCGTGCCGGTTGTGGCGATTTCTTTTTGACCAGCTTCAGTGCTTCCGCATTTTATACAGCCTTTGTTGTTCATAACGCCAAACTCCTTTTCATCACATTACGTTTGATTTTGATTTATTTTACTACAAAATACCATTTTTATGAACGATGTAACTTTAAAGTTTTCTTAATTTGACATATGAACTCCATACAAAAAATCCCATTATGCAACTTGAATTGGAAGCGAATACGCATGACTCGCTAAACAAGATGAAATGATTGAAGAATCTATCACCTTTGCACGACTTCATATAAAAGATAATTATTTTCACCAATAAGTTTACGCTTAACGCCTCTAGCACTAATACATATAAAAAATAGAATAATATGAAAGGAGACTCGATAGTGTGATTGTTTATCCTATCAATATAAACAACATTTCCGGAAACAGCGTAGTGAACGTAGGCGGCGCTTTTATGATCAGGCCATTAACTGTGTCCAAATCTGTGTCTGGTTCCGGCGGCTCGCATACGGGAATTGTCATTGAAAACAACTTTGTAAGCCAAACTAATTAACCATCAATTTACTGATCAGAACGTGACCAAAATATTTTAATTAATTTCATCATCAAGCGAAAGGCAGGGAAACACTCGCCGCATCTTCACTTCAACCTAATAATGCCTGTTTGTTTTTACCGCCTCAGCACTCGGACGGTTTTTTGGTATATTTTAGGAAAACAAAAAAAACTCCCTCGATACGAGGAAGCCTTTTGCCTGCCGATTAGCCTTCTACACGAACTTCTTTCATGACGTCGCCGTTAGACATGTTTTTCGCGAATTCAAGTCCGCTTGTTACTTTACCGAATACAGTGTGAACCCCGTTCAAATGAGGCTGTGGCTCATGAACGATGAAAAATTGGCTGCCGCCAGTATCTTTTCCTGCATGTGCCATAGAAAGCGAACCCGCTTCATGAGTGTGCGGGTTTCCTTCTGTTTCACATTTGATTGTGTATCCAGGACCGCCTGTGCCAGTTCCGTGCGGGCAGCCTCCTTGGCTGACGAAGCCCGGAATCACTCGGTGGAATGTAAGCCCGTCATAGAAACCTTCGTTCGCAAGCTTTTCAAAGTTTGCGACAGTGCCCGGTGCAGCTTCAGGGTAAAGTTCAAATTCAATTTTGTTGCCGTCTTCTAATAAAAAGTAACCTGTTTTCAATTGTATGCCTACTTTCTTTATTTTAATTTTCAAAGGAGATTATGTATGATAGGTTATAGCCTGTCTCTCCTTGTCGCGGCTATTATACCACACCTTTCGGGGGAAAACGAATCTTCCGGCTTTAGTAAAAAATAAAAATGAAACCTGAATGTCTTTATCTCCGTCTAACCTAACGGAACTGTCTTTTCATCATGATTCAGGTCCTCGCAAAGCAGCTCTATCCAGCTGCTTGTGAAATTGAAGGAGGTCAAACTGCTTTGAAAAAAATATGGATTGGAATGCTGGCAGCGGCCGTTTTGCTGCTGACGGTTCCGAAAGTCAGTCTCGCGGATGCCGCAGTTGGAGATGTCATTGTCACACTGGGTGCTGATTTGTCAGAATCTGATAAACAAAAAGTGCTTAATGAAATGAATGTCCCTGATAATGCCACAACGGTAACGGTGACCAATAAGGAAGAGCATGAATATTTAGGAAAATATATATCGAACGCTCAAATCGGATCAAGAGCGATTTCTTCATCGTCGATAACCATCGCCAAAAAAGGCTCTGGACTGAATGTTGAGACACATCATATCAGCGGCATTACAGATGAAATGTACCTAAATGCGCTGATGACAGCCGGTGTTAAAGATGCGAAGGTGTATGTGACAGCACCGTTTGAGGTATCCGGAACTGCGGCTTTAACCGGATTAATTAAGGCGTATGAAGTTTCTTCTGATGAAGCGATCTCAGAGGATGTTAAGCAAGTAGCCAACCAAGAGCTTGTCACGACATCAAAGCTTGGAGAAAAAATCGGTAACGAAAATGCGGCTGCACTGATTGCAAAAATCAAAGAAGAATTTGCTAAAAACGGTGTGCCTGACAATAAGGCTGACATTGAAAAACAAGTGGACAACGCGGCTTCTGACTTAAACGTCACACTTACAGATAGCCAAAAAGATCAGCTTGTCTCCTTATTCAATAAAATGAAAAATGTTGACATCGACTGGGGACAGGTCGGTGATCAGCTTGATAAAGCGAAAGATAAGATTACGAAATTCATAGAATCAGATGAGGGAAAAAACTTCATCCAAAAAGTTATTGATTTCTTCGTATCTATCTGGAATGCGATTGTTTCTATATTCAAATAAGAAAAGGCGCCGAGAGATTCGGCGCCTTTCTTATTGCTTTACACTCGTTTTAAAGGGCAGGTCAAGTTTGACAACATCCTCGTATGTTTCTCGCTTCACGACTAAATGGGCCTCTCCATTTTCTACAAATACAACGGCAGGTCTCGGGATTCGATTGTAATTGTTGGCCATGCTGTATCCGTATGCGCCTGTACAAAAAACGGCAAGAAGATCGCCTTCTTTTACTTCTGGCAGATCAATATCCCAAATCAGCATATCACCGCTTTCACAGCACTTTCCGGCAATCGATACGGTATTGTCATGTGCTTCTCCGATACGATTGGCTGTCGCTGCTTCATACTTAGCCTGATAAAGTGCAGGACGAATATTGTCGTTCATGCCTCCGTCTACAGCCACATACTGGCGAACGCCAGGCACTTCTTTTTGAGAGCCAACCGTATAAAGGGTTGTGCCAGCATCTCCCACGAGAGAACGCCCCGGTTCGATCCAAATTTCCGGAATGTTAAAACCGTAACGGGCAGCATTTTCTTTCACAGCATCGATAATTTTTTCAACGTATTCAGTAGCGTGAAGCGGTTGATCTTCTTCGGTATAACGGATGCCGAAACCTCCTCCGAGATTCAACACCTTGGATACAAACGAGTATGATTCTCTCCACTCATCGAGTTTTTTGAAGATTTTTTCCGCTGCTAACACAAAACCGGCCGTATCAAAAATTTGCGAGCCAATATGGCAATGGACACCCAGGAGCTGAATGTGTTCTGAGTGTAATACTTGCTCAATCGCCCGTTCAGTTTGTCCGTTATGAAGATCGAAACCAAACTTCGAATCTTCCTGGCCAGTTGTAATGTAGTCATGCGTATGCGCTTCTACTCCGGGCGTGATTCGAAGAAGAACATCGATGGAGTGTCCCGTTTCTTTACATAGGTCTTCCAAAAGCGAAATTTCATAGAAATTATCCACCACAATGCAGCCGATGCGATGCTCAAGTGCCATCCGCAGTTCTTCCCTGCTCTTGTTATTCCCATGAAAGTGAATGCGTTCTGCAGGGAAGCCCGCTGCAACAGCTGTATAAAGCTCTCCACCGGACACGACATCTAAAGAAAGTCCCTCTTCCTCAGCAAGCTGAATCATTGCAACTGATGAGAATGCTTTGCTCGCATATGCCACCTGTGCTTTCAGCCCTGCAGTAATAAATGCCTGCTTAAAGCTTTTAGCACGCTCACGTATTAAAGCCACATCATATACGTAAAGAGGTGTTCCATGTTTTTCCGCTAAATAAAGAGCGTCCACACCTCCGATTTCTAAATGCCCATGTTGATTTTGTCTGCTTGTGCCATGTAAGAACAATGTCATTCCCTCTTTCTTCGCTTATGGGTGAAAAGGACAGTTTTATGGACTGTCCCTTCATAATTAAGACATACATTATCATACTCTTCAGTCAGTTTCAATGCGATTATGAATTGGTAGGTTGTCTTAAGCGATTTCTTGGGTGAACGATACTTGGTCTTACTTTTGCGCCTGGTTTCGCTGTGCGGACCAGTACCTGCCACAGCGCCTTGCCGTTAAAGGGCATCAGCGGCCATAAGTACGGTGTTTGCAGGGATTTGATGCTGGACATGGCAATAATTAGCACTGTAAAACCGATAACAAGCCCTTTTACATGAAATAAGGCAACGAGTATCATGAGGGCAAGTCGGCTCATTTTATTTGCCAAACTCAATTCATAACTAGGCGTCGTAAAGGTTCCGATCGCTGCAAGTGAGACGTATAGAATCACCTCTGGTGAAAACAGGCCGACTTCAATGGCAATCTGTCCGATCAGCACAGCAGCAATTAATCCCATTGCTGTCGATAAAGCGGTCGGTGTGTGAATGGCGGCCATTCTGAGAAATTCGATTCCTAAGTCAGCTAAGAATATCTGCAGGATGATCGGGATATGCGTATCTTTATTTAAACCGATAAATTTCATATTCTCGGGCAGCAGGTCCGGCTGCAGCACAAAGAGAAACCAGATCGGGAGAAGTATAGTGGATGCCATGATACCGAAAAATCTCACCCATCTTAAAAAAGTACCGACTGCAGGCGCCTGTCTGTATTCTTCAGCATGCTGGACATGGTGGAACAATGTCGTCGGTGTGATAATCACACTCGGCGATGTATCAACCATGATGACGACATGGCCTTCAAGCACATGATTGGCCGCGACATCGGGTCTTTCAGTATAGCGGACGAGCGGATACGGGTTGTAGCCTTGTTTAATAATGAATTCCTCTACTGTTTTGTCAGCCATCGTTAAGCCGTCGACATCAATGGCAGCAAGTTCTTTTTCCACAATATCTACCAGATCCGGATCTGCAATATCTTCAATATAAATAATGCTCAGATCCGTTTTTGATCGCTCGCCAACCTTTGTCATCTTAATGCGAAGTCGTTCGTCTCTGATCCGCCTTCTGAGAAGAGCCGTATTGACGACGATATTTTCAACAAATCCGTCTCTGGCTCCCCTGACCACCTTTTCCGTATCAGGTTCTTCCGGATTTCTGCCCGGATAGCTTCTGACATCAATAATAAATGCGAAGCCCGTGTCTTCAACAATAACTGCGACTAATCCCGACAGCAACTGGTCAGTTGTTTCATCCAGCGTTTTTACTTTTTCGACCTGGGCGTTAAGAAGCCTGTTTTCGACAATATCGACCAGATGATCTGGATCCTCATCCCGATTGTTAATGGCAACGAGTTCTCTCATTAAATGAATGATAAAGGCCGTATCACATAATCCATTCAAATAGTAAAGCTGGATTTCTTTGTCTAAAATGGTGAGCTTGCGAATCCCTACATCGTAGCTCGTTCCCATCCCGACACGGTTTTTAAAGTATGCTTCATTTTTGTCTGGATTCCGATAAACCCGGATTTTCTCTTTCTTTTGGTCCGGCATGATACCCGCTCCTTTCTAAAATAAACTCGACCGCTTTCATGGTGATGGGCGACCCTTTTGAGATATCGTCTTTTCTGCCCATTTTGCCAATATCCCCAATACCGACAATAAGCGGGAGATCAAGTTTATCAAGGCAATAGACTGTATCTCCGTTCATTCTGTGTTCATCAAATTCCCGTTCTCCGACTTTATCTACACCGTATTCAGTTATTTCTCCATTGCGGTCAATGCTTACATCAACCCTAGTCCATTCTGCCTGATGTGTTTTTGATGCGACCGCAATCACACCGAGCACTTCAATTGACGGATGGGTTGCGACATAGGTTAGAGCGGCTTCTCCCGGACCCTCTCCTTGAAGGCCGGAGTCATCAAACATGACAAATACGGGATCATACGGTGCTGAGGTGATCAGCTTGACAAGCTCCGCGCCGCTGCGAATGGAGGGATTGCCCTTTGATTGTGATATACATCGCCCTCCCACTTTGCTTGCGGCGTATTCAATTGTTTTAGCGGCATATACATCCCCGTCTGTTACCAGTATGACCTTTCGTTTTGTCGTCATGTCGGCATTATCCTTTCGGTTTGAAAATAACAGCTACGATAAAGGCGAAGAGAATGGCGGCTGAGATACCAGCAGAGGTCAGCTCAAAAATCCCCATGCCGATTCCGATAAATCCATGTATATGCGCCTGGTGCATGGCACCGTGCAGAAGGCTGTGGCCGAAGCTGACGATCGGAACGGTGGCGCCTCCTCCGGCAAATTCAATAAATTTATCGTAAATGCCGAAACCATCTAAAATCGCGCCACTCACAACAAATGTTGTCATGACGTGGGCTGGCGTCAATTTAAAAATATCCAAGAGCAGCTGGCCAACGATACAAATGGCCCCGCCGCATACAAAAGCCAAAAGGTAGTCCATGTTAAGATGCACCTCCCGCACGCTCAAATACAACCCCGTGGGCAATGGTCGGGATGGTTTCTTTTTGCTGGATCATCGTCGGGCTTAACAGCGCTCCAGTCGCCACGACAAATACACGGTTTAATTTTCCTTCTCTCAGCTGCTTAAAAATGTGAGAGTAGGTGACAAGCGCTGAACAAGCACAGCCGCTCCCTCCGGCAAAGACCTGCTGATCCGGTGTATAAACTAAAAGCCCGCAATCATCATGTTTTGTGCCGACCGGATAGCCATCTTCTTTTAAAAGATCTTTTACGATGGGAGATCCGACGGCGGATAGGTCACCTGTCAGAATCAAATCATAGTCATCAGCTGTCCGGTTGAGATCTTTAAAGTGCTGCTTAATCGTATCTGCTGCCGCCGGAGCCATGGCGGATCCCATATCAAACGGATCTGTAATTCCTAAGTCAGAGACCTTTCCGACAGTCGCGCTTGTGATTTGGATATCACCCTGTGTCTGACTGATAACAACAGCTCCGCTTCCGGTCACAGTAGAGGTGGCGGTGTCCGGTTTTTGACCCCCGTATTCCGTCGGATAGCGAAACTGTCTTTCCGCTGTAGCATTATGACTGCTGGTGGCAGCGAGCGCTCTCTTGGCAAATCCGCCGTCAACTAAGGCTGATGCGACAGCCACTGTTTCCATTGATGTTGAACAGGCGCCAAACATACAAAGAAACGGGATGTTTAAGTGTCTTGCCACATAGTTGGCCGTTACATTTTGATTCAGCAAGTCACCTGCCAGCAATAGATCAATATCATCTTTTGTCAGATTACTTTTTTGAAGCGTTGTATTAACAGCATCTTCCATCAGCTGGCGTTCAGCCATCTCCCAGCTTTTTTGATTACAGTGCATTTCATCATAGGTTTTATCATATAAAGAGCCGAGCGGTCCGTCTTTTTCCTTCGGTCCTGCTGCTGTTCCCGCCGAGTTTACAAATAATGGATTTTCAAATACCCAGGTTTGCTTTCCTGTTAATTTCATTTTTCTTCTCCTCCTATGACATCAGTTTCTCAAAAGCAAACCGAATCATTCCGACGATGTACGCAGCCACAACACCGAAAACGATGACATTCCCCGCCAGTTTAAACATGTTTGTCGCTACTCCGAGCACGAACCCTTCGCTTTTATATTCAAGAGCCGCGCTTGCCATGCTGTTGGCAAAACCTGTGACCGGCACGGCTGAACCGGCGCCTGCAAACTGCCCGATTCTGTCATAGATGCCAAACCCGGTAAGCAAGGCTGAAATTAATATCAGTGTTGCCGCCGTTGGATTTCCCGCTGTTTTTTCATCAAAATCGAAAAAATGAATATAAAAATTTTGCAGACCTTGTCCGATCGCACAGATCAGACCGCCTACAAGAAAGGCTTTGACACAATTCCAGACGTAAGGCGGCTTAGGCTGATATGTTTTCACTTTTGATTTGTAGTTTTCTTTTATGTTTGTCATCTTGAAACCTCCTTATGAATGATCAATAAAATACAGCCAGTGAAATAAAGACCCCGCTATTTTCCCAATCACGATGGCCATTAACAAAATAATGATTTTACTTCTGAGCCCGATTCGTTTTGCTAAAATCGGCAGGACATTTAAAACCTCAGTAAGGGCAGCTGCGAGCATCCCGACAAACACACCTGCCAGCAGCCCGACCGGTACGGCAATCCATTTTGTTAAAAAAAGATGGTTCATATGAAGCGTCTCCCATCCCCCGAAAACAGCGCCAAGTATAACAGCTGCTTCATAGGCCTGAACGAATCTCATCGTTTTGGTGAGCTGCATCAGCCGCGGAATGATTCCCATTACGGTTAAAAAAGCAACGAAGCCAGCCCCCACCGTGATGCCTCCGCCGAGCCCGACAAAAATAATGAGCAATGCACTAACGATCATGCAGGTCCTTTATTGTCTCTTGATTCTCATGCATGGCCACATAGTGATCGAGATCAAGCTGATAGTTAAACATCTCAACCTCCAGCGGACTGGGCTCTTCATTAAGGCGCTTTTTAAAGATATGGTTAAAAAACACGATCATCCCCAGTCCCAAACCGATGCTGTATGGGATTTGAAGCAAGTATGGATAGTCATTCCTCTCTCCGGTTATGATTTCATATAGTGCGATATGAACATCTCCCATGCTTACATCCTCATGAAAGTTCATGATGGCAAGACACGATCCGATAAACAGAAGCAGCCAGACACCGATAAACAGAACCGTTGACATTTTCCGTTTGCGATATTGAATTTCGACAATGGTTTCTGCTCCGCCAACTGTTTGAACATCAAGTGCCGGATCTTGTAAATGAATGGCTTTGAGGACTTGTATGATATCCAGAATTACGATATTTTTATCTTTTTCGCTCACCTGATAAAGCGGCATAGCCGAAAGTTTCTTTTTCAGCTGAATCTGTCCTTCAATTTGCGCGGCATCTCCAACCGTGATGATATCTCCCGGATGGGCCAGCACCCTGTGGCGAAGTCGGATATATATACGTCGTTCCATTATTGATCACCATCTTTCGGTGGTTATATATGTAGTATGTGGTTCGATTTTGTTCTCATTCATCCGCTCGAAAAGACCATAAATTACCACGCTTTTTGCACACAAAAAAGCCAGCCTGCATGGCAGACTAGCTATCCGGATGATCCATTTGAACCTTGATCTGTTTCAATATTTTCTTTTCAAGCCTTGAAACCTGAACTTGAGAGATCCCAAGCCGCTCAGCCACCTCAGACTGCGTTTGGTCTTTATAATATCTGAGATAGACGATTAGTTTTTCCCTTTCTTCCAAATCTCTGATCGCTTCTTTCAGTGCAATTTTGTCAAACCACTTTTCTTCAGAGTTGTCAGCGATTTGATCAAGCAGGGTTATTGGATCTCCGTCATTCTCATATACCGTTTCGTGAATCGAAGACGGCGCCCTTACCGCCTCTTGAGCGAGTACGACATCTTCAGCTTCAATCTCCAAATGGCCGGCGATCTCCTGCACTGTCGGCACTCTGCCCAGTGTTTTTGAAAGCTCATCTTTCGCGCGCCGGATTTTGTTTCCGAGTTCTTTTAATGACCTTGATACCTTTACAGTTCCATCATCGCGGATAAAACGCTGAATTTCACCGATAATCATTGGTACTGCATACGTTGAAAAACGCACGTCATAGGTTAAATCAAATTTGTCAACAGATTTTAACAGCCCAATGCAGCCGATCTGGAAAAGATCATCAGGCTCATATCCTCTGTTTAAAAACCGCTGTACGACAGACCAAACAAGACGCATGTTTTTTTCTATGAGGAGGTCTCTTGCCTGCTGGTCGCCATTTTGGCTTTGTTTGATTAATTCCTTTACTTCATGGTCCTTCAGCTGAGCGTTTTTGCCGTTTTTCTTAACCTCCACATCCATAACAAATCTCCTTAATTACAAAGCGCTTTGCTTTTTGATAAGTGCTTTGTTAAGCGAATCGTTGTCCCCATCTCAGGCGATGAATCGATACTGACATCATCCATGAAATTTTCCATAATGGTAAAGCCCATTCCAGATCGCTCAAGCTCAGGCTTAGTCGTGAATAAAGGCTGGCGGGCTTCGTCAAGATCTGTAATGCCCATGCCTTCATCACGAATGGTCATATATACGACATGATCTTCCAGCGTCACTGAGATGTAAACTTTTCCGTCACAGTTCTCTTCGTATCCATGGATAATGGCATTCGTTACAGCCTCTGACACGACTGTTTTGATTTCGGTCAGTTCGTCCATAGTCGGGTCTAGCTGGGCAATAAATGAAGCAACTGTCACACGGGCGAACGATTCATTCTGGCTGAGGGCAGAAAATTCAAGATGCATTTCATTTTTCATGATGCCACCCCCAGTGTCAGCAGCGCCTTCTGCTCAGATTGTTCAAATCTGATAATTTTAAACAGGCCCGACATATCAAACAGCCGCTTCACCGCAGGGGAGATAGCGCAAACGACCATTTCCCCGCCAGTTTGCTTAATTTGCTTGTATCTTCCTAAAATGACGCCAAGCCCCGAGCTGTCCATAAAGGAAAGGTCCTCCAAGTTCAGTACGATATGGCAAATATCATCCTTCTCCAGTGATTGAGTTACTTTGTGTTTTAGGGTTTCAGCCGTATGGTGATCGAGTTCGCCTGTTAATCGAATACAAAGCACAGATTCTTTGACATGCATGTCAATTCCAAGGCTCATGCTCATTCCTCCTTGATATGATCGGATAATGAGTGTTTCGATTTCGACGGAATAAATTCCTTCACCGTGACAAAACTAGTGGTCATTCGGCATAATTACTTAAATTTTGTCCAGTCTCCCATCGTCCGCTTCAAGAATGTTAAGAAACCGGCTTTCTTCATATCTTCTTTAGCAGCAACAGGACTTTCAGCAAGCACTTCTCCATCCTTTTTCAGAACGAGTGTGCCAAGCTCCTGGCCTTTTTGAATCGGAGCACTTACATTGTCATTCATTTTGATTTCTTTTTTCACATTTTTCATATCCTCGCCTTTTTTCGTCAATATTGAAATCGGCTCAGAAGTAGTGAGTTCGATAAATGTTTGTTTTCCTTTTTTGACCTTTACTTTTGCTACTATTTCATTTCGTTTATATAAAGGATGTGTTTCGTATTGACTAAAAGCGAAATCAAGCATCTTTGTCACTTGCGCGTTTCTTTCTTTAGGTGTACTCGCCCCGAACACAACCGCAATGGCCCGCATGTTTCCTTTTTTAGCCGAAGCTGTCAGACAATATTTCGCCTCTCCTGTATAGCCCGTTTTCACGCCGTCTACACCAGGATAAAATTTAATAAGCCGATTCGTGTTGACGAGCCAAAACTTTTTATCTGTATTTTCCCGCAGGTAATCCTCATACGTGCCTGTAAATTTCGTGATTGATTCGTATTTCAATAATTCCTTAGCCATGATTGCCATGTCATAAGCAGAGCTGTAATGGCCCTCCTCGGTCAATCCGGTCGGGTTTTTAAAGGATGTGTTTTTCAAGCCCAGCTCTTTTGCTTTTTTGTTCATCTTGTTTACAAATTCTTCTTCAGAGCCGGAAATAAATTCAGCCATCGCTACGGAAGCGTCATTTCCCGAAGCGATTGCGATGCCTTTCAGCATTTCTTTGACAGTCATTTCCTCACCTGACTCGAGGAAAATTTGTGATCCGCCCATTGAAGCCGCATGCTCACTTGTACGGACCTTATCATTCATTTTGATTTTGCCTTCATCTAAAGCTTCCATAATTAAAAGCATCGTCATAATTTTCGTCATGCTTGCAGGAGCCAGTCTCTCATTGCTGTTCTTGTTGTAAAGCACTTTTCCCGTGTCACGTTCTATCAGCACCGCAGACTTCGCTTCATGAGCAAGCTCCGATGTGCCTTTTCCGTCTTGTTTTGCAAATGCAGACGGTGCAAATGTAAGCAGCATTATACCAATCAACAAAGTGGATAAAAGACGTTTCATCTCAAAAGCCCTCCATTTCATAATCTTTTTTATTTTTTCCAAGCGGGATGGTTTTATACGCCACTGATGGAAAATGTTTCGTATCTTTTTTGGGCATAAAAAAAGACAGCTGCGTCATGTCAGACACAGCTGTCTTTTGATCTTGTTATTGTTTTTATTCGTACTGAGCGACGACTGCTTTTACGAGCTGCAAGAATCCTGCTTTTACTTTTTCCGTCACTTCCATTACTTCATCATGACTTAAAGGCTGATCCAGAATTCCGGCTGCCGCGTTAGAGATGCAGGAAATGCCAAGGACACGCATTCCGGCATGATTAGCCACAATAACTTCCGGAACAGTGGACATGCCGACTGCGTCAGAGCCCATTGTTCTTAAGAAACGGACTTCTGCCGGTGTTTCGTAAGAAGGTCCTGTCACAGCGGTATACACGCCTTTTTGGATCGGAATGTTAAGGTTTTTCGCAACCTTTTCAGCCAAGCCGGATAGATCTTTGTCATAGGCTGAAGACATATCTGGAAATCTGGCGCCGAAATCGGCTTCGTTTGGCCCGATTAACGGATTTGTTCCCATAAAATTGATATGATCGGTAATGATCATTAAGTCTCCCGCACGGAATTCAGTGTTGACGCCGCCAGCGGCGTTTGTCACGATCAATGCTTCCACGCCGAGCGCTTTCATCACACGTACAGGGAAAGTGACTTTCTCCATTGAATAGCCTTCATAAAAATGAAAACGGCCCTGCATCGCAATGACGGAAGCTCCTTCAAGGGTGCCAAGCACAAGCTGGCCGGCATGTCCTTCAACAGTAGATACCGGGAATTCTGGTATGTCTTCATATTTCAGTTTGACCGGATTTTCGATTTCGTCTGCCAAAATGCCAAGACCAGATCCTAAAATAAGGCCGATCTTTGGAGATTCCGGCAGGTTTTGCTTAATAAAAGCGGCTGCGCGTTCGATTCTGTCTTTCAAGAAACAGTCCCCCTATTGTAATGAAGATAAAAAGCTTTTTCCGTATTTCGGTTTATTCACTTGGAAATTATCAGCGATCGTCGCGCCGATATCAGCAAATGTATCTGCAAGCGGCAGCATTTGCACGTTCTTATGTTTTTTGCTGTAAGCGAGAATCGGCACATACTCGCGTGTATGGTCGGTACCGTGATGAACCGGATCATTGCCGTGGTCGGCTGTAATGATTAACAGATCGTCTTCTTTCATTTTCTCAAATACTTCCGGAAGCCGCGCATCAAATTCTTCAAGCGCGCGTCCGTAGCCTTCCGGATCGCGGCGGTGTCCGAATAAGGCGTCGAAATCAACAAGGTTCGCAAAGCTCAAACCTGTAAAGTCTTCTCCCAGCGTGTCGATCACTTTGTCCATTCCGTCCATATTGGAAACTGTTCTCCGTGAAGAAGTAATGCCTTCTCCGTCATAGATATCAGAGATTTTTCCGATTGAGATCACATCTAAGCCGCTGTCTTTCAATTCGTTCATGACAGTGCGGTCAAACGGCTTAAGCGCATAGTCATGACGGTTTGGTGTCCGTTTGAATTGTCCCGGCTCTCCGACGAACGGCCGTGCGATAATGCGGCCTACCATATACTTCGGATCAAGCGTCAGCTCTCTCGCCATTTCACAAATACGGTACAGCTCCTCAAGCGGCACAACCTCTTCGTGAGCGGCAATTTGCAGAACAGAGTCAGCAGATGTGTATACAATTAAAGCCCCTGTCTCCATGTGCTCTTGGCCAAGTTCATCCAAAATCGCTGTGCCGGAAGCCGGCTTGTTTCCGATAATTTTGCGTCCAGATCTCTTTTCCAGCTCCTGAAGCAGTTCATCAGGAAAACCTTCCGGGAACACTTTAAACGGTTTATCTATATACAAGCCCATGATCTCCCAATGGCCGGTCATGGTATCTTTACCGTTAGACGCTTCTTGCATTTTTCCATAATACGCAAGCGGATGTTCTGTTTTTCCCACACCTTTGATATCTCCGATGAGACCAAGGCCGAGTTTTGCCATATTCGGCATATGTAATCCATTCATATGCTCGGCAATATGCCCGAGCGTATTGGCGCCTTCGTCATTAAAGTCAGCGGCATCGGGCGCTTCGCCGATTCCGACTGAGTCCATCACAATTAAAAACACACGATTATATTTGTATGCAGGCATCTTGAAAGCCTCCTTTTTTTCTATACGTCTATTGTATCGCTAAGAGGTCTGACAACTCAAGTATAAACCGTTTTCATTCCCGTTGACAATGCATTCGGAAATAATGAGAAACTTCAATATTTTCTGTCGTGCTAAACAAAAAAAGCCGCAGCCCCCCTCCCGGCTAGGCGCGCGGATGAAACTGCTTGTACACATCCTTCAGCCTTGTTTTCGTCACATGCGTATAAATTTGCGTCGTGGATATATCCGCATGGCCGAGCATTTCCTGCACCGCTCTAAGATCAGCCCCGTTCTCAAGCAGATGCGTCGCAAAGGAATGCCTGAGAGTATGAGGGGTCAGCTCTTTTTTGATTCCGGCTTGAAGGGCGATTTTCTTTAGGTTTTTCCAAAACCCCTGACGGCTGATTTGCTTGCCGTGATGATTTAAAAAGAGGGCGTCAGACACTTTGTTTTTCAGTAGTTTCCCCCTGGCTTTCGTCATATATTCCTCAATGGCGGAAGCGGCAGCTTCACCGATTGGCACAATCCGTTCTTTTCTTCCTTTCCCGAAGCAGCGGACAAAACCCATGGATAAATGAACGTCTGCCGTTTTCAATTCTATCATTTCACTGACTCGTATGCCTGTCGCATAAAGCAGCTCCAGCATCGCTTTATCCCGATAGCCGAAAGGGCTCGTCAGTTTAGGCGTGTCCAATAATCGCTCGACCTCATTGAGCGCGAGCACCTTCGGAAGCGCCCGTTCAGTCTTTTGTGTTTCGATATGAACGGAAGGATCCTTGTCCGTCACCTTTTCCCTGAGCAGAAATTGGTGAAAAGAGCGAATGGATGCCAAATGCCTCGCTGATGTCTTGCCGGATTTCCCCGAGTCCTTCAAGTGCTTTAAATATTGGATAATATGTATGCGGGTTACGTGATTCCAATCTGTAACATGAAGGGTTTCTGTTAAATAGAGAGAATAGCTTTTCAGGTCCCGTTCATAGGATACCACCGTGTTTTGTGAAAGCCCTCTCTCTACCATGACGTAGTGGATGAAATCCTTTATTTGATCTTTCACTCTAGATCTACTCCCCGTTTTGGTAAAAAAAGATCAACCGGTCGAACCATCCGCCTTTTTCATCCTGATCCATTTCAACAACTTTTACAGCGGAGCCTTCCGGTTTATCGTACCGATGATAGTTTTCATATTCTTGATTCACCCATATCATAGCATAATAGAACAGAGCGGTAAAACCGGTAAACAGGATGAAAACTTTCAATGCATCGAGAGCTGTTTTCAGGAATCTTCCCATGTCCTAATCGATCCTTTCCCTATGGTTCCAGTTATTTAAACCATATGCCAAATCAGAAAGGTTTTATACATAGAAACAGCAAAAAACCCTTTCCCCGTGAGAAAAGGTTCGCGCTCGGCACCGTCTATTCAGTTTCTGTTCCGTTACAGCGGTGGCAAATGCCGTGAAACGTCAATCTATGATCTTTAATCTTAAATTTCCAATCACGTTCAATGATTTCTTCCACGTCTTCCAGCAAATCTTCTTCAATTTCATCAACGGCTCCGCACTCCATGCACACCAAGTGATGATGAAAGTGAGCTGCGCCCTCTTTCCGTAGGTCGTAACGGGACACGCCGTCTCCAAAGTTAATTTTATCAACGACTTTTAATTCAGTTAATAATTCAAGCGTACGGTATACTGTTGCGAGACCGATCTCAGGAGATTTCTCTTTTACGAGGAGGTATACGTCTTCTGCGCTTAAATGGTCTTCTTCGTTTTCAAGCAGCACTCTTACTGTCGCTTCACGCTGAGGCGTAAGTTTGTAGCTGGATGAGTGCAGTTGTTTCTTAATTCGATCAATACGGTTTTCCATGTCTTTCCCTCCTACGCCGCATTCCATGACTCATTATAACAAAATACGCGCAGAGTTCCAACTATAATTATTATAAACTGATAAATAAAATGTTTTTCTTTTAATAATTATTTTAAAAAAGTCTCAATGTAAGCTTTTCCATTAACACAGGAGATAAATATGCCTCAAAGAGAGATGAGATCAGTGCTAAAAACAGAATGACCAGAAGCACGAGGGCATATTGGCCGAACCACTGAATCGGCGCATCATGCAGGCTTCGTTTAACGAACAGCTGCCTGATTAACTTTAATGAAAACGCAATTGCACATGTGCCCATAATGAGATAAGCCGGAATTAGCAGTACATTTTGCGGCAAAACGGAGACAAAGGATAAGAAAAAACCGCTGATTCCCATCTGATTGACGAGAAATCCGACAGTAAAGCCGACAACGATTCCTTTCAGAAAGATCATGATGAAAATAATCGGCATCCCAATGACGGAAATCCCCAATATCCACATCAGTCCTAAATATTTTACATTATGAAAGATACTTTGCCCAAACATATCGGATGAACTGGCCTGTTTTCCCTCCGAAAGCTGTCCGAAAAATTGGCTTAAATAGTAATATAAATCTTCTTTCTGGCTGATGGTCATGCTGTTGACAATAATCGCCCCAAAAATGACGCCCATGAAAAACAGGACTGAGACAAATATATAAAGAGAGAGATGATCTTTGACATGTCTGAGAAAGATGTCCTTATAAGAGATTTTTCGCATTCCGTTTCCTCCCGCCCGCTCTAGTGATTTGATTTAATAGATTGTATGAAAGAAACGAAAAAACATGCCCTTTTTCAAAAAGAGAAGAATGCTAGGCGGCTTTTTTGGGCACAAAAAAACCCTTATCATCAACTGATATATGATCATAAGGATTCTTGGGCTTTCTTGTATTCATCATCTCTTTTTTGCTTTTCGTCATTCTTTCATGTGTACTGAAGGATGGTGTGCTGCCTCTTGATAATAAGACGTCACGTCCGCCGTTTCTCAGCAGATGCTCCCGCTTCTTTTTCGCTCGGCTTTTTGCCATGCTAATCACTCCCTTATTGATTTTCATAACAATTATAGCAAAAAAATGAACTCATGATAAAAAAAAGCAGCACCTTGTATGCCAGGTGCTGCTTTACTTCATTTATTTCACTGCTGTAAGAGCTGCTCGCTCGACCGCAGCTGCTACCTCATGATGGACTTTTGAGTCAAGCGGCTGAGGGACCACATCGCCTTGCTTTGTGCAGGCTGCGATGGCCTCTGCTGCAGCGACAAGCATATCATGATTAATCTCCTTGCTTTTTGCGTTGAGCGCCCCTCTGAAAATACCCGGGAAGCCAAGCACATTATTAACAGAACGCCCGTCAGCTGCATATGCGGCGCCAGCCTGCAGCGCGGCCTCCGGCTCAATTTCCGGCTTCGGATTCGATAAAGCCAAAATCACCTGGCCAGAACGTACAAATGCTGGTTTAATTAACCCGGGAACTCCGGTTGTGGCAATGATAATATCGCATGTTTCCATGAGCTCCTCGATGCTGGCAGCTGCCTGTCCGCCATATTGTTCGAGACGGTTCATCGCTTCCTCAGATTTGTCTGTTCCGTATACAGCTTTTACGCCATAGGCCATAAACATCCGGCAGATAGCGACGCCTGCTGCGCCCAGACCGATTTGCCCCACCTTCGCTTCTTTCAGGTCAACACCCGCGCTCCTGCATGCCGAGATGGCAGCAGCCAGCGTCACAACAGCTGTACCGTGCTGATCATCGTGCATAACAGGGATGTTCAGCTCCTCTTTTAGGCGGTCCTCGATTTCGAAGCAATGCGGCGAGCCAATATCCTCAAGCAAGATGCCGTTAAAACCTGGTGAAATATGTTTTACCGTTTTGATGATTTCTTCAGGATCACTCGTATCAAGCAATATTGGTATGCCGCTGATACCCGCCAGCTGATCAAACAAAGCAGCCTTTCCTTCCATGACAGGCATGCCTGCCACAGAGCCGATATTCCCAAGACCGAGAATTGCCGTTCCATCCGTTACAATCGCGACAGAATTGCTGATCGTTGTATAAATAGAAGCTTTTTCGGGGTCTTTTTCGATCAGCCTGCACACGTCTGCAACACCTGGTGTATAGACACGCCCGAGCTCTGCCAGTGAGCGGATCGGCATTTTGCTTTTCATTTGGATTTTTCCGCCTTCATGTGCGGACAGGACTTCATCAGATACGGTGTGAAGCCTGATCCCTTCTCCCAGACCCTGTACAGCCGCGATCACTTCCTGAAGCTGTTCTTCATTCTCCACTTGAACGGTAATATTCCGCATTGTGTAATTGGGTCCGACTTTTACCGTCTCCACTTCACCAATATCCCCGCCCAGAAGGCCGATTGCCGTCGCTACCCTTCCTAGATTTCCGGGAACCGAAGGCGTTTCAATCATCAGTGTCCGAATCATGTGTTTCGCTATCATTCAGTGATCCTCCCCAATTAGCCTAGTTTTTCGGCTTTAGCTGTATTGTTTTTCGTATACCATATAAATTTTCCTGTATAACCATAGATAATAGCAAGACCTATTGCAACAAAACTGAGCCACATAAACGGCAGATAGGCGAAGGTAGAAACCCCTAAAATACCAGCCATGTAAATACCGTTATCAGACCAAGGGACCATACCTGAAGTTAATGTTCCCCCCACCTCTGAGTTACGGGATAGCACCCTTCTGTCTAGATTCAATCGATCATAACTGTTTTCCATAATCTTCGGTGTCAAAATAAGAGATACATACATCGCACAGCCGAAGATGTTCGCTAAAAATGCTACAATCAGCGTAGATATAGTGACGTTGCCCGGTGATGTTAATTTCTTTTCAAACATAGAGACGATCACTTTTAAGACGCCAAGCTTTTCAAGCAGCCCGCCAAATCCGAGACCAAAGATAATGACGACAAGGGAACCGAGCATTCCGACGATGCCTCCGCGATTTAACAGGCCGTTTAAGAATTCAACATCTGTTTTAATAGAGAATCCGTTGTAGGCAGTTGCAATCGCATCCGCTGGATTCATGCCTTGGAAAACAACAGCCCAGATAGCGCCAAGCAAAGCGCCAATTACGATAACCGGCATTGACGGCTTTTTCATCGCCAATAAGACGATGACGACAACAGCCGGAATCAGCATCCAAATATGAATGTCAAACGTATTTTGCAAAGAAGATTTCAAAAATTCAACTTTATCAAGGTCAATATTTTTCCCGCCGTACATAAAACCGGTAATTGTAAAGAGGATTGCTGTAATCACATACGCCGGCACAGATAAAAAGAGCATGGCTCTGACGTGGTCTAAGACATCCACTTTTGATAGTGAAGATGCCAGAACTGTGCTGTCTGAAAGAGGTGACAGCTTGTCCCCGAAATAAGCGCCTGAAAGAATAGCGCCCGCTACAAGAGGAAGCGGAAGGCCTAATCCTTCTCCAATTGCGATCATGGCAATGCCGGCAGTCCCGACTGTTCCCCATGACGTTCCTGTTGCTACAGACATAATGGAACAAATAATTAACGTTGCAAGTAAAAAGATACTAGGATGAATAAATTCTAAACCATAGTAAATCAGAGTTGGTACGATCCCTCCGGCGATCCATGTTCCAATAAGTGCTCCTACTGAAACAAGAATCAGAACAGCTTCAAGACCGTTTGATATACCATACAGAATAGCATTCTGCATATCTTTATAAGAATAACCGAGTCTGATACCGAGAATCATTGCGATAAACCAGGAAATGAAAAGCGCAAGCTGTATCGGCATGTCTAAAAAGACTGTAAACGACATGACAAGTGCTAAAAATGATCCTAGTACAATAATTATTTCGAATAGTGTTGGCAGTCTTACATCCTTCAAAAGAAGTCCCCCTTCATGTAAAAAGCTAAAACGCTTTCAATAAATAGTGCAATACACGTATACTATACTTCCTCATCCCTATGTTGTAAACAGCTTATTCATCCGATTATCCGGAGATGAATAAGCTGTATTTTGTTCAAATTTTATTTTTCTAATAGTTCTTTCCCTGCAATCCCTGGTTTTGTCATCTCGTACGGGTTTAAAATAGTATCCAATTCTTCCTCTGTCAGCACATCATGCTGCAGACAAAGATCACGGACTGATTGGCCTGTCATAATGGCTTCCCGGGCAATTCGGGCTGCCGCTTCATATCCAAGATGCGGATTGACTGCAGTGATCACACCTGCACTTTTTTCCACGTACTGTTTCAAGCGTTTTTCGTTGGCCTCGATGCCTTTTAAGCAATTGTCAGTGAACGAACGGAAGCCGTTGTTCATGATACTGATGGATTGAAGCAAATTAAAGACAAGCACGGGCTCCATCACGTTCAATTCAAGCTGGCCGGCTTCTGAAGCAAGGCAGATTGTATTATCGTTTCCAATGACCTGAAACGCAATTTGGTTGATCAGCTCCGCCATAACCGGATTGACTTTCCCCGGCATAATGGATGACCCCGGCTGACGTGCAGGCAGAGAAATTTCCGCAAGTCCGGCGCGCGGGCCTGATGCCATTAAGCGAAGATCGTTTGCGATCTTAGACATGTTCATCATGCAGACCTTTAATGCTGCTGACACCTCTGTATAAGCATCCGTATTTTGTGTGGCATCAACGAGATGATCAGCGCCGACAAGGGGAAGACCGCTGATATCCGCAAGGTGCTTCACAACCTGTTTGATATATTCAGGATCTGCGTTCAGGCCCGTACCGACAGCTGTTGCGCCCATGTTGACTTCATACAGGTGCTGGCGTGATTGCTTGATCCGTTTGATATCACGCTCCAGGACGCGGCTGTACGCTTCGAATTCCTGGCCTAGACGAATCGGAACAGCGTCTTGCAGGTGTGTCCGCCCCATTTTAATAACAGAATCAAACTCCTGTGCTTTTTGTTTGAACACACTATGCATATCTTCCATTGTTTTCAGCAGTTTTTCTAAAAGCTTCAACGTGGAAATATGAATAGCAGTTGGAAACACATCGTTGGTTGACTGTGACATATTCACATGTGTGTTTGGGCTTAAATGGATATAATCGCCCTTTTTATGTCCCATAATTTCGAGCGCCCGGTTTCCGATCACCTCATTGGCATTCATATTCATAGAAGTTCCGGCACCGCCCTGAATCGGATCGACGATAAACTGATCGTGCCATCTGCCTTCCAGAATCTCGTCAGCGGCTTGTACGATAGCTTGGCCAATTCCTTCATACAGCCGTTTCACGTCCATATTGGCAAGAGCCGCAGCTTTTTTTACGATCGCCAGCGCGTTAATCATTTCTTCATGGATCTTGTATCCCGTAATCGGAAAGTTTTCAGAAGCACGGAGCGTCTGAATTCCGTAAAAAACATCCGCTTCAATTTGTTTTTCCCCAAGGAAGTCTTTTTCCACACGGTATTCTTTTTGGCCGTTTAACATAATCTTTAACCTACTTTCTCTTTGGTGGTTATCGTTTTTGACCTTTTATAGGACAACATCATCAGCAATCGGCGTTTCCATAATTCTCTTGACGACAGCAAGATCCGAAGACTGGCCGAGTGCCCACATTAATTTTGGCACGATTGCTTCTGTGTTCATATTTCTGGATCGGATAATTAAGTCTTGGTTGACTCTGCGGCCGACTTCGTAAATGCTCATGTCTTCGCCTTCTTCCAGACATTGAGTCGTGATGACGACGACGATTCCGCTTTCGATCAGCTCATTCACTTTCGACAAAATGTCTCTGCCTTCAAACGGCACGCCTCCGCTGCCGTAACTTTCAATGACGATTCCTTTGAAGATGCTTTTTAGGGCATCAAACATTTCAGGTTTTAAGCCCGGATGCAGCTTCAGCAGACATACATCAGTGCATAGTGAAGTATCAACTTTGAAGGTGTCGTTCTCAGGTTCCGTTACTTGTTTGTTGTATTCGATCCCGTCTTCATTGATAAAAGCGATATATGGGTAATTGATGCTTTCAAATGCGTCGTAGCTTTTCGTTCTTAATTTGATCGCACGTGTTCCTTGGATGACTCTGCCGTCAAACACAACATAAACGCCGCCCACACCTTCACAGGCAAAGCGAATGGCGTCTGTGATATTTTTTTTGGCGTCCGTTTTTTGAAACGTGATTGGAATCTGCGAGCCAGTGATCACAATCGGTTTATTGGCATGCTGCAGCATATACGATAATGCGGCAGATGTATAGGCCATTGTATCTGTACCGTGAGTAATAACAAATCCGTCATAGTCATCATAATTCCCCTTAACGGCTTCTGCTATTTCCACCCAGTATTCAGGCTGCATATTGGTGCTGTCTATATTCATAAGCGACTGAGTTTCCATCGTGTAATCGTTATCAAGTTTTGATACGTAACTTAATAATTCATCAGCCTTGACCCCGGGAGCCAGCCCATTTTCCCCTTCAACTGAAGCAATCGTTCCCCCAGTTGTCAACATCAATAATTTTTTCATACCATGCACCTCTTCACTGTATCTAAAGATGGGTTGCGAGAAGATATTCGCTTTTCGCATACTTTTAATGCCATTATAGACACGGAAAATAAAATACGCAAGACATTATTATTCAATTCGCGTACACTTCCTAATACCTATATGATATAATCAGCTCAAGGTGAAAAAGGAGCGGAAGTTCATGAATCTAGATCGTTTAACTGAATTGAGAAAAAAGAAAAATTGGTCGCTTCAATATACAGCTGACCTTCTGGGTATCGCAAAAAGCACATATGCCGGCTACGAATCAGGCTACCGGCGGCCTTCACTTGAGGCGCTTGCCATGCTGGCTGACCTCTTTGACACAACCTGCGATGAACTTTTGGGCCGCGAGAAACAAAAGCAGACTGCTCCTCAGACCATTGAGTTGACCACGTGGAGCAGCCTTAACTTGACTATTTCTGTTGATGACAAGCCGCTGAGTGAAGACGAAATCATCCAGCTGATCACCTTTATCCGGACGAAGAGAAAAGTACAGGAGGAAATGAGTTAATCTTTCACTCACGGTTTAATTTTACCGTAGGTTCCTCCTCCTCCGGCTTTCAATTCCAGCTTTCCGGATCTCGCTTTTACAATTAACGCCGCGGTTTTCGGCGGGACAACGCGAGCCAAATCTTCTTCTGCCGCCTCATGAAGAACAGCCATTTCTGTTCCAAAGGCTTTTTTTAGTTTATCCAGCGTTTTCGGACCGACACCCGGAACAAATTGCAGCGGGATCTGATGAACATATCGCGGACGCGAGATGCGAACTTCAGTCTGATCACTCAATTCACGCAATCTTTCGCTAACTCCCTTTGTAAACTTGGCATTTCCGCAATTCGCGCACACCGTTTCCCCGCTCACAGCAGGTTCTCCGCATGCTTCGCAAGCCGTCTGATAATATTTTCCCAATAACGGATCCAAGCCATAATTTGCGGTAATTTTCCTGTCATCCTGCACCCTTAATGCAAGAGCAAATTCAGTAAAATCAGCTGACTGCACATATAGTTCATTATATTCTCTGCCGATTTTCCCTAACGAATGCGCATCAGAATTTGTTAAAAACGTATACTGATTCAATTCAGATAGGTGTGAAGCCATGTCTGTATCACAGCTCAGCCCAAGTTCCACCGCATCTATCATAGAGGGATCAAAAACCTCGGTTAAGCTTGATGCAACCCCTTTTCCATATAAGCTTTTATGCGGTGTAAAGATATGGGCGGGGATAAACAGTCCGCCCAATTCCTTCACTTTTTTTTGCAGATTCAAGCCCGTTTCATAAATCCGCTGTGAGCTTAAATGAATGTTTTTCAGCCGCCCTGACAGCCAGTTTGAAAACCGCTTCATTTCAGCAAGCGTTGGCATAAACACGAGGACATGGATCGGCCCGCTGCAGGCTTCATCATAAATCTCCAGCTCGCTTCCCAATAAAAGAGTCGTGTTGCGGTACCGAATCCCCCCGCCGTCAAGCTCGTGATATCTTCCGGATGAAATGCCTTCTTCTAGCTCCAAAATGACTTCCGGAGAATGGCAGTCGATAATGCCAAGAAGTTCTATCCCTTTATGCTCACTGGCTTCTATCAAAATTCGGTCCAGTGTCAGTGTCTTGGCACCTGTTATTTTGACAGCCCTTCCTGTAAAGGTCCGGCCGATATGAATGTGTAAATCCGCGTAAACCTTTTTCATTTTTGAGCTTGGAGCGCTTCTTTCAGCTGGAGATACTGAATCGCATAGGCTGTTTTAGCATCATATACGTCACGTGATTCCACCAGCTTCAGCGCCTCTTCAAGCGTCACCTCCATCACTTCAACAAACTCGTCCTCATCAAGCTCCCGTTTTTCTTCGAGAACAGAAAGCTCTTCAGCAAGAAACACGTGAACGATTTCATCAGCAAAGCCGGGCGATGTATAAAACGCAGTGATTTTTGTCAGTTTTTTCGCTGTATAACCCGTTTCCTCTTCAAGTTCCCGAAGTGCCGTATACTCCGGCTCCTCCCCTTTTTCAAGCTTTCCGGCCGGAATTTCAACGATCGTCCGCTCAAGCGGCTTGCGGAATTGTTTGACCATCATGATTTTCCCTTCATCAGTGACAGCTAATATCGCTACAGCCCCAGGGTGTTTCACAATTTCACGTTTACTCGCTTTGCCGTTTGGCAGCTCCACGTCCTCTACATATAGATCAATGACTTTACCTGAAAAGATCTGTTCTTTGGCAATTGTTTTTTCTTCTAATGATTTCATTTCTTCATCTCCCGTTCTGTCTCTATATGATGCCCCATACATTTTATCATACTAAAAAAAAGGGGGCTTCTTCATGAAAGTGCACCGCATGCCAAAAGGTGTTGTCTTAGTCGGAAAAGCATGGGAGATTCGGGCGAAGTTAAAGGAGTACGGGCGCACATTCCAATATGTGAAAGATTGGGTCTCTAAGCCGTAAAAGTTGAAACTTTAGCTCCTTTATATTACGGTCAATACAAAGCTTTAAAAAAGGAGTGTGCACATGAGAAAGCGCAAACTGGGTACATCTGATTTAGAAATAAGCGAAGCCGGACTCGGCTGTATGTCTCTTGGTACTGAAAAAAACAAAGCTTTGTCTATCTTGGATGAAGCCATCGAGCTTGGCATCAACTATTTGGACACAGCGGATTTGTATGACCGCGGACGCAACGAAGAAATCGTCGGTGAGGCGATCCAAAACAGACGACAGGATATTATTTTGGCAACGAAAGCGGGAAACCGCTGGGATGACGACAGCGAAGGCTGGTATTGGGACCCATCAAAAGCTTACATAAAAGAAGCCGTGAAAAAGAGCCTTGCACGGCTGAAAACAGATTATATTGATCTCTATCAGCTTCACGGCGGCACGATAGAGGACAACATTGATGAAACGATCGAAGCGTTTGAAGAATTAAAACAAGAAGGTGTCATCCGTTACTATGGCATTTCTTCCATTCGCCCGAATGTCATAAAAGAATATGTAAAAAAATCAAACATCGTCAGTATTATGATGCAGTTCAGCCTGTTTGACAGACGCCCCGAGGAATGGCTTCCGCTTTTAGAGGAACATCAAATCAGCATAGTCACCAGAGGTCCGGTTGCCAAAGGGCTCTTGACAGAAAAACCGCTTGAACAAGCAGCGGACAGCATCAAACAAAACGGGTACTTGTCTTATTCCTTTGAGGAATTGACAAATGCCCGCAAGGCAATAGAGGATGTTGCTTCCGATCTTTCCATGACAGAAAAGTCGCTGCAGTATCTGTTAGCACAGCCGGCTGTCGCTGCAGTGATTACAGGCGCCAGTAAGATTGAGCAGTTACGGGAAAACATTCACGCTGCAAACGCACGGCGTTTAAGCGAAGAGGAAGTCAAAGCGCTCCAATCTCATACGAAACAAGACGTTTACGAAGCTCACCGCTCATAACAGAAAACAAGCACCTGTACGGGTGCTTGTTCATATGGTTGACAAAATCCTAAAACGGTTTTCGTTTTAGGATTTTGTCATCTTTTCAGCGTGATTGAAAACCCTTGAAGTCTAGGAAGGACGAGCATTGGAGCAGACTTCCGCAGGATGCGGTGGCAGGGGCGTTTGAGCAGGACGCTCTAGCTTTTAGCCGCTGATCTTTTTTCACGTGAGCACCAATGCGCAGGACTGACAACGAATGCGAGGATTTGTCGACACGCTGAAACCAGCACCTGTACGGGTGCTGGTTTTATTTATATTGATGCCAATCCATTTGGCTTTCATCAAGGAGCTCTTCAAAGCTTTTATTTTTTTCGATCTCTTTTTTCTTTCTGAGCTGTTCTGCTTTTTCTCTTTCCTGCCTCTTTTCGTCCTCTTCCTTCAACTGACTCTTCATCTCCATAAGCTTTGCTTTGATGTCGGTTTGAAGGCCGTCTTTTAATTGATGTTTGTCAGCGGATTTTTGTTTTTTCATGTAGACTTCCCCCGTGTTTTGTTTTGAAGCCAGTTTATCACGGAGCATACAGACTGAACAAGCGGGCTCTCTTCTCAAAACTTTTTTGATCCGCGCAGCAGTGTTTAGGTATAATGATTTCAAGTGTAAATTTCCTGTATTTAGTTGAAAGGTGCTGTGACTCTTTTGAAGAAAATCCTTTTGGCCATTGGCGCTCTCTTAACCGCTGTTATCGGAATCGGAGTTGTTTTTTCGAATATCATTCTATTTATCAAGAAAAAGACAGATGAAGACATTATCAAAAGAGAGACAGACGACGGACATGATGTGTTTGAATCCTTTGAACGAATGGAGAAAACTGCTTTTGTGATACCCTCGGCTTACGGATATGATATAAAAGGATACCATGTCGCTCCGCATGACACACCAAACACCATTATCATCTGCCACGGGGTGACGATGAATATACTGAATTCTCTTAAATATATGCATTTATTTCTCAATTTCGGCTGGAATGTAGTGGTTTATGACCATCGCCGTCACGGTCAAAGCGGTGGAAAGACGACTGGCTACGGGTTTTATGAAAAGGATGATCTCAGTGAGGTTGTCAATTGGGTCAAAAACAAAACAGGTCATCGCGGATTGATCGGCATTCACGGTGAATCAATGGGAGCTGCGACCGCCCTGCTTTACGCTGGTGAACACTGTGATGATGGGGCTGATTTTTATATTGCTGATTGTCCGTTCGCACGTTTTGATGAACAGCTTGCCTATCGGCTGAAAGCGGAATACAGGCTCCCGTCTTGGCCGCTGCTCCCCATCGCCGACTTCTTTTTGAAGCTGAGAGGCGGCTATCGGGCACGCGAAGTATCTCCGCTTGCTGTCATTGATCAAATCGAAAAGCCGGTCCTCTTTATTCACAGTAAGGATGATGATTATATTCCGATTTCTTCAACCGAGCAGCTTTATGAAAAGAAACCCGGACCGAAGGCACTGTATATTGCCGAGAACGGTGAACACGCCATGTCGTATACCAAAAACCGGGACACGTATCGAAAAACGGTGCAGACGTTTTTAAACAAAATGAAGGGTTCAACAACATGCTGAAATCTTAGGCCTTGCCTCGTGTTTTTCTTTCCATAATAAAAAGCGAAAGGCCACTTCGGCTCTTTCGCTTTTCCATTTCATAAAACGTCGGTAATGCCATCCATATTTTCTCTGATCCATTCAATCGCAAGATCTATTGTTGTGAATTCTTGTGTTTCGAATGTCATTTCATCCTGCAATAGCCAAACATCTTTCTTGATAGACTCTGCTCCTCCAATTGACCAATGGAGCAAGGTATAGGGATGGTTTTGGTTTAGGAAGGATACCCAAGTTTTATTCTGTGCTGTGTTCTTCATTGACTTCAGCTTTTGTTCCACGTTTCGTGTCTCCCTACTTTACTAATATGCTCATTCTGGGGCTGAGCATTTCAGCCGGGCTTTTCAGCGCCAGTGTTTTAGCTTTTTCATTGTAATCGATCGTCATTTGATCGTCAAAAAACACTTTTTGCGACGATTGGATATAAAGCGGGATGCCGTTCGTTTCCAGCTGCTCGCACTGTCCCGTTAATTCTTCTGCCAGCCAGATTGTCGGTACACCGCTTACCGCGCAGCCGCACCCTTCTGCATCGTAACGAAGCTGGGCTTTTTTCCTTGGATTGGCGTCAAACGCCTGCTGCAGTGCTTGTTTTGCTGCATCTGTCACGTGTATGTTCATAAGGTGAGTCCCCCGTTTCCATCATTTTCGCTATTGTAGCATACAACGTTTCTATCCGCATTGTTTCCGCCTTCTCTCCACCGCTTCGCATTTTCTTCTGCAGCCTTAATCCAATCATCTTTCCCTTGTATGTACTGATTGATACTATCCGGATGCTGGGCCGCCAGTCGTTTTTTTAGATTGGCGTATTCGTTCGCTATTTCTGGATGAGCTTTGAGATAATCTCTCAATAGCAGATGCCTTTCAATAGCAGGGTTTCCCTTTTCGTACATATGGAGATGGTGAGTGCGTTTATGACCGCCCTTTTGGAAGTAACGCCTGCCCGCTACGCCATTTTCTCCTTTCGGTGTGTAGCCGATTGCCTTCATTTGTGTATCATATTGGCTCACAGCTTCAATTCTTCTTACTTCAATCAGAATATCAATGATTGGCTTTGCCGCCATGTTCGAGATCGATGTGCTTCCGATATGATGAACAGCGATGATCTCCGGTCCGAACACAAGCTTCAGCCGTTCTTTTTCTTCACTGAAAAGTTCCGCCCATTTTTCATTGTAGGGAACGACTTCAACTTTTCTTTTCGGATACAAATAAAAGACAGACAGCAAAAGACCCTCCGCCGCTTCGACGGTTTCTGCCTTTTGAAATCCCGCCTGTGTATAGAGCGACATGGCCGGTGTATTTTTCTCGGCTGTGACTACTTCGATTTTCTCAGCGTCTTTGTTTTGATCGATGACAAATTGCAGAAGTGCCCGTCCAATCCCTTTTCTGAAACCGCCGGGATGCACGACAAGCCTGCAAATGGTGAGATGATGCATGTTTTTCTCATATGAAATGACACCGATCAGTTTGCCGTCTTTCCGATATCCCGCAAACTGTTCATGGGATGCTTGAATATCCTTCGTCTTCTCTTGTAAGGCGGGGATACCGTCAAAACCGATAAGCTCCGCTTCTTTTATGTAGGCGGGCTGCTGTACGGCAATAATCTCACGCGCTGTGTTGTCTTTTTTATGCTGAAGAGATTCAATCATTTCTGTTCTCCTGAAAATAGCCGCTGTCTCTCGACCTTTGCAACGCGGACTGCATACGACGCGTACCAAACGCTCTTTCCTTTTTCTTTTGCCGCTTGATGTTCGGTGTGATGCTTCCAGCGATTAATGGCGTCCATACTGTCCCAATAGGACACCGTTATGCCCCTTCCATCCGCTTCACGAACGCTTTCGACGCCTAAAAATCCGGGCTGATCCGCCGCCAGCGATACCATCCGCTCTGCTGTTTCTCCATATCCTGTGTCACTTTCGCTTTTGACAGATGAAAAAATAACTGCATAGTAAGGAGGTTCAGGTGTTTTTGATAAGAAATCCATCATATTTCCCCCTCATATGTTTTTGACAAACAGGACCTTGTCTTGGCCCGGGCCATCGTAGTTTGCAAACACTGAGATGCCATTTAGCGTTTTGGTTCCTTTTTCAATGTCAAAGCCCAATTTTGTGTGATACGCGATTGAAACCTTATTCACCGGTGAAGTGACGCACTTGACCCGCGTGCATCCTCTTTGTTTTACCATTTCAATAAAGACATCATATAATTGTTTTCCAATTTGCATTTTTCTGAAATCAGGGTGCACACCGGAAAAATGGATGTATGCCGTTTCAGGATCCGATTGCGATTGAAACCCGATTAAAAACCCTGTCATGCTGTTATGTTCAGATGCAATAAAGCTTGTGTCCTGAAAATGCTCAAAAAATAGTCTCGGCAATTTTTCTTTCAGCGGTCGGCCGCCCCACCATTCATTCATTACAGACGTTACCATTTCATAATCTGAAGACGTGATTGTTCGAATATCCATTTACGATTTAATCTCCCTCCGTCTGGCAAAACGAATGTCAGCTCTTTTTTTCTACAATACAGAAATTATATTTTGCCTGACTGGAATTGTAAATGCCTTCTTTTCTGTATCATACGTTTCGGAGACTGCGGAGGGAACAATGTTTGATCATTTTACACATATTTCTCCCACAGTGCAGGAGGGAGAAACTTTACAGCACAATATCAAGCACCTGATCAAGTTTCAGCTTATAAAGCTGATCCTCGTCTCCTTTTACCCATACTGTTTTTTCAAACTCTTCATACCGGCAGATTTTCCCGGTACAGCGGACAATTTCACCGTCCTGAAAGCAGCTGACAGTAATATCCTGAGCAAACTCCATCGCGGCGCAAAGCGTTTGATTCATTTCCTCCAGCTTATCGGGATCAAGGATCGGCTTTTGCAGCTTCTGTTTATGGCGCTTTCTCTCAAGCAGGCTTTGTTTATGTTCTGGCAGAAACATCCTGCTCCCTTCCCACAGCAGGTTGCCTCTTTTTAAATGGTCGTTCATTTATAGTGCCCTCCTATTTTAGCCGCACGTTCAAATGCCTGGCCTGCCGCTGTCAGTGACGCCGCCCTGACGATGGCTGTGTCGCCGAACCGGTTTTTAATGCCGTCCATCACATAGCCCAGGCTCATTTTCTTTGCATCATCCTGAAATAAATTGAGCTGCCATATGTCATCAGATGAGAGCTGAGACAGATTGACCCCCAGGCGGCGGACAGGCTTCCCGTCCCAAAACGTAAGAAACAGCCGGCACACAGCCTCATATACATCCTGCGTGGAATTAGTAGGCTCCGCCAGCTTCACTTGCCGGTTGAAGCCTGTCGGCCAATCAAAATCAGTCCCCCGGCAGCTTACTGACACGGTCTGTCCCATTGCCCCGGCGTTTCGGCTTCGCCTGCACACTTCTTCACTCAGCTCCAGCAGCACGACTTTAATTTCTTTGTCAAAGTGTTCGTAGTCTCTCGGGAGCGTCATTCCATGGCCGATGGCCTTTTGCCCGTCCAGAGATGAAGTTGAAACAGGGGAATAGTCGATCCCGTTCGCCGTCATCCACAGCACGTGGCCGTTAATGCCCCATTTCTTTTTTAAAAGATCGAGCGGAAAAGCCGCGAGCCCGCCGATCGTGCTGATGCCCATTCGGTTTAAATGATGCCTCATGCGGCTCCCCACACCAAACATGCTGCCCACCGGGAGCGGCCACATTTCGATTTTCATATTTTCTTTCGTTAAGGTAAAAATACCGTTCTTATTCTTTTTGGCAAAATTGTCGCATGCGATTTTAGCCAGCGCTTTATTAGGGCCGATTCCGACCCGCGCATAAACGCCGATCTCCCGCATGATTCTGCCCTGAATGCTTTTTGCGATCTCATCCGGCGTCCCAAACAGCTTCTGGCTGCCTGTAATGTCCATGAACTGTTCATCGATGGAATACGGCTCTACAAGATCTGTATATTCCTCTAAAATGGCCGTGATTTGCAGTGATAAATCAATATACCGCTGCATACGAGGCCGGAGCACAACTGCTTCAGGGCACTTTTCCTGCGCCTCCCACAGCCGGGAAGCATTCACGACCCCCTTTTGTTTCGCCAGCGGGCAGGCGGCCAATACGACTCCTCCCCTTCTTTCAGGGTCACCCGACACAATGACGGGCCTATTTTTCAAATGTGGATTTTCCGCTTTCTCTACAGATGCATAAAACGATTGCATGTCAACGAGAAAAATCACTTTTTCTTTCATCATACACACCTCTAAAAAGAACTTATGTTCGCTTTTTCTATTATATGCGAAAATATGTTCGATTTATACTGGTAAATGATTCTTGCCTGACAGAAAATATGATCCAAGGGTTTGAGAGAAGAAAAACATTTAGTAGAATAAAAGCGGGGCATAAAGATAGGAGAGTCATAATGGAGAAATTTGTCGAGAAAATGTTGGGACAGGCACTGCGTCAATACGGCCGAAATGTTGCCGTAGATCCGTTAAGCCCGTATGAAAAACAAAGCCTGAAAGCAGCCTTGGAAGAGAGACGGAATGAAGAACCCGATGAAGAGTTGCATGCGCATATAGAAGATATCATTTATGACTATGTCACCAACCAAGGACTGTTCTCTTAAACATTGGCCAAAAGAAACAGAGACGCACAGCGCCTCGAATCGGACTGTGAGTTCTTTCAGCCGCTAATGCGGCTTTCCTTTGTAAAAACCGCCATGATAACAAACAAGAGTCTTTGTCATTATGCAGAAAGGCTTGTAAAAAAGAAAAGCCTGAGTCATACCCAGTGCCGCCTGTTCTGCCGGTCCATGCAGCACTCCGTCAGCTTGAATCAGCGGATTATCGCCTTTCATATTCAAACAGACACCATTTGCTTCCACGGTCTGCCGAATCGCTTTGAAATGCCCGGCATTCCAGCATCAATTACATCAAATAATATGCTTTCACCGCCATAAAAACATCGGATATATTATCATTTTACTCCCGAACGCCTCAACCTCAATTTCAACGATGTAAACTCCGCCAGCGACGTGCATCATCCTCAAGTAAGATATGTTTCACATTCCATATAAACAATAAAATATTTTGAATTTCCCATTGGATAAGGAAATTTTTTCATATATGATAGAAAAAAATCCTACATACAGGAGAGAATACGATTCATGAAGAAATGGAAAGATATCCACCCCATCAGCTGGACAATTATAATCGGAACTATTTTCGGCAGGATGGCAACATCAATGAGCATTCCTTTTTTAGCGATTTATTTAACAGCCGTCCAAGGCACATCAGCTTCCTATGCAGGGCTGGTTATCGCTGCAAGCTCATCAGTCGGCATCCTTGCAAGCTTTTACGGCGGATATATCTCGGACAGATTCGGCAGAAAAAACATGATGCTAGTGTCCATTTTCGGCTGGATGCTGGTATTTGCAGGATTTGCGGCGGCATCTCATCTCTGGGTGTTTTTTGTGGTAAACGCATTAAACGGACTTTGCAAATCACTATTTGAACCCGCTTCAAAGGCTTTGCTGTCTGATATGACAGAAGAAAAAACGAGACTGCTTGTTTTTAATTTACGCTATGCAGCTATAAATATCGGCGTTGTCTTCGGACCGATACTCGGCCTGTATTTCGGCTCATCGCAATCGACCACACCCTTTTTGGCGCCCGCAGTCATTTACGGACTATACGGACTCGTGCTTGTTATCCAATTTAAAAAGCATCCATCCTTATCAGGATCAGGCCAATCCCAAAATATGAGCGTGCGGGAAGCATTTATGGTGACGCAAAAGGATCTTCTTTTTACAATTGCTCTGGTCGGCATTACGCTATGCACCTTCGGCTACTCACAATTCAGTTCCACATTTCCGCAGTATATGGCGCAGAACCCCTTGTTTGGCAATGGAACGAAACTGTACGGGCTGATGCTGACATTAAACGCAATCGTTGTGCTGGCAACGCAATTTCCCATCGTCCATTTTGCAAAACGTTTTTCGCCGCTTTGCTCCTTGATGTTCGGTAATGTGATGGTGAGTATCAGCATGGCCATTTTCACCGTATCACACGGTGTTTCATCCCTTGTGCTGATTGTGGTCACATTTACAATCGGCGAAGTGCTTTTATTCTCTATGATGGATTTGTTTGTAGACCAGATTGCAAAACCCGGGTTAAAAGGCACTTATTTCGGGGCCATCGGTTTTTCACAGCTCGGAAACGTCATCGGCCCTTGGATCGGGGGTATATGTATAGACCTATTTGGCGCTGGCAGGCCGATTTTTATTTTTTCTGTTCTGAGCGGGATCACCCTGCTCGGCCTGCCATTTTTGGCGTTCGCCTATCGGCAGATGAAAATGGGAATGACAAAACACCGGCCAGGGCTGGAAAAGCCGCTTTAAATTAAAAAACGGGAGAGAACCAATCTCTCCCGCAACAATAGGGTGATGAACACGAATATAGGCAAGGGGATGTTTCAGATTTTCGTATTTATTATGTTGCCGCTGTCATCTTTGCAGCTGTTACAGGCTTCAAGTACGCGAAGAACCGAAAAGCGCAGCTGGATCGCATTGAGGAAAAGCTTAACAGCCTGTCCGAAGACCATGATTAACCGCTTGGAGCAACGAGCTCTACCTTCATCCGGTCCGGATCCTCGCAATAAACGGCATAATGCCCGTCTCCTCCGGCAAAAGGATGGCGGTCCCGGTACAACACACGATAGCCTTTTTCCATCAGTTTTTCGGTCATCTGGTCAACTTGAAGCTTGGATTCAGCATGAAAGGCGAGATGGTTCAGCCCGACCCGGCATCTGTGGTATGCCGGCTCGAGAAATGGCTCTTTCGCCTGCACAATCACAAGATAAAAATGATCTTTCTTCCAGCTAATTCCTGAGCCCCATTTTTGATACTCTTTATAGCCAAGTTCTGTTAAGAACCATCCCCAAAACCGCCGAGACGCTTCCAAATCGGAGACATACAGTTCAATATGGTGCACGATATTACACCCGCCTTACCAGCACTTCTTCCACCTTATGCCCGTCCCCCTTACGCAAAATGAGATCGGACCTGAATTTAGTCGGCAAGATATTTTCATATAAATTAGGCCGGTTGACACTCTGCCAAATCGAAGCTGCCATCTCGTCAGCCTCCTGATCAGACAAGTCTTTAAATTTATGAAAATAAGAATCGGGATTTTGAAAAGCAGTTTCCCGAAGCAGACGAAAACGCTCTAAATACCATGTGAAAATCCGGCTTTCGTCCGCGTCCACATAAATCGAAAAATCAAAGAAATCGGAGACAAAAATACGCGGATCTTCCCGGTCATCCTCCAAGGTGGGCGACTGAAGAACATTAATGCCTTCGATAATCACAATATCGGCCTGTTCTACAATCTCGAACACCCCTTCCTCGCGGTCATAGGTGAGATGGGAATACACCGGAGCCTTTACTCTGTCTTTTCCTGATTTTAAGTCATTCAAAAATTCGAGCAACGCCTTTACGTCATAGCTTTCGGGAAACCCTTTTCGTGACAGCATATTTTTCTTTTTCAGCTCGGCTGTAGGAAATAAAAAACCATCTGTCGTGATAAGGCTCACTTTAGGGCGATCCGGCAAACGCGAAAGCAGCTTCTGCAATATCCGCGCCGTCGTGCTTTTTCCGACTGCCACACTGCCGGCGATGCCAATAATAAACGGAATTTTAGCTGAATGAGGGTGCTTCAAAAAAACATTGACATGCTTATTGCGCTCGGCGGCTGACTTCACATGCAAATGAAGCAGGCGAACAAGCGGAATATAAATCGTTTCCACTTCTTCAACAGATAAATAATCATTCAGCCCTTCCACGGCTTTTGCCTCTTCTTCAGATACAGCAATCGACAAATGTCCCCCAAAACCAGACCAAGACTCACGATTGTGCTGTGTATATAAAGTATGTAAGTTAAGCTCTTTATTTTTCACTGTTTACACCTGACTCTCTGTAGGTTAAAACCCTTACAAAGATTGTAACGGAAAACCCTTTCACTGTCTGCTTATTTTTTCAGCAAATCCGCACCGATTCGATTATAAGCGGACATCTCTTCTTTTGGAACCATGCTTCCTCCCGTTCCCCAGACGACATGTACGGCATGTTCCATGTTATGCTTCTGACTATATAGCCCTCCTTCTTCTGTCGAAAAAAGCTGAATGGGCCCGAACATGCCGGCAAGAGCAGAGGGCTCTAAATATTTACTTTCAGATACAGCCAGCATATGAAGCAAGGCATAAAGCGTATTGTCCTCTACGGTATAACAGCCGCTCAGCAGCGGTTCAATCAGCTTGCCCACAAACCCTGACGGCCTTCCCACAGCAAGCCCGTCAGCAGCCGTCCGATTATCCAGACCGATATCATGGACGGAAATCTTCTCGTGGAGGCCGGAATAAAGCCCCAGCAGCATACACGGTGAATGAGTCGGTTCTCCGAAAAACACATGGACATGGTCGCCGTATAAAAGCTTCAGCCCAAATGCCACACCACCCGGCCCTCCACCGACTCCACACGGCAGATACACAAACAGCGGTGTCTCCAGACTTGGCTGTATATTCATACAGTCGAGCTGCGTTTTTAATCGGCTGGCGGCAACAGCATATCCTAAAAACAGCTGACGGGAATGTTCATCATCAATAAAATAACAAAATGGATCTTGCTCCGCCTGCCGTCTCCCTTCTTTCACCGCTTCACTATAATCTGATTCATACTCCATGACAGTGACACCCTTTTGGCGAAGGAGATCCTTTTTCCACTGCTTGGCATCAGCGGACATATGCACTGTCACGCGAAATCCGAGTGTCGCACCGATGATGCCGATACTTAATCCAAGGTTTCCTGTCGAACCGACAGCGATCGAATAGCGGGAGAAAAACGCGGCAAACCGCTCTTCCTGTAAGATGCGGTAATCATCGTTTTCCTGAAGCATTCCTTCTTGAAGCGCCAGCATTTCAGCATGCTTCAACACTTCATAAATCCCGCCCCGCGCTTTAATCGATCCTGAAATCGGAAGTTCATGGTCGCACTTTAAAAGCCATCTTCCCGGAAAGAGCTGCTGATATGCCGCTTCCAGTTTTCCCTTCATATGCTGCATTTCAAAAAGCGGAGATTCGATTATTCCTTTGGCATCTTTTGTCTCAGGAAACACCTCGGCAATGTAAGGAGCAAACCGCCGCAGCCTATTTTCCGCTCCCGCTATCTCGCTTTCCCACTCATCTGCGTGAAATAACGGGCACTCTTTCTTGCCGGAATTTGCCCAGAATACAGGCTCTGCGTCAATCAGTTTCTGAATGAACGGATCTTTGAGCAGAACATGAAGGGCTTCTTGATTGATTGACATCCAATGATTCTCCCTTCCTCTATAAAAAACTGCCTGTGGGTATGCGAACAAGCCATCTCACCACAGGCAGTTCCACCATTATTTTTTCATAAGCACGCGTCCTGCCAGCTTTTCAACGAGAGCTGGAAACAGCTGATACAGCTTGGTGCCGGCATTCATGAAACGCGGAAGATTGATCTCCCGTTTGTTCGTGAAAATAGCAGCTGTAATGTGAGCTGCCACGTCATCAGGATCAAGCATCCAGCGGCTCACATTTTTGGCGTATTCCCCGCCTTTATCAGCAATGGAAAAAAAGTCCGTCTGAATCGGTCCCGGATTGACTGTTGTCACATAAATGCCTGTTTCCGCCAGCTCCATCCGCAAAGCGTTTGAGTAGCCGAGCACGGCATGTTTTGTCGCGGAATAAAGGCTCGACTTCGGTGTTGCAATTTTCCCCGCTTGAGAAGCGATATTGATGATATGGCCCTTTTTTTGCTCAAGCATATGCGGAAGCACCGCTTTTGTACAGGCGATCAGGCCGAAGACATTCACATCAAACATCGCTTTCATATCATCCAGCGTCGAGTCTAAAACTGTTTCAAATATACCGAAGCCCGCATTGTTAATCAGTACATCAACCGAGCCGATCTGACCGCGGACACAGGCTATATCCTCTAGGCTCCCGACATCCAGAGGGAAAATCTCACACTGTCCGCTCCATTCCTCGGTTATCTTCCTTTTAATTTCTATCAAACGCTCCTCACGTCTTGCCGACAGCAGGACATGGGCTCCTTCAGCCGCGCATAAGTATGCGATTCTTTCACCGAGCCCTCCTGAAGCGCCGGTTATCCATATCCGCTTTCCTGCTATATGCTTCATCCATTTCACCTCTTCATTGTTCTAAAATATGCAGTATTTCCTTCCCAATATGACGTGATGGATTCTTCAGCCGCCAACACATCAAGATGCCCTGCCGTTTCTGACATCGTTAAAAATAAGTCCTTTTCATACACAGCAGGAAAAAGCTGCTGGCAAACCTGAAAAGCGGTCATCGGCTTTTCATCCAGCATGCGCCGTACCTCCTCCGTCCTGTTCCTCTGCTTGTCAAAACGCTTCTCTATCAGCGCCTGTACGTTGGTGATCGTCTCGCCGTGGCCGGGAAACACGATTGTTGGATCAAGTTCAGACAGCCTTCGCAATGACCGCTGATAATCAACTAAAGGCTTTGATCTTATGTCTCCCGTTTTCGGCGCTTCCAAAATCGGATTAGACGAGCTGTTGGCCAGTAGAAGATCGCCACCAAGCATTCTACCGCTTTTTTCATGGAAAAGAACAATATGCGATTCAGCATGTCCAGGCATCTCCAAAACAGTCCAGCCCCCAAGCCCATCAACGCTCATCCCTTCTCTGACTGTTTTCGTCAGGGATCTCGTACAGGAAAACGCGTACGCTGACCGAATCAGCTTTTCTGTCTTTCCCGTATCAAACGGAACGCCTAATTCAGGCAGAAGCTTTTGAAAAAAACATTTTTGCCAATCTCTAAAAGCTTGATTTCGGCTGATATAAGGTTCGTTGAACGGATGCCCAATCACTTCGATTTCATCAGAAAAGGCATCAAGCAAGCCTGCATGATCAGCATGATGGTGAGTCAGTACAACCTGCTCGATATCTGACATTTTCACATTTACAGCGGCAAGCTGCTCTTGAAGGGCTCTAACAGCCTCTTTTGTATTCGGCCCGGCATCGATAAGTGTCAGCGCATCACCTTTTACGAGATAAACGATAACATCGCCCACAGCAAAGGGTGTCGGGACGCGGATCGTAATAACATCTGCAGTTGTCATCCTTTCGCTCCTTGTCTTCATTCATTACTCATATTTTAGCTTTTTCTCAGTCTTGTGTCATTATTGCCGAATGAGAAAGTCCCTTTTTGAAAAAGCTATTGACATGAGCTTGTCCGCCATTGCATAATGAACAACAAACTAAAACGAGAACCATTGGAACGCTATGACGAGTATACAAGGCAATGGCCTAAGAGAGCGATGCCCCCGGCTGAAAGGCATTGCGGTCCGCTTGTTTGTAGAACCTGCCCTCAAGTCGCGGTTAGGAAAACCTAAACGTTTCCCTCGTTACGAGATTAGAGCTGAGCACAACTTGTGCTAATGAGGGTGGTACCGCGAACCTTTTCGTCCTTTACGTGATGAAAAGGTTTTTTGCTGTTCTGATTAAAGGAGGATATCAATGAAAAAGATAGGATTTGTCGGCGCCGGGTCCATGGCAGAAGCAATGATTAACGGTATTTTGCAAAGCGGCATCACAAAACCAGAACATATCTATATCACAAACCGCTCAAATGACGAGCGTTTGATTGAATTAAAGAAAACGTACGGCGTGTGTCCCTGCAGAGATAAAAATGAGTTTTTCACTCAAACCGATATCATCATCCTCGCTTTTAAACCGAAGGACGCAGCGGAAAGCATTGACAGCATCCGTTCGTATATCAAGGGCCAGCTTGTGATTTCAGTACTTGCAGGTCTTACCATCGAAACTATTCAGCACTATTTTGGCAGAAAGCTCGCGGTCATTCGCGTCATGCCTAATACATCTGCAGCCATCCGCAAATCAGCAACCGGATTTTCCGTAAGCGCTGAAGCAAGCCAGGAAGATATGACCGCCGCAAAAGCTTTATTGGAAACAATCGGTGATGCCACACTTGTTGAGGAACGGCATCTCGACGCTGTCACGGCAATAGCCGGCAGCGGCCCGGCCTTCGTGTACCGTTATATTGAAGCAATGGAAAAAGCGGCGCAAAAAATAGGATTGGATGAGGAAACGGCAAAGGCTCTGATTTTGCAGACAATGGCAGGGGCAACAGATATGCTCCTTCAAAGCGGCAAACAGCCCGCAAAACTGCGCAAGGAAATCACGAGTCCGAGAGGCACAACAGAGGCAGGTCTTCGCGCTTTACAGGACTCACGCTTTGAAGAAGCGATTATTCACTGTGTTGAAGAAACCGCTAAACGCAGCGCCGAGATTAAAGAGCAGTTTTCCGGTGCCGCTTTAGAGACGTAAGCCTAGACAGAAGGGACAATGCCTTCTGTCTTTTGTTTTTCCTAAATCAGCCGGCTGGCAGTTTCTGATGGTTTTAATAGCGCGGAGATCGTAAATGAAAGCAAATCGGGAAGCACTTCAAAGGAATAAGGCATATACAGCCTTTCCGTCCATTTGTGCGGGTCTTTTCCAGCCGGACCGACATTTAAAACCGGGATATATAAAGCCTGATCTTTGCCGCTTGGCAGTGAATATCCTCTATTAAAGAGCGGCATATTGCTTGTGTATGCGTCGACTTCCTGCTTTTCGAGCTGTAGATAGCTTAAGTCTGAAAGTCCCGGGAAATACTGAACCTCCTGTAACGCAATGCCGTATCTGTCAGCCGCATAATGCATAAGCTGATCAGCTGTATTCCTAATCAAGTGATCGTCCTTTGAAGAAACCGCCGGATAAAACGGCGGGCTGTAAAAAAGAACAATCAGCGGCGCATCCTCCTTACAAAGCGAAGCAAGCTCAGATACCATTTTCGTCGAAAAATCCCTGTCCCCAAGATCTCCCCTGTTGGCAAAGGCATAATTCAGAACCCGCTCTATTTCAGAGTTTCCGGCACGCTTTCTCGCACGCGCGGCCAGCTCATCAAATGTCAAAACAGAGACGTCGCGTTCCATCGGCGTAAACGACTCAAATTGCTGAAAATCCTGTGTTTTCTTCCTAATATTCGCGGTTATTTCTCTCGCCGCCTGTTCTGCGGTTTTAAGCAGCATCTGATGCAGTTCATTGGCTGAGCGTTTCATGGACAGCACATTAAATAACGTGACAGCTGTATGCGGTGTCTGAACAGAATACGCCTCTTTCAAGTCCTTTTGCATTAAGTTTACCGGCGGCGGGGTGACTTCACCTTCAACCTTCTCGCAATAATCAGAATTCAGTTCAAGCAAGCGGTTAATCTCCGATACCATTAAATTTGCGTTTATGCCTGAAAACGGCTCTCCGACATGGGTTTCAATCCCCTTGCAGAAAAATCCCGCAAGCACCTTGCCGATACTTCCTGTATAAATATATTGCTGCTGGTCGCCGGGAAATTTTTCGAACATCGGTTCAGCATTCAGACAAGCGGAAAATGAGAGATCATGCTTTTTCTCCATTTCCTTCAGTACAGGAACCGCTTCAATCATGCCTCTCGAATTCACTTCCTCGTCAGGAACCGTAATCAACAGCAGATTGCCTTCAAATTGGCCGTTCATTGCCCGCTCCAGCATCGACAGCTGAACGGCAAGCCCTGCTTTCATATCCATCGTGCCTCTTCCGAACAGCCAGTCTCCGCTTTCAGCGTCTGTTCTCACACGTTCCGGAAGCAGCTCTTTTTTCTCTAAAAAGGAGCTCAAAAGCTCAGCAGGCTTACAAGCCATATGTTTGAATTCTCCGTAATCCTCTATGTCCACGACATCAAAATGGCTCAGCAAAAGCACTGTCTTTTTGACATTCTTCTTTTTGACAAGAGCCGTAAGAAAGGATCTGCCGTCGTCCATCGGATGAAGTGTTACATCATCAGGATGTTTTTGAAAGTAAGGCTTGTCTTTCAAAATAAAATAAAGATATTCTGCAAGTGCTGCCTCTCCCTTCGAACCGGTGATGCTTTCGTATTGCACAAGAGAAGTTAAAAGGGTCAGCAATTCGTCCTTCGTCTGCCAATTCATCGATCTCCGCCCCCTCCTATGTATAAAAACGCTTCTAACTTGAAAAATAATATGATTATATATCTATTATACAGAAATGTTTGACAAAAACGGATCTTTTGAGCAGTTTATATGACGGGAAAGAAATGACTTGATATAATCAACCTCTAAAAACCTTACGGGAGGCGAAAGAAATGGCCAGAAAATTATTCACACCGATTACCATTAAAGATATGACGTTAAAAAACCGCATTGTCATGTCGCCAATGTGCATGTACTCTTCTCATGAAAAGGACGGAAAATTGACGCCGTTCCACATGGCACATTACATATCGCGCGCAATCGGCCAGGTCGGGCTGATTATTGTCGAGGCATCAGCAGTTAATCCTCAAGGACGAATCACAGACCAAGACTTAGGAATTTGGAGTGACGAGCATATTGAAGGCTTTGCCAAACTGACTGAGCAGGTTAAAGAACAAGGCTCAAAAATCGGCGTTCAGCTTGCCCATGCCGGACGTAAAGCAGAGCTTGAAGGAGATATTTTCGCTCCATCGGCGATTGCGTTTGACGAACAATCAGCAACACCTGTAGAAATGTCAGCAGAAAAAATAAAAGAAACAATCCGCGAGTTCAAACAAGCGGCTGCCCGCGCAAAAGAAGCCGGCTTTGATATGATTGAAATTCATGCGGCGCACGGATACTTAATTCACGAATTTTTATCTCCGCTTTCCAACCATCGCACAGATGAATACGGCGGCTCACCAGAAAACCGTTATCGTTTCTTAAGAGAGATCATTGATGAAGTCAAACAAGTATGGAACGGCCCTTTATTTGTCCGTGTATCTGCTTCTGACTATACAGATAAAGGCTTAGACATCGCCGATCACATCGGTTTTGCAAAATGGATGAAGGAGCAGGGTGTTGACTTAATTGACTGCAGTTCAGGCGCCCTTGTTCACGCAGACATTAACGTATTCCCCGGCTATCAAGTCAGCTTCGCTGAGAAAATCCGTGAACAGGCCGACATGGCAACTGGTGCTGTCGGCATGATTACAGACGGTTCGATGGCTGAAGAAATTCTGCAAAATGGACGTGCCGACCTCATCTTTATCGGCAGAGAGCTTTTGCGGGATCCTTTCTTTGCAAGAACAGCAGCGAAACAGCTCAATACAGAGATTCCGGCCCCTGTTCAATATGAGAGAGGCTGGTAATGCCCACAAGAGATATCCTCAAACGGATATCTCTTTTTTTATTTTTAGAGAAACGATCAGCTCAGGTTCTCCGTCTCCCTAGTAGAACCAATTAGAGGAGATGACTCCAATGAACTCAGCTTGGATGGAAAAGACATATACAATTGACGGATGTGCGTTTCATACACAACACCGGAGAGGATCAAGCGGTGTAACGATTGTCTTTGAGGCCGGCTACGGTACTTCTTCTGAGACGTGGAACCCATTAATAGCGGACATTGATGATGAATTTGGCATTTTTACATATGATCGGGCGGGAATAGGAAAAAGCGGACAAAGCAGCGCTAAACGAACAGCTGAACAAAAAGGGGAAGAATTGGAGAGTTTGCTTAAAGCAGCAGATGTAAAACCTCCTTATCTGGCTGTTTCACATTCATATGGAGCTGTCATCACCGGTTTATGGGCTTGCAAAAACAAGCGAGATATTATCGGCATGGTTCTCCTTGATCCAGCTTTAGGAGATTGTGCAAGCTGCTCCTTTATTCCTGAAGAAATGCACAATGCTGATACAAGAAAGATGATGCTTGAGGGCACACATGCAGAATTTTCAAGAAGCCTGCAGGAGCTCAAACGGAAGCAAGTCCATTTGGGAAACATGCCTCTCCTTGTGTTGTCATCGGGTGAACGGACTGAGAAATTCACCGCTGAACAAGAGTGGCTAAACATGCACAGCAGCATATTGTCTCTATCTCATCAAAGCGGCTGGATTCAAGCTAAAAACAGCTCTCACAACATCCATCATGATGAACCTCATATCGTTCATTTGGCTATTTATGATGTATGGTGTGCAGCGTGCCAGCAGGCTACTCCACTTTATCAGGCAGTCAATTAACATAAAAGAAGACCGGGTATGTACGCCCGGTCTTCTTTTCTATTATTTCGTTTCACGATGAAGGGTATATTTCTTTAAACGCGGTGAATATTTTTTCAGCTCTAAACGATCTGGATTGGTGCGTTTGTTTTTTGTTGTGATGTAATTCCGGTCTCCCGTTTCAGTGCAGGCTAAAGTAACATTGACTCTCATATTAACATCTCCTTATAAAGCGTAATGATTACGTTTTATTATACAACATAATTACAAATTGTCAAATAAGAGCTCTTTGCCTCAGCCCCGGGGGACGTTTACCTCTAAGAAATCATAAGCCGCTACGCTGTTCGGGAAAACGTCATCCGCTTCTTTCTGAAGCTCCAGAGAGGCATCTCCCTGATATCTGGCGCTGATATGGGTTAAAATGAGCTTCTTCGCCCCTGCTTCTTTCGCTGTTACGGCTGCTTGTTCCGTTGTACTGTGAAAATAATCATAAGCAAGCTTCCGATCTTCCTTAGCAAAGGTCGCTTCATGAACAAGCACATCACAATCTCTTGCAAGGTCTTTTAGCTTAGCACTTACTCTCGTATCTCCGGAAAATACCACAGCCCTTCCCTTCTTAGGAGGCTCCAGAAAATCATTCCCATTGATGATGCGCCCGTCTTCAAGCGTTACCGTTTCGCCTTTTTTAATTTTTTGATACACAGGCCCGGGCGGGATGTTCATTTCCTTTAATAAATCCGCCTTTAAGGAACCAGGCACATCTTTTTCCTGCACACGGTATCCGAAAGCTTCCACTCCATGAATAACAGATACGGCCGAGACCATAAACTGCTCGTCTTCAAACACGATTCCTTCTTCGATTTCCTTGATCATAAGCGGGTATGTCAGATGGGTTTTCGTGACGGCGAGGCTTGTTTCAATAAACGCCTTGATCCCTTTAGGTCCGTACACCGTCAGCTCGTCCTCTCCCCCTTGAAAAGAACGGCTCCCCAGAAGCCCTGGAAGTCCGTATACATGATCGCCGTGCATGTGGGTAATGAAGATTTTTTCGATTTTACGTGGTTTAATCGTGGTATGTAAAATTTGATGCTGTGTGGCTTCCCCGCAGTCAAACAGCCATACCGAACGTCTTTCTTCAAGCAATTTTAACGCCACCGACGTTACGTTTCTCGCCTTAGCGGGAATGCCGGCTCCCGTCCCTAAAAAAAGTAATTCCACATTTCCTTCCTCCTACTAGAACTAGTTACCTACAAGAATACAGGATCATGCGTAAAATGTGAATCTTGCCTCTGAAAGGAACAATCCTTTTGTTCTAGAGACATTTTTACGGTATTCTGCAAAAAAAGGGGCTGAAATGTTTGCTTTCGTTCAATTTTAGATTTAAAATGAAGAAAATATACGGGGTGTACTAAAATAAAGCTTCGAATAAAGTGAGGTACTTTTAGTGAAAACAAACCAACAACCAAAAGCAGTAATTGTCATATTCGGCGCAACGGGAGATTTAGCAAAACGAAAACTGTATCCGTCTATCCACCGTTTATATCAAAACGGACAAATCGGAGAAGAGTTTGCAGTAGTAGGAGTTGGAAGAAGACCTTGGTCTAATGAGGATCTTCGCCAAACGGTTAAAACATCCATTTCCTCATCTGCAGATAAACATATAGATGATTTCACGTCTCATTTTTACTATCACCCGTTCGACGTGACAAATCCTGGCTCTTATCAAGAGCTTAACGTATTGCTTAACCAGCTGGAAGATACATATCAAATTCCGAACAACAGAATGTTCTACTTGGCAATGGCTCCTGAATTCTTCGGGACAATTGCAAAAACATTAAAATCAGAAGGTGTGACAGCAACAACAGGCTGGTCCCGCCTTGTCATTGAAAAGCCGTTCGGCCATGATCTGCCAAGCGCACAGGCACTGAACAAAGAAATCCGCGAAGCGTTTACAGAAGATCAAATTTACAGAATCGACCATTACCTAGGCAAACAAATGGTTCAGAACATTGAAGTGATTCGATTTGCCAACGCGATTTTCGAACCGCTTTGGACGAACCGCTACATCTCAAATATTCAAATCACATCTAGCGAATCACTTGGCGTCGAAGACCGTGCGAGATATTACGAAAAATCAGGCGCCCTGCGCGACATGGTGCAAAACCATATCATGCAAATGGTTGCCCTTCTTGCAATGGAGCCGCCGATCAAATTGAACACAGAAGAAATCCGCAGCGAAAAAGTGAAGGTGCTGAGAGCACTGCGCCCTGTTGCAAAAGACGAAGTAGATGAGTATTTTGTACGCGGACAATATCAAGCCGGTGAAATTGACGGTGTGATGGTCCCTGCTTATACGGATGAAGATAATGTCGCTCCTGACTCAAATACAGAAACCTTTGTTTCAGGAAAGCTCTTGATCGACAACTTCAGATGGGCTGGTGTTCCATTCTATATCCGCACCGGAAAACGAATGAAAGAAAAGTCCACGAAAATCGTCGTTCAATTTAAGGACATTCCGATGAACCTGTACTACGGCAATGAAAACAACATGAATCCAAACTTGCTCGTGATCCATATTCAGCCTGACGAAGGCATTACGCTTTACTTAAATGCTAAAAAGCTCGGCGGAGCAGCACACGCGCAGCCAATCAAACTGGATTACTGCAGCAATTGCAATGATGAGATGAACACCCCTGAAGCATACGAAAAGTTAATTCATGACTGTCTTCTTGGAGATGCAACAAACTTTGCACACTGGGATGAAGTTGCCCTGTCTTGGAGCTTTGTCGACTCCATTTCTGAAACATGGGCAGCAAACAAAACCTTATCTCCTAACTATGAGTCAGGCTCTATGGGACCGAAAGAATCAGATGATCTTTTGGCGAAAGACGGCTTGCATTGGTGGAATATATAATAGAGAAAAAGCCGAAAATGCTCAAAAGCATTTTCGGCTTTTTTTGCAGCTGTCAAGACTATTCCTTAAGACGCAAATTCAATAACAAAAAACCCCGAAGCCCTAAGGCGCTTCGGGGTTCACTATTACTTCATCCATTCAGTATGGAAGATACCTTCTTTATCTGTACGCTCATAAGTATGAGCGCCAAAGTAGTCACGCTGCGCTTGAATTAAGTTTGCAGGGAGTACAGCTGTGCGGTAGCTGTCATAGTAAGCTAATGCGCTTGAGAATGATGGCACCGGCACACCTTGGGCAACAGCAAGTGAAATCACTTGGCGAAGCGCTCCTTGGTAGCTTTCTACAATATTTTTGAAGTAGCTGTCAAGAAGCAGGTTGTCGAGCTCAGGTTCGCGATCGTAAGCTTCTTTGATCTTCTGAAGGAATGCCGCGCGGATGATGCAGCCCCCGCGGAAGATCATAGCAATTTCGCCATATTTCAGATCCCAGTTATATTCTTCAGAAGCAGCTTTCATTTGGGCAAATCCTTGCGCGTACGAACAGATTTTACTCATAAACAGCGCTTTTCTGACCGCTTCAATCAGCTCTTCTTTATTTTCTGTAACAGGCTTCACTTCCGGTCCTGAAAGAAGGCCGCTCGCTTTCACACGCTCTTCCTTCATCGCTGAGATAAAGCGCGCGAATACAGATTCAGTAATAATCGGAAGCGGAACGCCTAAGTCAAGCGCGCTTTGGCTTGTCCATTTTCCTGTTCCTTTTTGGCCTGCTTTATCAAGTATGACATCAACAAGAGGTTTGCCTGTCTCTTCGTCTTTTTTCGTGAAGATGTCAGCTGTAATCTCAATCAGGTAGCTGTCAAGCTCACCTTTATTCCATTCAGCGAAAACTTCATGGAGCTCATCAGCTGAGAGGCCAAGCACCTGTCTCAGAATGAAGTAAGATTCAGAGATCAGCTGCATATCTCCGTATTCAATCCCGTTGTGCACCATTTTCACATAATGGCCGGCACCGTCTGGACCGATATATGTCGTACAAGGTTCTCCGTCAACTTTTGCAGAAATCGCTTCAAGAATCGGCTTCACAAGCTCATGTGCTTCTTTTTGTCCGCCTGGCATGATAGAAGGCCCTTTAAGTGCTCCTTCTTCACCGCCGGAAACGCCTGTTCCGATAAAATGAATGCCGCTTTCTGCAAGTTCTTTGTTACGGCGCTGTGTATCTTTATAGTATGTATTACCGCCGTCAATTAAAATATCATCCTTTTCTAAATGAGGAAGAAGAGATTGAATTGTCGCATCTGTTGCAGTTCCCGCTTTCACCATTAATAAGATTTTACGCGGTGTTTCCAAGGATTGAACAAATTCTTCAATGCTGTATGTGCCAACAACATTTTTTTCTTTTGCCTCCTGCAAAAACTCCTCCGTTTTACTGCTTGATCTGTTGTAAACAGAAACAGAAAATCCCCGGCTCTCGATATTTAAAGCCAGATTCTTACCCATGACCGCAAGTCCGATAACTCCGATTTGTTGTTTTGACATATTCTAACGTCCCTTCTGCAAACGTTTAATCATTTTAAAATTTAAATTAAAATAAAATGATATTTATAATAAAGAAATTACCATACTTTCACCCTTTTTTTCAAGCTATTCACCTTTTCTTTTCATCCTGAAAAAAATCTTTATTAAAGCTTGTTCCCTTCGTTTTGCTCTCCTCCTTTTTTATCCTTGCCCCTTTTCTGATCAGCTTGGATCCGTACCTATCATTCAGCTTTTCCATCATCTGCTGAATGGGCTCATCCTTCGCATCTTCATTAAAACTGAACAAATCGAGCTGCTTATAGGCCTGTTCTTTTTCTACTAAATCCGTTCCGGTAATACCAAGCAGCCTGACAGGATTTTTATTCCAGTGTTTAAAAAAGAGGTGCTCCGCTTCTTTCATTATTTCACTTTTTTGATCGATCGGATTTTTCAGCGTGATGCTTCTCGTGATGGTTTTCCAATCTGCATATCTAATCATAATAAAAAGCTTCGAAGCCATGACTTCCTTTCGCTGTAAGCGATCACTCACGGAAGCGGAAAGCTTTCTGAAAACGCCTAACAGCTCTTCTTCATCACTGGAATCGTGTGAAAGTGTCGATGAGTTGCCGACACTTTTAAATTCGTAAATGCGTTCCGGGTCAACCGGCGCATGGTGAATGCCGTTTGCTTTCTGTTTAAGACGCGGGCCGTTGATGCCAAGCAGGCGTTTCAGCGAGTGTTCATCAGCTGCAGCTAACTCTCCAATCGTATGAATGCCGAGTCCCTTCAGCTTTTCCGCTGTCTTTTTGCCGACTCCGTGCATCTCTCCAACAGGAAGCGGCCAAAGGATATCAGGCACTTGTCTCTTTCTTAAAATCGTGATGCCAAGCGGTTTTTTCATATCAGACCCCATCTTAGCGAGAAATTTATTCGGCGCGATCCCTATGCTTGACGGAAGCAGCAGCTCTTTTTGCAGCCTGCTTTGGATTTCTTTTGCCGTCTCCAGAGCGCGGCTGCTGTATGGTGTATCGGTCATATCCATATAGCCTTCGTCAATGGAGACAGGCTCCACCAGGTCAGTATATTCACGGAGGATGTTAAACATCGCTCTTGAAGAGTTTCTATAGCGGTCAAAGTTCGGCGGAAGAACGATTAGCTCAGGACAATTGCGCTTCGCTTCCCAAACCGGCATCGTTGTTTTAACGCCGCGCGCTCTTGCTTCGTAGCTGCATGTCACCACGATGCCCTTTCGCTCCTTTACATTTCCGGCAACTGCGACCGGCTTCCCCCGGAGAGCCGGATCATATGCCATTTCCACCGATGCATAGAAGCTATTCATATCAATATGGAAAATAATTCGGCCCTTTCCCTGCATAAATAAATCTCCTTTTCGTTCATTAGACAACGGCTTGTACATATAGTAAAATGAAGGTATTGAATGGATGTGATGACAATGTTTGTGGAATCGATAAATGACGTTTTATTCTTAGTCGATTTTTTCACAATTATTCTTCCGGCTCTGACTGCAATTGGGATTGCGTTTCTTTTACGAGAATGCCGTGCCGGCGAGCAATGGAAATCAAAACGAACAGACGAACATCAGACGGTCTTTCAAATAAACCGAACAGACTTTCTCATTATTATATATCATCGCATTACAACTTGGATACGTAAAGTCTTCCGCATGAATTCGCCTGTGAACGATGATGAAGACGCCAGTTCCCTTCTTTTATAAACCGCATTTATAAAAAGGAGGAGAACAAATTGTTAAAAACATATCAAAAACTTTTGGCTGTAGGTATCTTTTTGATCGTATTATGCTCGGGCAATGCAGCGTTTGCGGCGACTAATCAGGTGGGAGGCCTCAGCAACGTCGGTTTTTTCCACGACTATTTAATCGAACCGTTTTCCGCTCTGCTTAAAGGTGTTGCCGGACTGTTTCACGGAGAATACGGACTGTCTATTATTCTCGTAACCATTATTGTGCGTGTGGTTGTACTGCCTTTGTTTGTCAATCAGTTTAAAAAACAGCGTTTGTTCCAAGAGAAAATGGCGGTTATTAAACCCCAGGTTGACAGCATTCAGGACAAATTGAAAAAGACGAAGGACCCAGAACAGCAAAAAGAACTGCAAACGAAAATGATGAAGCTGTATCAGGAGCACAATATCAATCCGCTTGCCATGGGATGTCTCCCAATGCTGATTCAGTTCCCTATTTTGATTGGGTTTTATTACGCGATTCGCTCTACACCTGAAATTGCGTCACACTCGTTTTTATGGTTCAGTTTAGGACAATCTGACATTCTCGTGTCTCTTAGTGCGGGAGCTATGTACTTTATTCAGGCCTATGTTGCTCAAAAACTGAGCGCAAAATATTCCGCTGTTCCGCAAAACCCGGCAGCTCAGCAATCAGCCAAACTGATGGTGTTCATCTTCCCTGTGATGATGACGATTTTCTCGCTTAATGTTCCTGCAGCCCTTCCGCTGTACTGGTTCACAAGCGGGCTGTTCCTAACAGTGCAAAACATCGTCCTTCAGATGACACACCATAAAACTAAAAAAGCAGCTGCTCTTACTGAGCCGGTGAAATAAAAAGCAGTTTCATATTTGTTGATATTATCCCCTTTAAGTAAGTGGACCGGAGAAGCAGAGTCCTACTTACTTAAAGGGGTATTTTTATGAAAAAATCTAAAAAACGTATATAAAAAAAGGCAACAAATCAACTGAGCTAAACCTCGTCAATGTCCAATAAATGGAGCAGAATCAACCATGATTGAGGAGTTTTCATATCATTATATATGTAAAAAGCTTTGCAAAATGTAGAATCAGATATACTAAAAGGAAAGATCAGACTCGTGTGACAATTGACAATGTTTATTAGAGAATACATTAATCTAGCGTATCTAATTAAAATCCACAACCAACTAATTCAGTTTCAACCAATTAAGATAATCGTCTAATAAATCAATTTAAGCATAATGAAAATCAATACAATTGAAGAAATATTCAAAAAAAGGATGTAAGTGAATTCCTTTAGACAGTGACCGAGAATTTCTTTCACCTTACATTAATCCAATAAGTTATGGAAATTACACCGCGAAACAAAACACGTCAGAATACATACTTTAGCCTACCACCTGCATTTTTAACTTTTATAACAACGTATTAATTTTTTAAGAAAGGCTTCTTCTGTAAAACTTAACAATCTACTTCCCTTCTCCTTATACATTTTTAGTAATCTACTTTTACGGAATTAAGTCTATAACTATTAAGGTATCTATGGTCTATCCAATGAATATGCTAATGATAAAGAAAGCTTTGATTAGAAAATAGGTACTGATAAGCAAAAAAACGATTGATAAAGAAAGTCTTTTTTTGTTTTTTATTTCTTGAACTAATTTAAATATGAAAAATATAGCCAAAAAGAAAGTTATAATATAGTCAATATTTTGTAAGAGTACTGCCATAATTTATCCCTCACTTAATTGTTGCCCTTAAATATAGAGCAAGAAGCAAATATTAATGTCATTCCAAAGTTGATTTTTTGATTTAAAATCTTATATATTCGTTATTATTTATTAATAATAAATCCAAGGCAATCATTGCAAATGATACAAGCCCCTTAAAGAAACCAATCGCGAGATGAAACCTATAGAACCTATTAAAATCTGTCATTTTAATTAAAAAGGAAATTTGGCATAAGATCGCACTGTAAGGGGACCTATAACAACTAAATATGGATTATAAGTGTCTACTTGTGTTTTCTCTATCAGCTTCGTTAAAAAAGATGGAAACCGGGAATACCTTTACTCATATCTAAATGAAAGGAGCATATACGTGACGGAACGCTTTCAACAAAAAAATATGTCTGTGCCTGAGGGAATGTGGATCATGAGACAAACATGGAATGATGTCTTATTTGCCCACTGGCCTGTTGATGCTTCTAACCTTCGGGCTAGGATTCCGCCGGTTTTAGAGTTAGATACATATAACGGACAAGTTTGGATCAGCATGCTTCTCTTTATGCTCACGAACTTGAGGGCGCGTTTTCTCCCTGCCATTCCCGGTGCGCGTGCGTTTCCTGAGCTTAACCTCCGCACCTATGTCACATATAAAGGCAAACCCGGCATTTATTTTTTCAGCTTAGATGCTGATCATCGGCTGGCGGTCCTGGGCGCTCGCACGTTCTTTCATTTACCTTATTTTTACGCGGATATGAAAGCTGAAAAAATGGTGATGGCATTGACTATCTCTGCAAGCGGAGAGGCGACGGAGAAGCAGCATTCCGCGCCGCATACCGGCCCATTTCAGCTCCTTTTACAGCGGAAGAGGATGCTCTCGATTATTGGCTGACGGAACGATACAGACTCTACACCACTTATCGCAACAAGCTCTATTACGAAGACATTCATCATCATCCTTGGCTGTTACAAAATGCCGAAGCCAAGTTTTCAGTCAATACGATAGCTGAAGCTCACGACATTTCATTGCCAGAGTCAGACCCTTTGCTTCATTTCGCTAAAAAACAGGACGTGTTATTTTGGCCGCTTAGGCAATGGCGCTGAATGCAAGAAAAAACCCGATGCGGGCAAGCGCACTCGGGTTTTCCTTTTTTATTTCGCCGCCTCTTCAATAATGGCAACAACCATTTCCGCGGTTTTAACGAGTTCTTCAATCGGCATTTTTTCATTTTTTGTATGAATTTGCTCATAACCGACAGCAAGGTTGACCGTCGGAATGCCATGACCTGCAATCACGTTCGCGTCGCTTCCGCCGCCGCTTGTTTGCAGCTCGCTCGGGCGCCCGATTTTAGCTGCCGCTTTCTTCGCAATTTCAACAACTTGGTCGCCGTCTTGATATTTGAAGCCCGGATACATCACTTCAATTTCGACTTCCGCGCGTCCGCCCATATCAGCAGCGACCGCTTCAAAAGCAGCTTTCATTTTTTGAACCTGACCTTCCATTTTCTCAGGAACTAAAGAACGTGCTTCCGCAAGAATATGGACTTCATCGCACACAATATTTGTTTGTGTGCCGCCTTCAAACCGGCCGATGTTTGCTGTTGTTTCTTTGTCGATGCGGCCCAATGGCATTTTTGAAATGGCTTTGCTAGCGATTGTGATGGCAGAAACGCCTTTTTCAGGTTCAACCCCGGCATGTGCGGTTTTCCCGTAAATTACCGCTCTTACCTTCGCCTGTGTCGGCGCGGCCACAATGATATTCCCGACTTTTCCGTCTGAGTCAAGGGCATAGCCGTAGGATGCCGTGATCATAGAACGGTCAAGCGCCTTCGCTCCGATCAGGCCTGATTCCTCACCTACTGTGATGATGAATTCAATCGTGCCGTGCTCAATGTTTTCTTCTTTCAGTACTTTAATCGCTTCAAACATTGCAGCCAGCCCCGCTTTATCATCAGCGCCTAAAATTGTAGTGCCGTCTGTTTTGACATAGCCTTCTTCAACAACCGGTTTTACGCCGTTTCCGGGCACAACTGTGTCCATATGAGATGTAAAATAGATCGTATCTGCTTGTTTTGTCCCTTTTAATGTGCAGATCAGGTTTCCGGCTCCATGACCAGTGATATCCATTGTATCGTCTTCTTTTACATCCACACCTAAATCAGAAAATTTTTGTTTCAGCACTTTGCAAATTTCTGCTTCGTGTTTTGTTTCTGAGTCAATTTGGACAAGCTCTAAAAATTCTTCCAGCAGGCGTTTTTCATTCACCATTTGTAAGTCCCTCCATATTAAAGCGGTATGTTACCGTGCTTTTTTTTCGGCCTCTCTTCTGTCTTATGTGCAAGCATGTAAAAGGCTTGAATCAGCCTTTTCCTAGATTCTTCAGGCAAAATGATGTCATCGACCATTCCGCAGGCCGCCGCTTTGTACGGGCCGGCGTTTTGCTTTTTGTATTCAGCCGTTTTTTCACGTTTTGTCTTTTCCGGGTCTGCCGAAGTTTTTATGTCCTTTTCATACAAAATCGATGCCGCGCCTTCTGAACCCATCACTGCGATTTCAGCATTCGGCCACGCAAACACAAGGTCCGCTCCGATTGCTTTGCTGTTCATGGCCACATAGGCGCCGCCGTACGCTTTTCTGATAATGAGCGTGACTTTTGGGACGGTCGCTTCTGCATAGGCATACAATAATTTTGCGCCGTGCCTGATAATTCCGTTATGCTCCTGCTGAATACCAGGAAGAAATCCCGGCACATCCTCGACAGTTAACAGTGGTATATCAAATGCGTCACAAAAACGGATGAACCTTGCCGCTTTATCAGCAGCGTCAATCGTCAGGCTGCCCGCCAGATGCTTCGGCTGGCTCGCAACGATGCCGATTGTTTTTTCACACAGCCTTGCAAACCCGATGACAATGTTTTTCGCAAAAAACGGCTGAATTTCAAAAAAAGACTGCCGATCTGCCAGCTCTTTAATCACCGTCCGCACATCGTACGGCTTTGTCGTGTCAGCGGGCACGAGACGGTTTAATAACGGCCTTGAGACCTCTTTCTCTGGCTGCGGCACTGTTGTCTGGCCCTTCAGCGGCAAATAAGACAGCAGTTTTTTCACCCCTGTCAGAACCTCCTTCTCCGTATGTCCGGAAAAGTGGGCGTTCCCGCTGACGGCATTATGTATCCCCGCTCCGCCTAAGCTCTCCGCATCTACCTGTTCTCCTGTCACTTTTTCAATCACCTTTGGCCCGGTAATAAACATCCGGCCGGTCTGTTCAGCCATAAAGATAAAATCTGTGAGGGCCGGAGAGTATACAGCGCCTCCAGCACACGGCCCTAAAATAACCGATATTTGCGGAATGACTCCTGAATATAAGACGTTTCGGTAAAATATGTGACCGTATCCATCTAATGATACCACACCCTCTTGAATTCTCGCACCACCTGAGTCATTCAGCCCGATAATCGGCGCCTTATTTTTTGCTGCCAGATCCATCAGAGCGCAGATTTTTTTGGCATGGGTTTCGCCGAGCGCCCCGCCGAACACTGTGAAGTCCTGCGCAAATACATATACAGAGCGGCCGTCAATTGTGCCGTATCCTGTTACGACCCCATCGCCTAAAATGCGCTGTTCTCTTGTTAGCGCTTGGCTTTCCATGAAGGGATGCAGCTCGATAAAGCTGCCCTGATCAAGAAGAAATGTGATCCTTTCACGAGCGGTGAGCTTTCCCTTTTGCCGCTGCTGGGCCAGTTTTTCATGTCCTCCGCCTTGTTCTGCCTGCCTGCGCCTCGTGTATAAATGATCAATGTGCTCATTCATGTTCATTGGTTTCTCCTTTCGGCTCGCAAAGCTCTACAAGAACGCCGTTTGTTTCCCGCGGTGAAAGAAAGGCGATCCATTTCCCGTTTGCTCCCTGTCTTGGATACCTGTCGATCAATTGAACTTGCCGGTCAGACAATGCTTGCAGCTGTTCAGATAAGCTGGTGCATAAAAATGCAACATGATGCAGCCCCTGCCCTTTCTTCTCCAAAAAGAAACGGACGGGGCTGTCAGATGTCAGCGGCTCAATCAGCTCCAGTTTGACGCTTCCCGCTTGAAAAAAAGCAACATTCACCTTTTGCTCTTCAACCGTTTCTTGATGAAGAAACGCAAGCCCCAATACGTCTTCATAAAAGCTTCTCGCTTCTTCTATCGAAAAAACGGCTATCCCGATATGGTCAAGCCTGTTCATTTTCATCCCTGCTTTCCGCCAATAGATATTACTTGTCCGCCCCCTCAAAACACGCTAAAATATAGACAGATTGTCTAAGGAGTGAAATCATGTCTCAAAAACTGATGAAAAGCGTTTTGATCGTGATTTTGGGAGTTTTTATTCTTTCAACTGTACTCTCAGGAATCGTCATGTTCTTATAATGATAAAAAAGCAGGCAGCCTTATTGAATGGGAACATCCTGCTTTTTTATCAGAGCTTTATGTTCAATGGCAATCTCTTCAAAAGAGCGGGAGTCGTCCGTAATCAACACTCTCGTACCCACCGGAATCGTTTGAAACAGATGAACGACTTCATCGTTATGCATACGTATACAGCCATTAGACACAAATTTCCCTACCGATTCATCCCGGTTTGTCCCATGAATTCCGTAAATCCGCCCGTCTGTCCCTTTCGCGTCAAATCCGATCCATCTTGCTCCAAGCGGATTGTCAGGAGATCCCCCTTCAATATTTTTCTTTCTGTAGTAAGGATTCGCCGCTTTTACTGTTATCGAAAATTCTCCTTCAGGCGTTAAATCGTCTGTTTTTCCGGTCGCCACGCTGTACACGCCTTCTACTTTGTTGTCGATGATGACAGCGAGTTCGTTTGTTCTCTTGTTGACAATGACATACGGATCACCCGGCAGCGGATTGTCGCCGAGCGGCCAAATCGGTGACATCATCATGATAAAAATCGAACATAAGAAAAAACGCATAAGCTCCTCCTTTTTCATTAGGTTGACCAATGAAGGAAGAGCTCATGCGAATCATGCGAGTGATTTTTGCGCTTTTATTCCTTTAAAATAACTTTTAATCACTAAATATTGTTCCATTTCCCCGAGAAGATGGAAGAGAGCGGCTCTCGCTTCAAATTCCTCTCTTGTCGCCGGAAGCGGCATCTCCTCAAATTCTTTTCTCATATCGGCAAGCCTTTTCAGAAATTTGTACGCCGTATTTCCCGGGTGTATCGCTTCCCGCAAATCGTGAATAAATGCTGCGATCATTTTTCCCTGATCTACCGTAATGGAGATAGAAGTCACTTTAGGGAGAAGGCGTTCGATAATTTCAAATTGCTTTTCTCTCATTTTAAAATAATGATAATGCAAATTTTCGTAGCGCAGAATGTGGTTTTGCACATCTCGGTATGCCAGGTTTTTAGCTTCCGTGATAAGCTGATGCGTTTCCGGAATTTCTTTTCCAGTCCAATCTTGCTCACCAGTTAACAAATACCGCTCTATTTCTGCGAAAATGACGGCAAAGTTATCCTCTATCTTTTTGCGATAGGCAATCAGCTTCCGGTCAAGGCTCGGCATATACAAGTTCATCAAAAGAGCGACGCCGATACCAACCGTAATCAATTGAACTTCATTCCAAATGAAAGCAAGCGTTATGCCGCCCGACATATACAGATGAAGAATAATAACGGAACTTGTGACGATTCCCTCATTAATTTTTAACAGGACCGTTATCGGGATGAATATCAAAAGGAGCGCTCCGATAACAAACGGGTGATAGCCAATCAGCTCGAAAAAGAGATAAGAAAAAAGAATTGCCAAACAGCATGCCGCAAAGCGGGCCCACGATGCCTGAAGCGACCGTTTTTGTGTGATTTGAATGCACAAAATGGTGATGATTCCTGCTGATGCGAAGTTTTGCAAATGCAATAGCTGGCTTAAATAAATAGCCAAAGCTGTTCCAAGCGCTGTCTTTATTGTGCGGTAACCAATTTTAAACATGTCGGACTCCATTTCTATTTGTTTCTTCAATAAAAAAGAAGAAGCGATAAAGCCTTCTTCTTTTTTCTATATTCTATAATATTTTTTCTAAAAAGTCCTGCGCTCTTTTGGATTTTGGCGATAGAAAAAATTCTTTCGGATTGCCGTCCTCGACAATCATTCCCTGATCCATAAACAGCACGCGGTCTGCCACTTCTTTTGCGAAGCCCATTTCATGCGTGACAATCACCATGGTCATACCGGTTTCAACCAGCTCTTTCATCACCTGGAGCACTTCTTTGACCATCTCCGGATCAAGTGCAGAGGTCGGTTCGTCAAACAGCATGATGTCCGGATTCATCGCAAGAGCCCGGGCGATGGCGACACGCTGTTTTTGCCCGCCTGATAACCGGTTTGGATAGTCATTTCGCTTTTCAAACAAACCGACTTTGCGGAGCAGCTCTTCGGCTTTTTCCTGCGCAGCCTGTTTTGATTCTTTTTTGACATTGACAGGCGCGTACATAATATTTTCGAGAACTGTTTTGTGCGGAAAGAGATGAAAATGCTGAAAAACCATCCCGATGTTTTCCCGGACCTTTAATGTGTTGGTTTTCTGCTTCGTGATCTCTTTGTCTTTGATTGTAATGGTACCGCCGTTGGGTTTTTCCAACAGGTTTAAACAGCGAAGGAACGTTGATTTGCCTGAGCCTGAAGGGCCGATCACGGCAACAACCTCACCTTCAGTGATTGTTGTTGAAATGTCTTTTAGTACTTCATGTTTCCCAAATGATTTTGACAGCTGTTCAACCTTAATCATTGGATTTCAGCTTCCTTTCTACAGCCTTGCCGATAAACGTTAAAATCAGGACAAGCACATAATAAATCAATCCGGCGATAATGAGCGGCTCAAGGTAATTGTACGTGGCGGCGCCAGCTTGATATGCGCGTCTCATAACATCACCAAGCCCGATAACAGTGACGATCGCCGATTCTTTTGTTAATGTAATTAATTCATTCAAAATTGCAGGTGATATATTTTTAAAAGCCTGCGGCAACAGGAGATCCTTCATCATTTTGCCGTACGGAACCCCCAGTGCGACAGCCGCTTCTCTTTGGCCTTTATCAATGGCGTTGATTCCGGCTCTGATAATTTCCGATACATAAGCGGCGGAATTCAATGACAATGCGACAACTGCTGCCCAAAACTGGTCAATTTGAAATCCGAGCAGCTGAGGAAGCCCGAAATAGACAATCATAAGCTGCAGCACTAAAGGCGTGCCGCGGAACACTGATGTGTAAAAATCAGCGATCCAGACAAGCGGGCGGAACGTGCTGATCTTGCATAAGCTTAGCACAATACCGAGTATAAGTCCGATAATGGCTGATACAACGACAATTTTCAAAGTAATTGCCAAACCTTCTAATATAAAAGGAATTTGGGGGATCGTTGCTGAAAAATCCAAATTCATAGTCTTTGTCTCCTTTTCTTACAGGAAAAAAGATTTCCTATTCAATAAAAAGGCTCAACGAAAAAGTTGAGCCGCTTTTCTTACTTCTGGCCAGTGAACCATTTTTTCTTCAATTTCTCAAGTTCTCCGTTATCTTCCATTTCCTTGAGCGCTTTATTGAATTTGTCTGTCAGTTCACTGTCCTTTCTGAAAGCAATCGCTGAACCGGCTTCCTCCGCTTTGGCATCAGGAATCACGAAGCCTTGCAGGTCGTCGTTTGACTCGAAATACCCTTCTGCTACCATGTCTTCGATAATCGCGGCATCGAAGCGGTCAGATTTAATTTCTTGCACCAAATCAGAAATTCTGTTGCGGTCTTCTGTTTTAAAACCATATTCCGGAGAAAGCTCTTTCCCCTTCTCTTCTTGAATAGAGCCAAGCTGAACGCCGACTGTTTTTCCTTTCAGGTCTTTCAGAGATGTAATGCCGCTGTCTTTTTTGCTGACAATCATATGGTTCGCTGTGTAGTACACATCGGAAAAATCAACTTGTTTTTTACGATCAGGCGTCGGAGTCATTCCTGACAGAACCAGATCCACCTGTTTTGATTTCAGCGCTGTGATTAAGCTGTTGAAATCCATATCCTGCACTTCAATTTCGTAGCCCGTCTTCTTCGCCAGCGCTTTTGCCAAATCTACATCAAAGCCGACAATTTGATCGCCTTCTTTATATTCAAACGGTTTGTAATCCGCCGAAGTTCCCATAATTAATTTTTTCTTGCCGCCTTCTGCACCTGAATTGCTTGAGCCGCAAGCGGATAGTGCTAAAGTGATGCAGGCAGCTACAAGTAATAAGAGCCATTTTTTCATGATCCATTTCCCCCATATTCATTACTTTTAGTGTATTTGAATATTTATTCGTTAATTTGTATTTTAAACAGTTTCTTATTTTTATGCAATAGTATTTTTAAAAATTATCTTTAAGCTTATTTTTCCAACGATATCTTTTTGTTATTACTTAAGGAAAATAGATTCACTGTACAATCTAATTGAATAATCCCTTAATAATTATTCATATCTTCAGGGCATTTTATGCATAAAAAAACCCGAGCCACTTAGGCACCCGGGTTGTTCGTCTTATACTTCTTCACAATATTCTTCAAAGGCTTCTTGCAGCTTTGCCACAACTGCCATCGGCTCATGGCCTTCAATTTCATGGCGCTCGACCATTTTCATGATTTTTCCGTCTTTCAAAATCGCAAAGGATGGGGAAGATGGCGGATATCCTTCAAAATAGTCACGCGCTCGCGCTGTCGCTTCTTTATCCTGTCCGGCAAAGACGGTAACGAGGTGATCAGGTCTTTTATCATAGTGAACGGAATGGTATGCGGCCGGTCTTGCAATTCCTCCGGCACATCCGCACACAGAGTTTACCATGACTAAAGTCGTTCCTTTTTTCGCAAGTGTCTCATCCACCTCTTCAGCTGTTTTCAGCTCAGTGTATCCGGCAGCTGTAATTTCTTGTCTCGCTTGGCGGACAATATCATTCATAAATAAATTAAAGTCCATGTTCAATGAAGACCTCTCCTTTTTTATCATCTGTTCTTATCATAGCAAGGAAACGTCTATATCGGCAAATGACATTGCTTGGCCGTACACTTTTTTCTATTAGTTTACAGCTTACAGAAAAAGGGGATGATATAACCAGATGTAAAATAAAGGAGCAGTTTTGTATGAGCCATCGGAAAGCATTATTGATTCATAACGGAAATGCCGGCAACAAACATACAGAAAAAGCATTAGGGGCTGTGGTGCCGGTCTTATCACAACATTTAGATGAGGTGATCATTAGACAAACAAAGAATAACGATGATGCGTTTCATTTTTGCCAATCCATTGATGGTTCTGTCGACACCGTCTTTATTCTCGGCGGCGACGGCACAGTCCATCAATGCATTAACGGCATCAGCGCTTTAGAAAGAAAACCCGCTGTCGGAATTTTGCCCGGCGGCACGTGCAATGACTTTTCAAGAGTGCTGGGCATCCCTCAAAATCTCGCAAAAGCGGCGGAAGCACTTCTGTCAGGAACAAAAACGAGCGTAGATGTATGTCAAATGAACGAGCATTATTTTTTAAATTTCTGGGGGATCGGCCTGATTACAGAAACGTCGAATCAAATCAACGAAACGGCTAAAGCATTATTTGGAAAAATCAGCTATTTTACAAGTGCATTAAAAACCGTCTCATCTGCTGAATCGTTCCCGATGACATTAAGAATTGATGGAAAAGAAATGAAAGAAGAAGCCGTTATGCTGCTTGTGATGAACGGACAATACATTGGAACGAACCGAATTCCCCTGCCGAATGCCAGTATAGAAGACGGCTTACTCGATATCCTCATTTGCCGCAGCACCAATCTCTCCGCATTGCGGGAGCTGATGAGCATGGAACAGGGCACAATTGACCGGTTTGCCGGAGAGCTGTCCTATATCCAAGCCTCCCGGATCGAAATTGAAACAGACACCTCCCAAAAGGCGGATACAGATGGAGAAATCTATACTCATACGCCCGCAGTGATTCAAGTCCTACCGCAGCACATTGAAATGCTTGTCCCGTGCAGTGAATAAGGATCGGAACACTGTTAGAAAGATGATGTAAATCCGTTGACTCTCCCCTAAGAGGAGGCCTTACAGTATAGGAGATACACTTTCGAAAAAGGGGAAGTCACATGAAGAAACAAAATATGACCTTAACGATATTATTAACTAATTTATTTATTGCTTTTTTGGGGATCGGGCTGGTGATTCCGGTAACGCCTACCATTATGAATGAATTGCATTTATCGGGAACCGCGGTCGGCTATATGGTTGCGTGCTTCGCTGTTACACAGCTTATTGTTTCACCAATAGGCGGGCGATGGGTTGACCGCTTCGGACGTAAAATCATGATCGTGATCGGTCTGTTTTTCTTTAGCGTTTCGGAGTTTTTATTCGGCATCGGAAAAACAGTTGATATGTTATTTATCTCCCGGATGCTTGGCGGGATCAGCGCCGCCTTCATTATGCCCGGGGTCACGGCTTTTATCGCAGATATCACAACCATTAAAACACGGCCGAAAGCGCTTGGTTATATGTCAGCCGCTATTTCAACAGGCTTTATCATCGGCCCAGGTATCGGGGGATTTTTAGCGGAAATTCATTCCCGTCTGCCTTTTTTCTTTGCGGCAGCCTTTGCATTGTTAGCAGCCATTTTATCAATGCTCACGCTGCGCGAGCCGGAACGAAACCATGAAAATCAGGACATAAAAGGGCAGAAGACGGGCTTCAAACGGATTTTTGCCCCCATGTATTTCATTGCTTTTCTCATCATTTTGATTTCGTCTTTTGGCTTAGCGTCATTTGAATCGTTATTTGCGTTATTCGTTGATCATAAATTTGGATTTACGGCCAGCGACATTGCCATTATGATTACAGGAGGTGCGATTGTAGGCGCCATTACGCAAGTTGTCTTATTCGACCGTTTTACAAGGTGGTTTGGCGAAATCCATTTGATTCGGTATAGCTTAATCATCTCAACGAGTCTGGTTTTCTTGCTGACAATCGTGAATTCTTATTTTTCGATTCTGCTGGTTACTGTCACCGTATTTGTCGGATTTGACCTCATGAGACCGGCGGTAACGACTTATCTGTCAAAGATTGCGGGAAATGAACAGGGATTTGCCGGCGGTATGAACTCAATGTTTACAAGTATCGGCAATGTATTCGGACCTATTATCGGCGGAATGCTGTTCGATATTGATGTAAACTATCCATTCTACTTTGCAACGATAACTTTAGCCATAGGCATTGCGCTGACCATTGCTTGGAAAGCGCCTGCACATATTAAAGCCAGCACGTGATAAAAAGCGTATTCTTTGTATACTGCAAAGAGTGCGCTTTTTCATTATACTGATCATAGAAGGAGTGATGGCATGAAGGAATCGTATTACTCAATTGGAGAAGTATCAAAACTGGCAAACGTGTCGATTAAAGCGCTCCGTTATTACGATAAAATTGATTTATTTAAACCCGCCTATGTCGACCCGGATACAAGCTACCGCTATTATACGGATTCCCAGCTTTATCATCTGGATCTCATCAAATCATTGAAATATATCGGCACACCTTTAGAAGAGATGAAAAAGGCACAAGACTTAGAGATGGAAGAACTGTTTGCTTTTTATACAGAGCAGGAGAAGCAAATCAGGGAGAAATTGGAGTTTTTATCAGCATTGGAAGAAACCATTTCACTGGTGAAAAAGCGGATGAAACGGCAGATAGAATACCCTGCGCTCGGGGAGGTGTTTGTTTTAGATGAAGAAGAAACACGCATCATTCAGACAGAGGCAGAGGGAGTCGGACCTGAAAACGTGCTCAACGCCTCCTACAGCAAATTAAAAACATTTATCGAATCAGCAGATGGATTTGCGAACAATAGCTACGGTGCCACTTTCTCGTTTCTCCCGTACACCAGTATTGATGAAATGACTTACCGCCATATCTTTACGCCTGTATTGACGAATAAACAAATATCCGCCGTTACGCCGGATATGGAAATCACAACGATCCCTAAAGGCAGATATGTTTGCATCGCGTATCATTTTTCACCTGAGCATTATTTTCTCAACTTACAGAAGCTTATCAAGTATATCATAGACCGCCAATTAACAGTTGCCAGTGATGTTTACGAGTTAATCATACCGATTCATTACTCGCCGAAAAAACAAGAGGAATACCGGGTCGAAATGAAAATCAGAATTGCTGAGTCATGATGCATAAAAAAAGAGCATTTTTTGAAGTTATGTATCAAAAAATGCTCTTTCTGCTTATTAGTAAACAGATGTTTTCTCGTCAATCGATTCTAAAATTTGTTTTACTCGTCCGAGGAATCGTCCGCACACAAGGCCGTCAAGCACTCTGTGATCCAAGGACAGGCACAGATTGACCATGTCTCTGACAGCAATCATGCCATGATCCATGACAACCGGGCGATTGACGATGGATTCCACTTGAAGAATCGCAGCTTGAGGGTAATTGATGATACCCATCGACTGAACAGATCCGAACGAACCTGTATTGTTGACGGTAAACGTCCCTCCCTGCATGTCATCTGCTGAGAGTTTCCCCTCTCTCACTTTTTTAGCAAGGCCGTTAATTTCTCTCGCAATGCCTTTAATTGTCTTTTCATCAGCGTTTTTAATCACCGGAACAAATAAAGAATCCTCTGTGGCAACAGCGATTGAAATATTGATATCTTTTTTCTGAATGATTTTGTCTCCCGCCCACATGCTATTCATTTGCGGGAATTCTTTTAACGCCTGGGCGACCGCTTTTACAAAAAAGGCGAAGAACGTTATATTAAAGCCTTCTGTCTGCTTGAATGAATCTTTTATACTGTTGCGATATGCCACCATATTTGTGACGTCGACTTCCATCATCGTCCAAGCATGCGGAATTTCTGTTTTGCTGCGTTTCATATTGGAAGCAATTGCTTTTCTTACAGCTGTGACAGGGATTTCTTTATCTCCCGATGCAGACGCAGGATATGAAATCTCGTCCTTCGGCTCTGTTTTTGGTGCAGACTCTGCTGCAGGAGCTGCTGTTGTCGGCTCCTCAGGCCGCTTTTGCACACCGCCTGTTTCAATAATGCGCTGAATATCTTTTCGCGTAATGCGTCCGCCCGCACCTGATCCTGTCACTTGATCAAGATCAATGCCGTGCTCTCCGGCCAAACGGAGTACAGCTGGCGAGTACCGCTTTTTATTGGGCTGACTGTCTGCTTCGGAGCGGCTTTCTGCGGCAGGCGTCTCAGCTGCTGCTGACGCCTCTGGCTGCTCTTGTTTTTGTTGAGACGGATTCCCGCCTTCTGTTTCGATTTTGCAGATCATTTCTCCGACTTGCAGGGTCTGGCCTTCTTCTCCCACAAGCTCTGTTATCGTACCGGTAAAAGAAGATGGAACCTCTGCATTGACCTTATCTGTCATGACTTCCGCTATCGGATCGTATTTGTTCACTTTATCACCGGGGGCAATTAGCCATTTGCTGATCGTCCCTTCCGTCACGCTTTCTCCAAGCTGCGGCATCGTCATTTGTTCAATTGCCATGATTGTGTCCTCCTTACGTCTTTAAAACTCCGCTAACTCTTTCATCGCCGCTTCCACTTTATCAGGGTTGAGCATAAAGTATTTTTCCATTGTCGGCGCATAAGGCATAGCCGGAATATCAGGACCCGCAAGCCGTTTAATCGGCGCGTCTAAGTCGAAGAGACAATGCTCAGATATAATTGCGGCCACCTCACTCATGATGCTGCCTTCTTTTGTATCTTCTGTAACCAAAAGCACCTTACCGGTTTTGGATGCGGCTTCGATGATTGCTTCTTTATCAAGCGGATAAACCGTTCTTAAATCTACTACATGCACTGAAATTCCATCTTTTTCGAGACGCTCTGCAGCCTGTAACGCGAAGTGGACACACAGGCCATATGTGATCACTGTGATGTCATCGCCTTCCCGTTTGACATCAGCCTTGCCGATTGGCAGGACATAATCGTCTGCCGGAACCTCACCTTTTATCAGGCGGTACGCGCGTTTGTGCTCAAAAAACAGCACCGGATCTTCATCACGAACCGCGGCTTTTAAAAGTCCTTTCGCGTCATATGGCGTTGATGGCATGACAATTTTCAGTCCGGGCTGATTGGCAAAAATCGCTTCGACTGATTGAGAATGATAAAGGGCCCCGTGCACGCCTCCGCCGTATGGCGCTCTGACGACAATCGGACAGCTCCAGTCATTGTTGCTGCGGTAGCGGATTTTAGCCGCTTCAGAAATAATTTGGTTGATCGCCGGCATAATAAAATCAGCAAACTGCATTTCCGCAATTGGTCTCATCCCGTACATAGCCGCTCCGATACCGACTCCGGCAATCGCGGATTCAGCAAGCGGCGTATCCATAACACGCTCTTCGCCAAATTGTTCGTATAGGCCGGCGGTCGCTTTAAATACACCGCCTTTTCTCCCTACATCTTCCCCAAGGACAAAAACGCGAGGATCTCGTTCCATTTCTTCTTTCATCGCCAAATTGATTGCATCAATATATGACATTACTGACATTTGTTCTTCCTCCCTACTTCGCATACACATAATCAAGCGCTGACTCAGGAGCTGCATAAGGGGCGTTCTCCGCTTCATCCGTCGCTTCGTTTATGATGGCCATCATTTCATCCAGCATGGTTTGTTCTGTCTCATCGGACAGCAGGCCTGTTTCCTTTAAGTAAGCTTGATAAGTAAGCAGGGGATCGCTTTTTTTCGCTTCCTCTACTTCTTCACGGCCTCTGTAGCTGCTGTCATCGTCATCACTGGAATGTGGTGTAAGGCGGTAAGAAATTGTTTCAATTAATGTCGGGCCTTCTCCTCTGCGAGCCCGTTCGCGTGCTTCTTTGACCGCTTGATAAACTTCCAGGGGATCATTTCCATTCACGGTTACGCCAGGCATTCCATAGCCTACGGCACGGTCGGAAATGTTCTCACATGCGACTTGCTTATCGTAAGGCACAGAGATTGCGTATTTGTTATTTTCACACATGAAAATAACCGGCAGCTTATGGACAGCGGCAAAGTTTGCCCCTTCATGGAAATCGCCTTGATTTGAAGAGCCTTCACCAAATGTAACAAAGGCCGCAACATCCTTTTTCTCCATACGCCCCGCAAGCGCAATGCCGACCGCGTGCGGCACTTGTGTTGTAACTGGAGACGATCCTGTCACGATCCGGTTTTCCTTTTGGCCGAAATGTCCCGGCATTTGGCGCCCTCCTGAATTCGGATCTGCTGCTTTGGCAAACCCGGACATCATTAAGTCTTTTGCTGTCATGCCAAATGCGAGCACAACACCCATGTCTCTGTAGTACGGCAGTACATAATCCATTTCACGGTCAAGAGCAAAAGCCGCCCCTACCTGCGCTGCTTCCTGTCCTTGGCAAGAGATTACGAATGGAATTTTTCCAGAACGGTTTAACAGCCACATTCTTTCATCGATTTTTCTTGCTAACAGCATGGTTCTATACATATCAACGGCTTCCTGATCAGTCAGCCCTAGTGCTTGATGTCGGTTTGTACTCATTCAAGCCCCTCCTTTATGCTTTTAAAAATGAATGGCTTTGCCGTCTGCGGCAAGCGCTGCTTCTCCAATCGCTTCAGAAAGCGTCGGATGCGGGTGAATTGTTTGCCCGACCTCCCACGGCGTTGCGTCCAGCACTTTGGCAAGACCTGCTTCTGAAATCATGTCGGTGACGTGCGGGCCGATCATATGCACGCCGAGAATATCTTCCGTGTCACGATCCGCTACGATTTTTACAAATCCATCGCTTTCTCCGTATACAAGCGCTTTTCCAATTGCCATAAATGGGAACTTGCCGATCTTGACATTATGCCCGTTCGCCTTCGCTTCTTCTTCCGTTAAACCCACACTGGCAGCTTCAGGGCTTGAGTAGATGCACTTCGGTACAAGCGTTGGATCAAGCGGATGCGGATTGAGTCCAGCAATATGCTCAACAGCAATGATTCCTTCATGCGATGCGACGTGAGCTAATTGAAGACCTCCGATTACGTCCCCGATTGCATAAATATGAGATTCCTTCGTTTGGCAGCTTTCATTGACTGAAATAACACCATTTTCAGTGACAATATCAGTATTTTCAATGCCGATGCCTTCGATATTTGCCTGTCTGCCAATGGAAACAAGCATTTTTTCAGCAGAGTAAGTGACGGTTTCTCCGTCTTTTTCCGCTTGTATGCTGATGTCATCCGCCGTTTTTGTCATTGTGTCAGGCAGCACTTTTGCCCCTGTGACGAACTGAATGCCTTTTTTCTTAAGAAGACTTTCCATTTCTTTTGAAATGTCTGGATCTTCAGTCGGCAATATGCGATCCGCATATTCAATAACCGCTACCTCCACACCAAAATCATGAAGCATAGACGCCCATTCGATACCGATCACGCCGCCGCCGACGATGATGATCGATTTTGGCAGCTCCTCCATTTGGAGCGCCTCATCCGATGTCAATACAGACTTTCCGTCCGCTTCCAAACCCGGAAGCATTCTCGGTTTTGATCCTGTTGCAATGATGACTTGTTTCGGAATCAGCATGTCATTTTCTTCGCCATTTCCCCGCTCAACAGAAATCGTTCCCGGCAGCGGAGAGAAAATTGACGGTCCGAGGATACGGCCATATCCGTTGAACACGTCGATTTTTCCTTTTTTCATTAAATGATTCACACCGGCCGCCAGCTTATCAACAACAGCTTGCTTGCGCCGCTGCACTTTTTCAAAGTTGAGGGACACGCCTGCCGTTTCTACTCCGAATTGATCGGATTCACGAGCTGTCCGGTATACCTCTGCGCTTCTAAGCAGCGCTTTACTCGGGATACAGCCTTTATGCAGACATGTTCCCCCGAGTTTTTCCTTTTCCACAACGGCTGTCTTTAAGCCAAGCTGAGCGGCTCTAATCGCCGCAACATAACCGCCGGTACCGCCGCCCAAAATGACTACGTCATACTCAGTTGCCATGGTGACTCACTCCTGTCTGTCTATTCAATACGATATTGTTTGGATTGCTCTTCGCCCAGCAATACCCTGAGCGCCCCTTGGGCAAGAGACTGCAGTTCATTTTCTCCCGGATAGACTAAAACGTCTGAAATCCAATCTATGTATGAGCTGATACTGGAAACAAAGCTTTTGCCGTATGCCAAGCCGCCCGTCAGCACAATCGCTTCCACTTCACCTTTTAATGCCGCGCTGGCTGCCCCGATTTCCTTCGCTACCTGATACGCCATGGCATCAAAAATGAAGCGGGCTTTTTCATCGCCCCCCTGAATCATCTGTTCCACTTTTACTGCGTCATTCGTACCGAGATAGCCCAAAAGCCCGCCAGTGCCCACCAGTTTTTTCATGATTTCTTCTTTTGTATACTGTCCTGAATAACATAAATCGACGAGATCTCCCGCAGGCACTGTTCCTGCACGTTCAGGGCTGAATGGCCCCTCTCCGTGAAGGCCGTTATTGACATCGACCACCCGCCCGCGGTCATGGACGCCTATTGTAATACCGCCGCCCATATGGGTAACAATCATTTTCATGTTCTCATATCGTTTGCCGAGAGAGGCTGCCGCCTTACGGGCGACAGCTTTTTGATTTAACGCATGAAAAATGCTTTTCCGTTCAATCTCAGGCATGCCTGAGATTTTTGCGAGCACTGACATTTCATCTACGACAACAGGATCGACGATATATGAAGGGATATTCAGCCCGTCAGCGATTTCCCGCGCGATAATGCCGCCTAGATTCGAAGCATGCTGGCCGGCGTAGCCGCTTTTCAAGTCCTCAATCATGTCATCATTCACTTCATACGTTCCGCCTTCAATAGGCCGAAGAAGACCGCCTCTGGCGCAGACTGCATCAAACTTTGAAATATTGATTCCCTGTTCATGAAGCGTTTCAAGAATATGTTTTTTGCGAAATTCATACTGATCAATAATATGGTCAAATCGCTGCAGCTCTTCTATGTTGTGTCTCAATGTTTTTTCGAAAATGCCTCGTTCGCTATGAAAAACACCGATTTTCGTTGAAGTTGAGCCTGGATTAATAGTGAGAATGCGTTTTTCATCATGTAACACTTTCATAACCTCCAGATCAATTTCTTAACGTCTGCTTAATACACTATGGCCGTTTTGCAAAAACTGGCTTCTTGAACGGCGCATGCGTTCAATCCGTTCTTCTGCCAAGCGGTCAGCCGCTAAATACGTCGGAATGTCATCACGCTGAGAAATTTCAAGTACACGCTCAATATTGCCGTAAATGCCTTCAACTTTCTTCAATGCGCGTTCTGCATTATAGCCGTAAAGCTCATCTGCCACGTTGATGACGCCGCCCGCGTTAATGACATAATCCGGCGCGTAAACGATGCCCATTTCGTGAATTTGATCGCCATGGCGTGTTTCTTTTAATTGGTTGTTGGCCGCGCCCGCGATGACTTTCGCCTTCAGCTGTTTAATGGTGTCGTCGTTGATTGTCGCACCGAGTGCACACGGCGCATAAATATCGCAGTCTTGTGAATAAATCTCATCCGGATCAACTGCACGGGCGCCAAAATCTGCAACTGCGCGCTGTACTGATTGTTTATTGATATCGGTCACGATTAAGTTTGCCCCTTCCTCATGAAGGTGGCGGCATAGGTTATAGGCTACGTTCCCTACACCCTGTACAGCGATGGTTTTTCCTTCGAGAGAGTCAGTACCGAAAGCAGCTTTAGCAGCAGCTTTCATACCTCTGTACACGCCGTAAGCCGTAACTGGGGATGGATTTCCTGAAGATCCGAAAGCAGGAGAAATCCCTGTGACATAGTCTGTTTCATCATGAATGATGTCCATATCCTCAACCGTTGTGCCCACATCTTCAGCTGTAATATACCTGCCGTTCAAACCTTGAATATAACGGCCAAACGCGCGGAACATTTCCTCATTTTTATCTTTGCGAGGATCACCGATAATCACTGTTTTTCCGCCGCCAAGGTTTAAGCCTGCCGCCGCGTTTTTATAGGTCATGCCTCTTGCCAGCCTGAGCGCGTCTTCAATCGCCGCTTCTTCATTTTCATACGTCCACATTCTCGTTCCGCCAAGTGCCGGACCGAGCGTTGTATCATGAATCGCGATAATCGCTTTTAAGCCGGATTGTTCATCTTGGCAAAATACCAATTGTTCGTAATCGTATTTCTCCATATATTTAAAAAGTTCCATGTTCGTTCCTCCTAATGTGTGTATTCTTCTGATGCGCATATCGCGAGCGCAATGGAATACAGTTTATTTTCAGCGGAGTCCGCTCTGCTCGTTAAGGCAATCGGCGCTTTTGCCCCCGTAATGACAGCCGCCACGCTGGCCTTCGCAAAATAAATCAGTGATTTATATAAAATATTGCCGGCCTCAATTGTTGGGACGAGAAGGATATCAGCGCTGCCCGCTACGTCTCCCGAAATCTTTTTCTGAGCAGCGGCAATTTGCGAGACTGCGTTATCCAAAGCAAACGGCCCATCAACAATACAGCCTTTAATCTGGCCTCTTTTGCACATTTGAGCAAGAGCAGCTGCATTTACTGTCGCTTCCATTTTCGGGTTTACCGTTTCGACCGCTGCCAGAGCAGCTGCTTTTGGCATATTGTTCCCTACTGCACGGGCCACATGAACGGCATTTTGCAAAATCTGCTGAAGCTCTTCAAGTGAAGGAGCAATATTCATTGCCGAATCTGTCACAAACATCAGCCTGTCAAAGTCCGGTATATCAAACACAGCCACGTGGGAAAGGACATTGGATAGCCGAAGCCCCTCCTGTCTGTTCAATACCGCTTTAAGCAAAACAGAAGTCGGCACATTTCCTTTCATTAACACGTCCGCTGTTTTATGATGCACAGCACGAACCGCTAATTTTGCCGATTCCTCAGGCGTATCGGCATGAACGATTTCCACTTGATCCCCTTGAATAGATGATGTCAGATCGTTCAGTTTTTTGCTGTTGCCCACTAACAAAAAACGGGCAGATAGGTGCTCGGCTGCCAGCTTTACAGCCCGGATCACTTCCTCATCCTCAGCATGAGCAACCGCAATAGTCTTGTTTTTGTACATCGACGCTTTACCGATCAAATCTTTCAGCTTCATCTGTTACCACCCTTCTTGTTTCGACTCCGCCTTTTATTATGCAAGTTCCATGCCAGCTCCTCAGCGTACTGTCATACCAGATGTATTGAAAAAATCGTGCAGATGTTTGCGTTTTTTCTGCAAATTATTGCATGCCTTCATTTGCAAGTCCATATTTATCCATTTTGTAATATAAATTCCGTATGCTGACTCCGAGGGCTTTCGCTGTTTTTGTCCGGTTATAATGATGCTTCTCGAGCGTTTGCTGGATCAAATGCGCTTCAAATTTTTCTACTGCAACAGACAGCTTCTCGCCTTCAATATTCGGAAAATCAAAGCCTGCACCCTGTTCTGGGTCACTTTCTTTTTGTTCAACTTCGAATACAGGCAAGTGATCTTTTTCGATCCATTCCATATGCGGATTCAGAAAAATCATGGCTCGTCCTAGGACATTTTCCAATTCGCGGACATTCCCCGGCCAATGATAAGCGGATAAAACACGCAAAGCTTGCTGCGAGAGACCCTTTACATTCCTGCCGTAATCCCGGTTAATCTTTTGGATAAGCCTGATGCTTAGTGCCTCAATATCTTCCAGCCGCTGCCGCAATGGCGGGATGGAGATGGGGTAGCGGTTGATCCGGTAATACAAGTCTTCACGGAACGCACCATCCGCCATCGCCTTTTCGATATTTACATTTGTCGCCGCGATCACTCTGACGTTGACAGGGATCGCCTTCGTACCGCCCACTCTGACGATTTCCTTTTCTTGAAGGACGCGGAGCAATTTCGCCTGCATATTTTGTGTGAGTTCACCGATTTCATCTAAGAAAATACTGCCGTTATTGGCTTCTTCAAATAAACCCTTTTTACCGCCACGCTTCGCTCCTGAAAACGCACCATCCTCATAACCGAACAATTCTGATTCGAGCAGGTTTTCAGAAAGGGCAGCACAATTCACCCGAATAAATTTATTGTACTTCCGGTCGCTTTCGTTATGGATGGCATGGGCGAACAGTTCTTTTCCTGTTCCTGATTCCCCGCGCAGCAAAATGGTTGCCGGCGTTTTCGCCCCGAGCTTGGCCTGCTCAAGCGCAACCAGCATTTGCTCACTTTTGCCGATAATGTCGTCAAAAGTGTATTTCGCCTCAAGTGTGCGAATGATTTGTCTGGCCCGGTTAAGCTCCGCTGTCAGCATTTTAATTTCGGTCACGTCGTGAATCACACCGACGCTGCCTTTCAAAATCCCGTCTACAATCACCGGCGCTACATTGACGATGACCTCTTTTTCATTCGGGCCGACCTTCATTCTGACACCGCGGACAGGGCGTCTCGTTTCAAGCACCTTTAAATGCATGCTTTCACCTTCAGAAATATCAGTGTTGGCAGGCTTGCCGATGACTTCTTTTTCGGAGAGCCCTGTCATTTTCGTATACGCTTTATTAATCAGGAGTCCGATGCCGTTTTCATCAACGACAGAAATCGCCTCATCGGAGGATTGAATAATCGCCTCCAGCATCGTACGGACCTGCTTTAAGTTTGTCACTTCCTCTGCCAGCTCAACAGCATCGGTGATATCTTTAAACACACAAAGCGCCCCGAGCAAACGTCCGCCATCATCAATAATCGGCAGCCTCGTCGTCACAATTTGCAAATGATCGCCTAAAAGCTGCTTCTGGTTGTATTCAGGCACTCTTGTTTTTAAAATCCGCGGCAACTTCGTGCTCGGAATGACTTCTTTTATCGGGCGTCCGATGACTTCCTCGCGTTTTTTCCCGACCATTTTTTCGGCCATATGGTTAAAGAGAATGATTTCTTCATTGATATCAATAAAAATCATCCCGTCATGGGTAGAATTAAAAATTCGGTCGTGTTTGTATGTTTGCTCTTTCAGCATTTGAATCAGGTGCTGCTTTTCTTCCATCAGCTGAAAAACGATGTACGCCATTTTTCCCGGCATAATAATGGTCTCTTCATGCTTTTCTTGAAGGAGTTCGTCAAACACGGCTTGATCGCCGGTGGTATGAATGACGATATCCGGTTTTAGTTGTATGTAAGGTTTCCAATCAGATGAAACGGCAATCCCATACTGTTCTGCTTCTTTCAATCCCGGCGCCTCGGGGTCTTTGTCAACTACGGCAATGACCTCTATGATGGCTGTTTTGATCAGAATATGTAATAACGCCGTTCCCCTTTTGCCGGCACCTACAATCAGTACCTTTTGCATCCCGCTACCCCTTTGTATGAAAAAATTTGCACACCTATTTATTCCGTTGCAACAATTTGCACAACCCTATGTTACCACGTTTTCTTCTCTTGACAAAATATTTTTCCCGCTGGACAATAAAGAAAATGAAGATAAAGGGGTTTTCTGAGGATGAGCCGACTTCTTGCGCTTTTGATATTAGTCGTCCCCGGCGCCATATCCGCTTTAGGCATTAAACTGATGAGAGATACACTTTTCGGTCATAGTGTAAAGCCATTTGCAGCTCTGTGGCTCCAAGGTTTGTCAGGGTTCATCTTTTTTGCGTTCGGCCTTTATGTGCTGGCAGGGTTCGTTTTATACAGGGACAGAAAACGCCATCAAGTCAGCCCGCGATTCAGAAAACGATAGCTGCAAAAAAGCCGGAGAACACTCCGGCTTTTTTTGACCGCACTATTCATCAGGCAAAACGGTCTTGGCAATCGTTTTATCTAACGTTTCATAGTCATAATAAGAAATCGTCTCGTACAGTTCTTTTCGTGTCTGCATATGATGAAGCCCTTCTTTTTGTGAGCCGCGCTCCTTAATCAAATCAAATAGCCGTGCATAAGCTTTTGCCGCCGCTCGAAGCGATGTGACAGGATATATCACCATGTGAAACCCCATAGCTTCGAATTCATCGGCACGATAATACGGCGTTTTCCCAAATTCGGTCATATTCGCAAGGAGAGGAACGGAAATGCGTTCAGCAAACTGGCGGAATTCGTTCTCCGTCTGAAGCGCTTCCGGAAAAATCGCGTCCGCTCCAGCCTCAATGTAAGCCGCTGAGCGCTTCACCGCGGCGTCAAGCCCTTCCTGCGCCCTGGCATCAGTACGGGCAACAACGACAAGGGAGGGCGCCGCTTGTTTGATCGCTTTTATTTTTTGCGCCATTTCCTTTATCGAGACAAGCTGTTTGCCATTTAAATGCCCGCATTTTTTCGGAAGCTGCTGGTCTTCTATTTGAACGGCGGCTACCCTGGCTTCAAGCATCTCACGGGCGGTTCGGGCGGCATTTAACACACCGCCGAATCCCGTATCTATATCAACAAGAAGAGGCAGATCAGCTGCACGCACAAGATCCTTGGCTCGATCAGCCATTTCTGTTGACGTGATGATCCCTAAATCAGGGAGCCCCCTGCTGGCTGTATATGCCGCACCAGACAAATAAACAGCAGAAAAACCGGCCTCTTTCGCAAGCAAGGCGGCCATCCCGTCATGAGCGCCGGGAATCTGCAAAATGTCCGGCGCTGACATCAGCTTGCGGAAACGAACGGCAAGCTCTTCTTGTGACGATTGCTTATTAACGATCCACGACATGACGTAAGTCCTCCTTTTACATGCAAAACATATCTATGAATTCATTTACACGCATCGTTTGTAATGTCTCATAGCTGGTACAGCGCTTATAAATGTGTTTTTGCTGTTTATCAGAGAAATGGGTTTTAAGATTTGCAGAAAACTTTTCCAGCAGCTTCGGCACTGCCTCGTCTCTTCGAAAACGATGGCCGAGTGGAAATTCACATTCCACCATTTCCGTGCTCGTTCCGTCTTTAAAATGAACTTGAACTGCATTTGAAATGGAACGCTTGTCGGGTTTCAGATAATCCACGGTATATGTTTTATTTTCAGTCACTTCCATTTTATCCCGAAGTTTATCTATTCTCGGATCACTCGCTGTTTCAGCCTCATAATGCTGCGCGGTGATATCACCAAAAAGCAATCCGATTGCTGCGATGTATTGGAGGCAGTGATCACGATCTGCCGGATTGTGAAGCGGGCCTTTTTTATCAATGATTCGGATAGCGGATTCATGCGTTCTGATGACAACACGGTCAATCTCATCAATCCGGCCCTTTATCTGCGGATGAAGAATGACGGCGCACTCTGCCGCTGTCTGAGCATGAAATTCCGCAGGATAGGACACTTTAAATAACACATTTTCCATGACATAAGCGTCGAGCGGGCGGGCGAGTTTAATCTCTTGTTTATTGAATAAAACGTCTTGGAAGCCCCACCCCGGTGCGCTCAAAGCTGTCGGATAGCCCATTTCCCCTTTTAGCGCCATCAACGCCAAATGAACTCCTCTGCTCGTTGCGTCTCCTGCCGCCCACGATTTGCGCGAACCGGTATTCGGTGAATGCCGGTATGTCCTCAAGGCTGCATTGTCAATCCATGCATTTGAAAGCGCATTTTTGATTTCTTCTCTTCCGCCGCCCAAGAGCTTTGCTGCAACAGCAGCTGTAGCGACTTTGACAAACAGCACATGATCAAGGCCAACTCGGTTTAAGCTGTTTTCTAAAGCAAGCACACCTTGAATTTCATGTGCTTTGATCATCATTTCAAGTACGTCGCGTACCGTTAAAGGTTCGTTCCCTTCAGACAGCCTTACTCTTGATACATAATCAGCAGCCGCAAGGATTCCTCCCAAATTATCGGACGGATGCCCCCACTCCGCCGCCAGCCACGTATCGTTGTAATCGAGCCAGCGAATCATGCAGCCGATATTAAACGCCGCTCTCACAGGATCGAGAACATATGACGTTCCCGGAACTTTGCTCCCATTCGGCACAGTCGTTCCGGGAACAATCGGGCCGAGCAGCTTGGTGCATTCAGGATACCGGAGTGCCAAAATCCCGCAGCCCAGCGTATCCAGCAGCACATGCCCCGCTGTTGTAAATGCCTCGGAGCTTGTAATCTCTTTCTCTAGCACATAGTCTGTGATTTCTTCAATGACATGATCCGTTTTCAGCATTCTACCAGTTCCTTTCATGATTTAAGATTCGGCCTGATACCGAGGGCCCAAATAACTGACACGTGGACGAAAGAGACGGTTATTGGAATGCTGTTCGATCACGTGGGCGCATAAACCGGATGTTCTCGCACTGAAAAAGACAGGCGTATACAAAGGTATCGGTATGCCGAGCATCCAATACACCGGGGCAGCGTAGTAATCCAAATTCGGGTAAAGCCCTTTTTCCTTCTCCATCAGCCGCTCGCCGGCTTCACACATCTCATATAAACGATGGTCGCCGGCTTTATCGCATAATTGCTGCAGCGCCTCTTTCATCATGAGTGCTCTCGGGTCCATTTTTTTCATATACACTCGGTGGCCGAACCCCATAATTTTTTCTTTTCTTTGCAGTTTTGATTGCAGAAGCTGCTCAAAATCGGACGGTGTTTTCGCCTCCAAAAGCATATACATCACTGCTTCGTTTGCTCCTCCGTGAAGATTCCCTTTCAGAGAGGCTACAGCTCCTGTCAAAGCGCCATAAAGATCTGAATGTGTAGAAGCGATGACTCTGGCGGTAAAGGTTGAATTCGGCATTTCATGTTCACTGTACAGGATGAGGGACCGGTCAAAAATGCGTTCTTCCAGTGAGGACGGCAATTTCCCAGTCATTATATATAAGAAATTCGCACTGTAGGATAGGCTTTTAAGCGCAAGAATCGGCTCTTTCTTATTGATGATCCTATAGCTGGCAGCAGTGAGGACAGGCATTTTCCCCAGAAGCTGATAGGCGCGTTCTTTGTTTGCGGAAGGAGAACGATCATCAATTTGCCGGTCATAGCCGGCAAGAGCAGACAGTCCGGTCCGCAGACTATCCATCGGATGAGTGTGCTCAGGGAGCAGTTCAAGGAGACGGAGATGATCTGCCGGCAGGTCTGATGCGCTGTTTATGTTTCTTTCCAGCGTTTCCGTTTCACTTTCTTCCGGCAGCCTGCCCTCCAGCAATAAATGGATAAGCTCCAGATAGCTTTTTGTTTTAGAAAGATCGATTAAATCATAGCCTCGTATCAAAATCTGGCTGGACTGCGTGTCAAGATAAGAAATTTGAGTTTCTGCCGCAACCACACCGTCCAAACCCGGAGAATAATGCTTTTTCTCCTGCATATCCTCAACCTCCGTTTTGCGTTTTTGTCGATCGGATTTAACCAAGCAGATGCTTGGAAATAATCAGTCTTTGAATCTCGTTCGTTCCTTCATAGATTTGCGTCACCTTTGCATCGCGAAGCAGCCGCTCAACCGGGTAATCCTTCATATAGCCATATCCCCCGTAAATTTGGACGGCGTCTAACGCCGCCATCACCGCGGAATCGGAAGCAAATTGTTTAGCCATAGATGCTTCTTTTCCACAGGACAAACCGCGGTTATGAAGGTCTGCGGCGTGGTAGACAAGATGCCTTGCCGCCTCTGCCCTTGTCGCCATATCAGCCAGCTTAAATGATATACCTTGATTGGCTGCGATAGGCCTTCCAAATTGCACCCGCTGCTTCGCGTAAGCAACGGCATGTTCAAGAGCCGCCTCTGCAATACCGAGCGCCTGTGCCGCAATGCCGATGCGGCCGACATTTAAATTCGCCATGGCAATGGTAAAGCCATCACCCTCTTTGCCAAGCAAATTTTCTTCAGGCACTTCTGCATTGTCAAAAATCAGTTCCGTAGTATTGGAGCCATAGAGCCCCAGTTTTCTTTCTTTTTTTCCAACGGTAAAACCGGGGGTGTTTTTTTCAACGATAAAAGCGGAAATCCCGTGCCTGCCTTGATCCGGAGCTGTTAAAGCAAAAGTGATATAGACATCGGCGGCTCCGCCGTTCGTAATAAATATTTTTGATCCATTTAATAGGTATGTGCCGTTCTTTTTGATGGCTGTAGTGCGGAGGCTTCCTGCATCCGACCCTGAGTGAGGCTCCGTCAGTGCAAATGCGCCCAAATGGTCTCCTGAAGCAAGCTTCGGGATATATTTACTCTTCTGTTTTTCGTTTCCGAAGTAAAAAATAGGATTGGTGCCGACCGAGGTATGAACGGAAAGAATGACACCGACAGCCGCGCTGATTTTAGAAATCTCATGAATTGCCAAAATATAAGAAACAACATCCGCCCCAGCGCCGCCGTATCGTTCCGGCAACGGTATTCCCATCAGGCCGTGTTCACCCATTTTTTTGATCAGCTGAAACGGAAATTCGTCCGTTTCCTCCATGATTTTCGCAGCGGGAGCAATTTCTTTTCGGGCAAAATCACGCACCATTTTTCGCATCATGACTTGCTCTTGGGTTTCATTCAACTCGCCACCCCCGGATGAAATGAACTTCAGAAAGTCCTCTCCACATATTGATAAAAGCCGCGTCCGCTCTTTTTGCCAAGCCAGCCCGCTTTGACGTATTTGCGAAGCAGCGGACAAGGACGATACTTGGAATCGCCAAGGCCGGAATGAAGAACTTCCATAATCGATAAACACGTATCAAGCCCGATAAAATCCGCTAGTCTAAGCGGTCCCATGGGATGATTCATACCCAGCTTCATCACCTCGTCTATTGCCTCGGGCTTCGCCACCCCCTCATACACGCAATAGATGGCTTCATTAATCATCGGAAGAAGCACGCGGTTGGAAACAAACCCCGGAAAATCATTGACTTCTACCGGTGTTTTCCCCATCTTTTCCGCTAATCCCATAACATCTAAGGCCGTTTCCTCTGATGTAGCCAAGCCGCGAATCACTTCAACCAGCTTCATCACAGGGACAGGATTCATAAAATGCATGCCAATGACTCGTTCAGGGCGGTTTGTCACAGCAGCGATTTCTGTAATAGGCAAGGAAGATGTATTACTGGCCAAAATCGTATGAGGCGGACATATACGGTCAAATGTGTTAAACACCGCTGTTTTCGCGGCCATATTCTCTGCAATAGCTTCAATCACAATGTCCGCATGCTTTGCCTCCTCAAGCGTTTGAGAGAGTGAAATGCGGCTGATCACACTATTCACTTCAGCTTCGGTCTTTCTTCCCTTCTCAGCATCACGGATCAGATGTTTCGTCAACCGTTTCAATCCTGCCTCCGCAGCCTCCGGATTCACATCGTACATCCGCACATAAAAACCTGCGCCAGCAGCTGTTTGAGCAATTCCGGTTCCCATCTGTCCTGCGCCGACTACCATGATTTGTTTGATTTCCATTCAGATCCCCTTTTCCGTCATGTTTTAATGAACCCGTACTAAGACAGCGTCCCCCTGAGCCGCACCGCTGCAAATGGCGGCAACGCCCAGTCCCCCTCCCCGGCGCTTTAATTCATAAACAAGCGTCATGAGAATTCTTGCTCCGCTTGCACCGATCGGGTGGCCGAGCGCGATCGCACCGCCATTCACATTTACTTTTTCAAGATCGAAACCGACGATTTTTTCACATGTCAAAACAACAGAAGCAAACGCTTCATTTACTTCAAACAAGTCAATATCTTGAATGGTTAAACCGTTCTTTTTCAACAGCTTGTTGATTGCAAATCCCGGTGCTGCCGCCAGCTCGTGCGCTTGCATTCCCATCGTCGAAAAACCAAGAATGGTAGCCAGAGGCGGTGTGCCAAGTTCAGCAGCTTTGTCATCAGACATCAGCACAAACGCGCCAGCTCCGTCATTGACCCCGGGAGCATTGCCGGCTGTGACAGAACCGCCACTTGTATAAATCGGTGAAAGTTTCGCAAGTTGATCCAGACTTGTGTCAAGGCGAATCGCTTCATCTTTGTCAACAATGTTTGTTTTACCTTTTCGTCCGATCCAGCTGACGGGAACGATTTCATCTTGAAACTTTCCTTCATCAGCAGCCTTAGCTGCCCGCGCATGACTTCTTAGCGCCCATTCATCCTGCTCCCCGCGTGAGATCCCATATTCCTTGGCTGCCGTATTTCCGTGAACGGCCATATGCACCTCGTCAAACGCGCACGTTAACCCGTCATAAACCATTAAGTCCCTAAGCTCACCGTCTCCCATCCGCGCTCCCCAACGCCCGGCGGGAACGGCATACGGAATATTGCTCATGCTTTCCATTCCCCCGGCCACAAGAATGTCCGCATCTTGCGCACGAATCATTTGATCACATAACGTGACAGCACGCAGCCCGGATGCGCAGACTTTATTCAGCGTTTCTGACGGCACACGCCAAGGCATTCCAGCCAGACGGGAAGCTTGACGGGAAGGTATCTGTCCAGAGCCAGCTTGGACAACCATGCCCATAACAGTACCTTCAACCTCGTCTCCAGAGACTCCAGCGCGATGCAACGCCTCCTTCATCGCAATGCCTCCAAGCTCCGCAGCTTTCACCTCTTTCAACGCTCCGCCGAACTTGCCAAATGGTGTTCTTGCGGCACTTACAATGACTGTTTTCCTCATGGTTTCACCTCATTCAGAAGATAGACAGCGCTTACAATTTCTAGTTGTCTTCTATGAATGTATGCTTTGTAACGGGCTTGAATGAATGAAAAAAGAAGGCTGTGCCAACAGCCTCCTTCTAAAACAACTATTTATTTTTCAGCAATGCCAAAGCCTTTGCAGGAAAATCGGTGAAAATGCCGTCCGCCCCCGCTTCAAAGAGACACTTCATATCTTCCGGCCGATTGACTGTATACGGCCTTACCTTGATCGAACTGTTCCTCATTTTTTTCAGTACTTCATCCGCGGTCCCCGGGCTGTTCAGCTTAGGGTGATAGCCGGAAGCCGGAATCGATGTGATATACCGGTCAGCCTGATAAAGCACATCTGAAGTCAACACCGCCCGTTCAATATGGGGAGCGAGCCGTCCGCATAACGCCAAGCTTTCATGGTTAAATGTGGACAGGATCACTCTTTCCTCTATTTTGAATCGCTTCACTGACTCCAGCAACTTTTCTTCCATGCCTTCATATCGGATCACACTGTTTTTTAATTCAATGTTAATGAGAAAATCCTTTTTTTCCGCCCACGAGAGAACGTCTTCTAGCAGCGGCACTTGGACATCACTGTATGTTCGACCGTGACCAGCAGCCGCATTCGCAGTCTTTATCACATCATACGCTGTATCCTTTACGAATCCTTTGAGCGATGTCGTCCGGTCAAGCCTTTCATCATGGATCACAACAATACGTCCGTCTTTTGCCAGCTGCACATCAAGCTCTATCCCATCCGCTCCGGCTTCAATTCCTTTTTCAAATGCTAGCATTGTATTTTCGGGAAATTGGCCAGATGCCCCCCGATGGGCAAAAATGTTTGTCATCGTTTCACCTCAAGCCCTAAAGTTTCCTGTTTTCTCCATTATACTGTTTTTAGTGCTTCCACTCTAGGATTAAGGCTGTATCATAATCTACTATTCGTAATAAGAATCAATGCCATTGACAGTCTCATCCGCGGCCTTTTGCTGATATTTCGCGAAAACCATTTTAAAGAATATTTCTTTACATAAGTTAAAGCCATGAAAAATTCGTTCTCCTCTGGCTGCTGCGGTCTTTACTTAAACCTTCAAGGACCCCGAAAAGGAGCGGAGAAAATACCTCGCTGTAACTCAAGATATTCAGCCGGTAAAGCAGATCAATTGCATTAATTTTTATATATAGGCTAGAATATTTGCGAATCCAAACGAAAGAAGATGATCAAATGAACCCTAAGTATAAACCGCTGTTTGAACCATTTACGTTTAAAAGCGGCGTTACAATCGACAACCGGATCACAGTAGCACCAATGACTCATTACGCTTCTAATGAAGACGGTACGATATCTGAAACAGAGCTTGACTACATCATCCCCCGCTCAAAAGAGATGGGAATGGTGATTACAGCCTGCGCAAACGTCACACCGGACGGAAAAGCATTTCCCGGGCAGCCGGCCATCCATGATGACTCTAACATTCCAGGTTTAAAAAAATTAGCGCAAGCCATTCAGGCGCAAGGTGCTAAAGCCGTTGTGCAAATTCACCACGGCGGCATCGAATGCCCGTCTGAGCTCGTTCCGCAACAAGATGTCGTAGCGCCAAGTGACGTATTTGATAACGGCAAGCAAATTGCCCGCGCTTTAACAGAAGAAGAAACGGAAAATATCGTAAAGGCATTTGGAGAAGCGACAAGACGCGCCATTGAAGCCGGCTTTGACGGTGTCGAAATTCACGGCGCGAACGGATACTTGATCCAGCAGTTTTATTCTCCGAAAACCAATCAGCGCACAGACCGCTGGGGAGGAAGCGATGAAAAACGATTAGCCTTCCCGCTTGCTATTGTCGATGAAGTGAAAAAAGCTGTTGCAGAACATGCGAAGGGCGCGTTCTTAGTGGGCTACCGCTTGTCTCCGGAAGAGCCTGAGACACCAGGATTAACAATGACTGAAACCTTTACACTTGTTGATGCTTTAGGGGATAAAGAATTGGATTACCTCCATATCTCACTGATGGACGTGAACTCAAATGCGCGCCGCGGTGCAGATCCGGATCGCACACGCATGGACTTATTGAATGAACGTGTCGGAAACAAAGTGCCGCTGATCGCCGTCGGTTCCATTCATTCCGCAGATGACGCGCTGGCCGTGATCGAAAGCGGCATTCCGCTAGTCGCAATGGGACGCGAAATTTTAGTTGACCCTGACTGGACTGTGAAAGTAAAAGAAGGCCGGGAAAAACAAATCGAAACCGTAATCAAAGGCACAGATAAAGAAAAATATCATTTACCTGAACCGCTATGGCAAGCCATTGTGAACACGCCTGGCTGGGTGCCTTATAAAGATTAATGTGTTGAGACTGCCGAAACGATTTGGCAGTCTTTTTTCAACTTTAAATAAATAGTTTATGTAAACATCTAAACAGCAAGGGTAGGAGCTCGCCAGCCGCTTCGGAAAGCAAATTCAGAAGAAGGCCGTCACACTTTCTTGCTTTTTTCTTTTTCATCGCACGTCTCCTTTATTCATAAATGCTTCTTCACTTACGATTCGACAGGAGAAAGGGTTTCAATTTGATTCTGATTGCTTGGCTTTGATTCTCCAACAGATGAAATCGTGCTGTACACGAGATAAGGTCAATCAGAGCGCCTGATTCTGTAATGAAGTTCGAGTTAACATAAAACCCAAGGGGAAATGCCGCCATCAACAGTCCATACATGTCAAACACATGTATCACTACACCCAAAGCTCCTTCATATTAATATGTATCCCCAAAACAAAAACGCCTTCTATTTATCAGCGCGAACCAATAAATAAAAGACGTTTGATTTAATCATCGCTTGATATACTCATGCTTAAGAAGCCTTATGTTCTAATCTCAGCTTATCCGCAACCATCGCAATGAATTCGCTGTTGGTAGGCTTAGCTTTTGTCATGCTGACTGTATAACCGAACAGCGAGGAAATGGAATCAATGTTTCCTCTGCTCCATGCGACTTCAATCGCGTGGCGGATTGCTCTTTCTACACGGCTAGCGGTTGTGTTGAATTTTTTGGCGATGTCCGGATAGAGAACTTTTGTAATGCTGCCGAGCAATTCGATGTCATTGTATACCATTGAGATGGCTTCGCGCAGATAGAGATACCCTTTAATATGCGCTGGGACGCCGATTTCATGGATAATGCTTGTAATGCTCGCGTCGAGATTTTTCTTCTTTGGTTCAGGCTGGCTGCTGCGTATAATGCTGCTTTGCGATGATGGCGCGCGATGCGTCACGCTGCTTGCATTCCCGCTGACCTGGCGGATATGTCCGACCGTTGTCGTTCCGATAAGTTTTCGTCAATTCAGCGCCAATTCATCGCTATGTTCTTACGCCAATTCATCGCATTAGGAGGACGTCAAAAATGGCGAAAAATCAACGAAATTCTGAACGCAGTCTAATCTTTAAAACTCGCAAAACTACCGGAAGACAGCGCGCGTTTAATCTCTCGGAATCTATTAACGGTTATATAGAAGATAAGCGTTTAGCTAAGCGCTCTGAGCGAACGATTCGAACGTATAACCAAACGCTCCGCCACTTCGAAAAGTTTTGCGCAGATAGAGGGCTTACCGGAAACGAACCCGATTGCGTAAAAGAATACGTAAAGTTTTTATCGTTTGAGAAAACGAAATGGGACGACCATCCTACGAGTCAGCGGTCGCAGCAAGAAATCGGCGTATCTTCGCGATCAGTTAATAACGTTATACGAAATCTACGTATCTTTTATAATTGGGCACAAAAAGAATACGGCATTTTTGACGAATCACCTGCGCTCAAAGTCGAATATCAAAAAGAGGCCGAGCAAACTTTCGAAGTATTTACGGACGAGGATGTAACGAAATTATTATCTACGCCAAATAAGCGCACATATACCGGCTTTCGTGACTACGTAATGATGTTAATTCTCGTAGATACGGGTGTGCGAATAGGAGAATTAACGCACACGAAGATTGCGGACATCGACCTCGTATATAGACAGATAAATTTACGCGCAGAAATTACGAAGGCCAAACGCTCGCGAACGCTTCCTCTTTCGAAAACCACAGCGGACGCGATTTCCGAGCTCATCGAATATGTCAACGTCCAAGATGATGACGATTACGTATTTCTAACGCAATTCGGTGAACGGTACTACGGCGATACATTTTCGAAGATGCTTAAAAAATACGGAAAGAAAGCCGGCATTAAAGACGCACGCGTTAGTCCGCACACATTCCGTCATTACTTCGCGGTGAAGTTCCTATTAAACGGAGGTGATCCGTTTGCCTTAATGAAGATTCTCGGTCATACCGATATGGCTATGACTAGAAGATACGTAAACTATTTAAATAGCAACGTTAAAGAAATGCATGATAAGGCATCGCCTGTGACTGCGTTAATGGATAAAGGAAATAACCGCAAACGTGGGCCGAAGATGTTTAAATAAGGACGGATTAACTCCGTCTTTTTCTTATTTACGCAAAATAACCCACAGTTGCTCATCGCAATTTGCGACGACCTATTCAAACGCCTTCCTAAACCGCTCCATAAGCGATCCGCCACGATTTAAGCGCGCCTTAACCGTCCAAGCCGCCTTCCTAAACCCAGCGTATAGGTAATCGTCGAAACGCTTAATTTCGTGCGATTTCGCTTTCATAATCGTTGCGTGCCACGCTTCAACGAAAGGCGCCGCATGATCTTCGAGTCTGATCGTTCTATCCACGCTTGCCTTAGCGCGAAGCAAGATTCCGTAGTATTTATAAATTTTATCTGCGTCAAAGTAGCGAGCCATTGCGTTATAGATTTCGCTAGGCAACGCGCCCTTTAACGCTTCAGCCGGAACCGCCGCCGTATCTAATACGTTATTTTGGTTTTTAGAACGCTTAATTAAATCCGATGGTTCGTTTTCTGTTTTCGACGCTTCAGTCGTTGGCTCCGTTGGCTTCTCGGCTTGTCCGCGATTGGACATTGTCGACTGGTCATCCTCGGACAGAAGCGTGTCCTTCGGATTAAGATCAGCGCCTCCAACCGGCAGAATCACGATTATATTAGCGCCTTTTCCTCCGTTTATCTTACGCGTCGTAGCGACCTTCTTTACGATGCTCAAAGCCGCCAATTTATTCAGTACCCGTCGCGCCGTCTTAACGGATTTCTCGATCAGGCCCGCCAGCGTTTCCGCTTTAAGATGCGCCGCGCCGCTAAACTTAACCGCGTACCGTGCGATCATCTTAAGCGCCTGGCGATCCGTATCGTTAAGCTCGTAAGTATTGCGCTTGATATGTTCGTAAACAGCTTCGTTAAGTTGAGCCGTCGAGTCGAACGTTTGATGCTCCGCTAAGTAATGCATAACAATACCTCCATAACGTGATGTCGTTATGATGAGTATAATTAACGTTATAACGTTATGTCAACATTTTTATTTACTTAATGTACACATAACGTTATAATTGGGTTATCAGTAGAGGGAGGCGGTCATCTTGCAACTTTACGTTAAACTTGATGAAATTTTAAGGGAGCGCGGATGGAGTGGGAAAACGTTGGCGCAGGAATCTGGCGTTAGCGAGAACAGAATAAGCGAAATTAGAGGCAACCAAAGGACCACAATTAATCGCGAGCATGTTGCTAAAATCATGAAGGCATTGGATATTAAAGACATGAACGAATTATTCGAGATCCGAGATTAGAGGGGGAATAAAGGTGTTTAAAGGGGAAGCCGTATTTAAAGGAGAAGTTGATGTAAAGCACTTATTTAAAAAAGGAGAAAATAGTGACGTTCTAGCTGTGGTTTTCTCTGGATTCAGTACAGAAGGAAAGCCACCCTTATACAACTACATAAGAACGTTAGAAGGCTTTACTTGTAACGCTTTATTTATTTTAGATGATTTTGGATGTCGTGGGAGTTACTATCTATGTAAACAAAGAGACTTCTCTATTGAACGATCAGTTATTTCTTTAATCAATAAAATAGCTGAAGAAAATGGTATTAAAAAGATCATTTCATGCGGATCAAGTAAAGGCGGATATGCCTCGCTGTATTACGCTGTCAAATACGACTTTGATGTAGCTATATGTGGATCTCCTCAATATTATTTAGGGAATTATCTTATTAGCACAAAAAACCAGTCTCTGAACGAGGTGGCAAAATTTATGTCTGGTGGCTGTACTCAAGACGACAAGCACTTTTTAAATAAACTACTCCGAGATATCATACTCAACTCCAAAAATACCCCTGAGATTTATATACATCTAGGCGAGGGAGAAATACACTACACTCATCACGTTAAACCAATGATTGAAGATCTGAAATCTTCCGGAAGGGATTACACGTTGGATTTAAGATCATATAGTTCTCATGCAGATGTCGCGAAATTTTTCCCTGAATTTTTAAGAAAAAATATGGCTGATAAACTTAATAGCCCCTACGTTGTATTTGAGGACCAAGCAAACTCAGGTATAACCAAAGGCGACTCTTACATGTTTCGAGTTAATAGGGATCGTGAAGGCGATATATACGCATGGTATATCTATAAAGACGGAGAAATAATAGAACGAAGAATGTACGAAGATGCACGAGAGACTTTAGTGAATTTTTATGATACGGGTGAATATATAGTGAAAGCATTTGTCCGAAATAAAGATAAACGGAAAACTTCATTAAAAAGTATTCCTATTAAAGTAAAAGAAACCCCATCCAATTAAGGATGGGGTTTTATTATTCTACAATTCCTTTTCGAGCTTTCATATGCCTAATGTTATTATCAATTTCGTTTAAATGGCCCAATTCAGTTTCCTTGTACTGCACAATCCTAGAAAGTCCAAGTAAAACGCTTCCGAAGAAAGCGCATGAAAGCAAGGAGACAAGCGCATAAACCCACCGTAAAGGATGAGACTCTTCGTATGTATAACCCTCCGTCAAACCCGGTTCATACGTTTTCATCCCTAAACCTAGATATACGAAGGTAATAACTCCAACTGCCAGTATCGCGAAACCTACGTACTTAATAAAATTAACCATCCTTTTTACCTCCGTTGTATATTAGTTAAATTATACTATCCGTCCAACTTTTACCGCAATACAATTATGTACGCGAGCACCTACGTTATCATACGTAAGCACTCGCAAAAAAGTTTCGTTATTATTTCGTTGTACCTTCGCGCTTGGCTCCGAGTTCGAAAAGCCCTGTCGCTGCTAATCCCGCAAAGCCGCCGGCCCATAGCCGCAGTACTAGATCGAGGTCTGTAAACGGGTATGCAACCGCACCCAATCCGATACCGATTGCGAAGCTGAGCGCCGGGACCACATTAGTCGGAAGTTTAATCGTTTTCTTTACGAGCTGAACAAGCGCCGTTAGAATAGGCGCCAGTACAGTCGCGAAAATTAATACGTCTTGCATGTTATCGTCTCCCTTTTCGTTATTATAATTTCGCAGCGAGTTTCGCTTTCGTCTTAGGTCCGTAGATGCCGTCGACCACCAAGCCGTTCATCAACTGGAATCGTTTGACCGCGTTAGCCGTTTTCGGTCCGTAATAACCGTCGATGCCGTTATTCTTTGCGCCTTTGTCCGGATAGAAATAGCACGCAGCTAAGGCCGTTTGAACTTGCGTAACTTTCGCACCCTTCGTTAGGGGTTTCGTTACTTTGATGATGCCGCCAGGTAACGGATAGGACTTCGATTTTTTCGGAGCCGCTACGCTTGGTTTACTCGCCTTTTTACCGAAAGTGTCCGTACCATAGCCGCGATAGTTAAACTGAAGATGCGGTTTATCCACAAATCCAGACCAATCACCGCCCCATTCGAAACCTAGTTTCTTAGCGTACGTAACCGCCTTCTTAACGTCGGCAGATCCGTAGCCGTTCCATAGCGTTGCCTTACCGTTAACAGGTACGAAATCAAGCGCCTGACCAACAAGGTGATACGACTTCATTGTCTGCGAAGCACCTTTCGCAACATTGGCGCGTTGCTGCGCTTCTGTACGAATCGTTTCGTAGATCAACAAGTCGATCTTATTCGCGACCAGATAATCGTACCACTTCAGTGCTGCAGCCTTTGAGTTATCCGCCAACTTCGCAATGTTATCTCTGTTTCGCTTATCATACGTAGGTATCCATGCCATTTTACCGTCTCCCTTTTGGTTTAAATTTTCGGATATAAAAAAAGCCCGCCGGGACTCTCACCTGACGGGCGTGCTTCGGTTACTCTCTACCGCGAAATTTCTCTTCAAGTCGATCAATCTTATCGATGATAACGTCGTACTTATCGCTGAACTTATCGAGCAGATCCTGCAGCCGTGATTCGCGTTCGCGGTTCGACTTCATTACGTATATTAGAAGCCACGTAAAAAGGACCGCGAAGGGTCCTTGCGTTAAAAAGTATTTGATTACGTCTAATTCGCCCAATTTGGCGCCCTCCTATCCGTTTAGCCATACGCGAGTTGTTCTTATCATCGTCGATCTTCCGGACCAACCCGACTTAAATTTAAGGTAAAAGTTTCTTGCTTTATACGTAGGAACGCCAAGGTCGACTTGTATTTGCGCATAATTCGTCTTTCCTTTCTCGGTCGGTATAGATACCTCAGACACTACCGATTCCGCGCCGTCGTCTACGTCAAATTCCGAAAGTCTGACGTAGGTGTTGAGTGGATCAGTTGTACCCGTATAAGGTATACGAGCTGCGACCGTTAAGTTCAAGAATCGCGCGTCGTGAGAGATGTATAGAACCTCCGCATTTGTATACGAGGCCGATTCCGATTGATAATAGCTTCCGGTGAATTCGACAACCGCCGGGTCATAGAACGGTTTCTCTTGAACCGCTAAGTTAAATGCAAACATTCCATTATTCACAAGAACCGCACCGTCCGGACGCTCTATCGAAACGGCCCCCTTCGCGACATATAGGCCGCTGGAATCCAGACGCACGAATTTATTACGATCGGCGGCGTTAATCGCGATCAAGTAGTTTCCGTCCCAGTAAAAAAGATCACCGTTTCCGATGATCTGGATATTGTTCGTTTTAATTTGTCCGGCTGTCAAAACGCTCGTCACAACACCATCCGCCGTGATCGCTTCTTTAAACGTCTTGCCTCCGTCTGTTGTGACGCCTAATCCGCTAGACCTTAACGCTACGAAACGGTTAGGATCGTTTGGATCTCGCGCAATGATCCCCATACCTTCCGGATATTCCAACTGCGTCAACGAATTATTAAGCGCTTCAGTCGCCCGCTGCACCGCTTCGTCATAAACGTTATATCGGAGCTTACCCGAATTTTCATCGTATATCTTATCGAGCAATTGCTTCGAATAAGAAATGACGGATTTTGCGAATGTTTTCAACGTCGAGGCAAGCGTTACTTTCGGTGCTCTGTTTGACTCCGGATACTCTTCGATCTCCATTACGCGAAGGTTAAGACTAACGTCCAGAGGTTCGTAGATCGTTGGCACCGTATCGCCAAGTCCCGGTTTAGCTACCGCATAACCTGCGTTCTTCAATTCAACGAAGTCTAGTTCGATCGTGATTTCCGGCTTATCTTGAAGCTTCGCTTTTAAATAACGTTCGAGAGTTGATTTGTTTGTTATCGTTTCATTCGAATAGATGGGTGCGTGCCGAATACCATAAACACCCGCAAGAGGCGACGTGTATTCCGCAGTTACTACCGGATTTCCCTCCTTATCTTTCTTTCCCTCACCGCGAATATATGTCGATAAGTTCGAGCTGTCGACCGTCTTCCTAAATGTTTTGACATTGTGGTTGAATCGGAACTGAAAGTCGGGCGAGTTTCCGATCTTTTTGTAAATTCGTATGTCCCGTCCGACTATTTCGTACTCAGCCTCGAATTGATCAAGCGCCTTTTTAAATAACGCCAGGCAGTTATCATTTCCGAAATCCTTAAATTCTTCCGTATCGAACGCGTCTATAATACTAAACGTCCATCCAGTGTCGCGGAAAATAAAATCGAATATAACGTTGATCGAGTGGCTCCCGTCGGTCAACGTATCATATCGGAAGCCCTCGTCGATAAGATCGAAAAATATATGCGGAGCCGTGACGGATTTAACTGGCGTGACTCCGACTAGTTGCTCGACACATTGCTTGATGCGATAATCGATTCCGTTGTACGTGAGGACGGATTCCTCTTCGACAAGATCGAAAGCATGTGCATTGTATTCCGTTTTTGGTACTAAAAAAGACAGTGAAATATCGCCGTTCACTGTCCGTTTTATTGCTAGGTTTGTATAGCCGGTCAGCACTTCGGAAGACCCGGTTATATTCTTTATTTTCATGCGGTGTCCTCCTCGTAGACTTCTCCGGTAATTGCTGCGTATTGTTCGCGGCTGATTTTCGCAAGTGTAACGTACTTGGCGACTTGCTCCTTCGTGTATTTTCCGTTCGTATAAAGAATCCGGATGTTCTTAAACCACCAATCCGGATCACTTTGATCCGCGAGGTAAAGAAGTAAATCGGCATTTTGCGAAAGCGCGACCGAGCCGGAAGAATCAGGCGTAAGTTTGCTTAATTTACCGGTTAAGTCTTGCACTTGCGCGTACAGCTCCTGCGTCGCCTTGATTAACGGTCCGATTAATTCTTCGTAACGCATTCCGTAAATAAATCCGCTCGTTTCATTTCCATCTTCGTCATATTCCGGCGTCTTAGAGATCGGCGCAAAGTCATCGGTAGATATGCCGAGATTGTTTGCAACCTCTTCGACTTCCTGCGCGATTAGGCCGTGGTGAGTTCGTCCGGAATGGCCGTCTTTGTACTTATAAGATACCGGATGAAGCTTCTCGATGAATGAAAGGCCGAGTGTTTCGTCCTGAATATCCTGCTTATAATTTCGATCGGATGTCGAGATAGTGCCGGATGCCACGAATATACTCGCCCATCTAAGAGCGCTGATACCTATCGATTCTTTGTTATCTATTTTAGGGTTTAAGAAACCTAGAATTTCTTTGTTTTTAGTTTTCCACCCATCAATTTGATCGACAGGCCACGTTCCGTCTAGATACTTATTTTCGATAATTTCGCAAGTAGGGGTGTCAATAGTCGAGTCAGTGGGTGTATCTAACCGAATTCCTCGTCCAATATTAATAAATCTATTTCGTACGATTGCAATTCTGTTAGTGTTTGGATGTGCATATACTCCGTAATTGGCATTCCCGGAACCATTGAACACATTGTTTTTGACCTCAACACCGCACACGTATGCTTCAATACGTACAGGTTTTGCTGAACTTCCTGCCATGTTATTTACAAGGTTGTTAGATATTTCGACGCCGGTTTCACCAGTGTATAGGTTCGATGAATTTCGTGATATATAGAAGCCTTGGTTTACGTTTGTGATTGTGTTGTTCGAAAAATACGCTCCGATCCATTTAAACTGCTGATCCTCATTAGCACCATCAATAACTCTTATTCCATCTTTAAAACCGGAAATCGTATTTCCATCTACGATACAATCCCGAGCCCAACCTTCAAATAGCGCTATCCCCTGGCTAGACGAATCAGAAGCTCCAGTGAGTGTATTACCTCTGATAATCGAAGATCTTGTTCGGATTGAAATCCCATTTAGTCGGCATTCAGTAAAAATATTCCCATTAACACTTACTTTGTAAGTTCCTCCGTGGCTTGTCATCGGATTCTGAGTCGATCCTTTAGAACCACAAAGATTTACGTAACAGTTAAGTGAAGGCGTCTCCCCTGACTTGTATGTGATATCAAACGGTTGGGTGCCGTTTTCTGCGTATGACTGAAAGAACCCACAATCCTGGGACGATACAGCTTTAAACGCATTACGGAGATACATTTCGGTCGGCTCCGTGGTAGTGGCGTAATATATACGACTGCCGCTATCGCCACAGGCAAGTGAATTTTCAAAAGTAATAAACGCCCCATCAGATACACTATAAGCCGTATTATTTCTCGTATAACAGTGGTTGGCGTACTTAATGCTGATGAACCGCGAAGCAGTACCGGTAAAATTAAGACCGTCAATGATGACGTTTTCGATCGGCGTGACTTTCTGAATTGTTGTCGTTGCCCGCGCAGTCGAAGCCGTTTCGTTTGCGCTGTCGATACGGTAATCCGGAAATAAAAGCCCCGCTGCGGTTTCGAAAGAAGTCGTTGACGTTACAGACTTAACACGCATATACTCGCCGAAATAGCATCCCGGCGCTTCCGGCGTTGCGTACCCCAATCGCCAGTTATCGCCTGCATCAGAAGACAAAGCGTCTCGCTGCGATTTAATTCGGACCAAGTCGCCAACCTTAAGTCCGTGCTCTACTGTCGTTTCAATAACCGTGCTGCCCATCGTTAGATTAGCCGCGATTGGAATTTCCTCACCGATAGAACCTTCGACGACGATTCCGTACCCGCCCGTAACTTCAATTTTCGCAGCAGGGTCGCCTGTGATGCGGATATTACTTTTCGCGTAAATAGGCGCTGATAGCGTAACATCCTTCGAAATATGAACGTTTCCTAGCCCGTTCTGCGCTGCGTATTCAATCGCTTTGTTAATGGCAGCCGAATCCGTGTCGCCTTCTGCTTTGAAATCTAGCGCGTTAAGACTAATCGATTGAACCGAAGATTTAGCCGACATAACTTCGATCTGGTTAGCGTCAATGCGTTCCTTTAGCGTTGTATATTCTTTTCCGCTGTAGTCGACGCGAGCCTGCGCGGTTTCTGGATCGATGGAGCCTTCGAGCACTACGCCGTTAAATTGGTCCTGAACATTGCTTGCGACTCGTTCGGCTTCGCCTGCAGTAGTTAACGCCGTTTCAGCGTTAACCTTTGCGGACTTTGCTTCGGAAAGGGCTTCATCCATTTGCGCTCTTGATGTCGAGACGTCTCCGTTCATAGCCCGGAAATTTTCGTTAATAGTGTTGCGAAACTCGCGGTCTAATGGCGACTTAACATCTTTAATGTTCGCCATGTATCCGCCTCCCTTCGTGTCTATAAATAATAAAAACGAAAGTCAAAAGAGACTTCCGCTATTTCTTCTCCGGTTACTTGTATGTTGTTCCAGCCCGGCGCTAACGTGATGAGCCCGTAGTTTGTTTTATCAGTCAAGGATGTCGTGCTTCTCACCGTCCGTGTACCGTCTATAACGATCGGCAAAGTCGTATTCATACTTCCGCTATACGTCCACTGATCCTTCGTCGTTGCGTTATACAAGCCGATGGAAACTTTCGATATGTTTTTCTTCGACTTAATCGTAATCTTTAATGGTTTATTTCGCGGATCTACAGTAGCGTCGCCTGCGTTATAAATATGGAATGCTTTCGCTGTATGAACGTATTGGTAATCTTCCGCAGACAACCCATTACCGAATCCCCACAAATTTATGTCTGTCGTCAAGTTCGAAAGGGACGAACCGACTGACTCAGCGTAAGGACTGGCGCTTATAAACGATAGCTGAAACTCTCCGGTCGCCCCAAGCTGTTCGGCACTCCACCCACTGGATACTTCGACGAGCCATCTGCGCCAAGGTTCCGCATCAGAAATCAGATAGTATTCGTCCCTCGACATTAAAACGCGAAATAATTTACTGAGAAGTAGCGCATAATCGTAGTCATCAACCGCACTGAACACACATAGTGCGGATATTTCACGAGGCCCCCACGTCTTTCCCATGCGGATATAGCCGTCGCCATTATCGAGCCTTTCAGAATCGATACTCGGATCGGGGGAGGAAATAGTGAAGCTCCGAACCAAAACGTTAAAGTCCGAAGCCATATCGTACACCGTACCGTCCTTATATACGATTTTAAAATTATGCAGAACCTTCATCCCTTCACCCCCATACTTCGCATCTCATTCTTTAGATCGCCCGTCATTTTCTGATTAACATATGGATATGTCGCAGAAGCAATCGACTCTCCATCGACTCGGACGTCCACTTTGCGGTTCTGTCTTACGCCCTGATCAATTGAACGCAATATACCGATGACCTCGCTTGATAATCCCGAGTTACCGCTCAGAGCCGCTGTATGCCCTGCATCGATCATGCGCATTAAGTTTGCTTGCTGCGCCTCGGTCAGAACCATTTCGTTACGGAGTGCCCGAATATCAACTTCGTGACTCATCGGTCGGTCTGCGAATTTAGACGCAAGACCTCCGGTATGCAGTTTGTTGATCTGACCGCGTCCGATAATGCCGCCGGTGTGATACGCAACTTCTCGACCTCCGCTACCGTGCGTTTTCTTAAACGTCTTGGCGCTCTCTTCGATCTCGGTTCCGTCGGCGCTGTAGGTTACGTGAATCTTTTTGTCGATGCGTCTTGCTAACTTTTCGTTCATCGTTTCGGCTTCGGCCGCAATCTCTTGGACGCGCCCCTTCGCTTTTTGCAATTTGGCGATCTCGCTATCGATTGCGTCTAATGACTTTCGATACTCTTGCTTCTTCTTGTCGGCGGCTGACGTGTTATTTACGAGGTTAGCTCTGGCGTCTTTTAATCTCGCGATCTCACTATTAATAACCTTGACTCCTTCGCCTTTCTTCGCGTTTAATCCAACCTGCCGAAGCTCAAGATCGACCATTTTCTGCTTTACAACATCAAGTTTTCCGATCTCTTCGTTAACTTTGTTGAGCTCGGTATTCTTCGCAGTGATCTTAGAAAGTGTCGTATCTAATTGACCGCGGAGTGTTAATAAAGTACCTTTTTGGACGCCTAGCACAGTTTCTAACGACTCGACCTCTTTAGCATTGCCGGCTAGTTTAGCATCCCGAAGCTTTTGCTCCGTTGCTTCTACGATCGCGACTTGGTTCGCAACCTCACCCTCACTTTTACTCCGTTGCTTGGATAATTCGTTTATCTCGCTTTGAAGTTGTTTCTGTTTTTCTAAGTTCTTATCATAGCCCTTTTCCGCGAGGTTCTTTTGCTTCTCTAGCTCTAAGCGCAACTCTTCCGCCTTCTCCTCGTTCAATGCTTTGAGGGCGTCTGTATTCTTTGCGACTGCGTTGCCTTGCCCGCTAATTGCCGCTTCAGTATCCGGTGATTTCTTAATTACCTCGTCGTTTAATTGGAGGAACCGATCGAACTCGCTATTTGTAAGCCCCGATTTCTCGCGAAGCCCCGCCTGCTCGTCTTTCATCCGTTTAATCGAATCTGCATTCGTCTCGGTCTTAATCCGATCGTTCAAGTCGAGGTAATGCGCAAGTTCATCCGCAGTGAGCTTCGTTTTCGCCTGAAGCTTATCGAATTCGGTTATCAACCCGTTAAGTGAATCGATTTCTTTCTGTTTCGCGTTGGCTGCTTCGAGACTGACCGTATTCATTTCGTCATATCCGGCTTTAACACCGACTAAAAGACCACCAAGGATCGAAAGCCCCGTTATAATCCACCCGGCAGGTCCCATCGCAACAAACAATCCGCGTAATGCTATGCCGAGTTTGACCGCCGACGACGCTACCAGTGCGATCGCCGCAGCCGTACCCGCCATTTCGAGACCGGTCGTAATAATGCCCGGATTTAACTTGTTAAGGAAATCGAGTATCTGCGTACCCGTATCGACAATTTTTCGGAAAGCAGGTAAGAACTCGTTACCGATTTTGATGCCGAGTCCATCCAGAGCCGACTTAAACGTTTCGAACGACCCTTTGAGGTTATCCATCTGCGTCTTGGCTACGCGATCAGCCGTACCGCCCGAATTCTTAAGCTCGCTGGAAAAGTCGCGCAATCCTTTCTCGCCTACTTTAAGCAAGGTAACGAATCCGGAAGCCGCCTCAGTTCCGACTAGCTGCGCCGCGGTAGCCGTCTTTTGTGCGTCGGACATTCCTTCTAAGTTTTTCGAAATATATCCGATCAGTTCCGGCAGTGGTTTAAGGTTGCCGTTTGCATCGTCTAATTCGAGATTGTATTTCTTAACCGCCTTAGCCGTCTGTCCTACCGGATTAGACAAGTGTAATAGCGTTGCTCTAAGCGCCGTACCGGCCATCGATCCTTGAATACCCGCGTCAGACATCTTCGCAACAGCTGCGGCCGTGTCTTCCATCGAAAAGCCGAGTCCGGAAGCTACCGGGGCCACATATTTCATGGCATCCCCGAGCTGTCCGAGATCCGTGTTCGCTGAAGTCATCGTTTTAACTAAGACGTCCACCGCATGTCCGGACTCTTCCGCTTTAATGCCGAAGCCCGTCATGATGTTCGATACGATATCCGCAGACCGTCCGAGGCTTTCGTTTGACGCAGACGCCAAGTTCAGAACCGCCGGCAACGATCCGATCTGGTCCTTTACGCTAAAGCCCGCCATCGCAAGGTACTGAAGCCCATCCGCAGCCTCGACCGCCGTGAACTTAGTTTCCGCGCCCATTTTAGACGCAATGTTTTTCAGGTCTTCGAATTCCTGTCCGGTCGCGCCGCTTATCGCTTTAACGTTCGACATGGCCGCTTCGAAATCAGCCGCCTTTTTGACGGATGCGCCGATGCTCGCAGCGACCGCGCCTCCGACCGCAAGCGACGCTTTTTGTACGAGGCCCATTTGCTTCGACACGTTTTCGGATGAACGTCCCATTTGCGTCATTTCGTCCCTGGCGCGTCTGGCTCCGTTACTAAAATCCTGCGATTCTAGGACAAGTCTAGCGCGTATTTCTCCGACTGTTGTACCGGACATCTAATTACCTCCTTTCCGAAAACTTCCTTGCCATGCGCGTAACTTCTCGAACGCCTCTCGATCGAATTTAACTTCGTTTCGTATTCCTGCCGAATTTGTGAGCGACTGCATTAGCGACTTGTAAGCTTCGTCTTCACTTGCTCGATTATTAGTCGCGAGCAGAATCCTGATGTCCTCAATGCGTCTGAGTGCGTTACTTTTCGTTTTAGCGCGAATAAATTTAGGAATGTCGATCATGTAAAAGTCGTTTTCGATAGCGTGTTGCGTAACGCCTAAGTGCGTCGCTGCTTCAATTAGATAGTCATCAATCGTATAAGGATCGCCTTCTTCGTTTACTTTTCGTGTTTCGGAAGAAGGCTCATTACGTTTTTTACTTGCGAATCTAGTCGATTCTTTTTGATAGTTAACGCAAGATATTCGATTAACTCGTCAGTTCCTACTTCTTCGTGGATATACTCGGAATCAACTCCGCTAAGCATGGCGACAATAGCGACAATCTCATCTAAAGCGATATCAACTGCGCTCAAAAGGTAGGAATAAAAATCGGTTTTCGGCGCGCTAAGCACCTGTAAAACAAGGCCAGGAATTTTGTCGGCGGTCGCAAAAAGCTGCTTCCATTTAGCAGGCGTAAGCTTCGCGACCTGAACCGTATGCTTACCTAAATTAACGGCTTCGGGGTCTTGTTTCTTCGGGAAAAGATTCATACATACGCTCCTTTCAATAAAATGAAAAAGACACCGCAGTAAAGCGATGCCTTTAAGGTTATACCGTTTCCGTAGAAGTTCCGGCTGTTTCGTCTCCCATAATAAACAAGTCGCCATCGCCCATCGTATCCGGATATCCGGTAAACGTGAGGTTCGCGATCCGTTCGTTATCAGAGTCGTATGTGTATTCAATATCCGTAGATGCGCCAGCTAGAGGAATCGTGATCCAGTCGTTCGCTGTTGCTTGCGGGTCCGTAGGTTTAATTACGAGCTTTTTAGCGCCGGCGAGTAAGTCGTGCCCTGCTTTCCCGCTAACAACGAGCTTTTGTTTTGTTCCGTCAGACACGAATTTACTATTCGGGATTGCCTGATGTAATTTCTCTAAGTCATATAACGCAAAAGGTACGGTACACTCACACGTTCCACCTTTTGTCCGTGAAGCAACAACGGAATCACCATATTGGTCTACCGTGGTATCCTGTTTTGACATCTGCGATTTAAATACGATACCGCCTTTTGTGATATCGAATACCGCCATGTCAGCACCTTCCCCGTACTCTACGATCGCAGGGCCGATAGGAACATTAATCGTTTTAATTCCGGCCATTCATTCTCCTCCTTATTTTCGCAATAAAAAAGCGCCCGCTTAAGGGCGCACTACACAGTCAAAATTTAATGAGTATTGAGGTCGATCATTATCGTCGTAACCTATGAATATAGGCTCCGAATTTGATGCGCGAATAACGACAACCGAACTATCTCCGATGAAGACTTCGCGAAGGTTCGTTAACGAATCGTACAATTGATACGCCCGTTCTTCGCACTCTGCGTCGCCCCGCGCCTTGCCTCGTAAAAGAATTTGAAAGGACGGTTGTTTTTTGCCGGTCCACTGAGACGGGGGAAACCCGCCCGTGAAACGAATATAAGCGCATTCATCCTGTGCTTCACGCGGAAATCCGTTCGCGAAATAAACGCCATCAACCCGCGACTCAACAAACGATATTAATTCGGATATTCTCAACGCTTATCTCAGCTCCCTTCTAACCGCGTTAGCAACGTTATTGATATACTTCTGCGACTCGCCTTTTAACGGACGCTCTAGATACTTATTACCTACCTCGTATCCGTCCGTTCCGCCAGCGTTTGCGGATGTCGGACCAAGTTTATAATCGGCCTCATGCGTCCAGATCGCATAGTTGAATCCTTTGTCGACGGCCCGAAACGATACTTCACCGACCAAACTGTTCCGCCTCAGCGTTACCTTCTTTTTCATCCCCCGACGGAGCGTCGCTTTATCGATCGGAGCGATGTTCTGCGCAATTCTAGCAAGGTCATCCGTGTTGTCTTCCATTGCCGTTATTGCCGCCCGCTCAACGGCTGTCTCTCGATTATTAAGCAGCGATGTAAATTCGCTTGTATTAAACGTCAGCCTCATACGACTACCTCGGTCAATATCGGCTTCCCACCGACATTCCTTCGTACATTTATCTCCTTCGGCTTCCGCTCAATCGTCTCTCCGAGTTCATTAGTAAACGATAGTAAGTCGGAATATCGGACATTTGCGAGTTTATCAATTAAGATTCTCGCAGTAGCGACGACCTCTTCGTTCTTGACTACGCCCGACGACCTTGAGTTAGCGATAGAAGATCCCTCATCAACACGGCATTTTAAGAAGAATGTTTCCGTTGATTTTGGATTTCCCCACACGTCTAATTCTTTGGACGCCCTGTAAACGGTCACTGTCTGACGCATTGGAATAATCGCCAATTACATCACCGTCCACTTAACTATTCTGCCGCCGAGTTGTACGCCGTTAGCTTCGCCGATTAAATCGAGAGTCTTCTTCGGGATCAATGATTCGTCATCGACGCGCAGAGTGTCTTTGAAATTAAACGACCCGACTCCGGTTATTGAAAACCCTGCGATCCCCTGCTTATTTAGACGATTTGTATCGTTGTACGCAATCGCAAGTACGTTCGCAAACTCAAACACGGCGTTATCCGGAATGATGTATTCGGGATATTTACGGGCCAGCACGTCTTCAGCAACGTTTAAAATCCGCTGCTTCTTCTCGTTTTCGTAATCGTTCCAGTCTTCGTTATCGATCGTGAATCCATTGATATATTCGTTAGCACTTTCGACACTTAACGTCATAAGCACCGCCCTCCCTTATCACTTTGCGGAGGACTTACGCGGCTGCTTTTTCGGCGCAGGTTTTGATTCCTCCGGCTCTTCCTCGTTGAGTTCGACACACGTAACCCAACGCGGGCACAATTCATTCAGTTGCTTTATTACGTCCGGGTCTTCAGTTTTATAAATGCCTTTGAAGTCGAAAGTAATGTCTTTATCTCCGCTTACTGAATAAAACGGAGAAGCTTTATATATTGCTACCATTAAGAACCAGACCCTTCTAATGCATTAAGGCGAGCGATAATGTCGTCATATTGCTCTTTTGTACCGAACCCATCAGCGCCTTTTGTACCAGTATCACCCTTATCTCCTTTCGGACCTTGGGGGCCAGGATCGCCTTTATCACCTTTAGGTCCTACAAGTCCGCCTTCTTGCATGTCTTTGATGATGTCACCAAGCTTCACATCGTTTGCTGCCGGCATACTTTCATTCAATCTTCTCTTCTGTTCATCTGAAATAGCCAATTCGCTCCCCCTTTCTATAAATAAAAAGACGGGCATAAGCCCGCCGTATTATGAGACAGTAGTAGAAATGTTTTCAAGAATAGCGATCTTCTCATTCGCGTTTTTAACCTTGATGCCGTACTCACCACGAATCTGACGAGCGACGAAATCGGCTCCGTTTACACTTGCATCTGTGTCATATACAGATCTACCATTTAACGGGTGCAGGGACAGAATATTACGGTCAAATAATGCGACTTTATCTTTCGGGAAGTTTGGATCAACGATGACAGTCGCCACACCGCCACCAACCATATCGGAGACAAACGTACTAATGCGGTGACCTGTTGTAGCATCCGTTCTTTCTGTACGGATAGTATCAGTCGCCATTTTAGAAATCTGACGCGCTCCTGCTGTATTTGTGAGGATAGTATTCGCCGATCCGCCCCGCAAATAGACTTTCTCCATAAGGTTATTAATATCTTTCGCAGTTACTTCTTTACCCGCCAAGTTGGATTTTGCCGCATTCTTCAAATTAGCGAAGTGCAAAAGTCCGCCAGTCATACGTGGTCTGCCGTCAATTCTACGTCCATAAATCAACCAGTCGTTAAACTCCCGCGCCATTTCTTTAAGGCGTAATTGGACCTGATAGTCTAACTCGCTGGATACGTTGTAGGTACGTACTGCTTGTTGCGTGTTAGATACGGCAGCGTAACGTTCAATAATCTGCGTAAAGTTATAGTCAACATAGCGGTCGTGACCTTCGTCAATACCAACCCCGGCACCTTCAGGTTGAGGGCGAGATACAATACGCAGTTCGGCTCCCGCTACAATCTCTTCTTGAGTCGTACCGTCGAAGCCTCGAACAACGGTCAACACATCGCCAGCAATCTCAGTGACTTTTAGATATTCTTCCTTGAAAACTACGATTGCGTCTTTGCGGAACTTCTCTCCGTCGCCATCTGAAACGGTAATTTTTCCGTCGGCAGCAACTTCCTTAACTGTTGCAAGATTCGAATTCAGTCGGTCAGACATCCATTCGAACTTAGTTTGGTATAGAGCCTCGCCGTTTAGACCGATAAGGCCAAGCAACGTAGGTTCGTCCTGAATAATTAGGTCAATGCCTTCATCTAACTGACGTACCTGATCTTTAAAATCGTAACTTGTTAACATTTATTTTCCCCCTACTTCTTTAATAGTGATTTAAGTTTGTTTGAAAGCTCAATTACCTTCGAAAAATTCTTTTCTTTCTTCGCTTCATTCAGTTGCGCCTCTAGCGTCTTGATTTCGCCCCCATCCGCATCTCCTGCTCCGTTTGTTGATTGACCAATCGACTTCAAAGTTTGTTTCTTCGCAACCAAGAACGGTTTATTGTCAACGAGACCTTTAACAACGTCTTCCACACCGACAACCTTCCCGTCTTCGACTTTTACCGCGGATAAGTCAGCAAGACGCAAAGCATCGTCGATGTAGGCGATGTCGTGGCTCGTAGCAACCTTAATAAATTCGTTCGCCACTTTTTCGCGTTCAGTAGCAGCCTTTAATTCTTCGATCTGCTTCATGTAGGCGGCTTCTGCTTCGGACTTTTCGCCGAGCTGCTTCGTAAGTTTTTCGAGTTCGGTCATCTCAGCCTCTTCGCGCTCTTTCTGCGCCTTCTCAAGATCACCAAGCTTCGCCTTCATCTCGTCATAGTCAGCGTATTTGTTTTTAACACGGCCTTTTTCGCGAGCAATTACAGCGTTGAACTCTTCTTGCGTCATAGTCACCGTCGGTGTTTCAGGTTTATTTTCCGGCACCTCAGCCGTAGTTTGATCGGTAACGTCGCCTATCTGCGTATCTTTTAATTCTTCGCTCATAAAGTCCCTCCACCGTTTAAAGCCCGTCGGCTGTTGGATAATTCAACCGTTTCTTTTAACGTCATAACGTTCGGACAAAATAAAAAAGCGCCCTGAGCGCTTAAAACGGATTTCGTATCGTTGAGAATACGTGCCTGCAACGCGGATGGAATATCTCTCCGGTTGCTTTTAACTCGTCATATGTCGGGTAATTGCCGGGCGCATCCGCAGTCAACTTAATGATCTGACCCTCGTGCAGGCGGCATAAATCTTTCGCTCCGTGTGATGATATCTTCGCGTAATATGCGCCTCGACTTACCGCCTCGTTCGTGTGAGCCTCTCGGTACGTCTCCATCATCTTTGTGCGGACAACCATATCTGCATACACTTCAGGCCGCCATCGATTACCTCTTGCGTCAATAATGCCAGTGTTTACCGATGATTGTAGAGCTTTTCGAACCGATTCCGCTATACTTCGCCTTCCGTTTGTTCCGGTGGCCATATTAATCCGCATCGAATCTGAAACGGCCTTTCTTACGGCAGCGCGCGTCTTCCTATCAACGTTCTGCGTTACCGCTAACAAATCGGCTTGTGTATCCGCTACTGCAGCCGCAACCATGTATTCATTTACGTCGCTGAAAGCGACAATCTTTTCCGCTTCCTTGACGGTCTTCGCGACATCAAGCGCAACTAATGCGTGAACAATACCGTCAGTGGCCGCCCTCGGTACGTTCTTCTTAACCCATGCGGAAGATCTTTCGTCTAGTTCGCTAAGGATCTCGCTGATTGATTTCAGTGTCGCTAACGCATTAGCTCTGCGGAAGTTATCGAGATCAATCCGGTCGAGCTCAGATAAAATATCTCTAACCGCAGTCTGATAATACCCCGCTAGTTGCTCCGTTTGATGATCGTAATGAGGTTCAGGAATGCGCGCCATTAATTATCGACCTCAACGATCGTTTCGCTGTCTTTTGGCGGGTCCTTTTGCAGTTCTTCCTTGTTGAATATCGACCCGTCTACGAAGCCACTTGCCGCTTTCTCATCCTCTTCAATCCGGCGAATAATTTCGTCAGCTTTTTCGTCATCAACATCGTCTTGTTGCTTAATAGCCCCGCGAACGTCAATCGTAGGTTTACCACCGGTCCGAATTTCCATGATTTCGGCGATCTCCTTTTCATTCTTCGGAAGACCGTCGCTCCAAATTGCGCGCGGATAAACCGCTTCTTTAACATCTAAAACGCCGACCGCTTTTTCGAGTAACATGCACGTCCAAAGGGCGTCCCTTACTGCGCGGTCATAGTGAGCACGTATACGTTTTACTTTCGAGAGAATCGGCATGAATCGAGCTTTAATAGCTGCACCGTCTGTGTGTGACGTACCCGTGCCGCCCGAGTTATCGCCGGAAATAGTTGTCCCGAATAACCATTGTGGAGTCTCCGCCATTTGAAAGACGTTACTGAAGAGGACGTCAAGTTCTTTGAACGCTGCGTCGAGTTGCGCTTGCCAAACCATATAGCCCGGAGTCGGATCGTCTTTGGTTACCGGGATGTATTTTCCTCCGAACTGTACAGAGTTTCCGGCGCTTTCTAAATTGGGACCGTATGCTGTCGGATCGCTATGCTTCCATAGGATATAATCGATCTGCACAAGGCGATCATTAATCGCAGCTAACGTAGTTTCGATTTTTTCTAAGCCGCCAATACCGAAGTAACTATCATCGATAGATTTGTAAGGCGCGTGGAAGACCGGTATGTGAGGAAGGAATGTTTCTTCGTGATCCACTTCGCGTCCTGTCGGCACTTCCTCACCGATAGTGAATACGCTAATCGGCGCACTTCCTGAAATATCGACGCCGTTTTGGTAAAGTCTATAACGCGTATAGAAGATGTGTCCTGGAATGTGGCGCTCTACGTTTAAGAAAGGCACTTCCGTTTGTTCCGTTTCGACCCACTCCACCTGCGCTATATTAATTGCTTTGATATTTTTTACGTTTCCTGCCGAAAACTCAGGGAAAACGCAATTGGCGTTAACATGCTCAACGATGGCCTCCATTTTCGCGCCATCCGGAACCCCTAGTCCCATCGCAAGAAGCTCAGAATAATCTTGTCGATAGCCAAAGCGAACCTTAATCCACGCGTCACCACGATACCCATTTGACATGGCGCTTTCGTGAAGTAGCTGGTTAAGATCGTTTTCTTCTACGTATCGGTTGAGTGCTTTTTGCTCTTTGCTAGTGTCCGATAACCCGCTCTCGAAATGAACCGGTTCTCCTACCAGCAGATCCGCCGGCTTAGTTACCAAAATGTCCGCGAGATTAATTGCGATATAAAGCTTCTCAAGCTGTTTCGAGTGTGGCGAATCTTTTAAAATATCCGTAGCTCTCTCGTATACGTCTCGGTGTCGACCTTCGAAAAGCTTACGCATACGCTTATATTTTGCTAACCGCTCGATTGAGTCATCGGGAGGAAATTGCGCACCTTCTCGGATGATACTGTACGTTTTCTTTACCGTATACTCATCCGAAGGTTGGTCGTGCTGCTTGAATACGTTGAAAAACCCCACCGCTATTCCTCCTCTCCCAGAATGTCGTCTAACTCATCGATTTCCTTCTCAAGATCCTCGTTACTACGAGATCCGCTATCCGTCTCAGTTGTCGTCACTTGGCGGTCAGTTAATAGACCATGACGACGCATAAACAAGTCGATAGCTTTAACCGACGGCTGCGGTCCTTTAATTAATCGCAAAAGTTGCCCGTACACTTCGGATCTATGTCCGGACAACATATCGTCAGCCAGTAGGTTCATATATTCGATGAACGTCGGATTTTGAAACCGCCAACGATAAAGCGTCATCCTGCTTACGCCTATTTCTTCAGCAAGCTCTGCCTGACTACGTTTAGCGCCCTCTTCCGGAGATACTTCGTTACTCGCTACGACTTGCGCAGCCTTCCGCTGTTGCAGCGTTAATTTCGCCTCTAGCTCCTTCATTCGCGACATCTTATCGCCTCCTTTCTACAGCCATCCCGGCTTCGATACTAAGCGCGTTTTCGGACGGAACACTGATTCCAACGCCTGTTGTAGCGCGTCAAGTGAATCTACGTAGTCGCCGAAAGGGTATTGCGCCATCTGATCGAGAAGCATCGTATGTCTGTCGTTTAATATAAGCGTTTTGTTGTGGAGCATCGGCTCCATCGACTGAATACGTTCGTCCTTCGAAGATTTATGCGACTTCACATCGTTAACGCGACAAGTGTATAAGCCTTCTTGCCGAACGCGCTCTTGTAGTTGCCGATAATATTCGTGCTGCGCGTTGATCGTCTCCACGTTGAAAGAACGGTGTTTATATTGCTTTATTTTCTTAATGATGATATCGATATACACATGAGCCGGCTCTTTCGACGCATACTCGTCCAAAACGAAAATGTAACCGGTGGGTTCGTGCTTTCCGAGCGTGATGACCGAGTTATAACAAGACCGTGCGTTCTTCCCTTGCGCAATGTCCCACGCGCCTACAATCAGAAGATCCTTAATCGGTATTTTCAACTCGTTATAAACGACATACGCTGTCCCGTTCTCGTGGTAATAATGGTAATAAGCATAGTTTTCCGGGAAGAAAAACTGCTCGTCTTCACTGAACGCTAAGTTTCGGAATTCCGAGTTATAGGCGCGCGTCCCCATGTTTACTTTCTCGTGCATAAGATCGCGATATGTCCATCGCCACGGCCACGCAAGCTCGACGCCTTCCTCCAACGCTTCTTTATGCGCTTCGTAAAATTCATCGGCTTCTTCCATCGAGTCAGCACGCGCATATACTTCGCAATATTTTTCCCATAGTTCCGGCCTTGAGGGCTCGCTGATAATGGCGCCGTGGAAGCTTGCTTTGAAATCCTTCCGTTTCAGTACGTGATTAAGAAGTCCGGTTGCGGAAACCATCGTTCCGACAAGTACGATCGCAGTCGCCTTAGACCCGATCGGCACAACGACGGAGTTAAACCAATGGACGAGCTTTTCGCGCGCTTCTTTAGTTCCCTCGTTGTTCGTCGATGATGGGTCGTCTATGATAACGAGATCCGGCCGGACAGCTCCGTGCCTTTTACCCCGCAGTTGCTTACCTGACGAGGATGATTCGATAAGAATATTCGTCGTCGTAATGAACGCTTCTTCGTTATCTTTTTCGTTGCGGCTTGCGGATTCATGCATCATCGGACCGAAGTCCTCACGCAACTTGGCGTTGAACTTCATCTGCTTATTGACCCATCCGATCAGCTTTTTCGAAAGTGAGTCCGTTTCTGAAATTACGAGTATATACTTACGACGTCTGAAGGCCGCCTGGTGCAACGGTAGCGCATTCGAGAACATACCGGACTTCGAGTGCCCCCGCGCTGCCGCAATAGCAAGACGCGCATTTCGTTTTTCCTCGTTAACATAATCGCAAAGCTCGAAAAATTCCTCGTGAATCTTCGCGATATCTTCTATACCATCATGCGGCGTTCCGTCATCCGAATTCCTTACGACATTGTCTTCGTTTCCCGGATTCAGACCGTCGCTCAAATACTCGTATGTAAAATAAGCAACGTCTATTTCCGCACGGTGAACGCGTTTAAGCTTAATTAATTCCGCTTTGTTTTTCCGGAACATATCAATATGGTATTCGGTTGCTTTTTCGGACTTAATTAGGGCAGCCAACCGACGCACACTCTCGACTAATAAATTAATGCGTTCCTGCCGTTCTTGCCGCCCTATCCATTTTCCGTTAATGTACGCCAAATTTTCACCCTCCTTTCGCTTGACTTACGTTATTACTTTCGTTAATATTAATTTAACATATTGAGAACGGAGTGAAATTCAGATGAACGAAGTCCAACCGATTAGAGAAAAACGCCAAATAAACGCAATAAAAAAAGCCCTTCGTGGGCGCGATCTTCTGCTGTTCACACTCGGCATTAATTCCGGCCTACGTATTTCCGATATTCTTGCGCTAAAAGTCGGCGATGTCCGCGGTAAGGATTTCGTTACGATTACGGAAGGCAAAACGAAAAAGTCTAAGCGTTTTTTCTTCAACGCCGCAATCAAGAAAGCCGCCGCCGAACTGATACCGACCGAAGCCGTCGATAATGATTGGCTGTTTCCTTCGCGCAAAGGTTCGAAGGCTATCACCCGCGTACGTGCTTACGGTATACTTAACGAAGCCGTTGAACGGGCTGGCCTTGCGGAAAAGCTCGGCACAATCGGCTGCCACTCTTTACGTAAGACTTTCGGATATCACGCGTATAAGAACGGCACCGACCTTTCGCTCCTGCAATCGATCTTCAATCACTCGAAGCAGTCGGTCACGCTTCGTTATATCGGAATTAACCAGGACCGGATTGACGAAGTATACGCTAACGTTAATCTTTAAGCATCGGGGCTCTACGCCTGCGGTGCTTTTTTATTCATAAAGCGAGATTCATTGCGAAACCCGCTTTCACAGGGGCGGCAGGAATTGAACCTGCCCAAATAATTCGCCACCGAGGAACATGCGCCCCTATTTGCCCCACCGACCGTGGTCCGCATCGTTGAGAGGCGTGTCGGTGGATGCGCTGGCGTTACCGGAAGGCTCGGAAGCACATTCCAGCTGATCAGTAAAACGCAAGCACAAAAAGACCTCCGCCGTAGGGTGCGGAAGCCTCGTTCTGATTGCGTTTAATTGTCGCTTACTTCTTCGTAAGTCTTTTCGAAAATGTCCGGCTTACATGGGTAAAGTTCGCCCCCAACGCCGCGAATAATATAATCGCCTACCTGCGCAGTCATTACGCCTTCTAACGTCGGTATATACATTACGACCGGCTTTTGTCGGTAGTCTACCCGAATTAAATTATCGTGGGCTATTTCCGCTATAGCCGATATAGATTCCGTCGTATCTTCGAATTTTACCGCTTCTACTTCAACCGGCTTCTTGCGATACTTCGCCATCCTTTCGTCCTCCCTTCGAAATCACACGAAATTAGCGTTTCTAACGTTTACCCTACCGAATACCCTCCGTCTGGATTAAAACGGCTGAGACGCTTTAATTTCGTGGTAAAATCATTATGCTAGTCCGTGCGTCTTCTTTAACGCATCCACTTTCGTCATGATCTGCCGCTGAACTTCGTCAGCTTCTTCGGTTGCATCCGGCGTCTTACGCAGCTTTTTATGCTCCCGGATCATTCTGCGCGTTTCATAGTCGGTTACAATGACGGTGTAATGCTTCGAACAATGCGGACACTCAAAATACGTTTCCTCAATGCCGGCATTATTTAACGGGCGCTCCTTCGGTTGCATTTCGAATTCCTCTAAACATTCGTCGCAAGATACTTGCATGCGGTCACCTCCGTTCAGTTGACGCCCTGAGTTCGAAAAATTGTGCGCAAGTTCCGAACAGCAGTCGCCATGGATTTTTCGGACGGGCTTGGGGGGTCCGTCGTTTTCGTGATCAGTCGTTTGAGTCATCGTATATATCATTCGCGTTTATGAATAACGAATTTAACAGAAGTAAATTGAGTTACATTCGAATTCAATCGCAATCATTGATATACCAACGTTCATATACGTTTACGTATCGCAGTTATCCGTATGTTATTTATGCATTCGATAAACCGCGCTAGATCAACGCGTGCTGACTACGGTACATGCCGCCTGCTATGCATAGGATGGTGCATATTGCGGTGGGCATCCGGTCCAACCCCGTGAGTTTCGGAAGGGCTTACGCTCCGCGGTCTTCTCGTTACTGCGAGTACCACAACGCAACGATAACGCTTAATCTTCCGCCGCCTTCCTTCTTATATAACTATACGTATGCATATACGGTGTTACATCCGGTGTACTATACCCGTAGCCTAACGGTTGCCTATGCGGTAGGTTATACGATATGTTACGTCCTTCTATTACGTAAGACAGCATATCGGGGTAAATGTTGATACATATTCGCTAAGTTTCCGTAATTAATTTCGTTAGGTTAGCGCAAGTCTTTCCGTAGGTATTTAAACATAGCGCTAATTCCGGTCACTTCGTTCCCTACATACGCGCAGATATTAATTAATAAGTACTTGATCGCGATAATACTGGACGAAGGCGAAGCCGAAGTTCCAGAGGCTTGTGATTCACAAGACTAAGAAGTGATTGGCGGCCTAAAATCGCTGTATCCCTTGCGGCTCTAAGCACGAACCCACTTTTCGGTTGTGCGAATAAAGTCGTGTTTTTCGCCGATTTGTGCGAATAAAGTCGTGTTCATTATCAATTAGTTTTCCGTAATTGAGAATCGGAGCCTACGAAAAAAGATGACGCCATTTCAACGCCACCTCATCGACCGTATTTTCCCCGCCAGAAACAACCCTACGACGGCCCTCCGTTTTATCATCGTCAGGTACATCCGCCGAGCCCAACTTTCCTCATGCCTTAGCGCTACCTCAACCGCCTTCCCTACGTTCGGATGCTCGACTATTCGTTCGATCAGCGCCAACTTTTCACGCAGCCCTTTATCGCAGCCCGGCTTGAACTCGTTCTGAATACACCCGTTGACCGCGATATAACACTTCCGCCTTGCCAGGTCCAGCGCTACCTTTTCGTTGTACAAACCCCATCGTTTCGCATACGTCTCCAACGTATTGCCGTTTATGTACGAATCGAATAACTGCGGGTTATATTTGCGCATCAAGCTTTCGTCATTAATCTGCCGGTAATGATACAGCGGCCTATCGATATAGTACGCCGTCTGACAATACGTAAACGCGTCCATATTAAACAGCCAATCTTCGCCGAGATATTTACCGTCAGGAAACGCTAGGCCATACGTATCTATTAAACTTTTGCGGATTACTTTCCATACGCCGCCATACGATCCGTTGTATAAAAAGTCCGTTAGTATCTCCGCCTTTATCGCGTCCCGACCTAACGGCGTATTTGCTTTTGTGCGATAACTTTTCGTATAGCTTTTCGTTGTATCTTCGTAATCCCAGCAGATATCCGTAAATACAATATCGGCATTATTTGCGACTGCGACCTCGTACATTGTTGCGTATGTTTCTCGTTCGATCCAATCGTCAGCGTCGATAAACGCGACGAATTCTCCGCGCGCCTGCTTTAGCGCATTATTTCGCGCCGTTGCCGGCCCTTGATTCGCTTGGTAGATCGGCTTAACGCGTTCGTCAATGGCTTCGTAGTAACGCAATATAGTCCGCGTTGAATCGGTCGAACCGTCATCTACTATCAAAACTTCGATATTCTTAAGCGTCTGGTTGAGTACGCTGTCTATACACTCGCGTAGGTGCTCCTCGCCATTGTATACCGGGATAATAACGCTCACTTTGACTTTCGGATTCATTTCGTCCATCCTTTCGATTCGGGAATTCCCGAACTGGTATCAATAGGATAATTATACCAGCTGAGGGCCAGATTTCAAGACGAAAAAAAAAGACGCCGATTAGTCAGCGTCCCCAACTTCCTCTATTTCGAATAGCTCCTCGACTTCCACGCCGAGCGCCTTCGCAATCGAAAAAACGTGCCAATCTTCGTGGCGACTGTTCTTATCGAATCGCGAAATCGAACCCTGTGGTACGCCCGATGCTTCCGAAAGCCTTACTTGCGTCCAGCCTTTTTCTTTCATAACGGCGTTTAGACGCGGCGTAGCGTTTAATTTCATTTCGATCACCTCTGCGACTATTATACGATATCGAATAAATTTCCGCAAATCCGTTGACATACAATATCGTATATCGTATATTTAGGTCAACGAAGGGCCCTCGTTAATAAAATCCGAGAGGGGTAACGAAATGATTAACGAAACACAAAAACTGAATAAGGCGATTCTAGAACGAAACGGAGGCGCAGCCCCACCGACCAAAGCAAAGCTGCACCGTCCGAATCGAGCGAAGCACTTCCAGTATATCACAGCGTTTCTTCTATGCGCAATGTTAACCGCATTCACCACAGTCACCGCGCTAGCCACCGATGTTTACCGCAACTTTGCCGAACTCCAAGCCGACGAACCCGAGACCAACTACAACATATTCGCGATCGACCGCAATACGCCCGTTTTGATACTCGCGCCACATGGCGGCAGTATTGAAGGCGGAACTAGCGAACTTGCTCGCGAACTCAGCGACGACTATTCAACGTATCTTTTCGAATCGCTTAAGACGCCCAACGGCTTCGACCTCCACATCACGAGCACCCACTTCGACGAACCGACCGCGCTTGATCTGGTTATGCGCCACCAACGCGTTATATCTCTCCACGGTTATAGCGACAGTGCCGAGCACATTATCGTAGGCGGCACGGATCCTATACGCGGTCAGGCGTTAGTAGACCGCTTGAATGCCACCGGCTTTAGCGCCGAACTCGTAGGCGAAGGACATCGCTTTGCGGGCACCAGTGCCGCGAACATAGCGAATAAGTGCGTAACCGGCGAAAGTCTACAACTCGAGCTCAGCACCGGATTGCGAAAAAGCATGTTCGGAACGTTCTCGCTTGCTGGACGCGCCGGAACCGAAACCGCGACGTTCTATAAATTTACCGGGTTGTTGTCGGTCTTTATTAACGAAAATTATAACGTTGGAGGTAACGAATAATGCGATATACGTTGGAAGTCGAAAAGTACGGGATCAGTGACGATATTACGCAGGCAGACAGAACTACGGACGGATTTAACCGCGCCCTCCTTGACGCAGTAGAGATAGGATATCCGGAGATCTATATTCCGCGAGGTATTTATTATATCGATGCGGTCAATAAAGAATCCGCATTAAAGCCGGAAGAACACGCTGGTATCATCGTGCCAGGTAATATTACGATAATAAAACACCCGCAGGCTGAATTCCGTGTGGTTCCGAATAATTCGTTTGGGTATTCGTGCTTCTATATCGGCGAGGTCGAGAACGTGACGCTAAGAGGCGGCAAAATACGCGGCGAACGATATCAGCACGATTTTACCGGACATGGCGACTTCGAAAAGAAGAAAACGCACGAATGGGGTTACGGAATAAACGTCCATGGCGCTAGGAATGTCGTGATCGAAGGCGTTGATATTTCGGACTGTACGGGCGACTGCATTATCGTTAACGCGCAAGGTATGCTTAACGTTTCCTGGACGACTTACCGCCCTGCTCGCAATATAACGATTAGGGGCTGCGTTTTAGACGGAGCGCGCCGCAATAATATATCGGTGACGGGCGGCGAAGACGTTAAGATTGATGATAACGAAATTACCAACGCAGGCATTAACGACGGCTGCAAGCCGATGTTCGGTATTGACATCGAAGGTTACGGAGAAGGCGACATCGACTACGAAGAGCCTCGGAACGTAAAGATAACGAATAACACTTTCGCAGGCAACGTTGGGCAATCGGTGTGTAACTTTAACGGCTACGAGGTTGTTATTTCGGGTAACCACTCGGACAATACGATCTCATACGGATACGGCACCGAGACCAATATCGAAAATAACATACTCGTTCGCAAGGATAAGAAATATACCGCGATTGCCGGACTCGGCGTTTCGTCCGGATTTAACGGAAATAACGCAACGATTACCGGCAATACGATAAAAGGCTTCAGCAGTGGTATCGACATTCGTGGTGCAGACGTTACGGTATCAGATAATACGATTTCTGACCTTAGCACGGAAGGCATTGCGTTAGCGGCATTCGAAGCTAAAAACGCTAAATTCTCAGACAATACTGTACGCCACTGTTCAGGTAAGCTATGCTGCGCGCGTAATTCAAAAGACGTAACATTCGAAAGCAACGAACTTAACGACTCGGATATTACTGCGATAGAGATTATCGATTCGTCCAACGTTAAAGCAAAGTCGAATGATATAAAGCGAAGCAAACAGGGCGTCCTGGTTACGAGGTCTTGTGCGAAGATTATCGATAACGACGTCGATCTAATCGAGTATTCCGGTGCTGTGGGATACGCTATAGCTTTCGATAAAGGTAGCGACGTGTTTATTAGAGATAATCGCATATCCGCGCCTACTAACATGGCTGTCTACGGAGAAAGCGCTGAGGGTCGGAGCGTACGCATCAAAGCCAACGATGTTACTAACGCGAAATGTCTGATACCGATCTATGTTATCGGTGGCAAGCGCCATGAGATATCCGGCAACGACATAACGTTCAATCGGACGGCTTCCGGCGGCTACGGTATCCAAACGAAAAACACAGATGGTGCGTTAGTAAAGGAAAACGTTGTGTATTCCGTTAGTTCTTTCGCGTTATATAATCCGATAAAAACATCCGAATCTGTTAATTCGCGAGTTATCGGAAATAAAATAGCCGGCGCTCTTTCGCTGAACCAAACCGATATAGAAACGAATAATATTCCAATTTAATTGTTGACATACGTAATACGATATCGTATAATTAAGTTATAGAAAGGAGGTGAACGGTAAATTGATTGACATCATCGTAAAGCTTTCCGCACTACTTGCGACTTGGTTGGCGATATTCAAACTTTCGCTAGAACTACACAAGATGCGCAAGGAACGGAAAAGCAAAGAACAGCGACGGCAGGTTCCGCCAAAGAAGCGCCGTCGCCGAACATAACCAACGGGGGCGAAAGCCCCTGTCAATCAATTATACCACGTATGCGAAAAATAAATACTACGGAAATTTTGTTAATTATCGTCCTCATCACTTGGATCGCACGCTTGAGCTTCACGAATCTAGGCGTTCTCGACTATATCGGAATTGTAACGACGATCGTATTTATCGCGTTGCTGTTCTTTCGACGGAGGGATAAACGCAATGACGCTTAAATTACGGACTTTGTGGTCGGACATACCGGCACTTACACCGCAGCAGGAAGCGCAGATCCTCGATTTATACGAGCGCCCCGCCGCCGAATTCGGTAGTTGTGGGCGTGCTTACCAAATCGGAATCAATACGCTGTTAAATTATTTCGGATATCGAGTCGAAAGCTTAATCGAAGATCAAAACGGAGGACATTAACGATGATTGAATACGCCTGTGACGAATGTAATTACGCAAAGCTTGACGTAGATATTAAACCAAACGCGTGCTGCCCTACGTGTGGAGTGCGCCTACAGGTCGAGGAGGAAATCGTATGAAACGTTTATTTAAATCAATCGTAATCGCCGCGGCTTTGCTGACGAGTACTGTCGCCCTAGCGCCGCAAGCAGACGCAGCATGGTCGGGCTGGCAGACGGAGAAGTTCGGACACAAAGCGCGCGTTTATACGGATGCGACTACGTATACAAGCAGCGCAAAGACGGTCGATTGGAAAGCCGAAAAGAAAGGCGCGGCCACGCTTTACTATACGGCCGGCGTTTATAAAAAGCGCTCAGGCGGAGGACTTACCGATACGGGTTTGATACAGCGCGGCAGCTTTAAGACCGCAACGCCGCTGAAGTCGTTTAGCGTGAAGACGATTCGCAGTAAGACCGGTGCCGGCAGCTACGTGATCCAGGTCGATTGTTATGCGGATTCAGGCAAGCGTCATTATATCGGGACTTTTGAGTCAGCGCGTTTTAACGTGAAATAAGCGTGTGTGAGCCGTTTTAAGCTGCGGGGTACTTAGTATACCTGATCGGCGTTAAGGCGGCTCTTTCGCTTTGATTTCGTGGATAAAACGTTGTTAGGAGCCAAATTAGGAGATTTCCGACTGGCCTTACGTGTTATAATTTACCTATACAACGCGAATAGACACGGAGGTTTAGTGAATGGAGGAAAAAGACTACGAAACAAAGGGATACGATACGACGATAACGTACGAATACAAGGAAATGCCGGATGTTCGCGCAGGGCGTTGCGATAACTGCGACTATACGCTGTTTAAAAGTTCGGTTAAGCACGGCAAGTTTTTGCGCGAATGCAGGCGCTGCGGCATGAAAAAGAATATATGAGGAGGAAATATTAATGGGAGATATATGTAAGGCCTGTGGATTTGAGGAGACTGAAAAGGAAAAATTCAGAAGAGTGGTTAATGGCGGAGCTGTTGAGTGTCTAACCAGCCCTGATAGCTTTTTAACCGAAATCGATATGGAATCTTACTTAGGCATGTGTCCTAAATGCTTTACTGTTCGCGTTCTAAATGTTGATTCCAATTAAAGAAAAATAAAGACGCCTTTACGGGCGTCCTTTTTTCGGTCTATACCTTCTTAACGTTAAATAGCGCAATCAGCGTTTTGTCAGGCGCTTTTGACTGACGATAGAAAACGTTAGGATTAAACGTAAATCGCTCCGGCTCGGTACCGACTTTAATACGCGCGACAACGTACTCCCCGTCGAATTTCATCTGCTTAAGGCGACGTCCTAACGTGTCCGACGTAACTCCGATAGCCTCCGCAAGCTCTTTTTTATTGAACCATCGGATGCGCTTCGGATTCTTTTCGAAAGGATTTTCGCAAAGTGCGTTCGTCTCGAAGTGTATGAACGGTAGCATGCGATAAATAAGACCGATGTCTGTCGCCTTCACTTCGCTGTACACACGTTTGATTTTCGCAGTGTATAACTTCACAACGTACTGACTTCCGAAGTTACCTTTGAAATGATAGCGTTCATTTACGCTATACACGCCGTCTTTTTCCCGGATAATATCGTGCTCAGTACACGCGGTTAGGAAGTCGTAGAATGTTCGCGGTTTCTTTCCGAGCTGCAATACGTCCATCATGTCGGCCGTTGCCATTGGCGTTTTATTGCGGCTGGATTTAACGAGCACACCGGTATAGTCGACGTAGCACTGAAGTAGCATCAAATAGCCGCATTGAGCCGTCGTAAGAACGTTATAGACTTCGTGAATATTAGGCATATTCGCGTTAGAAAAGTCGCGCCGATCAGTTGCTTTTTCTTGCTGCTGACGGAAGGCTTCGTCTTGGTTGCGGTGCCGCAGCGTATAGATTTCCGATAGATCCTCGCCAGTTTCCGTGTTTACAACTCGTAATCTTCTACTCATGTAACCGTCCCCTTTAAGCGCTTAATTAGTGATACACTTTTTTGCCTGTGGCTATATTTACAGTGAATTGTCCCGGTGACTTTCCGTTAACAAAAGCGGAGTAACGTTTGCGGCGCTCTAAATTACGAGCCTTGGCGCGCTTATCGACTTGAATACTTTCGTACGTAGATAGACGTCTTCGTACTGGTTTGCTATTATTTTTTCCGAAATGGTCGTATTCTTCTGCCATTTTCTCTGAAGTCTCGCCCGATCTTCGCGTTTTCTCCATCCGTTCGCTCATGATCGGATATTCTTCGCGCATCTTGTTCTTATTGGTGTTAGAAAGTTCTTCGTAGATTATGAGATTAGCCATTCGTTCAAGCGCAGTGATATCCGGCTGTTCTCCGGTAGAGTCATAATAAGAGTTTACTAATGCCCTAGTTTCTTCGATACGTTCCAAGCGGGATAACTCACCTGCTTTGGTTCGCTTATACAATTCCGTAATAGTTTCGTGCAATATCGGTTTATTCATTGATTCGTCCTCCTAATCGCGTAGCCTTCGCTGTGGCTCGCCCAGTAGTAGTAAATATCCGCAATTCCTTCAGATGCCCGATTAAGAAGGTGATTGACCGCATCACGTTCGATACCCATCCGTTCGCCCGCCTCGGCTTGCGTTAGTTCGCCGAAGTAAACGAGCTCGATCGCCTGGCGCTGTCGGTCCGTTAAATCCGCTAGTTCAAGCGCCTTGTGAATGTCGATAAGAATCGTAGCCGCGTCGTAATCTCCGCAATGCTTCCGACTGACGAACTTCTGATAATCGGCGAGCAATAGCTTGACACCTTCTGCGTTATCGAGCGCATAGGCTGCGTCGAATTCGCGTTCCTTTCGGTGTAGGTCGACTTTGACTGAACCCATCAAACCACCTCCGCATCTATGCCGCAAAGTAAGTGAAGAAACTTGGTCTCGGCGCTTACCGTACCGAACTCCGAAGGATTAAGCACATGATGCGGAATCTCTTCCGACTCAATAAGGTCATCGTAAGGAATTAGATCGTCGTCCCAAACCACATTTAGTTCACTCGCGGTTAAGTCCGTATAAGGAAGGACGTTAAGCGACGAAAAGTGCATAAAATCGTCTCTATCGTTTTGAATAAAGAAAGCCCCTTTGCTTTTTCTCGTCAAAACGTCGCAATGTACGACCACTGCGTTCATGCCACGGAACAATAAGTTAAATAGTAAAAACGGTATTGCGCGATCGCTCATTTCCTCGCAGTGGTAGAAATACCACGAAGGCTTATAGTCGAACGGTGAGTGGTTAAGCCGGTCCGCATGCCATTTAGATATAGTCAATCCGCCAGTTCCGGCGCACCCATCGTAAGATGTTCGTGAATAAGTGCCGCCGTTTGCTATGGCCGATAAGAGGTCGCCTACGCTTCCGGGTGTAAAATCCTGTTTCTTATCCTTTCGATCAGCGTGTTCCTCTTGAAAATACACGTGAAATACGTCCTCTTCCGTTTTGCAAAGTTCTGGATCATCTACGAACTGTCTAAATATGTCCTCACGAAGTTCTCTATCGAACAGTACCTCCATAATTCTCGCAGGAGCTTTATAAGAGTCGTCGATCCCTAATATACGATTGATTTTGTCGGTAATTGTTTCTCGCAATGCCTACACTCCCTTTCGTTGACTCCTTCGTTAATTTCGTTTATGATTAACGTAAACGCTTCCGAAAGGAGTTTCGTTTATGGTTCTTACGTGGATATCTAACGACTTTGAGCGCAACCTCAAAGCGTACATAACTATCGAAAAGCAGCGCCGCCTATTTATCTCGGCAGGAGCGCGCCGCATTATCGGCCTACCAACGGACGGGTCGTTTTATCTTACGGTCGCATACGACGCGGAGGAAAAGCGCATCGTGGTCGGCAAGCCCGAATTAGTAAACCAGCCGGACGTCAAGCCGTTCAAGTTCGATAAGCGCGGCAACGTGTCGGCCATTCCGTTCTTGCGTAAGGTCGGCATTGACTTCGATAACCTACCGCAGCGCTATTATTTGATCGGCGACGGCGAGGCGGCCAAACAGCCATATCTGGCTTATCCGAAGCATACGTACGCGTTTCAGCTAGACGCCGACGCCTAAGTCCGTCATCAACGCGTCCAGCTTCGCGTATAGTTCATCGATCGTTCTGTCGTTTGTAATTTCGTAATCAACTTCGAAATCATCGACCGCTGTTTCTGTCGCATGTTCTAAGTCGGCCGGATCAAACTTATCTCCGCGTTTCTTAGCGCGATCAATACGTAAGGATTCCGGCGCAACTATGCGGACTATCTTAAAGCCTTCTGCGCGGACACGATCGTACTCTATCGGTTTTCTTATGTCGGTAATTAGTACGTTTGCAGGTCGGCAACACTGCCGCTTTATATAGTCGTTGATTTTTCGGAATTCATAGTCGACCCATACCGATTCAGCGCCAGGAACAGGCAGCTTCGTAATTCCGTTAATAAAGTCGCGCATAGGTTGCCGTGGTTTATGCTCGTATTGCATCTCCGGAAATAGATCGTAAAAGATCGACTTTCCCTTCGAAGAAAAGGTGAATGGTTGAAAATCGTGCATAGTAACGATGTAATTTGTTGCGGCGTCTTTTCCGGATGCGAAACGTCCAGTGAAGGCGAGCTTCATAGACCGGCCCTCTTCAACGCCGCAAATGCTTCCGCTAGAGCATCTACGTTTGTTTGCGTTTTCTCGCCGACTTGTTTCGTTACCCGCGCCAATTCTTCGCCGAGCGTCCGGTTGTCTTTGTGCAGCGTGTCGATTTCGTCTTGTAGCGCTAGATAGCGTCGAGTGTTTTCGGATCGAATTTTCAGATCTTCGTCCAAAGCCGCGTGTAGTTTTTTATTCTCGCGCTCTAAGTCCGCTACTCGCGTCGCCAGACTAGATACGACGTCGATTAGATCGGCTGGCTGCGGTTCGTCGGCTGCGGCGGTTTCTACCGGGACGAGCACGCGGTATTCTTCGCGATAAATAAGTCCGCTACAATTCCTGTCGGATGAAGCCCCGTCACTTTCTACGTCTCCATCTACCGGACAGTACTTGCGATCTACCGTAAAAACATCGCCGTTTTTATAGCCCTCCTCGCAATCATTCTTCGCAACAATTACGATCTTCTCGTCAACCTCCGCCTTCCGATCGACCTCTACGTATTCGCGCTTGATGCCGCCAAGTGTTTCGTCAGCCAGTACGTGGATGCTTGCGTTAGATTTCGTCATTTATTCCGCCCCCTCGTCTTTTAATTCGTTTCTTACGCGCATTAAAATCTTGCCGAGTTTATTCTGTCCTCGACCTCTACAAACGCCCCATATAGCGTCACCCCACGTGTTCCCTTCGATTAGTTCACACGATCCAGTAGCAAGAAGTCGCTTTCTAAGAGCTTCGTTTTGTCTGAACTTCGCCAATACTATTTCGTACATGTATTGTTCTTTGACGGACTCCCAATCGTCGCGCAGCTTTACGTTACGCCCCTTTCTCTTCGCGTGATTCGGAGGAAGTTCCGCGAATTGTTTCCGTATATCATTAGACAATACTTTCATCGCTTGAAAGGCTGCTTCATTATTTTGATACGTGGTACCTTCGTATGTCACCGGTGCCGAATAGAAGTTACTTAGAAAATAAAACTTTCCGCGAAACTCATCTATTTTGTTCATCCGATCACCCTCCCGTTAATTTATTACGCGAACCTGCACCGACTGCCGTCCGAACTGCACCGCGTCGGCCTCTCGCGCAACTAATACGTCAATCTTGGCGCCTTTAATCGCCGAGCCCGTATCTTGCGCCACGGCTTCAAACGTCGTGCCGTCCGCCTGTTTTATTTCAACCGTCGAGCCCAACGCAATCACTGACGGATCGACCGCTATAATGCGCTTGCCTGCGTGGTAGATCGTTCCGGTTACGTCTAGTCCGGTCGCTGTTATGCCGCTGCAACCTTCGGGACAATCCGCCGTATAAGCCGAAGCCTCGAACGTTTGCCATGCGTTTGGCGTTTCGTTAATACTTTCGTTATCCACCTTCGGTTTTGAGCGCGCCTTGGACTTCGCTTTGACTTCCGCCTTCAACTCCGCCACTTCGTCTTCAAGCGCTTGGATGCGTTCGTTCGCCTTCGCGGCACCCGCTTCCGCCTTCTGTAGCGCCGCCTCTTCTTCGGTGATGCGCGGTGGTTCTGGCGCCGGAGGCTCCGGTGGCTTGGCGGTAGGATTCGTAAGTAATTGCGTTGACATCGCTAGATTCGTTAGTATACCGATGCTTACACCTCCTCGAAAAATTGTGCGGTCCATGGTTCCACATCAACCACTTCGCGCCTTAACGCTTCAGCCAGTTCGGTGATTTCAGCCTGTGCGCCGCGTCCCTTTTTGCGTTTGGAATAGAACGATAGCAGCGCGGTCAGATTCGCAGTCATTACGAGATTCGTTGCGGTTGCATTAGGTAGGACGGCGCGGGCATCTTCGGCAGGCACTCCGGCCTCTCGCAATTTATCGTAAGCTTGTTGCGCTATTTCCATAGCCTCCGCGAATATTTCCGTAGCTGGACGATCCGTAATTGGCGCTCCGTACACAAAGTCGTACATGTCCGCCGTTTTATTGCTCGTAACTTTCTCCGGTACCACGTAATCGAACCCGCCGGTTTTGTCATCGCTTCCCATCCGTACGTAACGCTGTGATTGGACGCTGAAGCTGAAACCGACGCGATGCCGTGTAAGCTGCGCTAATAACGCCCGGCTGACGCCTTCAATCGCAAAGGTGAACGTCAGGTGCTCGAGGGTCGACGTGTGTTTGGACGCGAAGATATGTCGGAATAGCCGGTCAGCGTCCGTACCTGCGCCGCCATCTGACGCCTTGGAGCCGAAATACTTGGCGCCTTCCTTTGCGACGATTTCGGTCGGCTTGTTGGCGCTATAGCACGATCTGATTGCGGTTAGGGCGACCGCTTGGCCGTCGGTTACGTCGTTATCTTCGACATGATTGCCGTCAAAGCACCCGAGAATGACATCATAATTTCCGTAATTGAGAGAACGATAGAACTCCTCGTTCAATTGCGTATGTGCGATTAGCTGTACGTTCATTTTGGTTTCCGTCATCTATTCGTCCTCCTCGATCACCTTATACGTAAACACCTCAACTTCTTTGCGGTTAACCGCAAGCGCGTGACCATTATCTTCGCAAAATACCTCAATAAAATCCCGATTAGCCTCATCGTCAATGTTATTTCGGAGTTCTTCTAGCTCAGCCTCGGTCACTTTCGCCCAATGCTGATTCCCACCCTTAGTTAAGATATATAATTCGTACATTTACTCGTCCTCCAATCGTTTTAATGCTTCGCCGTTTTCGCAAATAGTTTCGTTAATTAATAATCTGCGGGCTTTCTCCTTCGTAGTTATTCGGAAGGTGCAATCGTCCTTTCCGTACATCTCGCAGTTAACGACGTAATCGCGAAATAGATCGTTCATATATTCGATGTCACCACATCCGTATAACTTACCGTTTAGAAAGCACGCATATATTTGCGCCATTTACTCTCCTCCTCCGTATCCGCTGTGGGCACTACTCCCGAATACTCCGATTGAAACAACCACCGCTGTAATACCCGCGGACAATACGAAAGGTACGATAACTTCGGCCAATCCATCAGCCCTATCGTTCGCGAGCATCGCCGGTTGCGTGAATAAGTAAGCGAAAAAGAAAACGATAGTTCCGTAAGTAACCCAGAACTTCATCTACTCGCCCTCCTTCGCAGTAACCCCGCTACTCCCAAAGCCGCCCGCACCTCGATCGCTATCGCCAAGCGCATCAACTTCCGTAAACACCGCCTGCTCGACCGGCTTGATTACGCCTTGCGCGATACGATCTCCTTTGCGGATGATGTACGTATTTTCCGGACGCCAATAACCGAATTCAAACAATTTCTCCGTCTTTTCCGAAGGTTCTACCACCCGCCAAAGTAACGCGTCCCTATCTGATTCGATCGACACCGCGTAACCTACCGATTCAGGCACCGTATAGTATCCGTCTTCGTCAGAATAACGGACATCTAAATTGTTCTGCGCAATATTATCGACAATCACTCCGACTTCTCCCATATATCCGCAATCTACAGTTCCGAGCTGCACGCGTAATTTAGTCTTCAGCGTAATGCCGGATCGTGGCCGGATCTGCATTTCGTAACCTTCCGGAATCTCGAACGCCAAGCCCGTTGGCACACACGCGGTTGCACCCGGCTCGATAATTACGTCGGCCGACGCAACTAGGTCGAAGCCAGCGTCCGTTGCGTGTGCGTAGGCCGGCGTTTGAGCGTCCGGCGATAAGCGTTTTATATTTACGTTCATTTCGTTTCCTCCTTCGTAACGTCCTCATATATAACTGCAACCCTACTCGCCAAAACGGACACCTTTTCGCCCTCATTATTAACTGCGTATTAACTTTCCGTTTGGCACAACGGCTTCATATATAACTGCGTATAAAGTTCGGAGAATGGACGCTTCTTAGGCGCTTTTATTTCGCCCCCAATTCGATTCTTTAATTAATTCGAATTTCCATCCGTCGTATTCTTGGCGTTCCTTACGTAAGCACTTATTTATAATTGGTCGATGTAAGCCGTATTTCTCAGCGAAAGGACGGAGTCCCTCCACTCGTATAATCTCTCCGTCCGGTGACTTAGCTACGAAGTGGACTCGTGCATTTGACATATTTCTATTAGCGTTATTAATTGCTCTAGTAACGAAACAGCAAGTAGCCACTGAATATATCATTTTGTTTTTCGGAACGCCTTTTTGTTTTATATCTTTGTCTAGGTATATAGTGCGTTCCTTGAATTTCCGCTCATCATAGCCTTCAATGTTTTGCAAATCCTTTAAAAATGATTCGAAACAATGCCAACAGCCGCATACCCTAACGCCTGCGCCTCCGTAGTCTTTGTAGCGAGTGCAAGTAGTATCATAACAACGTTCTAACATTCCGTTCCAAACACTATAAGCCGCTTTGTTATTTACCATTTTCGTGTTTCCGAGAAATCCTACACCAAACACAGACCTCTCGAAACGATCCTTTACCGTTCCTCGGTTTATCTGAACCTTTTCTACAGTAGTTTCATAACCTGTAGCCTCAAATCTCAGTTTGTACCTGTTCGCTTTTCCTTTCTCGGTGACTACTTTCTCAATAACAACGAATGACTGACCTCGGTTGTTCGTAAACCTGCGATTAATGAAGTCATCATCAGTTCTCAAATATGAAATCCTCATCCCTTATAGCCTCAACAGTGGCCTTTTTATATCCATTTCCTTGCAATGAAAAGAAGTCATGCGACTTGGTCTTCGTACTAAGCCCGTTCATCACAATTGGATTAACGGATTCATCTTCGAAATATGGATCGAAGGCGAGGTTTTGCAGCGCTTTATTTGCGTTATACCGTAAGAACTTTTTAACATCGTGAGTCAATCCAAGATCATCGTAAAGATCTTCGGTATATTTAACCTCATTCTCGTAAAGTTCCGCTAATAATTCGACTGCAAAATCGCGTAACTCTAACTGAACGGACGGATCTTGGCGGTTATATACTTCCTGTGCGAGCAAACCAACGTAAACGCCGTGGATCGCTTCATCGCGAATAATTAAGTTGATGATCTCGCCTGATTGCATTAAACGTCCTTGCCCGTAAAAATATAACGGATAATAAAAGCCGCTGTAGAAAAGAAAACTTTCGAGGTATACCGAAGCGACCAGCGCCTTATACAGCGAAATATCATCGCCGGGCTCAATCGCGTTGTACAGACCGACGATCCGCGCCGCCTTCCGCTGCAAATACGGATTGGTCTTAACCCAATCGAAAACTTCGTTAATTGTTTCGGTAGGAGCGAGCGTCATGAAAATATTAGAGTACGACTTCGCATGGACAGCGTTCTCCATCATCGCCATAAAGTTCAGCACCGCTTTCCGCTGGTGGCCGGCGATGTGTTGCGCGATAGTCGGCATGCCTACGTTGCCTTGTTCGGTGTCAAGTAGCGTTAGGCCAGCCAGGACGCGCATATACGTCGTTTGTTCAGTCGGGCTTAGCGACTTCCACGTTAAGAGATCGCCGTTTAGCGAAATCTCTTCCGGAAGCCAAAATTGCTTAACGTTCTGCGCGTAGAACATTTGCGTAAAGTCGTCTTCGTGGCGCGACCAATCGGCCGCTGTGTGGATTGCGTTTGCGTTTAAGTTCGTCAATTATTCGTCCTCCCAAAAAAGTTTTATAATTCCCTCTTTACATGCGATAACGCACATGATATATTATAAACAAGAGATGCGATAACGCACATTACAAGGAGGAATTCAAATTGGCTAAAATAATTAAGTTCCCTGGTAAATACGTAAATGAAATGGTAGGTAAAAAAGTAATCAGTATAGACGGCCCAGGTCAAAGTGAGAACTCACCAGCAAAAACAGGAACTATCATCACTGAAACTTCTGAAATTTGGGGTGACTTTTGGATAGTTCAATGGGATAATGGACACCAGGAACCGTATTATAAAAGTTCTATTAAACACATTAGTAAGATTTATGGAATTGGAGTGTACTATCAATAATGTCCGTGCTAGATAAAATAATGGGTGTAGATGAAGCCTCCGAATTATGGGGGCTTTCACCTGGATACATAAAAAACCTCTGCGCTAATAACAAAATCGAATGCAAAAAGATTGGTAAGACATGGATAATCTCTAAAGAACAGCCTAACCCTAAAAAACTGTAAAATTAATCTGGTTGATTAGAGGCCGCTTGTTTGAATATTAATAATTTCATAGGCGATTTTATCTGTTTTCCTTTCAACTTCTTTGCTATACATGAAGAAACCAGGCAACCTCTCTGCGGCCTCATAAATCGAACCTATTTTTTCGGAAAGCCGCTTAAGCTCTTGCCTTATTAACTTTGTGTTATCATCCTCATGAAAAGGCTTCACATCCTTTAAATTAAATTCTCCTCTACTAATTAACTTCTTAGCGGCTATTCCATCGGTCGTACGTCTAACCATTATTTCGAATTCGTCATTTATTACTACTTTGACGGATTCTTCTTTGCGGTTGACATATGCCTTTATTGTCCCTTTCATTATGAGATCCTTAGTTATACTACGCATGACAAGCAGCCCTCCTGCCCCGTATCCTTTGTCCGCGCATAATACAGCGTTTTGATGCCGCGATGATGTGCGTATAAATCAATCCGGTTTAGATCGCGCGTCGTCATCGTATCCTTCAAGAACAACGTAAATGAGATGCCTTGGTCGACGTGCTGCTGAATCGTTGCGATCATATCGACGACTTTAAACATATCCATGTCGTACGCTTCCTTGTAGAAGAACCAATTCTGCGGCGATAACCCCGGCATAGGATAATACGTCTTCGAATTACCATACGTACGCTCCTCGATGCGCTCCACAATCGGCATGACCGACGCCGTAGCCGACTGCACATACGAAATTGAACCCGTTGGCGCAATCGCAAGTCTGTACGAATGGTATAGGCCGTACTCGCAAACGTCAGACGATAAGTTATACCAGTCGAGGCCGTCCGGAATCCATACGTCTTTAAACAACGCTTTTACTTTCTCCGTCTTTGGAAAACAGTCGAGACCTTCGCCTTCTTGTTCGTCAACATACGCGTATTTAAAGAAGTACTCACCGGTAGCATACGAAGATCCCTCGAACCCTTCGTACGTGCTTCCAGTTTCTTTCGCTAGCTCCATCGAACGCACAAGCGACCAATAATTAATGAGCGCGAAGAATACGTTAGCGAAATCGAGCGCTTCTTCCGATTCATAAGCGATGCCGTTCTGCGCTAGATAGCCGTGCAAGTTCATCGCGCCGAGTCCAATCGAACGCATCTCACGGTTAGCTCGCGCGACGGCCGGCGCATTCTTGATATTCGAAGTTTCCGAGACTCGCGTTAGAGCATCAACGGACAGCTTGACGATAGATTCGAAGTCGCCGTTTTTCATTACGTTTGCAACGTTTAGCGATCCGAGATTGCACGAAATATCGAGGCCGATATCGTCCGGTTCCCCATAGTCGGTGTATTCGGATACCTGCGACGCCTGAAGCACTTCGCTACAGAGGTTCGAAAACTTAACTTTCGATTTATGATTGTTCGCGTGAGACGCATTAACGTTGCCTTCGAACATAATGTACGGATAGCCCGATTCTGACCGCAGCACGGCAAGCTTTTCGAGTAACTTCCGCGGATTAATTTTTTCCTTCCGCACGGTCGGATTATCGACGAGCTGATCGTACATCTCTCCGATATCCATTTCGTCTAGGTGCTGGCCGTACGCTTTATAAACGGTGTGCGGATAGAATACGTAAGCCGGTCGATCTTCGCGCGCTAACTCGATGAATTTATCCGGGATAACAACGCCGATGGATAACGTTTTAACACGTACGTCCTCATCAGCCGAGATTTTCTTCGTATCCAAGAAATCGTTAATGTCCGCATGGAAAACGTTAAGATACGCTGCGCCCGCACCGCTTCTCGCGCCTTGCTGATCTGCATATCTAAACGCGTTATCGAGGAGCTTCATTACTCCGACGACGCCTTTCGTTACATTCTCGATATCCTTAATCGATTCACCTTTCGCGCGAATCTTAGATAAATTCAACGCCACGCCTCCGCCTACTTTCGAAAGCTGCATCGAGATTCCTACGGCTCTTTCGATGTCGTTCAATGAGTCGCCTACTTCGAGTAGGAAACACGAAACTAACTCGCCGCGTCGCTTCCGGCCAGCATTCAAGAACGTCGGCGTTGACGGCTGATATTCCTGACGCATCATTAAATCAACGTAATCTAGCGCTTTGTCCGCATCGCCTTCCGCAAAGAATAACGCACAGCAAGCGACCCGATCTTCGTAGCGTTCGAGGATCTTTTTGCCGTCGTTCGTCTTCAATGCGTAATCGTTATAAAACTTGAACGCGCTCATGAACGAAGGGAATCGGAATTTGTGCGCATATGCCGCCTGATAGACCGCCTTGATTTCTTCGAACGTATAGGCGTCCAGAAATTCGGTTTCGTAGTAATCGTTATCGCGTAGGTAATCGAGCTTTTCGCGAAGGTCGTGGAAAAATACGGTGTTTTGATTTACGTAGTCAATAAAATAAGCGCGGACGGCTTCGAGATCCTTTTCGAATTGGAACCGGCCGTCCTTCTGTAGCATGATTTCGTTATTAAGTTCGATATAGCTTGCGTGTTTATTCGTCAAGCGCATTCACCCTTTCGATAAATTGTCGTACATCTGCGTCCGTGCCCGCTAATTCAAAGCGTCCGACTATCGGTACGCCGTACTGAGCCGCTATCAAGCCCGCCGCCTTTGCGTAGTTACCGCCCCAGTTGCGATTTCCCGACGCAGCCACGCCCGCTAAGTGCGCGCTATTAGCCGCAAGGAAATCCGCTACCGGCTGCGCCACCTGACCGAATCCGTACGTTCCAGTCACGCAAACGAACGGCTCGGATAGCGTCAGGTCCGGGCGTAGTTCGACGGCGGGTAGGCCGGTCTTTGCGACGAATCGGCGTACGTTGCCGGTCCGCGAATAGTAAGCGATTAGCATACATCCGCCACCAAGACCGCGAGAGGAATCGCGACCAATAGAACGAATATAACTTTCGCAATCTTTGCGCTGACGCTGCTTCCGTTTTTACCTGATACGTCAGCACTTACCGCAAGCAAAAACAACGCGACCAAACATCCGATTGCTAAATACGTCATCTAACCGACCCCTTCCGTCTCTCAATTTCTTCTTCCAACGCCGCTATATTCGCAAGCCGCCGATCCCTTTCGATTCGCAATTCGATCAGCTGTCGTTCATGCCGACTTATTGCGTAATCATCTTCGGCAAGTCCTTCGCGATGAATCCGTAACATCTGCTGTAGCTGTGCGTCCGTCGCTGATCCCATCATTCGACCGGTCCCTCCGTTTCGCGCTTGACGTCCGCCTGAAATTGCTTGTGATTGCGGTAAGATTCGACGATCAGCCAGTTAATGAATTCGATGACTAACGCCCCAAGTATCAATAACGCAACAAGCGTTAAAATTATTTTCACCACCATAGCAGCGATCGGAAAAATACTAAGTAGTGCCGGAATAACGGCGAGAGATATCGCTACAATACTTCCGACTAGCAAACCGATTACCGCAAAGACGAAATAAACAACGGATTGGATAAACCTTCGCTTAAACATTCGCATCACTCTCCTAATTCGTCTTTGTACCGTTCATTTAAGGTGTCTGCTAATACCTTGGCATATACAAGAAACGCATTGACAAAATCGGCCTCTTCTTGTGTTATAATTTCATTTTCTCTGCCTTGCTTCGCTTGAATTCGTCTAGTTAAAGCAACTGACGAATTAATAAGGGCGTCGAATACCTCTTGCTTAACAGTCATATCTGGAGTATCTTCCATCCACATCACTTCTCCTCGATCGTCATTATATTTTCGTACATCGACATGAACGGAACACGAAAACCAATCGTCTTAAACTCGTACGTCTTACCGATCTCAATTTCCGCATACAGATCGCTGGAATTAAACTTCCGCGCAAACAAAGCGTCCGTGTTTTCGAATACTTTTGCGTTGCCCTTCTCGTCCTCTCCGAAGATTAAATACTTCGAGGAATCTTCGGAGGTTTTCGTTTCTTTGTCCGTCACATTAATTACGTAAGTGTTTTCGTTATTGTAAGACGCGATCGTAACTAACGGCGCCACAACTACGAGAGCAATTACAACCAACGTGATTACCGCGATCGTTCCCCATTTAATTAAGCGATCCATCTATTCGTCCTCCTTCGGTTTATCTATTACGCCTTCATGAATCAGCCACGCAAGCCCAACCGCAGCCGCATCGCTTTCATCAAAATTAGCGAACTCGCCGGTATAGTCGGTCATGCGCCGCACCGCCGCCTGTAGTTCGTCTTTCTCCGCTCTGCCTGATCCAGCCACCTCCAGCTTGACCGTCGTTGCAGATATGCCGAGATCTGCCGTACGCTTTCCCGGCTTCCGGAACTTATCGAACGTAAGCCCGAATCGCGATGTCGCTCGTTCACACGCGCTCCATGCCGCCAGCACCGGATAGTTCGAAGTCGACGTTTTGCCTGCGAAGTCCTCCCGCACCACATAGTCGAAGCCATCTCGCGGGCAGTTTTTATCGAGAAAGACTTTCGCCCACCCTTCAATAACTTCGGCTCGGTGCGCATGATCTCGGTTTTTGTTCGGCTTAACGTGCGATAGCGCTTTGATCGTGGGCTTTCGGTTACGTACCTCAATTATCGCGACGCCTGGGCAGGTCATCGACGTATCGAACGCGAGGCACCGGATAGGCTTGGCGCTACTCATCCTCGGACGCCTCCTCGAAATCCAGGCCCGATAGGTACTCTCGTAAGTTTTTATGATCGTATTTACCGGCTAGGTTTGACGTTGCATACCGCTGCTCAGCCTCGATTAACATCGTCTTTTCTTCGGCGGTTAATTGCGACTTACAGTGCCCTTTAAACGCACAAAACGCACACTTTCCGGTCATTTCGATGGTCATTTTCGGAAGAGTCTTCTCGTACACCAATCGCGCTTGCTCCGCTAGATCGTTTAGTAAATCCTCCTGCATTTTATTGGTTATTTTGAAATGGAACGCGCGAAGATCTGGTTTCGGTTTTCCGTCCGCCCAAGTCTTTCTCGTCTTCGGTACGCTTTTATTCCCCTCGTCTGAAAACCACGAGGGTTTTTCGGTAGATTCGTAGAGTATAATCCCCTCGTTGATTCCGAATATAAGAGATTCAGCCGTAACTTGACGTAAATGACTGCTATCAGCTCCCTTAAAGTCGAGCTTACCGTTCATAGCGACTAAACCCGTAGCTTTCGTTTTATATTCGAATATTAACTTTTGTCCTTTATAATCGAGTATTCCGTCGGGCTTTGCGGTGATTGCGAATTGTACTCCGTTCCGTTCAAAAACTTTCCGCTGTTGAGCTGCGTCTTCAAAAACCCATTCCTTTACGCGATATTCCTCTCCGTCATCGTCTTCATAGGTCGACCAATCTTCAGCGATTGTAAATTCTGCTTTTTCTCCTAAACGAGCAGGCATATGAATCAAATCAAGTTGCACGAAGTCTACTATCGCGGTCCCTTGTCTTCTCTGCCTTCCGCGAAATGGCTCATCTTCCGATTTTTCCGCCTTAGTCTCGCTGTTTTTGAAAACAACTTGCCTATCGCACATATCAGTACCCGACGCTCCAAAGGTAACCAGTCCGTCTTCCGGATACGGTCTCCAAGCGAGATGGCGTACTTTTTGTTTATAGAACCTACGCTCTAATTTTTCGATGTAGAATGACGAGCTGGGATGCGCATAGTATGCGTCTAGTTGTGCTATGAACTCCTGCGCTAAATCGGATGGATTTGATTCCGCTAATTGGGCGCGCAGTGAGTTTGCGGCTGATCTTGCGTTTGCGTTCGTCAATTAATCACGCCCCTTCCAGTGTTTGCGCACGAGTGCGACTTGATTTTCGTAGTCTTCTTCTTTCGTATAATCATCGCGATTCACAACGCCAGTGAAGTATTCTTCCGGCTTCATTTCGAGCATCCAGGCGGGCTCTATAACGGTATCAGTTACGAGAGGTACCGATAAGTTAGCCGTATTTGTCATAACGTCTTTGACGAGGTCAATGACTTCGGGCGTTAGTTCGTCTTCTGGAACGCTGATTTTAATTTCATCATGGATACTCGCGTTGAACTCCCAACCACGCTCCATACAAATTCGTGCCATTCGATTTCCGTTCATCTTCAGAATATCGGCGCCTGTTCCCTGGATAACTGCGTTAAAGGCTGCGCGTTCCCAATATCCGACTAAGCCGCGTTTGTCAGCCAATGCATCTATTTCGGTTTGAAGTTTAACCATACGTTCCTGATCCCGTTGAGTTAATGATTTCTTATTACGTAATTGTTTGCGCTCAGTGTATAGTCGAATCAATCTCTGCTCATTCTTTCCCGCCGCAGCCGCTACTTCTCTATAGTCCGGAAATCTACGCTTTCGTCCGTAGAGCGTCTCTACGTATCCGTTTCGTTTCATGCCTTCGCGAATATCCGTAACCATCTGCGTAAACGATGGAAATTGCTCATCGAAATTATTGAAAAACATCTCGGCTACTTCGGTACTGACGTTCATTTTTCGCGCAAACGCCTGAGGTGTCTGTCCGTAAGATTTCGCTAGCACTCCAGTTTTCATCATTCTACGAGGCTGGAACGTGCCTGTCGGGTCGTAAGCCTTATCGGTGCAGTATTCTTCCGCAAGTCCGAATACCTTCTGCGCCATCGTCGTGTATAGATCAACGCCGTCTATAAAGATCTGACGCATAGAACCATCGCCGTATTTTACGTACATGATGTGCGCTTGAATCCGAGGCTCGATTTGCCCTAAGTCGGACCCTACAAATATCCAACCCTCGCATGGCACAAACGCATTCCTTACACGCTTACCTGACTTCGATCTCGCAGGTATATTCTGAAGGTTAACGCCACGCTTCGTATATTCATCGCTCGCAACAAGCGCCTTGACTACGTCTAAGTAATTTTCGTCAGTTATAGCCACGTTGCCACCTCCGGTTTTCTTGCGCGATATGAACTCGATGAATAACGTCCCGTTGCGGTTCCGCCTGCTTTAAAGTTCGTATGCAAACGTCCGTCAACCTCCATAACGGATTCCACTCCGTGCGATCCGAGTATCGGGCGAATATATGTCGTTAATAACTTCGTATATTCCGCAACTGTAGCCAACGGTTCAAGCGACGGCTCTTCTGCGAAATAGATATCGAGTACATCCGACTTGGTTGACCGCTTCTTACCGCGTTCTATTTTCGACGTCTGATCCTTGATGCCGAGGTGATCGTAAATTAAATACGCGATGTGATTTCCGTTTGTGATTACGAATTCTTTGATTTCTTGCGGCGCGTTTTCCACGGTTGCGTCTGCGAGCTCGGCACGCTGCTTTCGGTATTTTGCGAGCATTTCAAGTTCGTTCTGATACGCTTTCGTGTGCGTCTTTCCTGCCGCTTTCAACTCGTTTACTTTAGTTAACTTCTTCGTAATTCGATCGTCTGCTGTTCGTATTCGTTTTTGCTGGGCCGCGATCCATTTCTGTATTTTAGCTGCGTTTAAGGTACGATCCATCTTGCGTACAAATTCGTCGTCAATTCCGTAATTCTCAAACACTCGGCGCGTTGCTTCTTCAACCTTCGGCTCGTACTCGGCCTCTAGCGCTCTGAGTTGATCGAGGTCAATACAGAATCCACACCGCTCCATGAAGACGTCAGTCTCCGGTAATTTAGAGTCAATTAACGCGTAACAATCGAAAAGACGTCCGTACTTCTGCATCATTTCGAACTGAAACTCGCATAATCCCCAGCCATACTTAACGTCATTGATCGCGTATATACCGACCAGTTCGGTGTTAAACGGAGCCGGCGACCTGTTTCCGAATAAGTCCTCGAAAGTAAATACCGTTCCTGTTACGCCAAAATACTTACCGTACTTTTGCGTAAGTGGTTTAAGACCGTACGAAGGCTCATGTTCGTTCATTAAGTGCATCGCATCTAACGTATCCCAAACGCAACCGCGAATCGTATAACCGTCAGTTTGAGCGACGTGTAAATCGTATCGAGCCGCGCCCATATGAAACGTCTTACCGTGCTGAGGAGTCGAAAGATACGGCGAAATTGCAGCGATTACTTTTGAACGCGTAAGCTGTGGATCGGTATCTTTATGCGCAGCCGGAACGTCAAAGCCGCCGACATGGCCGTAAGGCAAGTAGTAGCCTTCTTCTAACAACGGAAGCCATATAGAAAAGCCGATCGATAAGTCGATGTAAGCGTCTAGCCCGGTTCCCTCAAAGTCACACGCAACTAACGAATCTACCCCGATTTTTTCAAACCGTCCAGGCCATTCCGCCCGCTGTCTCCGTACTTCCTCACGTATACGCTCAACGAATCCTGGTAGCTCCGAGTCATCCGTTAATATATAGTAGTTATCCGGCTTATTTGCGAGTGTTTCCTCGATGCGCTGTCGTCTAATCGCGGCTTCTGTTTCGGCTAGATGCGTTCGTCCTATCTCGCAAACTTCCTTTTTCGTTAATTTGCCGGTTCCTGTGCGTACAAAGTTTCCGTCTCTAAACGCCTGATACGCTGCGTCAAACTGTCGTCTTTCCTTATCGGTAAACTTCGATTCAGCTAATCTAGCGAATGCCTCGTCGAGAGTTTCCGTTTTCTTCGCTTCTGCCTTCCGCTTGACCGTCGCCTGGACCGCATCCGTTTTCGGCGGCGCCGGCTTCAACGCGTTCAAGTTTAACCGTAAGCCATCCATCCGTCGTCCTCCTTCCTTGCGAAGTAATTGCGGGTTATTTTGCGATTCTATTCAATACGCCAAGCAATACGATGCACGCTATCGACAGTACCGTTAAAACCCAATAAGAAGCGTTCATGGTATGCGCTATATACGCGAATAACACAGCTTCGAAACTGAGTTTCACTACGCCTACATAACACAGCGTCCTCATAAATCGACCGCCTCCGTCCATCTCCGTTTATATTCCGTTGCATTTTCCGCATACCACTCCGACCAACACGCCGCCCCGCACGCATATACCTCGAAGAGCGAATCGTAAATGGCGGATCGCCCTTCGTAGAGGTTAGCGTTGCAATTGGCGCAGACGGCGGCTGGCTTAGCGGTCAAAGCGCGCCTCGACTGGCGTGATGAGCGTTAGACTCGCCTTACGCATATAGCCGTCATCAGCTCCTTCTAAATTCGTAAACCTAATCGGAAATGCTAACCGGTCATCTATGCGAGTGATTTCGAACAAAATGCCGTCGGGGTTGCGGAAAATATCACCGACCTTATACTCGCCAACCTCGCGTCCGATTTCCGCCCATTTCTTTCGCTCGGCGGCTTCGCGTTCTAATTTTGCGGCTTCCTCTTCGGATAAAATTTCGAGCTGATCCGGCGTTGCGAATCCGAAGCCGCCTAAGCAGTCGCCGCCATCGAGCCGGATGCGCTTGCCTCTCGTATGGTCGAAGTTATTATCGGTAACCTCATAAATCTTACCGTTCTCAAACCCGTTTAATGGGTTCTCTCCGCCGCCGGAAAGCAACCGCACTTTTGCGCCTTTTTTGAATTTAGCGCGTGCTGCTTCGTCTTTAGCTTCGGCAACTTCTTCGTCAGTGGCGCGGACGAGTTCATCCTCGCAAAAAATTCCGCCTCCATTTCCGTTTAATTTACCGCAGAGGAAAGGCACGCTATCTCTGTCGTCTCTTTTTACTATTACGATTTCATTGATTTCCGCATAATGACCGCTCACATTTCCGACCACCTTCGCATAATCACCGACCTTCAGGCGCTCAGGCTTCGGCTTGGCGGCCACTTTTCGATAAAACTCTAATTCCTCGTCGTCAGGGCAAGCCATCAACCTCTCGCCATCATCGGCTTCGTGCTCAAAATCTCCGTCCTCATCTACGGACTTTATTTCGTATAACTTACCGATTGTGAACGTATAGTCACAGATATCAAGATAATCGCTATCGATATATTTTACGTAATCGCCCGCCCGCGCTTCGTCTTTGCCGATCCGCTTATATTCCGCTTCACCCTTCAACGCAGCCACGTCGGATTTTAACGATTCGATTTCGCCTTCCGTCTTTGCTACGCGTTCTTCTACAGACGGATTGGTTGCGACGATTTTGCGGAAAATAACGAATGTTCCGTCATAACCCCAATAGTGAGACTCGTTTGTGTTATCCCGATAGATAAATCCGGCATCTATCGGATTCATAATGGAGTAATAAGCGCCAGCCGTAGTATCTAATCCGGATTCAAGAGCCAACGCTAAATCACCGGCCTGCGCTTCGCCTTCTACCCGCTCATATTCCGCACCGTCATACGCAATCTTCGTAATTTCACCGTTCACCATATCGAGTGTCTTAACGCCTTCTAATTTCGCCAATCAAACCGCCTCCTTTTTAATTACAAGAACGTCTTCTCTTTTCGCGTAGCCCTCAACGTAATCAGCGTTGACCTCCGATATCCAGAAATCATTACCGCAACAAGTACAAGCAACGCCGTAAGGGTCAAGGTCAAGCTCGCTTTCAAAGATGTCGTTTGCTTCATACTCGTCGTGAGCTTCAACGAAAATTGTTCCGTAATCACTTTTCGCATAGCCACCCGTACCCATATCGCTATATTCAAACCACGCCAATCATACCGCCTCCGCTTCGTTAACTTTCGTAAATTCTACGTCTTCACGACTGAACGCCAAGTCCATCCGTACCCACCGCTTGCCTTCCTTCGACTGCGGTCCCCAATACTCGGTCAGCTCGCGATTCTCGAACATCCAAACGGCGGGCGCTGGACCCGTGCCGACCTCGACGCCGATAAAGTAATCGACTTCATCCAGCGTATAGGGCGTGCCGTCGTTCTTCCGCGCCTGGACGATCCGCTTGCCGCCGCGCTTTTCCCGTACGATAATCGTCTTCACCTGGAACGTTTTCCACTGCTTGCTATACGGACACTTTGCGCTAATATCGAATGATTCTTCCGTTTCGGACTTACTGACCGCCTGCCAGCCGCTAGCCAGCAGCGCAGCACGAGCGATCAGTTCCGAATACTTGCCGGTATCTTCTGTTTTATGCGCCATTACTTCGCCCCCTTGCGAATTTTTCTAAACGCATCGATCCAACAGCAGAGTGCGATACCTTCAGCGATAATTCCGATAGTATACCCTCCGGCCGAAATGCTGCATGATGCAGCTAAACCGAAAAGCATCGTTAATGTCAAACCGATTTTCCAACTCATATATTCGTCCCCTTTTCGATTTATTGTTATAGTTGCGATTAGAGCGGTAATTCTTCGGAAGTAGGTTCGTTAGATTCGGTAGCAGATTCTTTAGCCGCTGGAACTGGTGGTAACTTAGCGCGATCAATCTTTGCTTCTCCGTCAGCTTCATGTAGCAAACCGATAATGTCTGCTTCTTCGCGGAAATTGGCCAACTCTTTGAAGTCGTAGTCTATTCCGATGAACTTCTTAGCTTCGGCTAATTGCTCATCCGTGGCGTCCCCCGATTCAATAGAGAATGTTTTATCGACTTGTTTAATATGAACCGCCTCACCTACGAGAGAATATTCCGGATTGAATTTCCGCCCCATTTTTTCGGCTTTGTCATAGTCCGCAATTAGATTATTAATATGGAACTCTTTCGTATCAATCACACGATATGTTTTATATTCGAGGTCATACACCGGGATCATCGCGTACAATTTACGTGGTGCTCCGACTAAGCAGGACGGGCACGCGTCCGGATTGCCTCGCTTGTATTCATCTAGGTTTGCACGTGTTCCTTGCGGTGAATGTAGGCATGTATGTTTACGGAAGTGGTAAATCGTTCGCTGCCCATTAAACGTACTTTGTTCGTGTACATAATAAGCAAACCAATCGTCCGGATCTGCGAGAATAACGAATGTTCGTCCTTCCGCATTCACTTCACCATGCTTACCCATACGAACATATCGAGTTACACCTTCCGGAAATTCCCCGCCTGATTGCGCAGCTTCACGTTGTGCCTCACGTTGTTTTAAAGTATTACGAATGCTCATTCGTTTTCCCCCTACGATTTAATATTGAGCGTTAAGCCCTCGCAAAATGCCGGTATCTGCGCCCGAAACGCCGCCAGCGCTTGACAGTAGCGACGCGACCCGAATTACCTAACGACCGCCCCGACATTCTCCGAGGGCCTGGCGCCCTACTGCGTTTTCTCGGCGTCGTCTTTACGTATTTGCCACGCCATGCCACCGATAATGACTGCGCTGATAATCGCAACTATAGGAACGATCCATACTGCGTCAGACATATGCCGCCACTCCTTCCGCCGCTTTATATAGGTCGCGTTTGAGATCGAGAGATTCCGTCGGCAGTTCGTCTAGGCGCATTTGTAGCGCATTGATTCGCGCTTGGTAAGCCATTCGTTTTGCAGCCGATCGAGTCCGTTTATATTCGGCGCGAAAGTATTCAATTTCTTCGTTTAATCCTTCGCGAAGACTTTCGTTAGATTTAAGCGCAGCCTGCACGTTTTCTTTCAAAGTAGCGAACGCCTCCTTAATAAGGTTAGCGCCGAGGTGCTTGCGCGCTTTATATACGGTTATTACGTTGTTGTCGTTAACTCCGATATGGATAACGATGCCCTTGCCGCCATACATGCGAGCCTCGCGTCCGTTTTCATCGACATGAATTCCGAGGTACTCGGCGTCTTTCAGATGATCCGCAACCCATACGTAGGCTGCTCGATGGTTTTTAATCCCAAAGCGCGACTGCAACCGTTTATGTGCGTGTGAGGTAATGCGGAAGTTCATCCGACGCGCACCGCCTTAATGGTCGGATAATAGTCGGCCGGATCTTCGTCGTGCGGCCATGCGCCTTGGTAAATAATTTCGGTAAGTTTGCGCTCATCCGGCGCGATTAACGTTTGGATTTCGTTAAGATTGGGTAAATTTGAAGTAGTCATAGTACGTTAGCCTCCGTTTAAATTGAGATTATCGTACTAGGTCGAGGGGGTGCGTTCGCATATTGTTCGCTTGAATCCGTTGACAATATGAAATACAATGAGGGTGTAGCGAAAGTCCCTCGGACCTAGTTACGCATAGCGTGTTATACAGCTAGAAAAGCGTTAAGTTCGCCGTGTTGAGAAGCGTCGTAATTTTTCGCTAAACCTTTGATCACACGTTCTACTTTTTTGTAGTGAACGCCTACCTTACTGCCGATCGAAGCGTATGTAGGTTGCTCACTCGAAAGATGCTCTTTAACGATTGCCGTCGTTATAGCATCGGAATTTTCTGTTAGGGCCTCGATAAGTTGCCGCTTATCTTGGTCCGTTTTTATTTCTCCGTCTATTCTAGAAATCACGCAATCTTCAATTCGGATAGCATCGCCGGATTCGAATGTTGCCGCATTCTCTTCCGCTGTTGTATCGAGTAGGATACGTTTCTTTGCGTAGGTACCGTTCTTCTTACGTGTTACATCGATGGCCGCTCGCGATAGATGAAGCTTGAAATGTTTAGATACCTCATCCGTTTTACACTTATCGAAGTTCTCGACAATCCACCAGATTTTTTCATTTAACTCACTGGTTATTTCATCGAAAAGTATCGGACAATTTCTTCCGTATTTCTTCGCGATATTTCTTACCAACAGTTGAAAATTTTCGAATACCTGGTTAAACGCGTGTTGATTGGCGTTGGTTTGAAAATCATCGATCAATATTATTAAGTTTTCGTTATTTAACAAGTCTCATTTCCCCTTTCAATATTAACTGCGTATGTACTTGATTCTTTGGACACCTTTCCCAGAAAAAAATTAATATTTTCTTCCATGTCCATATATTAGCATATAAGCTTGTCATATTTTTAAAAAGGAACAACATTGCGAATTTACAGATATGTTCATACGTGTAAACAAAAAAAGAAGGCCCACCCTTTTGGTGAACCCTCTAAGTTACTAGCCTTAACCACCTATTGCATTGATTGCTACCTCTTTGCTTTGGCTGCTTTCGTTAAGCGCAAATACTCCTGCTGCTACTGCCACGCACATTAAAACAACAAATAAAGTTTTCTTCAAAAATAACCTCTCCCTTTTCCACTGTTTTTAAGTTGCTAGTAAGGGTTTTGACGAAGTCACTGTTTTCTCCGACCGCAATCAAATCCCTTACAATTATAACTGCGAAGAATAAGTTAGATGCGGACACAAAATCGCAAAATTTTTTATATTTATTTTTTATTCCGCAGCATGACTCAAAATATGCAGTTAGATCAGGGTCATTCACCTCGCTAATGACGTCTCTGGCTTTTTCTTGACTGATTTCCTTATTAAGAAACTGTCGGAGTGCGCGCAATGGTTTTGGTGCATCACCATCTAAAGGCTTCGATAAAAGGACCTTCGCGAAGTTGAAATTATAAACCGCATACCCTTCCAGCCTCGATATCCCTGTTTCTCTTGCAGCCTCAATGCTACGTTTTAGTAAGTCTAAACATTTTTTCTCATCAGTAAGGAGTTTAGTCATTCCTAAAATATACAGAGCATCCGAATCGACCCTTTTATTAATATTAGCATTTAATAATATAAACGAATAGTGCTCAGCTTCTTTCAAGTTATTCATAAAAAGATGAGTAAATGCTAATACTTCAGAGATTCTATAAAGGTAACATTCCTTTTCAAATAATTGTGTTTTTGCGCTCATTGCCTTTATTTGTTTTTCTAAATCAGTAGCTTTAGCGAGTACATATGAAAATTCTCTTTTTTGAAGAAGAGAGATACACTGATAAATTTCGACTAATATACTTAGCTTAGGGTTGTTAAGGCTTTTGAATTTATCCAATTCTTGATCAATGAGGCTAAAGTTTACGTCTCCTTTCAAATAATCCCTAATAAATGTATATACTTTTACATACTTTTCGACTGTGTGCTTCTTCTCTGTTTTATATTTCTCTAAGTGCCTGTCCAGTAAATCAATATTTCTTGTGATGGCTGCATATTCAAAAATATTCCTTATACAATCGTCTGTATCTAAATGATCATACCAATTGAGTATGTGTTCTTTATAGTTTTCTTCATCGACTAATTGAGTAAGCACTAATAAGTTACGGAAAGTTAATTCACGTTTACCACTCCGTAAATTCCTTATTTGTTTACTTCCAACCTTTAAATGCAGTTCAAGATCTTGATCTGTTATATCATCTCTGTCCTCTATCTCGTTGAATAAAAACTCCTTTACTGAATCCATGTAATTCACCCCGATTTGGATTAATGAATGACTTTTATCTCTCGTTTAAGTATAATTGAAGTATAATAAAAATGTTTATACGTGTAAACATTTATTTAGGAGGATTTTTAAAAATGGTAGATTTTTCACCTCTGTTCAAGACCCTAGAAGAAAAAGAAATGCGATTAAGTGACCTAAGAGAAGTCATTAGCTCTAAAACACAAGTTGGTATAAAAGAAAATCATTTGCAATCTAATTCAAAAATGTATATTGGAACAATCGAAAAAATCTGTCTTTTCTTAGATGTACCTGTTGAAAAAGTCATTAAGATCGTCAAGGAATAAATAATGGCAATTGCTCTTTCTATAAGTTAAAATGTTACGGACACCTTTACGAATGGAGGTGTTTATTACGTTTAAGGTCGGCAAAAGCCGGATACCCGAACTATGCAAAGATATCGGGATTGAGCACGCGCAACTCGCAGCTAAGGTCGGACTACAAAAATCACGCATTTCCGATTACGTAAGTCTTCGTAATATACCGAGCATCGAGCGCGCCTATAATATCGCTCGCGTACTCGGCTGTAAACCCGAAGACTTGTACGAATGGATTGAGGTATCCGACGACGAAACGGAGGGTTAAACCTCCGGCCGACCTAAAGTACGGGAATTCCCGAACCTAGACGTAATACAGTTCCCACGCCCTCCGCACGATCATACACGTCTTTCAACGCCTCTGTACCGCGCTTCACCAATAGTTCATTAGCGTCCTTCACCTCCGTTATATAACCGTGCGCAAGCCGCACCTTTCCGTTTAAATAACGCTCAATCGCCGCACGTAATTTATCGCCAGCTTTGTCGTTATCTGTAACTACCGTTAAATATTCGATAGGCGATTGCGTAATTATGTCCGCCTTCTTCGAATTAAATGCGCTGCCGCCGGTTCCAATCGCCGGAACTCCAACCGAACGCCACGTCATTACGTCGATTTCCGCCTCGCAGATTACAGCGCTATTAAGCCGCCTGGTATAAACGAAATCCATCCCGTAAACTAAGTCGCGAATAGGCCAGCCGCCTTTTACATACCAAAAAGCTTTGCCGCGCGTTGAACGGTATTTTACGTTAGCCAGGCGCCCGTTCGGCAACCGCCACGGAATCGCGACCGCATTACCTACGAGCCCCACGCCGGCCTCGCTCTGTACTTCAGCCGCTATACCCCGTCCGGTTAGATAAGCGTTAGGTCCGATTAGCACATCCGCCAGTAAAGATTCCGGCAATGGCTCCGGCTTGGCGACCGCCTTTAGTTTCGGAAGGCGCAGCGTCAGGCGCCCGTTTTCAGACGCAGGCGCATACGAATCCAATAAGTAATCGACGGTCTCGGCTTCGGTCTCAGCGCGCAAGAAAGCGAGCAATTTAACGAACCCGCCGCGCGCAAACTCTGCATCATAGGCTCCGGAGTCACCGAAGTAACCGGCTTTTGCGGACGCTGTGTCTTCGAGGTACACGTAAAAGCTCGGCGTTCGATCGTAACGGAACGGACTGGCTGCGAGCAAGCGATCCTCCGTCCACGTAGGACGCGTCCATTCGAATTGTTCGAGTTCATATCGGATATCAACGTCGACGTGACGTCCGTTTAGTAATAAAGTCGGCATACGAACACCTCCTAAAGATGTATTTGTAAAACATATTACCTGATTGTTACATTATTTACAGTCGGAATTTGTCGAAACTATTCAGAATTTTATATGAATTTTTTGCCAATTAAACTGCGTCTTCTGCATCGATCTTGTTTAACCACGCAAACTCACCGTGATATTTCTTTGCAGCCTCGTTGTATGCTTTCGCAGCCTCTATTTCCGTATCAAATTTACCTAACTCGATATCTTGTTTATTTACAACTATCCGGGCTCTCCATTTCTGATCTCGCTTATAGAACCCTACACCCTTAAACCTACTGACTTTTGTATGCCTTGGTTTTTGATTTTGTTGATTTTGCGTCTTAGTGCAGACACGTAGGTTTTGTCTACGATTATCCAACCCGTTACCATTCTTGTGATCTACAATCTTACCGTCTCCTGGACTTAGACCGCAGATAAACCGATGCATATACACAGCAGAGTATTTATTCTTCGCTACTCGTTGATTTCTCAAGGCGTATCCATTCTTATTATAGTGCCACTTATACTGGCTCAATAAATCGAAATCACCATCATCTACTAACGCGTATCTTCCGTCCGATAGAGGTATCTTCTTCAATAGGACACCTCCTAAAAATCGAACTGCGCTGCGGCAGATTCGCCTTTCGGAAATTCTCGCAATACACCGTAATCAAATAACGCCATTAACTCGAGCGTAAAGTCCTCGCCACCATTACGTCCTTTCTCGATACCAATACCGGCGATGCCTTCCTTGGCAACCGAATCGAACCCGATAAGGTTTGTCGCAATATCTAACAAACGTGACGTCGTTTTAACTTTATCGCGCGTAGGTATCCGAAGTTCCCTTACGCCGTCCTCACCGACTTCTTTCTTATCTACGGAAGCCTGGACCGTGTAGAATCCGACCACATCGTTATCACCAACGATATTCTCGAAGCGAGTAGCCGCGTATTCTGCAGCGCCGCCAGCCGTTTTATTTACGTTCTTTCCGTATACGTCTGCCAGTCCGTAGAACGGATCGAGGAACACAGCGTCAATCTTACCGGTGTTTAACTCGCGCTCAAGGTCCGAAAGTGTACGCGTTAATTCACTGCCGCTTTTTCCTTGGAAGTATAGCGTACCTGGATAATACGAATCGAGAACGTCAAGGACTTCGAAGAACTTATCGCGAACAACGTCCTCAAGCTTACCGGCAAGGATCGCTTTGTTCGGCAGTCCGACTTTCCGCCCAATCTTGTCGATCAGCAAACCGTCTACTGCAGTCGCAATTGAAATCAGACGCGCAATAAATACGTATTCTTTAACCTCGAATGATTTAACGAGGCAATTCGCACCTTGGCGCAAAAGTGAATCGAGGATCAAACAGATAAGATACGTTTTACCACGTCCAGATTCGCCCATGATTCCGTAAATGTCGCCCGTAAACCAACCCGTAATTTCTTTATTCAGCGATTCGAACGGAGTTTTATAGATACGGAATGAGCGACCTTCTTCGCGTTTCTTATATTCGTCGCGGAACGATTCTTTGATATCCGTTAGCGTACGTCCAATCGTTTCTCGAACACTTGTTCTCATTTTAAGACTTTCGGCCTGCTCCGTCAACCACTCGAAGAAACTTCCCATGTCGCCGCTTTTTTGCGCTGCTTCGAATTTTTCCGCAAGCTGTGGCGCTTTGACTTGTCGGTTAGTTTCCGGATCGATTCGTCCGTTAACAAGCTCGATAAATTCGCGCTCAGCCGCCTGTTCCTTAAGGTTTTTCGCAAGGTAATCCCAGCTGGCTTCGATGCTAAAATTCGGCTGGAAGTCCTCCACCTCAAGCGAAACCATTTCAGCTGTTGGTGCTTGCCCCCGGTGTTCCTCCGCGTGTTGCATTAAGTACCGGAAAGCCTTGCGTTCGCCCGGCGTTTGGAAATCGTCTTCTGCGATATTAAAGCGCAACAGAGCGTTCGGGTCGTTCGCTTCGATGGCTTTCGATATTAGTAAAGTTCCGTAGTTCATGAGCGCACCGCCTTTCGGTTTTTACGAAATAAAATCCGTTTAACTATCGCTCGTACGCCAGCCGCAATTCCTTCCGCGAGATATAAAGCACCTTCCCCGATGTAGTAAATTGCGACTAAAGGTAAGTATATCGGAGAGATAACGAAGAAGATTACGTTTTCTATGCGGACTTGCTTCGCCCAATCCTCGTCTGTATATACGTTTTTGATCCTACGCTTCATTCGCCCGCCTCCCGTCTCAATTCCGCCATCACACCGTCAGCCTTCGTTTTATATTCCGCATCCCCCAAACGTCTCGTATAGGCGCATGTAATCGTTATATTCGTCCAGCGCTACATCGATCTTCTCCGCATTTTCCTTCGCTTTCTTTTTCGTCATATCACTCGCCACCTTTTCGAGTCCTTTTCCTAACTCCGCGGCACTTTCTACGCTTGGCAATTTCGGAAAATAGTCCGCAAAATGAAACGCCGTGCTTGTAGGCTCTGGATAGTTCGTCATGTCGTAGTCCAAAAGGTAATCCTCCGCGAATTGTTTCCGACAAATCAACCGTAGATCCGTTTCGAACGCGTCAAGGAATTCACCGTTAATCACGTCAGTCAACTCGAACTCGACGTATTCACTTACGCCCCACTCCTCGGTTCTCTTTATTTCGCTACAAGACTCGACGTAGAATATCTGATTTTCGTATCCGTCTACTGCGACAATATCTCCGATAGCGAATTTCAGCTTCATCTACGCACCGCCTTCTTCTAGTCGTTTTATATCGTTTTCAACTACGGAAAGGATAGCTTCGACGTGCTCTACTTTTCTATTTGCGGACAGGCACTTCTTCGCTACGTTTGAGATTTCGATAATTAATCCGGTCGGTAGTGTAGAGCCATAACAATATTCCTTACGCGGAGAAGCAGAGTAAAGTTTCTGCGCCGCCTCCCTAGCCGCAGTAAACGCTTCATTATACTTCTCTTCAAAATAATCGTACCGGTTTTGTAAACGCACATACTCGTCGGTTTTTCCCGCTTCAACAATACTTAACGGAATATTCATCTACGCATCCCCCTTTTCGATTCGCCTACGAATTCAATCTCGCGGCAAAGGTCGCCAATACGGTCGGCCAGGCGCTTTTCCTTGAATACATCCGCCAACGAATCAAGCGCAATGTTACTCGTATAGATTGACGGTAGCTGATTCGTCACTCTTGCGTTAATTACGGCGTGCAGATCGCCGCGAAATCCGTCCGTTGCGTCTCGTACCCCTATATCGTCCAGCACCGCAAACGGCGCCGTCTTAGCCGCTTCTAACGCGCGATAATAACGGGCCGCCGCCGGCTCTGCGACTGCATCCGGAACACGCGGACGGTTGAATTCGTTATAGTCGTTCTGCCACGCGTTCACGTCGAGAAAATACGCCGGCCGCTGTAACGGCTCTAATCCCCGACGCAATGAGCCGCTATAATGGACGCGCAGCCATTCGTTTAATAACGCTGCTGCCGTGGTTGTCTTGCCGGTACCTGGCGATTCGCTTACGAGGTATAGCGACTTGATGCGGTCGGCTGGCGTTATCGTGCCGTCTTGCTGATCGAATTGACGATCGAATGTAGCCGCGTAAGCATCGACCGCTTTATAAGCCTCCGTTTGGTCACCGCGAGCCGGCGAATTCTGTAGCGTCACGAGCCGATACTCACGCGGTAGCCCTGCCGCCGCCGAACGTCCGCCGTTGCCGCTTACGCCGTGCATTGCGATGAAATACGGACAGTGTTGTGTGCAGGCGCCGGAGCCAGCCGCTTTGCATCCGTTAGCAAGTACGCAATTATTTTCGTTAGTCATATTCACGGACCTCCTTTCGTTAGATCAACTCCGCCAGCGTAAGTGTAATTAATTCGACTCTTCTACGCTGTTCATAAGAACCGATATAATAGTCGCTGGAATGGAGTTCTTCCGTCAATTCTTCGATTTTGTCGATTAACTCGTCCGTGTTGCCTTGCCTTTCGGATAGTTTCGTTATTCTTACGTACTCTGGCGTTCCAAACGTTAGCTGTCCGATACTCATTCGCCCACCTCTTCGCGTGAGTCGTCAATGATAGTTGTTATGCCGTCCCCTAAAAACTGTCTTACTAATCGAATGGATACGCAAAATGCCCGATCATCTGGTCCTTCAGATACCGTTAATCGTGGGAACGTGCGACTGTAATGAACAACGTCGCCCACACGAACCTCCGTCGGCTGCGGCGCGTTCAAATATTCGTCAGGCACCGCCAAACCTAACGCACGTCTTAACGCAATCACTTTACCGATATGAACGTTGAAGCAGTCGTCAGGTGCGGCTTTGGCGATTCCTTTTGCGTAGATATCACCTGTATATCCGCCTTTGAGTAAAATTACTACTGTTCGTTTGCTACGATTGACAACGACATTGACGGCACAGTCTAACCAGAAGTAGTCGGTCTGTGTCTCTTCCGTCAATTTCTCAACGTCCGCTTTCGCCTGCTCAACGATTTCATCACGGCGGGCTTGGGCGCTTACAGCCGGATACTTAGCGTTTAACCGTCGTCTAGCATCCTCGTAGCCTTGCTCATACGCAACCAGCCGTAATTCTTCGATTGCTTCTCTCGCGTTTTCTACCGCTATGTCATACCGTGTTTTTCCGTTTACCATTTCGTCAGCCTCCTCGTAATTTAATCGCATAAAATAGCCGCTACCTTTGCGAAGTCCTCTTTTCGCAGTGAAACTTGATCGTAACCTTCGCCAATCCGGATCACATCGTCCTCAATTTCGAACGCTAACGTTTTCTGATCTTCGTCAAAATACGAATCGTTTATCGTGTTAATTACGACTCTCATATCCACCGCAATTCCTCCTCGTTTAAAACCACGTATTATCTACGCCTTCATTGCGCTCGGCTCTTTGTTGTTCGGCTGCCACTTCCGTAAGCACTCGCGACAAAACACTTTCGCGCATATACGAGAACATGAACGCAAAGTTACAGCCCGGATACTTCAGCGTCGGCTTTTTCTCCGCGAAGCATTTATCGATGAATATCCGCGTAACCTCGGCGCCGTGTTCGTCAATCATCAACTTTAGGTTCTTCGCCTCCATGCCGCGATTGTTCGTTACGTACGGAATTCCGTAAGTTTCTTTGTGCTTGTCGTGTAGGTAGCCGATAAAATCGCGCGTGTTCCACTTGGCGACCGGCTTTGATTCATACGTTGTCATATTTACCGCCAACCTTTCGTTTAATTTTCGTAAGCTTTCCACCCTTTACCGCAAATTTATAACGTCCGTGTCCGTGAACCTTAACGAAGTAATATCCGCTGTTTACCAGGCGCCACGGCCTCGAATCTACGCGCCCGTTTATTCTTACGCCACCCTTTGCGATTAGCTCGGACGCTTCTTTATACGAGGTACCGATCAACCGGACTACGGCGCGATCTAACCGGAGCATCAAGCGTTCACTCCTTCGATTTTGATTCCGAGAAGGTTTAACGTCTCTTTTACCGCAGCCCTTGCGGATTCACATGCCACTTCGATAAACGGATCGTCTGAGTCGCAATAGTCCGACCACAGACTTTCGAAATACTCCCGCACTTTTTCCTCCGGTGTCTTTTCGACTTCGTATCCGTTGACCAATGCGGCTGCTAGCGTCATGAGGTCGAGGTCGTTTAAGCACGAGTATTCCTTGCCCCAACAATCCTTTGCGTGAAGCCGCAGCAAGTCGGATCCAGATCTATCTTTTCCGCCGTCCATGAATTTCTGAATTACTTCCGCCTGTTCCTTCGTGATTGTCGGCTTCATTTTAGCGCCTCCTTATATAAAAAATGATTCGGTTTCTCTTCGTATCGCTTTTAATAATTCGCTATAACCGGCTTTACTTTCGTCTAATGCCGGAAGACATTTATCGAGCAGTTCCATTAGATCGCAGATGTGCTTGTCGGCCTCTTCGTATAACCACAGGCTAATATCAACGTGTGCCTGCATCCGCTCCAACGTCTGCTTTACGAGGTCTTTTACGCCCTCCGGATAACCTATCGCATACTCGACCGATCCCTCTTCGAAGTCATATTCGTCCGGCAACATATCGCGAATAGCCGCTAACTCCCCGGTAAGCCTTTCGTTTTCCTCTTTCAACCGCTCGTTCTCCGCAATCAATCCGGCAATAGTGCAACGTAGGTCTGCGATTTCATTTTTCATACTCGATCAACTCCTCGTAATGATTCTCAGCCGGATGTTCCGGGAAGCCGCGCCGAGGATAATCCAGCCCACCATCTACATAAACGTCTCCGCATTTACACCTCCGAAACTCATGTGACCGTTTGGATTCGATTATGTCCCCACAATGTTTGCATCTAATTGCGTTACGTGTTATCCGCTTTTCCGCCACGTTTTTGCCGCCTCCACTCCGTGTATTTTCGCGTTTTATCGTCTACCCTACCGAATACCCTCAACCGTCAGTAACGCCCCTAATTCGCCGCGAAACTCCCGTATTAATCGTGCTAATTCCGCCAGCGATTGCGCATCCGAGGTCCGCAGCCGTCGGTTCAATACGTCCATTAGCGCGCGTTCGACCGTCGAGTGAAACGCTACCTCGCGCCACTTTTCCTGCGGCGTTGGGTCGGCGTCTGGATTTTCGGCGAGGCGCTTCGCCCAATTCGGTGCTTTCGTCGGGTCGCTGAAGTAGCGCTCCTTTACGATGATGTTGCGGTCGTCGGACGTGAGTTTGTAATCGGGTGATACCGGAATATTAATCGTCATGGGTATCGTTACTCCTTTCGTTAATTAGTCGGCCAACTTTAGCGCGTAGATCCGGAACAGATACCGACAATTCCTCTTCGAGCGAAGCGCGAGTTTCAGGCGTAATATCTATTAAGGCTTCGAAAATTGTAGCGAGTTCATATCTCGTAAACATATCGCACATCCTTTCGTTTATTAATAAGACCTAGCAATCGTTCGCTTTCGCTCACTCTTGCGGATATTCTTTATCGCGATAAGATTCTATTAATTAATAAGTATCTGCGCGAAAGGGTTTTAATTGAGCGCTATTATTTATCTAGTTATTAATGGCTCTAGTTAAAAGATGGTTCTAGTTAGTGTAAAGTCGAACCGTGTATGGGTCCGCCGTGTATGGCTAGGCGTCACATGGCTACGTTAATTCCTCCGTATCTCCATCGAATATTGCGAGCTGGCTAATCGGCATGATCGTATACCGCGCATTATCCCATCGCTGAGTCTTCGGGTCCCGCGCCTTCTGCTTTACGACTAACGGACGTTCTTGCCAGCGATAATCACACAACGATTTAATCCGCCTATTTGCCGCAGCTCGGCTGAGGTTCAGTGCGCTTGCGATCTGGTCCTGCGTCGGATAACATTCGCCGTTAGCGTTCATGAACGAAGACAGTACGCAAAGTGTCTGCCAGCGCTCCGCCCCGATGTCCGCGATAAGACCTTTCTTGACGGCATCAACGTACATCTTAACGAAGATACGCGTTTCGGACTTGCCAGACGTTATGTTGTATTCCGATTGAGATTCGACGGATACGAGCCGTTGGTGTTCGTTTGTCATGCGTTATCACCTCGCTTGCTTTTCGTTAATACTTTCGTTAGAATTATACGTAGTTGTATACGCTGGCAGTGGGAACGGTCTGCCCGCCTGTTCCCGCCATATTTCGATCGGGTATCTACTGTCACCCTCATACTTATTTTTGTTCTGGTAGCACCATTCTACAAAAGCTTCAAACTCCTTCATCGTTAATCCACTAAGCTCTGATAAATATTGCAAAACCTTTTTAGGTTCCCCGAACAGATCAGACTTCATATCTAACCACTTAATTGGATGATAATCCTTTTTAGATGAGTTTAATTTTCTAGACAAAGGTATAAGATTCTCATAGTAATGGCTATAAAATCCCCACGCGACAGGGATGAAGTGATCTAGCGTAACATCTTCATTCGATGAACTTATTGCGCACTTCCAACCAAATTGTCTTCTTACTTTTTTAAATTCGTCTTTAGTTATATCAAAATCAATTACTGATCTTCTTTTCATATTAAGATTAAAAATTACCTGCGGGTTTCTTTTAAGATAGGAAGCTGACCTCATATTAGAGCATCGCGGACACCCTGAGTATAGACCCCATAATCTAGTTTTATCTACATACCATTCTGAAATCGAGACCACATCACCGCAGTTACATCTTACAAAAATCTCATCAAGTAGATGATACTGTTTCTTATTTATAATAAAATCCCTTACAGATCCATAAAAATCTCTCACATACTTACCTATATCATAGAAACGATTGTCTTTGTCACTGTTAATAATAACAGGACCGTTAAAAGCGTTGTTCATTAAATCGTCAAGATAATCCTCCTCTTGAAATTGTTTATGCAAAGCGCTTTTAGGTACGTTGTTTTCATCAAAAGCTTCATAAATTTCAAGCAGTCCTCTCTCGACTAAACGAGTTATTTTCATGTGGTGAACTCCTAAAATTTCCGCAACTCTCGTCCTCGAATACCCCATATCTAAATATTCTTGCGCTTTTTCTATTTCGAATTTCAATGTGGACACCCCTTATTTTTCTGCTCTCATTATTAACTGCGTATCGACTTCCGGATTGGCACAACCTTTTCATAAATAACTGCAAATGTACTTTGAAAAACGGACACCTTTTCGCAAAATTTCTTCCGTCACTATTAACTGCGTATGTACTTCGGAAAATGGACAAAAAAATAGCCGCCCAATATATGGACGGCAAAAACGTTTGCGCTATAGCCTACTTCGTAATACACTTATTTTGTAAGAACAAGCCTAATTCATCGCTATTATGACGAAAAATTCATCGGAACTGCAATGAATTAATTATCGGAATCAACGGCAATTCATCGAGCAATTCAGCGCCATAAACACCGTCAATTCAACGTTTAGCTAGCCTTATGTTCTAATCTCAGCTTATCCGCAACCATCGCAATGAATTCGCTGTTGGTAGGCTTAGCTTTTGTCATGCTGACTGTATAACCGAACAGCGAGGAAATGGAATCAATGTTTCCTCTGCTCCATGCGACTTCAATCGCGTGGCGGATTGCTCTTTCTACACGGCTAGCGGTTGTGTTGAATTTTTTGGCGATGTCCGGATAGAGAACTTTTGTAATGCTGCCGAGCAATTCGATGTCATTGTATACCATTGAGATGGCTTCGCGCAGATAGAGATACCCTTTAATATGCGCTGGGACGCCGATTTCATGGATAATGCTTGTAATGCTCGCGTCGAGATTTTTCTTCTTTGGTTCAGGCTGGCTGCTGCGTATAATGCTGCTTTGCGATGATGGCGCGCGATGCGTCACGCTGCTTGCATTCCCGCTGACCTGGCGGATATGTCCGACAAGGTTTTCCATATCAAACGGTTTGAGAATAAAGTATGAAGCGCCTAAATCGACGGCCTTTTTCGTGACATCTTCCTGTCCAAAGGCTGTCAGCATAATGACATTCGGCTGTTTCTTCAGTTCTGATTCCCTCAGCCGCTCTAAAACCGCAAGTCCGTCCAAATGCGGCATAATAATATCTAATACGAGCACATCGGGATCTTTTTCTTTAAACAACGACAGGCATTCCTGTCCATTGTAAGCAACACCGATGACTTCCATGTCTTCCTGTCCTTCAATATATTCACTCAACAGGCTTACCAGCTCTCGATTATCGTCAGCAACACAAACTTTAATTTTCTCCACGTTTCTTCCTCCCCAAATGTAGTTAACAGGATTCACCCTTGCTACATGTTTACATTCGACAAAACCGCTATATACCCTCTAAAAAAATCATAATAACCAATATTAGTGGCATATCTTTGTTTTTCTATGTTTTTCTCCGTTTTTCGACTAAATATGAAATTTGACAAACAAGGAAACGTGAATTTGTCGAAAAATCTTCTTTTGTACATTTTACCGTATGTATTCTGAGAAGTGAAGAGGGATCAAAGCAAAAAAACTGCCGGAAATCCCGGCAGTCAGCTTGCTTTTTCTTTTCCGTAAATATCAATTCCCGCTTCTGACAGCATCCATTCAATATGAACGCCGTAGCCGCTTGTCGGGTCATTTACAAACACATGGGTGACAGCGCCGATCACTTTGCCATTTTGGATGATCGGGCTTCCGCTCATTCCCTGAACGATGCCGCCTGTTTCTTTTAATAGCCTCGGATCGGTTATTTTCAAGACCATTCCTTTTGTTGCCGGGAATTTTTGCGGGGTTGTGCTGACGATTTCAATATCAAATTTTTCTACCTTGTCATCATTAATGACCGTTAAAATTTCAGCCGGACCTTTTTTGACTTCAGTAGAAAACGCAACCGGCAGTCCTTGATCTGAAATCTTGTTTTGAATCGGCTGATGCAGTGTGCCGAAAATCCCAAACGGGCTATTTCTGTTAATATCCCCGATCGTTTTGCGTTCTGAGGAAAATCGCGCCAGTTTTTCTCCCGGATTTCCGCCTGTCCCTTTTTCAATTGATGTTACAGTTGATTTAACGATTTCTCCATTCTCCACTACAATCGGTTTCTTTGTGTCCATGTCGGAAATCACGTGGCCAAGTGCTCCATATTTTTTTGACTTCGGTTCATAAAAGGTCATAGTGCCGATCCCAGCGGCAGAATCCCTGATATATAACCCAATTCTGAACTTACCTTCTGCTTCATCTTTTTCCGGAATGAGCTTTGTTTTGATTTTCTGTTTATCACGTTTAATAAGCAAATCTAAAGATTCGCCGGTTTTACCGGCATTCTGAATAAATGGGGCCACATCATTCATTTTTTCAATTTTCTTTCCATTCATCTCAATAATGATGTCGCCCGATTCAATACCGGCCGTTTCTCCCGGGGATTTTTTGCCTTCACTAGTGTTGATTTGATGAAATCCGACGACAAGAACACCGACGGAATGAAGTTTAACACCAATCGATTGTCCGCCAGGTATGACTTTTAAATCAGGAAGAACTTGCACTTTTGTTTTTTTGATTGGAAATCCTGCAAGATCGTATACTAACTCTGATTCACCTGATTTTTCGCCTGTCACCTTGACTTCATGCGGGTCTTTCTTTACTGTAAACGCTTCTGAAGATTTTTGTGTATGAGCGTTTACCGATAAACCCGTTTCAATCGCTTGTGTTTGGGTTTCAAATACTCTCATTTGCGTTGGAATCAGTAAATACTCTTTTAGCGGTTTGCATAAACCTACACTTAATAACGAAACAAGGAGAATTAAACCTACTGCTTTTCTGATGTTATCGGGCATTTACTACTTCACTCTCCTCGCTCCTATCCCACACCTTCTTTATGACTTGCTGCTACATCATTTAATTTTGCCTTCTGACGCCTTATTTATAACTGTCATATAAAGAAAAACATTGGATATACTGATGAACGAATGGATGTGCGCGAAAAAAATAAGCTGCGCTTTTCGCGCAGCTCACCCCGTTGTTTTGACTTGATCCGCTTGTCTTAAAAGTTCTTTTGCATGGCGTTTCGTTAAGTCTGTTACTTCGACTCCTGCAATCATACGCCCGATTTCCGCTACCTTTTCCTGCTTAGACAGCGGCTTGACATGTGTTGTCGTTCTGCCGTCTTTTAACTCCTTCGCAATATAAAGATGCGTATCTGCCATGGCAGCCACCTGAGGCAAGTGTGTAATACACAGCACTTGTGATCCTATTGACACTTTATGGATCTTCTCAGCGATTGCCTGTGCGACTCTGCCGCTTACACCGGTATCAACCTCATCGAATATAATCGACGTCACATCCTGTTGAGAGGAAAAAATGCTTTTAATAGCAAGCATCACCCGTGACAGCTCTCCTCCGGAAGCGACTTTCGAAAGGGATTTCAGCGGTTCGCCTGTATTGGTTGAAATTAAAAACTTCACCAAATCAATCCCTTGTTCAGTCATCTGAACAGGCTGGCCGTTTACAATCGGCGCCTCCTCATTTCGGAGTGCTGTTCTGATCTTAAATTCCGTATCAAAAGTTGATTTTTCCATGTAGAGGCTTTTTAATTCCCGATGAATCTCATCAGCCAGCTTTTTCGCCCATGCTTTGCGGATTTTTGAAACATTTTCCGCTTCCACTGCGACATCTTTGCCGACTGAGTCAAGCTCCTTCTTCACGCTTTGAAGATGGCTGTCCCTGTTTTCAATTTGGTCAATCTCTTCTTCAATTTTAGAAGCGTATTCCAAGATATCCTCAACAGTTGCACCGTATTTTCGTTTCAGCTGTTTGATTTCATTAAGGCGCGTCTCAATATAGTTCAGGCGTTCCGGATCATATTCAAGTTCATCCAGCATATTTCTCATCTGAAATGTAGCGTCCTCCAGAAGATAGTAGGAGTTCGAAACATTTTCAGACAGTTTTTTCAGCGGTTCGTTAATATCGGATATATCTTCAAGCTGCGCTGATGCCATTCCGACCCAGTCCAGTCCGCCCTGCTCGCTGCGAAGCGCGTTATATGCATTTTGCAGCGATTCATATATCTTCTCAAAGTTTGAGATTTGCTGGCGCTCTTCCTGAAGCTGCTCATCTTCATTAAGCTCGAGCTTAGCCGATTCGATTTCTTCGAGCTGAAATTGAATGAGATCAAGACGGTGGGCCATTTCCTGTTCGCTTTCAGAAAGTTGCTTTAGCTTTTTAAGCAACTTCATATACCGCTGGTACCCTTCCTGATACGTTTGAAGCGCGCTTTCCGCTTCGGCTCCGGCAAACTTGTCCAAAAGCTGGAGATGATTTTCGTCCTCCATTAACAGCTGGTTATCGTGCTGCCCATGAATATCTAATAAAAGCCTGCCGATCTCTCTTAGCGAGGCAATCGTGACAAGCTTGCCATTAACTCGGCAAACGCTTTTTCCGCTCGTGCTGATATCCCTTCTCATGATGATCATTTCGTCAGAAACGTCAATTCCCTGCTCAGCGCATACGTCAAAAACGGGATGGCCGCTCTCCAATAGAAACAGCCCTTCAAGCTCGGCTTTTGTCTCCCCATATCTGACAAATTCGGATGAGCCGCGGCCTCCGACTAAAAGAGAAATGGCATCTATGATGATGGACTTGCCGGCTCCGGTTTCTCCTGTTAAAACCGTGAGTCCGCGTTCAAAAGAAACCGTCAGTTCCTCAATGATGGCAAAGTTTTTAATGGATAGTTCAGCTAACAAACAGCATTACACCTCTTTATCTTTGTTAGATTTTCTATTACAGCAGCTCAAGCAGCCTGTTTTTTACGCCGTCTGTATCTTCAGGAGTCCGGCAAATTATTAAAATCGTGTCATCTCCGCAAATGGTTCCCATTATTTCATCCCAGTCCAAATTGTCCATCAGCGCCCCGATTGCCTGGGCGTTGCCGGGCATCGTTTTCAGCACAATCATATGGCTTGCTGAGTCTATTTTCACAAATGCGTCCATCAGTGCCCGCTTCAGTTTGGACAGCGGATTGAAACGCTGGTCTGCCGGAAGACTGTATTTGTAAGAGCCGTTATTCGTAGGCACTTTCACTAGGTGAAGCTCTTTAATATCGCGTGAAACCGTGGCTTGCGTCACTTTGTATCCATCCTGCTTCAGCATGTCAACCAATTCGTCCTGCGTTTCGATTTCATTGCTTGTAATGATCTCTCTGATTTTAATATGCCTCTGGCCTTTGTTCATGTAAGCACCTCTATTTCCAGCTTATCTGTTCTTTTATGTTATATGTTTCTCTGCAAAATGTACATAAATGCAGAAAAAAGGAATAATAGCGCCCTATTATTCCGGTACATCTGCTTTTTTTTCTTTTAACGTCTTATGTGCCTCTTCTACAATGCGATTGATCTCTTGTTCTGACAGCTCCTGTCCTTCCTGTCCCTCTCCCGGCCAATGCAAATGAAGGAGAAATTCAATATTTCCGTCTCCTCCCGTGATTGGAGAAAATGACAGGCCTTTGCAGATATAGCCTTCAGCAGCAGAGAAACTGACCATACGCTTGAGAACATCAGCATGCACTTTAGGATCCCTGACAATCCCTTTTTTGCCGACGGATTCCCGTCCCGCTTCAAACTGCGGCTTAACAAGAGCCATGCAGTCACTGCCAGGCACAAGCAATGTTTTGAGGACAGGCAGGATAAGCCGCAGTGAAATAAAGGACACGTCAATCGTAGCAAACTCCGGCATGCCCTTTGTAAAGTCTGCCGGTGTTGCGTAACGGAAGTTTGTCCGTTCCATCACGACGACCCGTTCATCCTGTCTAAGCTTCCACGCAAGCTGATTGTAGCCTACATCTACCGCGTATGACTGTTTAGCACCGTTTTGCAGAGCGCAGTCCGTAAAACCGCCGGTGGAGGAGCCAATATCAATCATGATTTTATCCTTAACAGAGATGGGAAACTCCTTCAGCGCTTTTTCAAGCTTTAGACCGCCTCTGCTCACATATTTCAGCGGGTTTCCTTTGACTGTTAACGGCAGATCGCGGTCAATTTTTTCCCCAGCCTTGTCCAAGCGGTTTTCGTTTGAATAGACGATCCCCGCCATAATGGCTCTCTTGGCTTTTTCCCGCGTTTCCGCCAGCCCTCTTTCTACTAGTAATACATCTAATCGTTCTTTCTTTGACGTCATGATCCAATTCCTTTGTGTGTCTTCGGCGGCATCAGTAATCTAATGCGGTTTGCCGCCTGCTGTTTTGTTAGTCCAATTTCTTCAAGAAGCGCCGTTACGCTTCCGTGTTCAATAAACCGATCCGGGATACCCATTCTGTCAATCGGTGTAAGGAATTCACCTTGATCATGAGCGAATTCTAAAATCGAGCTTCCGAAACCGCCTTCTAAGACCGCTTCTTCAATCGTTAAAATCGGCAAGCCTTCTTTTAAGATATCCTTCATCATCTTTTCATCGATCGGCTTAATAAAACGCGCATTGACAACGCGCACGGACAGGCCTTCTTTTTGCAGCTCTTCAGCTGCTTCAAGCGCCATTTCGATTGTTGTTCCAAATGTTAAGATGACTGCGTCGTTCCCCGGGCGCAGCACTTCCCACGTGCCGATCGGAATTGTTTTCAGCTGTTCATCCATTTTTACGCCGAGTCCGTTTCCGCGCGGAAAACGCATCGCAATCGGGCCTTCGTCATAGCTGAGTGCTGTATGAACCATATGCTGTCCTTCATTTTCATCTTTCGGCATCATTAAGACCATGTTTGGAATGTGGCGCATAAACGCAATATCAAACACGCCTTGATGTGTCTCTCCGTCAGCACCCACAAGCCCTGCACGGTCAATGCCAATAAACACATTGGCGTTTTGGCGGCAGATGTCATGAACCACTTGGTCATATGCCCTTTGCAGGAAGGTTGAATAAATCGCCAAAAACGGCTTCATCCCCTGCATTGCCATAGCTGCAGCCATCGTTGCCGCATGCTGTTCGGCGATTCCTACGTCAAACATGCGATCAGGGAATTCGTTTGCGAAGCCTTCAAGCTTTGAGCCGACAGGCATAGCCGGCGTAATGGCTACAATGCGTCCGTCCTCTCGCGCCATTCGCTGCACAGTCCCGCTGACAAGACCGCTCCATGAAGGTGCTGCGGCTTTCGGTTTTACAAAGTCACCTGTATTAATTTTATATGGTCCGGTACCGTGCCATGTTCCGATCGTATCGGTCTCAGCCGGTTTGTACCCCTTCCCTTTTTTCGTGATGACATGCAGGAGAACAGGGCCTTTCGTTTTTTTGGCGTATTGAAGATTCTCAATCAACTCATGATAAGAATGTCCGTCCACCGGGCCTAAATACGTAAAACCAAGCTCTTCAAAAAACATGCCCGAGACAAGCATGTATTTCAGGCTGTCTTTCACGCGTTCCGCCGTGGCGGCAAGTTTGCCCCCAACTGCCGGGATCTTTTTAAACAAGTATTCGAGCTCATCTTTCACCCACTGGTATTTTCCGGCAGTGCGCAGCCGTCCGAGCATAGAATGAATGGCTCCGACATTCGGCGCAATACTCATTTCATTATCATTTAGGATGACAATCATGTCTTTTTTCTCGTCACCGATGTGGTTCAGCGCTTCGAGCGCCATTCCGCCTGTCAGTGCACCGTCACCGATGATCGGAATAATAAATTCATCGGTTCCTTTTATATCACGCGCGGCTGCCATTCCCATCGCACCTGACAGAGAGGTTGAGCTATGCCCTGTTTCCCAAACATCATGCTCGCTTTCACTACGCTTTGGGAATCCGCAAAGCCCTTTGTACTGGCGAAGCGTCGCAAATTCTTTTCCGCGTCCTGTCAGCAGCTTGTGGACATACGACTGGTGGCCTACGTCCCACAGAAATTTGTCTTTCGGGCTGTTAAATTCCTTATGCAGCGCAACAGTAAGCTCTACGACACCTAAGTTTGGGCCGATATGGCCGCCGGAAGCGGATAAAGTTGTAATTAAAAATCGACGGATTTCATCACTTAATTTCTCTAATTCATCAATGGACATGTTTTTTAAAAACGACGGGTCCTGTATTGATAAAAGATCCAAAGCGGATCAACTCACTTTCAGCATGAATTTCTGCAATGATACATGTCTTCCACATGCCGAGCTGGACAATGGCCAGTTCTCAGACATAAAAAAAGACAAACGGGCTTTTCTCTTTCATTTTTCATATAAACTGCTTACATTTTACCATATCTCGTGCAGCCGCTTCAAATTAGGATCGGTTTAGTGATCTCTAGCCGCAATTAAATCACAAAGCTCATATAAAAGCTCTTTTTGAAGAGAGAGTCCGCCGATCAAACGCTTCGCCTCTTTTATGTGAACATCCAATTTATGTTTGGCCCCTTCCAGTGACAGAAGGGACGGGTAAGTCGATTTGTCGTTAGTTGTATCCGAGCCGACACGTTTGCCGATTTTCTCTTCACTGCCTTCTAAATCTAAAATATCGTCTCTGATTTGAAAACCAATTCCAATATGGCTGCTGAAGGTACGCAGTGTTTCAATGTCTTCTTCAGGCGCATCCGCCAAAATAGCACCGGCGGTTACGCAAAAACCGAGAAGCTTAGCGGTTTTCCGTTCATGAATGGATTCAAGTTCTTCAAGCGTGACCTGGCGGTTCTCCGCTTCCATATCAGCTACTTGTCCACCGACCATGCCTTCAGTACCTGCCGCTGAAATCAGTTCATTCACAAGCCGAAGGCGCTTTTCTGCTGACACCCCGTCCGACATGTGGGAGGTGATCAGCTTAAAGCTTTCCGTGAGCAGCCCGTCACCCGCTAATACTGCTGTCGCTTCACCGAACACTTTATGGTTTGTCGGCTTCCCGCGGCGTAAATCGTCATCATCCATACAAGGAAGGTCATCGTGAATTAACGAATACGTGTGAATCATTTCGACAGCACAACCCACCGGAATGCCGTCCTTTTCACTTTTCCCATATGCGTTTAAAACGGCCAGTACAATGAGAGGACGCAGCCGCTTTCCGCCAGCCTCAAGGGAATACAGCATAGACTTTTTTAATGAGTCCGGCATATCGAGCTTTTCTGTATAGACAGAAAGCTGATTTTCAATCGTTTTTTTCCGCTCCGCCAGAAAAGCCGTTAATTTATTTGTCACCTTCGTCTTCCTCCTGAACACTAAAAGGTGCCAGTTCGCCGTCTTCTTTTAAAATGAAGTCCATTTGTTTTTCGACTTTTTGCAGCTTTTCGTGGCACATTTTTGAAAGAGCCATGCCTTCTTGGAAATAGTTAATCGCTTGCTCTAAAGGCACATCGCCCTCTTCAAGCTTTGACACAATGCTCTCAAGCCCTTTCATCGCTTCTTCAAATGTCATGTTTTCATTTTTTTTCACGTCTGTCATTTTTCTTCCCCTCTCTTTTCTAATACTTCACAGGTCAGCACGCCATCCTTCAGCTTGACTTCAAGCTGGTCCTTCTCTGCTATCTGACTGACACTTTTTATGAGTTCGTCTTCTTTATAAGCCAAGCTGTATCCTCTTTCCATCACTTGAAGAGGACTCAACGCATTCAGCTTGCCAAGAACCGTCTGAAATTGGGAATGCAGCTGTTTCATTTGGATAGCCATATTTTTTCTCAGCTGATTTGTCTGTTCCTCATATCGTGTTCTCGCTTGCTTCAGCTGTTCATGAGGGTGCAGCGCTTCTAATCTGTACGTTTCACGTTCCAGCTGTCTGCTTTTTCGATCTAAAAGAGCGGTTAACTGTGATTGAAACTGCTGATAGGCAAGGTCAAACTGCTGCTCTTTTTGCGCATACAACCGCTTTGGAAAACGAAAGGCATACGAGGATTGCAGCGTTTGAATCCGTTCTTTTTTCTGGCCGAGATGCTGTTGCATTGCTCTTGTCATTCTAACTTCCGCTGTTTTTGTCCGTTCGATTAAATCAGTTGTATGCGGTACGGCAATCTCAGCTGCTCCTGTCGGCGTCGCGGCTCTGATATCAGCGACAAAATCACTGATCGTAAAGTCCGTTTCATGCCCGACTGCCGATATAACCGGAATGTTAGAAGCAAAGATCGCGCGTGCTACAATTTCTTCATTAAATGCCCACAGTTCTTCTATCGAACCGCCGCCTCTCCCAACAATTAATACGTCGCAAACCTCTTTTTCATTTGCCTCTTCAATGCGCGTAACGATGGATCTGCTCGCATTTTCGCCTTGTACGAGCGCTGGAAGAACAATGACTTTTACAAGGGGATATCTTCTTTTTAGAGTTGTAATGACGTCTCTGACAGCGGCACCCGTTGGAGATGTCACAACCCCGATTGTGGCTGGAAATGCGGGGATTTGTTTTTTATAGCGGTCGTCAAATAAACCTTCTCCGGCAAGCTTCTTTTTTAACTCTTCGTATGCTAAATAAAGCGCTCCGACCCCGTCAGGCTGCATTTCTTTAGCATATAATTGGTAGTTTCCGCTCGGTTCATATACGGAAATTCCGCCTCTGACCAGCACCTTCATGCCGTTTTCAGGTTTAAAAGGCAGACGCTCGCTCTGTCTTGCGAACATCACCGACTGCATTCTGGCGTTTTCGTCTTTCAATGTGAAATAAATGTGGCCTCTTGTATGTATTTTTACATTCGATAATTCGCCTTTAATCCAAATATTTTCAAGGTGAGGATCTACATCGAATTTTCGTTTTATATACTTTGTCAGCGCTGAGACGGTAACATACGCTGTTTCACCCATGTCTCAAACTCCTCTCATAAGCATTCCTGCACCATAACTAAAGAAAACCCGCCCTGGCTGTAGGAGCCTGAAGAAGCGGGTATCGTGCTCATATTCACGGCGGGCAAAATCTCCCGCCTGTGAACATCTCCAATTATCTATGATAACGTACGTTTCGCAGATTTAACAGTATTATGCGCAAGCATTGTGATAGTCATCGGACCAACTCCGCCAGGGACTGGCGTGATGAAGGACGCTTTTTCCTTTGCTCCTTCAAATTCAACGTCTCCGCAAAGCTTTCCACTTTCCAGACGGTTAACGCCGACGTCAATCACAACAGCGCCCTCTTTGATCTGGTCTGCATTGATGAAATTAGCTCTGCCGACTGCCACCACCAGGATGTCCGCTTTTTTCGTATGTTCGGTCATATTTTCTGTTCTTGAATGACAGTAAGTAACCGTCGCGTTCTCATTTAATAAAAGCTGGCCGACAGGTTTGCCGACAATATTGCTTCGGCCGACTACAACAACCTCTTTACCGGAAAGGTCGATATTGGTTTTCTTCAAAAGCTCAACAATTCCGTGAGGCGTGCAAGGAAGAAACGTATCTTCGCCAAGCAGCATTTTCCCTACGTTTAACGGATGAAAACCGTCTACATCTTTATCAGGAGAGATACGTTCGATCACCGCTTTTTCAGAAATATGGTCTGGAAGCGGGAGCTGAACGAGGATGCCGTGAAACTCAGGGGCTTGATTGTATTGATCGATAATGGAAAGCAGTTCCGTTTCTGTTAGACTGCTGTCGAATTGATCAAGCTTGAAATTTATTCCCATAGTTTCAGCCGCTTTTTTCTTTCCTCGCACGTAAGAGTGAGAAGCAGGATCATCTCCAATCAAAATAACCGCGAGCCCGGGAGTGACGCCTTGCTTTTTAAGCTCTTCTACCTCTTTTGCCAATTGTTCGCGTTTTTCTCTAGCCGTTTCTTTTCCGTCGATGATTGTTGCAGTCATTTTCTTTCCTCCTATGATTGTTCAATATCAGATTTAATGTTAGAAAGAACCCCGTTTACAAACTTTGTCGCTTTGTCATCACCAAACCGTTTTGCCAGCTCAATCGCTTCGTTCATAGAGACATTCACCGGAATGTCTTCGGCATACGCCATTTCGTATGCTCCCAGACGCAAAATCGCGCGGTCAACATTGGCAATCCGATCGAGCTTCCAATTCACCAGATGATTGGAAATCATTTCATCAAGCTGGACTTGGTGTTCCAATACCCCGTGTACAAGCTGTTCAAAGAAAGGATCTGTTTTTTCTTCATCCAATGCGTGTTCTATGGCTTCATTCACTGCAATATCGCTGACATCAATTTGAAATAGTGCCTGCAAAGCTTTTTCTCTTGCTGTTCTTCTTTTCATTTTCTTTCTCCTTTGATCCTCTTTATCCGCTTGTCGTTAAGCCATAAAGAGATCATAACATATTTTTTTCGTATCCGCATATTGAAATCAAGGTTTTTTCACCCTATTACCGAATATTTTCACACACCTTGATATGATCATTCGGATTTCACGATCATGAAGAAACTCGGCTGCCTTGAGCCGGCTTTCTTCATGCTTTGAAATAAAGGGTAACGTGTAAAAAAACCAAAGGGCCGCCCTCCCCTTGGTTTCTTGTTAAGCCATTTACATTTCTTCGTCGATTTGGACTTCCTGGGCTTTTGTGTCAAATTGAATGCCGACGATATGAATATTGATCTCGTTAATCGAAAGAGACGTCATATTTAATAAGGTTTGACGAATGTTTTCCTGAACGGACGCTGCAACTTTCGGAATCGAAACGCCAAATGTAACGACGCAGTATACATCGATCGTAATGCCGTCATCCGCCAGGTCGACTTTGACACCTTTGCCATGATTTACTTTACCGAAGCGTTCGACGACACCTGTCGCAAAGTTTCCGCGCATTTCGGCAACACCGTCAACTTCTGAAGCTGCTATGCCGGCAATGACCTCGATGACTTCCGGTGCAATCTCAACCTTACCTAAATGCGTATCTTCTTGATTCATTTTAAGCAAGCTGTTGTCTTTCATTCAATTCACCTCCGTAAAAATTATGAGCCCATTACATCATATGTTTCTAAAAATTTCGTATTAAACTCTCCGCCAACAAATGTTTCATGTTCAAGCAGTTTTAAGTGGAATGGGATTGTTGTCTCAATGCCTTCAATGACGAATTCGCTTAATGCGCGCTTCATGCGGGCAATCGCTTCATCTCTCGTTTTTCCGTATGTGATCACTTTTGCAATCATGCTGTCATAGTACGGAGGGATGGAATAGCCCGGGTAAGCAGCTGAATCTACACGGACACCAAGACCGCCCGGAGGCAGGTACATTTTAATTTCACCAGGAGACGGCATGAAATTTTTACTTGGATTTTCTGCGTTGATTCGGCATTCGATCGCCCAGCCTTGGAATTCGACATCTTCTTGGTTAAGGCTCAGTTCCATTCCTGATGCCACTTTGATTTGTTCCTTAATCAGGTCTGTTCCCGTCACCATTTCCGTGACTGGGTGCTCCACCTGGATTCTCGTGTTCATTTCCATAAAGTAGTAGCGCTGTTCGTTGTAATCATAAATAAATTCAACTGTTCCGGCGCCTGAATAGCCAACTGCTTTTGCAGCCTTAACCGCTGCATCTCCCATCTGCTCCCTGATTTCTGAATCAAGCGCCGGAGATGGTGTTTCTTCCAAAAGCTTTTGCAGGCGTCTTTGAATCGAGCAGTCGCGTTCACCTAAATGGATGGTATTTCCGTGGTTATCGGCAAGCACTTGGATCTCAACGTGACGAAAATCTTCTATGTATTTTTCGATGTAAACACCTGGATTTCCGAATGCTGTTGCAGCTTCCTGCTGTGTAATCTTAATGCCTTTGATCAGTTCCTCTTCGGTGCGGGCAACCCTGATTCCTTTTCCGCCTCCGCCTGCGGTGGCTTTTATAATTACAGGATACCCAATTTCATTAGCAAGTGAAACCGCTTCTTCCACATTTTCTATAATTCCTTGCGAACCCGGCACGATCGGCACGCCGGCCTGTTTCATCGTTTCCCTCGCAACGTCTTTTGTTCCCATTTTTGAAATGGCGTCAGCGCTCGGGCCGACAAATGTGACGTTAACTTCTTCACATAATTCCGCGAAATCTGCATTTTCAGCTAAAAATCCATATCCCGGATGAATAGCATCCGTTCCTGTCAGCTTCGCAACACTCACAATATTTGTAACATTTAAATAGCTGTCTTTTGATGCTTTCGGTCCGATACAAAAAGCTTCATCAGCCATTTGAACATGAAGGGCATCTTTATCAGCTTCTGAATAAACAGCGACAGTCTCAACTCCGAGCTCTTTGCAGGCTCTTATGATTCTGACAGCAATTTCTCCTCTGTTGGCGATCAATAGCTTTTTAATCATGTTAAGTCTCCTTACTCTGCTTTCACAAGAAATAGAGGTTGTCCGTATTCGACCAGCTGGCCGTTTTCTACTAACACTTCAACGATTTCACCTTTTACTTCCGCTTCAATTTCGTTGAAAAGCTTCATCGCTTCTACAATGCAGACAACTGTGTTTTCATTTACTTTTGAACCGGCTGTTACATATGGGCCAGCTTCAGGTGATGAAGACGCATAAAACGTTCCTACCATAGGTGAAGTGATTTTATGCAGATTCTCATCTTGCTTCGGTGCTTCTTGGGCAGGTGCCGACGCTGCTTGCTGCGCTTGCGGCTGAACTGCCTGTGGAGCCTGTGCCTGTACTGGTGCTGCCGGCGCTTGCTGCATCACTTGAACAGTGCCTGCTTCATGTTTTTTCAGTTTTAAGGATACACCTTCATTTTCATATACGAATTCATCAATTGCAGACTCGTCAATTGCTTTAATCAGCTCGTGGATTTCTTTAATATTTAACATTCAATCGCACTCCTATGTATAAAATGTCTTTTTTTATAGGTTACTACTAAAAGTACATACTATGTTTATCTTACAGGAGCGGACTTTTGAATTCAACTCTAATATGATTGGCACACAAAAAGCCCGCTGCTTAAGCGGGCGTATTTTTCCTCTTATTTACTTGGATGGCTCAAATGTGACAGCGACGTCTTTCATTGTTTTAATTTCTTTTGCCACAAGGTCTATGATGGCTGTCGCCTTAGATTTAGAATGTTTGTCTGATTTGACTGTAATGTTGATTTTGTCTCCTTCAGCATTGACGAGCGCGTCTTTGTAGCCTTGTGTTTTAATAAGGGTTTCCAGCTGTTTTTCTGTTCCTTCCACTTCACTGAGAGCCGTCATTTTATCATATGCTTCGCTCTTTTCCTTTGCTGTCGCATCATCGCTTGACACTATGGCATTCAGCTCTTCTCTTTCTTTGCTTCTGGTATCTTCTAAATCTAGACGGTATGTTGTAAACAAATCATCATCGGCTGTTTCTGTTACAACAGTTCCTTTTTCACTGGCTTCAGCGGATGTTTCCTTGTCTGCTGATGAATCTTTCGTGCCCTTTGTTCCATCTTCTTTTTCCGTTTCTGTTTCAGTTTCCGGACCGCTTTTTTCCTTCGTGTCTTGCTTGGCAGGCGCTTTTTCAGTTGCGACCTCTCCTGAGTCAGACGCATTTTTTTCACTTTTCATTTGCACGGCATTTTTGCTTTCCGGAGACATGATATAGTAGACGCTTAACACCACGACAAGACTGAGCATTGTTAATAGCCAAACGGTTTGTTTTTTGAGCATTTATGAATCCTCCTTTATTTTTTTAGGGGCAACCGCAACCCGGTGGCTTGGAACATCCAGGACCCGTGTCACCGCTTCAATAATCGTTTGTTTTATTTGAACGTTGTCCACTCCTTGAGCAACAACGAGTACACCGCGTATATCAGGTTTTTTCGTTTGGACGACGACGGGTGTTTCTTTATCGCCGTTTTTGATCATCACAATTTCTTCTTCCGATGTCTGGTCTGTGACGCTTCTTGTCCCGCCCTCTTTGTCTGTTTCTTCAGTGGTTGTATTTTTGTTTGATTTGTTTTTTTCATATACTTTCAGCGACGTTGCATCAACATTCACGACAACCGAGACATCGTCTACACCTATGATCGTTTCAAGAATTTCTTTCAGCTGGTTTTCGTATTCTTTTTCATAATCATCGATCGAGTTTTTAGGTTCATCAGATTTTGAGGCTTTAAACACTTCGGCTGTTTTCCCTTTGCCGGCTGCAGTATCCTGTGATGATACCGCCGTAATCGGTTTGGCGTTTTCCGTTTTCTCCGGCGATGAAAACAGATGGCTGACGAGCATGAAGGAAACTCCGAGAACAAAAACGAACAGAAAGTAATGATATTTGGTCAGCTTCGGCTTTTCGCCGTGCTTCGTTTGCCCCGGAAGAAACTGCTTTTTCAATACATTCCATAATCCGTTTTTATTCATTGCCGACACTCTCCCCGCCTTCCATTTGAACCGTAATTTTCTCACTTTCGATCTCCCAAATGTCCGCAAGCTGTGACTGGATCTGTTTTGCTTCTTTTTGTTCGGCTGCTTCTTTCGTTGCGTACGCATGATCTGTGTCAATGCGAACCGGCGCGACCGTTTGGACCGTGTTTTCAGAAGACGGGGCCATATACACGCTGATTGTTTTAATATCCTCTTCTGAATCTACCTTTTCTCCTGCCGTAAGTTTGATGTGGTCTACTTTGTATTCATCATGACTGAATCTCTCCTCCGCTTTCTTTTTTAGTTGGACAGCCATTTCTTCTAAAATATATGCACGCTGGGAAGCTTGTATTTCTATTTTTTTTGAATTGATTTGATTTTTTATGTCGGCAGACTCTGACTGCCTGTTTTTTGTGAGGTATTCAAAGATGACTTCAGGATCTGTGTTGAAAAGCTTGAAAATCGGTGTAAGCATGACGACAATCAAGAGCAGGCTGACCACCATTTTTGCGTACTTTTGCATGCTGGAGCTCGGCAGCAGCATATCAATCACAATTGCAAATAGGATAAACAATACGATGGTGGTAAGCCATTCAGTTAGAAAACTCATCCGCCAGCCTCCTTTATTTCATCATCATCGTGAGGTTTCCGGCTGTGATGATGACGGTAAGGCTTAAAAAAAACATGAGGGACACAATGGCGAGAGCTGCAAAAATATAAATGACGCTTTTGCTGATGACATCGAGGCAAGTAATGACGGGTCCGCCTCCAAGCGGCTGAAGAATCGCGGCTGCCAGCTTATAAATAAAAGCGAGGGAAAGCACTTTGATTGCCGGAAAGGCCGCGATACAGATCAAAATAGCAACACCGAGAATCCCTACGGTATTTTTCAGCAATAAGGAAGCGCTGATCACTGTATCTGTCGCGTCTGTAAACATTCGGCCAAGAACGGGAATAAAGTTTCCGGTTATAAATTTAGCCGTTCTGAGCGTAATGCCGTCTGTCACTGCAGCTGAGGCTCCCTGAACAGAAATAACGCCGAGAAAGATGGTGAGAAACACGGCCAGTGCTCCGATGGCGATATTCCTGAGCAGGTTGGCCAGCTGCGTTACTTTGTATTGTTCAGTCATAGTGCTGACAATGCTTAGAATCGCTGATAAGAAAATCAGCGGCATGACGATATTCTGAATTAATAGACCGCTCGTATTCATCAGAAAGAGGATAACAGGATGAAAGAAGGCTGCAGATACAGCTCCGCCTGAGGAAGCCAAAAGCGCCAAGAGGAGCGGAATGAGCGCCAATATAAAGCTGGTCATCGTCTGAATGGCCTCCGTCGCATAATTGATTGCCACATGAAAACTGTTCAGCGCAAGAATAATCAACACCATATACACAATTGAATAGGCGACCTTGCTGACGGTGCTTTTCTGAAACGCATTTTGCAGAAGCTGCAGGATGACGCAAAAAATGGTGAGTAAAATTAATGTGCCCAGCAGCTTGCCGTTGGCTAGCACTTCATGAAACAAATAAGAAAAGAGAGCTTTCAGCCATTCTTGCGGTGAAAATGATTTATCGCCATTGATAAAATCAATTAAGCTGCCTTTTTGGCTTTCCGGCAGCAGTCCGCCATATTCTGTCATAATGTCATTCCAAAATTCACCGATCTTGTCTGTTTCAAGCGAGGCCGCTGTCCTTTCCGCTAATTGCTCAGCCGTTTCAGCATGTTCATCCGCTTGTTCGGCATCACCGGCTGCTTGTACCAATTCTGCACGGCCTGCTATGATCAGCACGGCCAGAACTAAAGCCCAGTGGAAACGCTTCAATCTACCGCCTCCCTTCGGTTATGACATAGAAGGTATAAGTCCGAGAATCGTTTCAATAATGACTGTTAAAATAGGCACAGCCATAACAAGAATTAAAATTTTCCCCGCCAATTCTATTTTCGAGGCGATGGCCCCTTGACCGGCATCTTTTGTAAGCTGCGCCCCGAATTCAGCGATATAGGCGATTCCGATAATCTTTAAAATGGTTTCAACATAGACCATGTTGACGTTTGCGTTAATTGCTATTTTTTCTATCATTCGAATAATGTCGTAGATTTGGTCTACCAAATAAAGAAAAATGGCACAGCCTGCAAACACGACGATTAAAAACGCAAAAGTCGGCTTTTGTTCTTTAACAATTAAAGAAAGGAAGGTGGCGATCAGCCCTAAACCTACAATTTGAACAATGTCAATCTGCAAGCCCCCCTATCCTTGGAATAAAAACACAGCTTTTATCTTTTTAAATAGGTCGTCTACAATTGTGGCGACCATAAATAAAATATAGATAAAACCTAACAGCGTCACCCACTGGGCGTATTCTTTTTTGCCCATCTGATCCAAAATCGTGTGTAAAAAAGCCACCACGATTCCCACTCCGGCGATTTGAAATATCACGTTCACGTCTACTCCCATTTTATTTTTGCTCCCCTCACGTTTACATCAATAGAAGAATGAGTAACAAGCCCGCTAAAAAGCCTAAACTTTTTATCATCTTTTCATTTTTCGCCTGTGCCTGCTCAGCATCCGCTTCCGAGGCTTCCAAGTGTGTAAGCGCCAGCTTGATGTGCTTTTGCTGCGAAATTCGGTCATGAATCCCGAGCGTCTCGCCAAATTGCTTCAGCACTTCATATTCGCTTTTTTTCAAAGACATGGTGTCCCACACCTTCTTTAAGCTTTGCTCCCACGCGGTTTTCGCGGAATCGCTGCCCTTGTCCAGCTGATTACTGAATGTGGTAAAAAGAGCCGAAACAGGCTGTGCCAGCTGCTTGGCAATCTGCTGTGAAGCGATATGAAGCGGTGTATGGCCGTACATGATTTCAGCCTCGAGGGATTGGAGCGCCGCACGCAGCTGGCGGATTTGCCGCGGCCGTTCCATATAAACTTTCGCGATCTCAAAACCTGTCCATGTTGTCGCCACCACAATGAATACAGCACCCAGCAGCTTCAGCATGTCTTCACGCCCATCGTCCCAGACAGCACATTTCCATCTTTGTCATAAATGCGGCTTATTGTGCCCGGTCCCTTCGCTCTCGATAATTCCAAATAGCGGTCAAAGGCTCTTTCTTCCCACAATCGCTTTAATGAAGGCCGTTTCATCAGATCAGATATGCTCCAGCCATGCGCCGATACGATGACTGAAACACCTGCATGCAGCGCTTCAAGAAGTGCGTCTGTATCTTCCATACGCCCGATTTCATCGACAATGATCACCTCAGGGCTCATAGACCGAATCATCATCATCAGGCCCTCAGCCTTTGGACAGGCGTCTAACACGTCAATCCTCTGCCCGAATTGATGCTGGGGAATGCCGCGCAGGCATCCGGCAATTTCTGACCGTTCATCGACGATTCCTGTCTTTACGGGCGACATGCGTTTTTTGCCGGTGCTCGAGAGTCTCGCAAGATCTCGGAGAAGTGTTGTTTTTCCAGTTTGCGGCGGACCGATAATCAGCGTATTCAACCAACTGTCTTGATATAAGTATGGAAGCAGCGGCTCCGCAATCCCCAGTTTTTGCCGGGCAATTCGTATATTAAAAGATGCGATGTCACGGAGGCCTTTCACACCTCCGTTTTCCGTAATGACTCTGCCTGCCAGCCCGACTCTGTGGCCGCCTCTGATCGTGACATACCCTTTCTTCAGCTCTTCTTCGAGCGTATACATACTATAGTTGCTGAGCCGGCTGAGAATCAGATGGGCATCCTCGGCCGTGCCCGCATAGGACAAAAAAACAGGTTGTCCTTTTCGAATTAATTCAACAGGGCGGTTGACCCGAATTCTGACTTCTTCGATTTCAAGCCATTGATGTTCCGGTATTTCAGAAAGGGCGTTTTTCATGGATTCAGGGAGAACCTCAGCGATTTCATTCAAACAGAGCCTCCTCCTTTCTACCGATTGGCTTCTTTAAAATGTATGATGTGAGGCAGACTTTATGACAAGCCTCTCTTTATTTATGAACACCCGCCAAAATCAAAACAACACCCGTAAAAATCAGAATCAGCTTTGCATACGACAGCTGCCCGGCAATTTGATAGATTCCGACAGTCATGGTGATGATAAAAATCAGCGGACCGACAATAGCGAGAATGCTGTTAACCACAACCGCCTTCCGGACATCATTTGTCACAAGCATGATAATCGCTGCCGTCAGCTCAATCATAGAGGATAAAACGCGCAATCCGGCCATTGTTAAAACAGTAGAATTGATATTTCCAAGCAAAAATTTCATAGCACTCTCCCAACCTCCCATTTTTTTATATGATATGCTCTAGCTTGCGGAAGTAGTCTTGTCATTTTCGTATAAAAGAAAGATTCTCTTTATAGGCACAAAAAAAGCCTGCTCCCATTTGGGAACAGACTTCTCTTTTCTTTCTATGCTCTTGAAACGTATGAGCCGTCAGATGTATTGACAACAAGTTTGTCGCCTTCATTTACAAAGAACGGCACGTTTACAATAAGGCCGGTTTCGGTTTTCGCAGGTTTTGTACCGCCAGATGCTGTATCACCTTTAATGCCGGGTTCAGTTTCAACAACTTTCAGTTCAACTGTGTTTGGAAGTTCGATACCGAGCGTTTCTTCTTGGTACATCATGATATGCACAGACATGTTTTCAAGCAGGTATTTTAATTCCTCTTCGATTTGAGTCTCGCTTAGTTCAAGCTGCTCATAAGAAGAAGTATCCATAAATACGTGCTGATCTCCGTTTGCATATAGATATTGCATTGTTTTTGTTTCGATTTGCGCTTTCGCTACTTTTTCACCAGCGCGGAATGTTTTTTCCTGAATCGCGCCAGTTCGAAGATTGCGGAGTTTAGAACGGACAAACGCCGCGCCTTTACCAGGTTTTACATGCTGGAAGTCAACGACGCGCCAAATGCCGCCGTCTACTTCGATTGTTAATCCTGTACGGAAATCGTTAACTGAAATCATGTTTAATGTCCTCCTATATTCCAATCACAAAATAATAAGTTCTTTTGGGGAATGGGTGATTGTCCGGTTGCCGTTTTCTGTAATCACGATGTCATCTTCTATGCGGACACCGCCTGTTTCTGGTATGTAAATGCCCGGCTCCACTGTCACCACCATGCCCGGTTCAAGGATAGCTGAAGATCTGACGGACAATCCCGGCGATTCATGAACCTCCATGCCGAGCCCGTGTCCGGTTGAATGGCCAAAATATTCACCGTAGCCTTTTGCCGCAATGTGATCTCTTGTGAGGGCGTCAGCTTCTTTTCCTGTCATTCCCGGCTTAATATGTGCGACGCCTAATGCCTGAGCATCAAATACGACCTGATAAATCTCCTTCAATTGGTCACTTGGCTCACCTACAGCGACCGTACGGGTAATATCAGAACAATATCCTTTATAATAAGCGCCAAAATCAAGTGTAACTAGATCTCCGCTTTCAATCAGTTTGTCACTGGCCACACCATGCGGAAGGCTTGACCGAAGGCCCGAGGCGACAATCATATCAAAAGAAGAGCTGTCAGCTCCCTGGCTTCTCATATAAAACTCCAGCTCATTGGCAACAGCGATTTCAGAAATGCCGGGTTTCATAAACGTCAAGATATGTTTGAAGGCATCATCTGCAATCTTCGCAGCTTCCTCTAATATCTTAATCTCTTCATTAGACTTAATCAAGCGCAACTTTTCCACGGATTCAGCCACAGGCACTAATTCAGCCTCGCTGATAACCGCGCTGTACGACGCATATGTGCCGTATGTCATGCTGTTTTGCTCAAAGCCGAGGCGTTTAATGCCGAACGCTTCAATCGTGTCGGCGGTGGTCTGAATCAGGCTTCCGCCATGCTCAATGATTTCAAAGCCCTTTACCTGAACCTTCGACTGCTCTGTATAACGAAAATCCGTAATAAACGCCGCCCTGTCACCTGATATAACAGCCAGGCCCGCTGAACCGGTAAATCCTGTCATATAGCGTACATTCGTGCTGCTTGTAATCAGCATTCCGTCAATCCCCAGCTGTCCAAACTGGTCTCTTAATTTCTCTAGCTTCATCTTGATTCTCCCCCTTGCTGGCTTAATAAGTAGCGAATCGCAAGCTTGTAGCCTTCAGCTCCAAGTCCGACAATCTGACCTTTCGCAACCGGAGCGATAACCGACTGATGTCTGAATTCCTCCCTGGCATATAAGTTTGATAAATGCACCTCAACCACAGGAAGGCCGATGCTCGAAACAGCATCCCTGATTGCGTAGCTGTAATGGCTCAGCGCTCCGGGGTTCAGAACAATGCCGTCGTATTGCTCCGCTGCCTCATGAATGGCATCAATCAAATCACCTTCGTGATTAGACTGGAAGAAAGTGAGCTGGATATGTAAGGCTTCAGCAAATTGAAAAAGATCTGTTTCTATGTCGGTCAGTGTCTGGCGGCCGAATACCTCCGGCTCACGCTTCCCCAGCCGATTGACATTCGGCCCGTTCAAAATCAAAAAATGAGGCACATGAATCTCTCCTTTTCGTGAGGGTTTCTCATGTAAAAAAATGTCCACTTCTCGTGAACATTTTATCATACTGGAAAAGGATAATACACTATTCTCTATGCGCTGTTCCTAGCGCACGTGCCAGCTTCTCCGAATTCAGCTCATTGTATTCAAATGAGATGGAATAACCGACAAACAGCCCGTAAAGCAAATAAATGCAAATGGTCGTAATAACTGTATCTGCTTTCAGTGCTGTCACCGCACGCACATCAGGAAAAATGGGATTAAAAACAAAAAACACGAGCATCCAAAGCAGAAAGCCATATAAAATACCCGGCCACATTGTTTTTAATCGTTTCAATAGAAGAAAATATAGGAATGCTGCGCCGATTGAAAGAATTCCGATTAAAATAATGCTGATTACTGTCCCCAGTCCATGTTTTTTCCACTCTCCGAGTACAAACGGCTGCAAAATCATATTCGGACTGACTTCGGAAAAATGAAACAAATACGCAATATAAGCGATGAAACTCCATAATGCGCCTCCGAAAAAACCTGTTGCCGCCACCCTGCTGGCCATCGGAACAGGCGGTCCCTGCTTCTCATTCGATTGTTCATTTTGTTCTGTCTTTTTTTCGCTTGTCATCATGGCACCTCCAGTTAAAGTGTGCCCAAAAAATGAAATGTCAATAAAAAAGCTCACACTTTTTGACAGCTGCGAGTAAAATTTGAAATTAACGGGTATAATGCATGTAGATAAAGCAAGGCTAGACAATTTTTCAGCCTGTCAATCTAGAGGTTTAGCGCTGTTTCCTGTACAATAGAGTGAAAGGAAATGGTTAGCAATCCTAAAGAAATAGGCAGGTTGATAATATGTCAAAACATAAAATTCCGCCCGCTTACGGCGGGCAGGCAGTTGTGGAAGGCGTTATGTTTGGCGGAAAGCATCATTACGTTACAGCAATCAGAAGAACGGACGGAAGCATTGACTTCTTTAAGCTTCCCCGCAAACGCAACCCGAAACTGAACATCGTGAAAAAGATTCCGTTTTTACGAGGGATCGCGGCCATTATTGAAGCGAGCGCAAACGGCACCAAGCATTTGAATTTTTCTAGCGAACGTTACGGGCTTGATCCATCTGAAGACGAGACACTTGAGCAGGAAGAAAAAAAATCCTCCGGGCTGTCTATGTATCTCAGCCTCGCGGTTATCGGCGTCTTATCATTTTTGTTCAGTAAATTTGTATTTACATTGGTTCCTGTTTTCTTAGCTGAACTGACAAGGCCGGTTTTTTCATCGGACACAGCGCAAATCGCGGTTGAAAGCCTCTTTAAGTTGATTTTGCTGCTCGGTTACATTTATTTTTTATCCATGACACCACTCATTAAAAGAGTGTTTCAATATCATGGAGCCGAACATAAAGTCATAAACTGTTATGAACAGAATTTGCCAATTACAGTAGAGAATGTTCAAAACCAATCTCGGCTTCATTACCGCTGCGGATCAAGCTTTATTTTATTTACGATTATTGTCGGCATGTTTGTCTATTTGCTCGTTCCGACAGATCCGCTTTGGCTGCGTGTTATAGATCGTGTCGCGCTGATACCGGTCGTACTCGGCATATCTTTTGAAGTTCTGCAGCTGACAAACAAAGTGCGTGATATTCCCGGACTGAAATTCCTTGGGTACCCGGGGCTCTGGCTTCAGCTGTTAACAACAAAAGAGCCTAAGGATGACCAGGTTGAAGTTGCAATCGAAAGCTTTAACGAGCTTCTCAGACTCGAAGAAATGTCTGCACAAAATCAGAAGCCTTCTCACAACGTCATCTAATATCCGTTGCCCTGCTATTACTTTCGGAGGTGGACAGTTATGAATCATCGTGTACAACCTATTATTGCTGTATTAATTGCGCTGGGAGCGTTCGGTTTCCTCTATGTACTGGTAACCAATCCCGGAGAAATGGCAAAAATGGCGGTAACCGTCATCGTGGCAGGTATCATTATTTATTTTTTTGTGAAATATGTAATGAATCGAAATGCGGGCAGCGAAGGAGCAGCCTTCAAAAAAGCGGCGAAACAATCCCGGCGCCGGATGAAAGAACAAAAAGCAAAGCACCGCGCCGGACATAAGGGACGTGTCAGCCACCTGCGAAGCGTTCCGAGCGCCAGCAAGCCTAAGCCGATGATTCTCAAGAAAAAAAGCCAGACTCAGCTGACTGTTATAGAAGGGAAAAAAAATAAAAAGAAAAACAGAGCGCTTTTTTAATAGGTCCACTGTTTTAAAAACAGCTCTGTCTGTCTTTTACCTAGCTCAATCAGGGCTAGTTTTTTTTGTTGTGTTAAATGAAAATCGGTCGCCATGACGTCATCAACCGGGAGAAAAATGATGTTTTGTTCATAGCGTGACGCAATGTGCCTTGCGTCATGTGCATCCTTCATCGTTTCAAACAGGGCGCCGAACAGTTCGAATGCGTTGCGGATATTTTTTCTCGGACGCTCCCTTTCCCGCGGTGCAAGCGTCACACCGATAACAGGGCGTTTTCTTTCCTTTGAAAACAGCCAAATGGGAAAATTACTTAACACCCCTCCGTCAACAACCGTGGCGGTGTCTGTGTCCGTTTTTAATTTTATCGGTTCAAAGAAATACGGAATGCTGCAGCTCATTCTTACCGCCCTGGCAACCGGAAACATATCGGGATTTAACCCGTAACGGACCAAATCGTCCGGCAAAACAATCATGGTGCCGTTTGTCAGATCAGAAGCGATAAGGCGCAGAGACCCTTTCTGCAAATCACCGAAAACCCTTATGCCTTTCGCTCTTAACAGATCGGCAATCCATTTTTCTATCGTATCGCCTTTATATAAGCCAAGACGCCAGTAAATGGACACCCACTGAAGCATTTTCAAGGGGAGAAATGAGTACCGCTGGTCCAGCAATTTCTCTCCGTCCACTTCTTCAATTAAAGCGTGGATTTCTTTACTGGTGTAACCTGAGGCAATGAAAGCCGCTATAATTGCGCCCGCGCTTGTACCCGCAAGCCGTTTAAAGCGGAAGCCTTTTTCCTCAAGCGCTTCATAAGCGCCTGCCAGGGCAATGCCTTTTACTCCGCCGCCGGAAAATACACCGTCAATATACATCTCATTCCCCTCCCCCTCCATCCAATCGTTTATTACCATTTTAAGAAAACATGCGAAGAAATAGACCATCGAATGACGCGCGGCGTAGCGAATCAAAAAAGACGGCCTCCTTCGAGACCGCCTTTTTACTGATTATGATGTTCTGTTTTCTTTTGGATTGATTTTAGATCTTTTTTACGAGCATCATCTTCTTCAAAATATTGAACAAGATCCCCGATGCGATCAATGCTGTTCCAGCTTAAATGATGTTCGATTCCTTCGACATCGTTATATATTTTCTCTTCATCAACACCAATGATTCTTAAAAACTGCTCAAGCAATTCATGTCTGTATACCAGCCGTTTGCCTATTTTTTTCCCTTTAGACGTTAACACGAGACCGCGATATTTTTCATAAATTAAATATTCGTCTTTATCTAGTTTTTGAACCATTTTCGTTACAGAGGAGGGATGGACTGCCAATGCTTCCGCAATATCGGAAACCCGTGCATATCCTTTTTCTTCAATCAGCATATAAATCTGTTCAATATAATCTTCCATACTTGGTGTTGTCATCGAAACCCTCCCAAAAAGCACCTTAACTTTATAAACCATTACAAGTTTACACTAATGAACTTGAAAAAACAAGGATGCTCCGCGGGTCAAAAGCCCTGTTTACCGCTTGTAATTCCATTCATCTGAAGCGTATTTTGTTTCTGCCAAGTGATGTACAAAATCAAGCTCTTCCTGAGATAGTTCGTATGGCTCCAAATGAATGTTAAGGCCTGTTTCAAACCCTTCTTTAAAGGCTTTACGGGCCTCATCCATCGTTACCTGTTTTTCAGTGAGTTCATTAATGGCAACCGCTTTATTTTTGAAATTGCGCTGCATCCGCTCTCTGACTCTTTCACTTGGATACAAGAACAAATCAAACAGCTTGTCCTCATCCAAGTCGAGCAGAATGGAGCCGTGCTGAAGAATCACGCCTTTTTGTCTCGTTTGCGCGCTTCCCGCCACCTTGCGTCCCTCAACCACTAGCTCATACCATGAGGGCGCGTCAAAACAAACGGATGACCGCGGGTTTTTTAAGCTTTCTTTTTCTTTGTCGGTTCTCGGAATGGCAAAATAAGCGTCCAGACCAAGATTTCTAAAGCCTTGGAGTATGCCTTCTGAAATGACCCGGTATGCCTCAGTGACCGTTGCCGGCATTTCGGGATGTTCTTCTGAAACAATCACGCTGTATGTCAATTCCTGATCGTGCAGCACACCTCTCCCGCCGGTCGGGCGTCTAACGAATCCGAGATTATACTTATGTACGGCTTCAAAATTGATTTCCTTTTTAATATTTTGAAAATACCCTACAGAAAGTGTCGCCGGATTCCAGCCGTAAAAACGGATAACCGGGGGAATTTTTTCTTCGCTGTGCCAATATAAAAGCGCTTCATCAAGCGCCATATTGAATGCAGGATTTGCATTGCCTGAGTCTATAAACCGCCAAGTTTCTTTTTCCATTTTGAGACCTTCCTTACCGTTTTAATAGAATTAGTTTATCAAACTGCCGGGAAAATGAAAAATATTTTCGTTTCATTATGGATGACAATCGCGCCATGCTTTACTATAATAGTATTTGTCGAAAACGGCTCTATGGCCTTGTTTTACGAAACAGGGTTTTGATTTTATATGCTAAAGGAGTAGAATCACATTGTCTAATATGATCGTTTTAATTATTTTTGCTGCGTTTATCGTGTATATGATTGCTTCATATGTCTATCAGCAGCGAATTATGAAAACACTTACGGAAGAAGAATTCCGCGCGGGTTACCGAAAAGCGCAGCTCATTGATGTCCGTGAACCAAATGAGTTTGAGGGCGGGCATATTTTAGGTGCCCGCAACATCCCGCTTTCCCAGCTGAAACAGAGAAAAAATGAAATCCGTCCGGACAAGCCTGTTTATCTGTACTGCCAAAACAGCGTCCGCAGCGGACGCGCGGCACAAACCCTGCGCAAAAACGGCTGCACTGAGATTTACAACCTAAAAGGCGGCTTTAAAAAATGGGGCGGAAAGATTAAAGCAAAGAAATAAAGCAAACAGCTGTCTTTTTACAGACAGCTGTTTTTTTACTTCTCTTTCGTCTCATACCTGAGCACTGGATGTCTCGCCGCTTTTGTTTCATCCATTCTTTTTACAATTGTCGTATGCGGCGCCTCCTGGACGATCTCCGGATTCTCCTCCGCTTCTCTTGCGATTTGAATCATAGCGTCGATAAACGCATCCAAGGTTTCCTTTGATTCCGTCTCTGTCGGCTCAATCATGAGGCATTCTTCAACATTAAGCGGGAAATAAATCGTAGGCGGATGATAGCCGAAATCGAGCAGCCGTTTTGCTATATCAAGCGTACGCACCCCCAGCTTTTTCTGCCGCTTACCTGACAATACAAATTCATGCTTGCAATGACGGTCAAACGGAAGATCGTAATAAGGCGCGAGCTTTCTCATCATATAGTTGGCGTTTAACACTGCGTTCTCCGTAACAGCCTTTAACCCGTCAGGCCCCATGGAGCGGATATATGCATACGCTCTGACATTGATGCCGAAGTTGCCGTAATACGGCTTTACGCGGCCGATCGAATGAGGGCGGTCATCATCAAATGTAAAGCGGCCTTCCTTTTTGATTAAAACTGGTTTTGGCAAATAAGGAATCAGATCTTTTTTTACACCGACAGGGCCTGAGCCGGGACCTCCGCCGCCATGAGGGCCAGTGAATGTTTTATGCAGGTTGAGGTGCACTACGTCAAATCCCATATCGCCCGGTCTCGCTTTGCTTAAAACCGCATTTAAATTGGCGCCGTCATAGTACAATTTCCCCCCCGCTTGGTGAACAATTTCCGCCATCTCGTTGATCTGCTCCTCAAACAAGCCAAGCGTGTTCGGATTCGTCAGCATAAGAGCAGCAGTTTCTTCATTCACTGATCTTTTTAAATCCTCCAGATCGACAAGCCCATTTTTATTTGATTTCACTGTAATCGTTTCAAAGCCAGCTACTGTCGCTGAAGCAGGATTTGTCCCGTGCGCGGAATCAGGAACAATGACCTTTGTCCGCTTGAAATCCCCGCGCGCTTCATGATAGGCTCGGATCATCATCAGCCCCGTCCATTCGCCATGCGCCCCAGCAGCTGGCTGAAGCGTAACCTCATCCATTCCCGTAATTTCTTCAAGGTGCTCACTTAAATCATATAAAAGCTCTAAAGCCCCTTGTACCGTGTCTTCATCTTGAAGAGGGTGAATTGCAGCAAAACCGGGAATGCGTGCGATTTTTTCATTGATTTTCGGATTGTATTTCATTGTGCATGAACCGAGCGGATAAAAGCCGGAATCCACCCCGTGATTCCGTTTGGACAGCGCTGTATAATGGCGCATGATATCCAGCTCGGACACCTCCGGCAGCTCTGCGTCCTCGCCACGAATATAGGTGTCTGATAAGAGGTCCTCCAATTCGACTTCCGGTACATCGAGCTCCGGCAGACTGTAGCCGATGCGGCCTTCTCTGGAAAGCTCAAAAATAAGTGCCTGATCTTGATTACTCATGGCGATCCCCCAATTCCTGAATGAGTGCGTCAATTTCTTCTTTTGTTCTCAGCTCCGTTACAGCAATCAGCATATGACAGTCCAGCTTCGGATACGTCAGCCCAAGATCGAATCCGCCGATGATGCCTTTTGCAAGCAAACGCTGGTTCACAGCTTTCACCGGTTCATCCAGTTTGATGACAAATTCATTAAACATCGGTCCGTCAAATATGACGGGGAGGCCCGCTTTTTTTGCTTCTTGCTTTGCATAGTTGGCTTTTAGGAGATTTTGGCGGGCGATTTCTTTTACGCCGTTTTTTCCGAGAGCTGTCATGGCGACAGAAGCTGCCAGCGCATTTAAAGCTTGGTTCGAGCATATATTTGATGTTGCTTTATCCCTGCGGATATGCTGCTCTCTAGCTTGTAATGTAAGCACAAAGCCTCTTTTTCCGTTTTCGTCTTCCGTTTGTCCGACGAGACGGCCCGGCATCTTTCTCATTAATTTTTTGGTGACGGCAAAAAAACCGCAATGCGGGCCGCCATATGCTGATGGAATGCCGAATGGCTGCGCATCGCCGACGACGATATCAGCCTGAAACTCGCCCGGCGGAGCGAGCAGGCCTAACGCAAGGGGGTTGGCTGATACAATAAACATGGATTTCCCTTGATGAGCGATAGGCTCAATATCCTTTAACGGCTCGATCCGGCCAAAAAAATTCGGGTACTGAACGATCACTGCGGCTGTATCCTCGCAAACGGTTTGGCGCAAAGCATCAAGATCGGTAACGCCATCTGCAGCGGGGACTTCAACGACTTCAATATACTGACCTTTTGCGTACGTTTTCAGCACTTCTCTCGATTCAGGATGCACGGTTTTTGACACAACGATTTTTTTCTTTTTCGTATGGCCGGAAGCAAGCATTGCCGCTTCCGCCAAGGCTGTTCCGCCGTCATACATAGAGGAGTTGGCAATATCCATTCCTGTCAGTTCACAGATCATCGTTTGGAATTCGAAAATGGCCTGAAGCTCCCCTTGCGAAATTTCCGGCTGATAGGGCGTATACGCCGTATAAAACTCAGAGCGTGAAATAACATGATCCACAATCACAGGCTGGTAGTGGTCATATACACCCGCTCCCAAAAAAGAGGCGTGTTGTACGGTATCCTTATTTTTAGAGGCCAGCTTTGTCAGTTCTCTTGTGAGTTCCGTTTCTGATTTCGCTTTTTTGATTTGATACTCTTTTTTATATTTGACGTTTTCCGGTATATCAGCAAATAGTTCATCGATGCCGCTTACGCCGATAGCGGCAAGCATTTCCTGTTTATCCTCTTCTGTTGCGGGCAAATAACGGTGCTTCATGTGTTGACTCCTCTCCCCAAGAAAAAATATTAGCGTTTATAAAATGGTGTTTTAACAACCTTTGCTTTCACTAATTTTTTGCGAATCTCCACCTCTACAACTGTCCCGATTTCACTCGCTTCCGCAGCAATTAAGGCAAGGCCGACGTTTTTCCCAAATGTCGGCGACTGCGTGCCGGTTGTCACCTTTCCGGCGGGCTTGCCATTATAGAACACTTCATATCCGTGCCGCGGTATCCCTTTTTCGATCATTTCGAGACCGACAATCTTCCTCATTGCTCCGTTTTCTTTTTGTTCACTCAATACTGACTTGCCGAAAAAATCAGACTCCTTTTTGTGTTTTACGGCAAAGCCTATACCTGCTTCAATCGGTGTAATATCCCGGGTCAGCTCCTGGCCGTAAAGCGGGAGCTTCGCTTCAAACCGGAGAGTATCGCGTGCGCCGAGACCGCATGGAATCAGCCCATATGCTTCCCCCGCATCAATAATTTGTCCCCATATATACACAGCATCCTCATTGCGACAGTAAATTTCATACCCGTCCTCACCCGTATAGCCGGTGCGAGAAATGAGTGCTTTGCAGCCGCTGATATCAGCTTCATCAATAAATGCAAACGGCTTTAATGCTGATACATCTGAAGATACCAGTGTTTTTAAAATTGTTTCTGCTTTCGGCCCCTGTACAGCTAAGAGCGCAATCTGATCAGACAAATTATCAATCTGCACTTCACCTGCGGCATGTTCTTTCATCCAAGCCAAATCTTTATCTATATTAGATGCATTAATGACCAGCAAATAACTGTTCTCACCTTTTTGATAGATAAGTAAATCATCGACGGTTCCGCCATCCGAATAGCACATCGCCGTATATTGCGCACGGCCTGGCGTTAACGCGGAAACATCATTGGTCATCAGCCTTTGCAAAAAAGACAGACTATCGTTTCCTGACACTTCGATCTCTCCCATATGAGATACATCAAACAGCCCGGCCGCAGTTCGGACAGCCTCGTGTTCCTTTTTTATAGAAGAAAATTGAACAGGAAGCTCCCAGCCCCCAAAATCAATCGTTTTTCCTCCATATTCCTTATACAGATCAAATAACGGCGTTCTTTTCAGCATCGAATTCCTCCCCTTTTTTAACGGCGCAGCTAAAAAAACATACAAAAAAGGACAGAGAAACACCTCATGTAAAATGAAGGTTCTCTGTCCTGGCACCTGAAAGTTTACTTTGCATACGCAAAGACGTCCCCTTTGGTGGTTTGCGCATCCGCACAAACACTCTCCAGAGTTGCGTCGAGCAAGAGTTCTTTTGCCTGAGAGATTCACTCCGCAGTTTGCTCCTTCGGCGCCTGTATCCCGAAGTTCTCGGTCAGGTCTCTCCCCTTGCTGTCATTCGCTCATATTTTCATGCAGTTATGGACATACTATAGCAATATCTTACATCAAATACATACTCATATCCTACCACCATCACTATATGCTGGGCAACAGCAATTTGGGCAGATTTTTCTTATATTGCGCATTTTAAGAATCGAAGAATAAGAAAGGCGGTTTCAAAACAATGGACGCTGAAATGATCTACGATGCAAAATGGCCTGATGAATTCGCTGAAAGGCTTCAACATGATGGCCCGTGGGCGAACTGGGAACTGTACAAGCTTTCTGCAGAAATCCAGAAAACATTAGCCATTCCTGAATTTGAAGGCTTACGGGCCCCTTTATACCTGCCTTCCTTTACGCCGCTCCCGCACCAGCTTGAGGTTGCGCAAAAAGTGGTTGAAAAAATGAACGGGAAAGCGATTTTAGCAGACGAGGTAGGCCTTGGGAAAACGGTTGAAGCGGGACTGATTCTAAAAGAATATATGATTCGCGGTTTAGCCAAAAAAATATTGATCCTTGTGCCCGCTTCCCTTGTATCACAGTGGGTCAAAGAGCTTCAGGAAAAATTTTTGATCCCGGCTGTTGAACAAAAAAAAAGCTATGTGTGGGAGCAATGCGATATTGTCGTCTCATCAATCGATACCGCAAAGCGCTCGCCCCACCGGGAAATCGTGCTGTCAATCCCATATGATCTCGTGATTATTGATGAGGCGCACAAACTGAAAAATAGTAAAACGAAGAACTATGAATTTGTCCGGAATCTCGTAAAAAAATATTGCCTGTTGCTTACCGCGACGCCAATTCAAAACCGTATTGAAGAAATTTTCAATTTGGTGTCCTTATTAAAACCCGGCCATTTAGGCAGTCAAAATTACTTTCAGGAAGAGTTCGCTAACAAGAAATCCAGTTTAGGAGCGCATGAGCATTTAAAAGATCTTGTGAATAAAGTCATGATCCGAAACAGGCGGCATGATACCGGGCTGACTTGGAAACAGCGCCATGTTGAAACAGTACCGATTGAATTTTCTCCATCAGAGCAGGCGCTTTATGATGAAATTTCCCGCCTGAAGGAAGGCATCAATAAGCCGGCCAGCATATTCTCGATTATGACATTGCAAAGAGAATGCTGTTCGAGCAGAGAAGCGGTATATATGACGCTGAAAAAAATGCTTGATCAAAAAGAAAAACAAGCACCGGCCATTGATGAACGCACCATTTCGGTTTTAATAGACCGCATCAACCAAGTCACACAAAACTCTAAAGCGCTGCAAGTCGTTGATCTGGTCAAGAAGATAGACGATAAGGTCATCATTTTTACAGAATACCGGGCAACCCAGATTTACCTGCAATGGTTTCTTCAGCAAAACGGCATCAGCTCCGTGCCGTTCAGAGGCGGATTTAAACGCGGGAAAAAAGACTGGATGAAGGATCTTTTCCGCGAAAAAGTCCAGGTTCTGATTGCAACTGAAGCCGGCGGAGAAGGGATTAACCTGCAATTTTGCAATCACATGATCAACTATGACCTGCCATGGAATCCGATGCGTCTTGAGCAAAGAATCGGAAGAATTCACAGGCTCGGACAGGAACGTGACGTGCACATTTACAACATGGCGACAAAACATACTGTGGAAGAGCATATTTTAAAGCTGCTGTATGAAAAAATTCACCTGTTTGAAAAAGTGGTCGGCGAACTTGATGATATATTAACGAAAATTCAAGTGAACAATTTTGAAGAACATCTGCACGACATTTTGTGCCATTCAGCAACAGAGGAAGACATGAAAATCAAAATGGACAACTTAACTTCATTTTTGTCTTATAAAAAACAGCAACCTGCTGAAAAAAGAGGATCTTAGCCTGTAAGGAGGTTTTATAAGTGAGACAGCAAGAGATTCACGATTTTCTGCTTCGTTTTTTTCAGGCAAACAGCTGCCCGATCATCGATCAAGGTTCCGGCTATATGACAGTGCAGCTTACAGTTGAAATGGACAAACAGATCATGAACCGCCCTTTCTACTGGCACTGGCGCGAGAAGACAGGCGGCGATCCGAATCCAATGAAAATCACTTTTATTACAGATAAGGAAACCGCTCCAAAAGACCTAGATGGCGAATTTATTTATTTTGGGGCGCCGCGCCTCTTTCAAATTTTTAAAGCTGTTAAACAAAATGGGAGATTTACCAGAATGTATGAGAAAATTGAATCAGCCGGAGCCAAAGTCCCACTTCAGCCTTGGCTTGGTATAAATGTCACGATTTCATACCAGTCCGACATGAAAAAGGATAAGCTATTGTCACTAGGTCTTCATCTAGTCTCTGGAACCATAATTGAACATTTTCAAAGTAAGCTGACACACCTTTCACTGACGTCGCAAATATGCGACTATTGCTTCACCATATCGCCTATGATCAAACCAGCAAGCGGCCTTACGCGGATGGAAAACTATATTGCTAAATCCGCTATGCAGGAGCCGTCAGACTGGGCAGAACAGGCGGTAAACAGGTGGAAGAATGATATGTCATTGCTTGACAAGTTTTATGAGCATATAGAAGAAAAACCAGAAGAGTATCATCTAGAAAAACAGGCGCTGAAATCCTTGTATCAACCAAAGATATTGGTGGAAATTGAAAATGGCGGATTATTTTATTTGCAAAATAATATTTCAAGCTAACTTTTTTACCATTCGACATCGTTCTCGTTTTTTTTGAAAAAATGCGATTATAATAAAGGTATACTGGAAAAAAATTCTGGCAATTTCAATGGCAAATGACTTCCAGAGACGCTGAAGCCATACAATGAGTCATGGCCGGACTGGCTGAAATACATAAACAAGTATTTTAGGAGGAGAAACTGCATGAAAAATGCAAAACAAGAGCACTTCGAATTAGATCAAGAATGGGTTAAATTGATGATGAAAGCCAAAGAGGCAAATATCAGCCCGGAAGAAATACGAAAATATTTACTTTTAAACAAAAAGTCTGCTCATCCTGGTCCGGCAGCCAGAAGTCATACCGTAAATCCTTTCTGAATGTGCTATAATATCACAAGGAAGGTGATGACATTGATTGGCCAGCGTATTAAACAATACCGTAAAGAAAAAGGCTACTCACTATCAGAACTAGCTGAAAAAGCTGGGGTAGCGAAGTCTTATTTAAGCTCAATAGAACGAAATCTACAAACGAACCCCTCCATTCAATTTCTCGAAAAAGTCTCCGCTGTTCTGGACGTCTCGGTTCATACTTTGCTCGATGAGAAACATGAAACCGAATACGATGGTCAATTAGATAGTGAATGGGAGAAATTAGTTCGCGATGCAATGACATCCGGGGTATCGAAAAAACAATTTCGTGAATTTTTAGATTATCAAAAATGGAGAAAATCCCAAAAAGAGGAGTAGTGCCTGAGCAGAGGCACTGACTCCTCTTTTGTCAATAAACATCAAGATGGCCCAGTATATCAATACTGGGCCATCTTGATGTTATTCATTTTAATCCTCACTGTGCGCTCTTTCATTTTCTTTAATGTAACCGTCTTTATCAGTATGTTCCTTTTTGACTGTCAAGCCGTTCCACTGTGTCGCTTCGAATGAGAATTGAAGCTGCACTGAATTGCCTTGATATTTATTTTGAACCATTAGCCCGTTTTCGTCTTTTGTTTTATCGTCTTTGAATTGGATCTCCATTTGGACTTGGTCAAAATCAATCGGTGTCTTTGGAACACCATCATATTCAGGAGCGGTTGTACCGTCAATTGTTGCTACATTGACTTTACCGCTTGCATGTAAGAATTTAGGGTCAATTTGTTTTTTGATTTTTTCAGTAGCCGCTGCATCATTTTTAGCGGACATCAAATACAAGTCCTTGAGGTTTGCATCATCTAAAATAATATTTTTCGGGTATCCATTGCCGCCCTCTTTTCCAACTGTCAATACTGTCACCTCAAACTGGCTGAGAAAATCTTCTGCTGATGTATTGCTGCCGCCGTTTGCTTTAAATTCACCGTAATTCAGCGCCATTAATACTTCTTTGATCGCAAGTGAGCCGTTATTTTCAAATTGGAAGTCTTTCGTCAATTTGTCTCCCGGCTTTAGATTTGATAGGTTGACACTTGCTGAATTTTCTTTAGCAGATAAATCAAGTGTACCTGACGCAAAAGTAGCATCCGTTGATTTAATGTCGTTAAATGCTGCCCATGTTCCTCCTCCTACTAAAGCTAATCCTAATGCCGCCGAAGCCACTCCTAAACTTAATTTCTTTTTCATACCCATGGCAAACTCCCCTTTTATTGAATGATTTATATCGAAACCTGTTGCCAGGTTTACAACTGAAGTTAAGTGGACATGGTGCTGTCCTTTGTATCTGTTTCCAAAGCTTTTGTCTTTCTTTCAATTTCTCTAATAGCGCTTGTGATCGTCACAAAAGCGTACATCAGCAGCATCACGCCCGGAACAATCAGTAAAACAGCGGTTCCGATTGGCTGACTGGCAAAATGAAGCATATAGCCGGCATACGGAAGCTGAAAACCCGTATATTGCGCGCGGACATTTTCTTCCGATACTAGCGCTGAATCAGCTGCGGCGTTATTGTCCCCTTTTGTTTTAAATAACAAATGGTCTCCTTGCTTCGTTACGTCAACAATCCTGTGGGTGACCGCCGTATTTGCATCCTGCATAAATGTAATGACGTCACCCTTTTGGAGCTCTTTCACATCGGTGATTTCCTTGACCAATATTAAAGAACCTGTGTTGAACTCGGGCTCCATTGAACCCGAGAGAACTGATTTCAGCGTGTATCCAAACACTGCCGGCTCTCCCCCGGATGAACGTGTTGATATCACGACAAGCGTAAGTACAATAATGAGAGTAAAGATGATCACGTAGAGAATATTACTGATCAGCTTCATTGCTTTTTTCATCCTCTTCCCCGCTTTCCTTCACAACTGATTGAGTACCTTTTTCTTCCGTTACTGCTTCTTGAGATGCATCCTCTTTATTTGGTTTTTCTTGCACATCCTTTTGCGGTGTTTCCTTCTCCTTTTTGACGGCAGGCTTCGTTTCTTTTTTCGGGACTGTCGGTTTTTCATCGCACCTTGCAAGCGTCATTGGCTCCGACCACTCAAATGTACTGCCGTCTGCCGGATAGCCAGCCGGTTGATATACTTTAAATGCATAAATGCCGGGTTTCATTTTTTTCTTCGTCTCAATTTTATAAAGTGAATCGCCGGTTTGATTGGAAACGAATCCTTTTTCGATCACGTTCCCATCCTTTAACGGTTTGCGGGCATTTTTCAGCTTATGAAGCTCCCACTTCCACTTTGATTTCTTCAGTTTCTCACCTGTATTTTTAAGCTCAGCAAATAAAGTGACAGGTGAGCATACAGTGCCTTTTGTATCCGTTTGATCTGACAGATGCAAATCACTTTGGTCCCAACGTTTATCGTAATGGCAGTTTTTATCTGTATGCTGAAAGTCTTTACACGTTTGAAGCGAAACATTAAATGTTTCTATATCATGAAAAACAGCGCTTGTATCACCGGAAAATTGTAAGCATATCGCGGCAGTCAGACTGAAAATGACTGAAAGCTGAAAAAAAAACAGAACTTTTAGTTTCGTCTTTGCCTTTTGCTGATTGCGGAACAATCGAAACATATCTTACCTCCTGTAAAACACTGTAACTTAATATCACAATTGTTCTCTTTAAAGAACTACACAAATTGAGTATAATCAACGTTTAATGGATTGAAAAACACCAAAATTGACCGTTTAGTTCGTTTAAAAGAACATTTCCATCATCTTACTAAGTCTTACTCAGTATTGCTCATCTTTTTGAAATTTTTAGATTGTTATGTGAGAAAGTAAATGCATATCCAAGTTCGATTTGGAAATCATAAACAAGGAAAGGGTGACAGCATAATGTTCAAACAGTGTGTGATTTGTCTTTCTCTTCTCTTTTTCGGCACCCCTGCCGCTCACGCAGAAGAAGTGCCGCTTGTGACCGCCCGTCACATATCTAAATGGGAAGAGCTTGCAGTAAAAGAAGCAAAAAAAAGATACCCGCTCGCACAGGTACTGTTCAAACAAAAAGTATGGGACCGCAAAAGAAAAGATGAGGCAGTGAAGCAATACCATTTAACCCTAAGAGAAGGATCAAAGGAATTCGGCGTATTTGTCACGATTTCGTTCAATCCCTATAGCCAAAAGGTTAATAAAATTGCCATATTAGAAGAATATCAATAAGGTCCTCCATTTTCGAAGGACCTTATTCGCTATAGCAGTGCAATTATTTTTTTCGCTTCAGCCATAACCTGAAACCATAGGGTAAAATACCGAACCACTGCTGTGAGGCAGGTGTTTTTGTTTCTTTCCGCACCTCTTTTCGTTCTTTTCGTTCATCTTTCGGAGTATCTATATATTTGACAAATTGCTGAGTCATGTATTTGACATAATCATTTGTTTTCACGTGATCACCTCATCATTCAATTATTATGAGTGTTGGCTCACAGGACTTTTTTTATACCCTTTCTTTGCTTTATTCTGTCCAGCTCAGCAGTTGTTTCTGTTTTTGATCAAACACTAGCTGTGCAGTTCTTTCTGTTCCCGACTCCGTCATGGCTTTTAAATTGATTTCTTTTTGCTCTTTTATCGATGTATCATGAATGTCATAAGAAACCTGCCCATATGTAAACTGCTGTGAACCCTTTTGGCCTTTCCGTTGCTCAAGAATATGCCGAATAGACAAAAGCGCGCCGTTCTGAAGTAAATTCTCTCCTGTGTAAAACTCTTTTGTTTCCTTTTCAAACATGCAGTGTGAAATATATTGAGCAGCAGTAAAGTTCACGATCAGCAGTACAAGCGCGGACACAAAAAGAACAGCGGGATAAACAAACCCTCTCGTGCGGTACATTCACCCTCCTCCTAAATACCGATAAACCGGAAAAGCAGTTTGATACAATTTTTGATTCTCACTCTCAATTTTTAACAAAACCATCCCATTTTCAATATCGGCTTTCATGACTGTAATATGATCTAGTATCGGAACATGCCCTTTGCCATCTACCCTTTTTCTTATCATTGAATGATAGGTTTCAAAACGGATGTCTTGCCCGGAAAGATTGGTGCAAATCAATACGCTCCCATGCTCAGTTGTCTTGACTGCGCGAGACTGCTTGCACTCGTTCATCATCTGCTCTACCGAAATCATCCATTCTTGCTCTGTGAACCCGTCATGTCCCTGTTGGCGTGACAAAAACAGATGGAAGATCATAGCTAACGATCCTGATATGATTAAAAAAACAGAAAGCGAAAATAATACGTTAAGAAGCGTATAGCCAGTCTGTCCGCATAATGCTGAGGCAAAATGGTTTTTCTTTATAAGCTGCTGCTGAGATGCATACGTTTTGATCATGACCCTCCTCCTCCCACTTCAGCGCATAGATCTTATTGTTCTTTATAACCGTTTTTGAAGCATCTCTTTCACCAGTCATTATATATTCGCCAATGCTTTCATTCATTATCTGGTAGCCGGTTTCTCGTGATTCCGCCATCTTTTCATCAGCTATCAGCTTGCTCCACATGGGAATGACTGCCAGCAGCAGAAACAGCCACAGACTTAGCGCAGACATTGTTTCTATTGTAGAAAAACCTTTATTTTCTCTCCACATTGACTCTCCCGCTCCCTAAATAAACTGTTATGTCGTAAGCGGCATGTCCTTGTACTCGTATTTTTCCGCCTGCATTCGGATGCCCTTTCTCATTAAATTCCAAACGGTCTTTTAATGTCAGCGGCTCTATAGAAAGTCCTGTTGGATAGGGACGTTCAATCACCGTATCATCCATGACTAATTGATAGTCTTTTCTCTGAAAGAGAATTTTCGTTCTTTGATGACTGGACATTGCAGTCTGCTGTGCAAGCATAATATCGTTTTTCAGCTGCCACGCCGCCTGACGAACCGCTGTATTGCCATAAACAGGAGGAAGTGCGGTAAACACGGCAATCAAGAGGATAGAGGCGAGGCTTAACACAAGTAAGCTTTCTAAAAGAGTAAATCCCTCCTCCTCGTTTAATTTAATGTTCAATCTTAACTTCTCCGCCAGTGATGACAATATGCTTCCCATCTGGACAAACCGCATCCTTTTTCACATAGCCCTCTGACTGTAAATCGGCAAGGCTCGGTGTCTGTCCTTCATGATCGAGCTCATATGCAGTCATTTGTGCCTTAATCATGTTTTGCAGGCCCTCACAGCCCTTTTTCTGAATGGTTTGATTATGTTTCGTGACGTTCGGTATCGTAATTAAAAGCAAGATTGAAATAATAAAGAGCACAATTAGCATTTCAACAAGAGTGAATCCTTTCTCATTCATCGGCCTCTTCCTTTCACATTTGATTCATCATCTGATACATAGGCAAGAGCATAGACAAATACACAATTAAGATCATCGCAGCAACAAATCCATAAATCATAGGCTGAAGGATGCCTGTCCATTTCTGAGCCTTGTGTTCCAGCCGCTGCAATATGAACTGGCTGTATGTGAAAAGCTCCCTGTCTAGGCGGCCGCTCAGCTGGCCGTGAGATATGACTTTTGAAAAATCTGTTTCATAAAAAGGGCTGTCACAAATAGCGGCTTCAATAGATTCACCAGCTTTTAACCGTTCAATCACTTGCTCAGCCTCGCAGCGGTAGAAAGGGAGAAACGATTGATGTTTAAATGCATTAAGGCTGTCATAAATTGAGAGGCCTGATTTTAAAAGGCTGCTTAGCTGCAAAGAAAAAAAGTAGCTGTTAAACAGCCTGACAAGTTTTCCAACTAAAGGTATCCTCACACAAATAAGCATTTGCCGGGCAGGTGACTTTTTCTTAAACACCAACCAATAATAAAGCCCGATACCTGCTGCAAAAAGAGCCGCCAAAACGACCATCAGATCAATATGCTGAAAACAAGCGAAAAGCATATCGGTTGAACGTGAGGTTTCCATATTCATCGATTGATAAATACCGGAAAACTGCGGAATGATGATAGACTGTAACATATAAAACATGACAGCGACTGTAAAGATGAGGAAAAGCGGATAGCGCAGCACCCTTTTCAGCTGGTCTGCCTGTGCGATTTTTCGTTCCAGCAGCTCTCCGCTCTGGATCATGGAAGCAGGCAATTCACCATGTGTTACAGCAAAATAACAAATACCTATGGCTTCCTTATGAAATGACAAACTCTTTAATACTTGATAAAACGGAGCCCCTTCCCTCAAACGAGTGACCGCGTCAGCCAAGTCGGCCACCTGCCTCTTATTCATCTGAAGCTCCATCAGGCGTAATCCATCCAGAAGCGTATATCCGCCCGCCATCATTTCACCAAGCCGCTTTAATAACAAGGCTTGATCCTTTAGCGACCAAGTTTTTCTAATCTGTTTCATGATAAACCCACTGGTCATAGTTGTTTGTCGTTAAGTAGCCAAGTGCAATTCCTTTTCTAATAATTTGACGCAGTGTTTGATATTGGTAATTTGCATGATTGCCTTTTGCCTCCTGAATACACTGCTGAAGGTTTTTTCCGTAAAGCAGCTCATAAACGCTTACTCTTCTGGTGTTTCGAGACTGGCGGCAATACACCGATGAACATCTGTTTTCACAAAACGGGCAAGCTAAATCAACCAAGCGCTGAGCCGCTATCGCAATGACGGTCTGTTCGATTTCATTCATATTGATGCCGAATTCAAGCAGCCTGTAAATCGCGCCCTTCGCATCTCTCGTATGAAGGCTCGTTAGCACCAAATGCCCCGTCATCGCTGCTCGCACGGCAATTTTAGCTGTTTCCGCGTCTCTGATCTCACCTAAAATAATCATATCCGGGTCATGGCGCAAAATAGCCTTCAGCCCTGCCGAATATGTCACACCGGCTTTTTCATTCACCTGCACCTGAAGAACATCCTCGTCCCTTGTTTCAACAGGGTCTTCCAGTGTGACAATATTTCGATTAAAGTGTTTTTTTGCATATTGAACGAGAGAGTATAATGTGGTGGTCTTCCCTGAGCCAGTTGGACCGGTAAAAATGAGCATGCCGTGAGAATGTTTTAAAAATGAGAGTAAAGTGGCTCCTGTCTTAGGAAATAATGACAGTTTATCAATTGATGGGATATTATATTGAGGCATCACTCTGATCACGAGGCTTTCTTCATTAATAGTGGGGAGCGTTGACATTCTTAAATGAACATTTCCCTTTCCCAGTTTTAACGTAAGCGAACCATTTTGCGGCTTTCTCCTTTCCCCTATGTCCATCGCTGAGAGAAATTTAAAATGTGAAATCAGTCTTACGCACTCTTCTTTTTTCATGTTCCTTTTTTTCAGCAAGGCGTGATCTACCCGAAAATGAATGATGGCGTCCCGCTCCCTCGGCACAATGTGAATGTCAGAAGCCTTTGTTGAATACGCCTCTTCAATCAAGGTTCTGCTTATCGTTTCTATTGAATCCAATTTGATTCCCTCTCCTTTCAATGCGTATTGTAGAAAAATAAGGACTGGTAATCAAACGGAGAAAAAGTGATTTTCCGGAGATGTTATATGCCGAAAAATCAATTTCTGCTGACAGAAAAGATTGTTTCAGCTGAATGTTCCTCCTTGATTTCATTATTTTTCTAAATGAAAAAGCAGGCATGATGATCATCATGCCTGCTTTCCTCTATCTTTCATTATGCTGATTTAGAAATTTCACTTAATGCTTCTCCTGCTTTTTGGTCTGTATTTTTCTCAACGGAAAGATCGCCTAATGCAACAATACCGGCAATTCGTTCGTTTTGAAGAATCGGTAAACGGCGGATTTGGTGCTCTGCCATAAGCTGACTCGCTTCTTCAGCAGACATATCAGGGTGGCCGGATACGATGTCAGCGCTCATGATGTCTCTTGCTTTTGCATCCATCTGATTCTCAGCTAAGCATCTCGTCACAATATCCCGATCAGAAACAATCCCCTTAAGTGTGTCGTTTTCACAGACTGGAATAGAACCGACATTGGAGTCTTTCATCTGTTTCGCTAGTTCTGTGATTGAAGCGGTTGGTTCACAGCATTCTACATTCTTCGTCATAATGTCTCTTATTTTCATTTCCATTCCTCCTTTACCGTGTTCTATTTATTTTTTATCCGCTGCACAAAAAATGAAACATCCTACAGTGTCTGCCTTTTTTGAGATTTCTTTTTCTTCTTTCCCTCTTGCAGCATATCTCCCGTCCAGCCTTTCTTCTTCAAATATAGGTAGATCAGGACCGTAGACGTGCCAATCAATAAGAGCGAAAAGAGATATCCGTATTTCCAATTCAGCTCAGGCATCACTGAAAAGTTCATCCCCCAGAGGGCCCCAAGTGCTGTAACCGGCGTAAAAAGCGTCGTGAAAATGGTCAGCGCTTTGAATATTTCATTTCCCCTGTGAGAGGTAATGACTTCCTCTGAATGCAGCAGACTATTAAGCTCCCCTTCAAATTCACTGATGTATGTAAACCCCCTGTCAATTTTGAGTTGTGTCCGCTGATAAACCTTTTTATATTCATTTTGAGACAAGAAGGTTTCTTTCAATGCCATTTCAATTTTTTTAGTGTTTAGGATTAAGTTTTTCCAGATCATCAGCTCATGGTGCAAGAGATGGACACGGTTTAAAATGCTTTTGCTATTGTCGTCTTTGATTTGCCATCTGAGCTTTCTCAGCTTTACTTCAAATTCATCTAAACCGATTAGATACGCATTCATTAACTCGCCGAGAAGGATCAAAAATCCCTCCATGGTACTATCCGCTCTTTCCATTTGCTGGACAACTTGTTTTCCCTTAATCCCATTCAAAATCGAAAAATCAAAGTTTATTGTAAAAAAATATTGTCTGGTAATATAAAAGTGAAAAACGGTATGGTCTTTTTCCTCACCCAGCCCCTGATCATATACAATTGAGCCAAATATTGCTTCATTTTCCGTTTCAGTTGTGTCCACACGCAAAAAGTTAATATGATGGTTATTTTCAAACCACTTTTCGCATTGAGGCCAGTGAGAAAAATGGATCAGATCTCTTGCCTTATCTCTTTCCTGAGGCCCCATTTGGTACCAAAACCAATCCTTTCCCGTATGTGCCTTCATGTCAAGCTCCTCCAAACTTTTGTTCTTTTGTTCTTTAATTGCCCAAGAAAGGCCTCGCTAAACCAGTCAGCCGCTTCAACACATGTTTTGTGGGCATTTTCCTGTGGTATGGAAAATAGAAAGACATCGGAAAAGGGAGGTGCATGCCTTCCTTGGAGAAGGCAGTTGTTTTGGAATTTGTCAATTTACTAGCAGTCGCTATTCTCATTTTGTTAACAGGATTTTTTGTTGCCGCAGAATTTTCAATCGTAAAAGTGCGGCGTTCCAGAATTGATCAGCTTGTCGCAAAAGGAAAGAAAGGCGCTAAAGCAGCAAAGCATGTCATCACTCACCTTGATGAATATTTATCAGCCTGCCAGCTGGGCATCACAGTGGCAGCTTTAGGATTGGGCTGGCTGGGAGAACCGACCGTGCAAACCTTGCTTCGTCCCCTTTTTCATAAAGCAGGCTTGAATGAGTCGCTCACCCACCTTCTTTCACTTGTCATTGCCTTTTTAGCGGTGACGTATTTAAATGTCGTCATAGGGGAGCTGGCGCCAAAGAGCTTCGCCATTCAAAAAGCAGAAAGCATTACATTGATGCTTGCCAAACCGCTTATTTGGTTTTATAAAATCATGTTTCCATTCATTTGGCTGCTGAACCACTCTGCCCGGTTGATTACAGGGTTGTTTGGGCTGAAGCCGTCATCAGAGCATGAACTGGCGTATACAGAGGAAGAACTGCGGGTTCTTTTAGCTGAAAGCTATAAAAGCGGTGAAATCAGAAAAAGCGAATTAAGGTATATGGATAATATCTTCACCTTTGATAAACGAATGGCAAAGGAAATCATGGTGCCGCGAAATGAAATGGTCAGTTTGTCACTTGATGAAGACTCAATCCCAAGTCTGCAGGAAACAGTGAAGCAAACAAAATATACACGGTACCCAGTTGTAAGAGAGGATAAAGATAACGTTATGGGCGTAATCAATATGAAAGAAGTGCTGTTTTCAATGCTGACGAAAGATTTTTCACTGAACAAGCAGCATATTGAACCTTTCATTCAGCCCGTTATCCATGTTATTGAGACAATTCCTATTTATAAATTACTGCTGAAAATGCAAAAGGAACGCACCCATATGGCGATTCTCATTGATGAATATGGCGGGACTTCCGGTTTGGTCACTGTCGAGGATATTATCGAAGAAATTGTAGGAGAAATCCGTGATGAATTTGACGAGGATGAGGTGCCTCATATCCGCGAGCTCGGAAAAAATCACTACTTATTAAATGCAAAGTTATTAATCAGCGATGTAAATAACCTGCTTGGAACAGATTTATCAGAAGCTGAAGTGGACACCTTGGGCGGCTGGTTTCTGACACAAAACATAGACGCCGAGGCTGAAAGTGTGATTGAATACGATGGCTACTCTTTTAAGGTAAAAGACATTGACAGCCATCACATTTTATTTATAGAAGTTAAAAAAGCTGAATAGCCCAAGGGAGGCTGTCCAGCTTTTTCCAGAATGAACATGTTTGTGATTGTTCAGGGTATCATGATTCTTCTATCTTAAATCCTTTATTGGCCAGGGCTTTAGCAAGGCTTTGCTCGGTTTTCACATTCGAAAAATCCAGCCCCAGCTTCACCACAGTTTGGGCAATTTCTGGCCTGATTCCTGAAATAATCGTCTCAATTCCGAGTAGTTTGGTGCTGTCAATCACTTTGAAAATTTGATAAGCCACCATTGTATCGACGATGGGAACGCCCGAAATATCTAAAAATAAATAGGATAGTTTTATCGCTGAGCACTGCTGCAGCACCGACTCCAAAATCGTCCTCGCTCTGTACGTATCAATTTCACCGACAAGCGGAAGAATCCCTATCCCCTCAGAGATCGGCATAATCGGCGCACTCAATTCATTAATCATTTCTTTTTGTGCGTTTAATTGTATCATCGTGACCTGGGAATATTCTTCAGTAAACACTTCGATGATCTCATCAATGGTTTGATTCAAGATCCGGCTCCACTCATAAATGTCCTGAATGCTGATTTCTTGAGAAGAGGCTTCGCTGAATGTCTGAATCCATTTAAACATGATGTGCCTGAAGGCGTTAAGTTGGCCGACACTTTCTGTTACAGTCACTTCATGAACGGCACGGTCTCTGGCGCATTGAAGAGACCATCGATTGAGCTCATCCTTTACGTCTTCTGCTTTACTAAGGGATTTCGCCACGATGGTCACTAATGATTCATGCTGGTCTTTTAACTTTTGTTCTAATTTTTTTTGATCTTTATCGGAATGCAGCCAACTTCCTTTTGACGCGCAAGTTTCCAGCCATTGTTTGATAATATCTTCTTTGTGCTCTGTTACATGCTGATCAAGAGCTATCATCTTAATGAGCTACCTCCTGTTTTTTTGAAAAATATATGTTTCCTATGCATAATGCGTCTTCCTCAGCACATACTATGTTTACATTCGATGGGCTATAGCCAAGCGGTAAGGCAATGGACTTTGACTCCGTGATCGTTGGTTCGAATCCAGCTAGCCCAGTTTCTGAACAGGTGAAAAACCGAAGATAAGCTGATTCATAAAAATCAGCGGATCTTCGGTTTTTCATCATGCAGATTGATGAACCGTTTTCTTCTTCGATAGCTTCAACAGTTCTCCCGGATTATAACCGATCACCAGCTTTTTGTTGTCCACAAGAATCGGACGTCGCAAAAGCTTCGGCTTCTCGATTAAAAGTTCCAGCACCTCATTTACCGTCATCTCTTCGATGTTTAGATTTAAATCTTTGAAGGTCTGGCTTCTTGTCGCTAAAATTTCATCAATACCTTCTGTCGTTAACGATAAAATGTACCTTAATTCTTCTATTGTCGGGGTTTCTCTGAATAAGTGCCGTTCGTTAAATTCAATTTGATGCGCTTTGAGCCAATGTTTTGTTTTTCGGCATGACGTGCAGCTTGGATATGAGTAAAAAATTAATTGTTCCATTCGTTTTTTCCTCCTCAGTTAACCATCTCTTTGTAGAATAACTACCCGGATCATTTTTTATTTAAACCATTTAAAGAACTTTTTTTCGGATTATTTTTAAAAAACCATTCATATAATAGAAAACACAATCAAAGGAACAAATTCCATTTGTATAACAATAATGAAAATGTTTACATTTCTAGGTGTGATCTATTATAATAACAATCAGAGGGACTCTCGGGAGGGGATAAAATGAATCGCATGTTCCGGGTGTTAGGATTTTGGACGGGAATTTTTGCAGTCATGTTTTATTTGGGTGATATGAAAGATGCTTCCCTATTGTTTTTTGGACAGACGATCCTATTTGTATTTCTATCGTATTTGAACTTAACTGAACGCATGTATATTTATATTTTTGGCGCTTATTTAACGATTTTCTTTGCCGGCTTTACATATTACTCAATTTTTATTATGGTGCCCGGCGGCGGAGGCCATTAAATGCAAAAAGAGACAAACCTTATCGGTTTGTCTCTTTTATTACAATGAAAACCCATTTAAAAACGGATTTTGATCCTGCTCATTCTGCACGTCTGTTTCAGGGCCATGGCCGCTTAACACCAGCGTGTGCTCCGGCAGCGTAAGCAGTTTTTCATGAATGGACGTCAGCAGCGTCTCTTGATCGCCGCCTATCAAATCCGTACGCCCTATGCCGCCTTGAAACAGGACATCTCCGGAGATCACCAAATCTGCATCCTTCACGTAGTAAGAAACACTGCCTGGCGAATGTCCCGGCGTAAATAATGTTTCCAAATGAAACGGCCCGATGTTCAGTTCACCGTCTCCTTCGATCAGGTGATCTGCAGGCTTAGCTGTGATTTCTATCCCTCGCAGCATGCCGGAGCCGTTTAAAGAGGCATCCGTAAGCCAATTCTTTTCATTCTGATGTAGGTAAACAGGGATATCCCATTTTTCTCTCACTTCATCCAGCGCTCCAATATGGTCGAAATGGGCATGTGTAAGCAAAATGGCTAAAGGCGTCAGCCCTTTTTCTTTTATGTATTGATTAATTTTATTTCCTTCGCCGCCCGGATCAAAAATCAGGCATTGATCATCATTGATGAGAAAATATGCGTTCGCCTGAATCGGCCCTACTGGCATTCGTCTCCATTTCACTATGATCACCTCTTTCTTTTTATGCTCCTATTATGAGGGTTTTTGAAAAAAGATTCAAACAATCGCAATGAAAACGCTATCGACAAACCTCTAAAAAACAGGTAGAATAAAAATGGAAAGAATTGCAGGTTTTTCAATGTAAAGGGGGCTGCGTAATGTTACTTGTCGTGATTTTCGGCCTTGTCGCTCTTTTCGCTTTATGGGGAGTCTTGCGTTCTGTTAAAAATAGAAATATACTTGGATTTTTAATGGCCGGAGCCACCTTATTTGTCTTTGGCTGGTTTACGGTGATGACCGTGATAAACAGCGGTTATCCAACCGCACATTAAAACCTGTATCCCATTGGATACAGGTTTGTTTTTATTGCTGTAAACGTTTATTGACACTTTCTATTTTGCTTTCAAGCGTCGTTTTTTTGTCACGTCTGTCATCAATTCGGATGTTTGTTGCCACTCTGTGCAGCCCTTTTTGAAACGGTGCTTCGTGAATTTCCTGAATAACTGTGAAAAGGTCACTGAGTTCTCCCTCGATCAGCGTGTTCATCGGTGTCAGCTGATATTTGATTTTCCCTTCTGCTTGATATCCTTCTAAAATTTTTTGGACATCGGCCACGTAAGCACTCACACTAGGTGTTTCCGTTCCGATTGGGATAATGGTTACATCTGCGATAGCCATCGTTATTCCATCTCCTTTTGTTCAATGATGAGTTGCTTCATTTCATGTGATTCCAATAAAATGATCTGTTCAAAATGAAAGCCGTATAACGCATATTTCCCGTTCGGAGAAATTTGTATCGGCTCCATTTTCGGCAGGGAGAAAAGATCGCTTGCCTTTCCCGATGCCACATTGACAGCTGCGAGCTTATATGAATCGCCGCTTTCTTTAAACGTATAAAAAAGAGCTTTTGCTTCATCATAATCATACTCCATCGGAGCCAAATTTGTATATTTTGTTTGGAGCGGCCATTCCGCTGTAACTGGCGATTTTGTTTGCGGCGTATTAAACTGATACGTCCCTTTTTGTTCGGAAGCTGATTTGACAGTAAAGCTCATTTGATGGAAAGAATCAAAGAAAAGAACATCATCCTCGAGCTTTTCTTCCGTTTTGGAGGCCGTATCGAACGTATATAAAGGCCCTGACTTATCCTCTCTTCCCTCTTTTACATAACCAAATGTATTTTTGGATGTCCAATGAATAAATGGAACCTGTACCGGACTTAAGGAAGACTCGTCTTTTTTGGCATTCACCTGATATGTATGGAAATCCCAGTTTTCAGAGAATACCGTAACCATTATTTGATAAGGATCATACTGGTTCCAGGCAGCCTCGAGCTCATACGTTTCGTATTCTTTTTGGTAAAGCGTCTCTCCTTTTGCATTAAGCAAAACCACTGCTGTCTTTTGGCTGTGCGTAACTTGCAGCAGAATCATCTGCTTCCTCGGATTGATTTGAACATCAACGATTTGGCCATCCGTCCGATAAAGCTTTTTCGCTTTGCCGGTATAGATGCGGTACGAAAAAAGCTCTGTTTTCGTCGGATCGGACGCGGTATATAAAATTGTGCTGTTATTCAGCCAGCCTTCAGCTCCGTCCGCTTTTTCCGCGGAAAGCGGAATGATGTCTTTTTCCTCATCTTTTGCCGCCGATGCTTGTTTTTGCTGCTGATGAGATGGTTCGCATGCCGTTAAACTAAACAGCAAAGCCGACAGCAGAATGAAACAAACTGATCTCATCAGCCTTCCCCTCCGATCATCTTTATTGTCGCATATTTGCTGCGGCAGAAAAAAGAAAAAGTTTTCAGTTACTCATGAAAAAATAGCGACCTCCACAAAATGCCGTTTGTCGCATTATAAATATGTGAAAACTGCTGAAATGGCAAAGGATTTTGACCTTTTCCAAGTTCCACCGTATATCCTTCTTTAAAATAATAGTGAATAAACCAATCGCGAAATCCCGCATAGCTGTCTATATCCCTTATCCCTTTATAAATGTTCCCGCTTAACTTCTCAAAATCCTTTATGACTGCAACAGATTCTTCAGGTTCAAGGCCTTTGTAGCCCCAATAAATTTCTTCTCCCTGAGTATGGAGGGCCAGCAGTCTGTCAGGTGGATTCTCCGTTATCAGACGGTACATCGCGATGGATTCCGGTTCCGTAAGCGGAGTGATTCCCGGAAAATCGCGGTAGGTCGGTGCTGTCGGTTTGCGGTGTTTCTCAATTTCCCATAATGACGGAAATTGTTTATTTAAATCAACGCCGTTTATGTTTGCCTTCCATTCATTGAAATTCGGACGATGGCCATTTAGCCGTTCGAGCTCTTCTTTCCTGGTTCCCATGCCTTCTGATCCGTTCAAGACAAGATCAATGCCATCCGGATTGACAAGAGGAACGAGAGACAGAGATGTGCTGCTGAACAGCTTCATGGGAGAAAAGCCGAAGAAAGGCGAGTTGCAGCATAATGACATGCAGTATTCCTTAAACCATTTCAGCAGGACAGACGTGGTGATCCACTCATTCGCATGAAACGAGGCGTTCATATGAACCTTTTTTACAGCATGCTCTCCACCTGTCTTCAGCTCCCAGATTGGTCTGCCAAGTACAGAACGACCAATTTTTCGGCATGAAACAAAGGGAAATACATCAATAATCTTCTTTACTTCCTTTTCAACACCTGCATCATCATAGATTTTTTCTTGCTCTATCCAGTTATCAGAAAGATCAAGCTGCCGAGGCTGTAAAAAGCTCTTGATCTCCTGAATGGTTAGAAGCTCCTTATCGTTATTCTCTTCAATCAAATAACCTGGACAATACAATTGGTGCTTCTGTGCGGAGCGATTTGCGCTATTAAGCAGTTCCTCGTCTATCTTCAGTTCTCTCGCCACTCTGGTCAAGTTGTGCTTGATCTCAGGTTTCACCGTAATAAACGCCATCATCATCCCCCTTTTTTGTTACTATATGACAGCGTGTTTAAAAAAAGAAAGCCTCCCGCCACTTTGTTGGGGGAGACATTGTGATTACGATGCCTGATCGAGCATTTGTTTTTCTTTTCGTTTTGACGAATTGTCCAGCCTTTTCTGATCATAAAAACGCAACAAATCACCATAGATGATTTCATCAGAAAGTGACAGCTCCTGTTTCGCTTTATCAGCAAATGCTTCACATTGTTTTGCCTCTTTTAGCGGGTTACCGGTCTCTTTGTCATAACAAACACCGTCAGTATATACAACCTGATCCGTGATAAAACTCCCGTCCCGGAGCACTGTAAAGTCCATTTTTTCCTCTGAAAGCAGATCATTGCCAAATTGAATTTGATCTTTCGTTTCAATCCCTAAAAGATTCATCAGCGTCGGCCTGATATCAATCTGTCCGCCTACTGTTTCAATGGTTTGCGGCTTTTTATCAGTAATACCGGGAATATGAATGACAAGCGGCACCTTTTGGAGCTGTACTTCTTCAAATGGTGTAATCTCTTTCCCTAAAAATTGCCCCATCGCTTCATTATGGTTTTCCGATATACCATAATGGTCACCGTATAATACGATAATAGAGTTGTTGTATAATCCGTCTTCTTTCAGCTTTTCGATAAACCGTTTCAGCGCCTCATCCTGATAGCGTACTGTCGGGAAGTATTTATTTAGCGTCTGGCTGCTTGAATCATATCGATCAATCAATTTGTCCTCTTCATCAAGATCAAAAGGGAAGTGGTTCGTCAGTGTGATCAGCCTCGAGTAGAACGGCTGAGGCAGATTTTTCATCAGCTCTGAAGATTGCTCAAAAAATTCTTTGTCCTTCAGTCCCCAGCCGACTGAATTTTTGTCAGTTACATCATAGGCATTACTATCTAAAAAAGAATCATATCCAAGCGATTCATACATTAAATCACGATTCCAAAAGCTTTTATTATTAGCGTGAAGTACAGCTGAATAGTAACCGCTGTTTTTCAGAATCTCAGGTGCGGCTCTGTATTCGTTGCCTGCATTTGTAAAAAACACGGCGCCTCGTCCAAGCGGATACAGTGAATTGTCCACGATAAATTCAGAATCCGATGTTTTCCCCTGGCCGGTTTGGTGGTAAACATTATTGAAATTGTAGCTCTGTTTGATAAAGTCATTCAAAAAAGGCGTGATTTCTTTTCCATTCACCTTTTCATTGACCACAAAGCTTTGCGTCGACTCTAAGGATACGAGAATGACGTTCCTTCCTTTTGCAGCGCCGAATAAACTTTTGTTGGCGTCTTTCACATTAGCGGTTACGTAGTTTTCAATTTCCGTCAGGCTGTTGCTGTCAGCCAAGGCTCTTTGTGCAGACTGCTTCGACTGAAGAACACCGTCGTAAATATGAAAATTAAACAAACTGATGTTTTTAACAAGCATTTCTCTGTCAAATGAACGTGTCAATAGCTGAGGTCTTTCTGCTTCAGACAAGCCCAAATTGAAGAAATAAACAGAAACAACAAACAGAAAATATGCCGCCCGTTCATTTTTCGTGGAGGGAATGTCCGATTGAAAAGCTTTTTGCCCAATGTGAAGCCATATTAAAACCGCAATATCTACAGCCAATAGGAGGTCTGTCGGCTCTAGAAGTGTTCCGATGCTGCTTCCGAGATCACCCATATTGCTCGTTTGAAAAAGAACAGGAATCGTTAAGAAATCATTGTAAAAACGGTAAAATACCATATTTGCCAGCAATACAAACGTGACAAGACAGCTCATCGCAATCATGTAACGATTTCTGTTTTTGCCTTTTAAAAACAGGCTGAAGCCAAAAATGAACAGCAAAAAGCTCAATGGGTTGATAAACAGAATAAATTCCTGCGTTAGATTGTCGATTTTAATATGAAAACTGGTTTTGTAAACAGCATACGTTTTCAGCCACATCAATAAAATGGCAATCAGCATAAATGAAATCTTCGAAAAAAACGTTTTTCGCATTTCAACCTCCTATGCAGCACGCTCAAAAAATCAGTCTATTCCTAACATTCTCATTATCACATCAATTTAAATCTTAACCTGAACATAACAAAAAATCAATTTCATTTACACAATTTTAACAATTTTGGTGTTTCAGCCATTCGTTTTTAGCGATCCAAGCGCCGCCGATAACGCCGGCATCATTTCCAAGTGTGGCAATTGAAATATCAGCCGCTTCTGCTGCCCGCGGAAACGCGCATTTGCGGAATGTTTTCTCGACTTTTGATCTCAGCAGTTCTCCAGCTCTCGAAACGCCACCGCCCAGAACGATTTTTGACGGATTAAGCGAGCTTGCCAAATTTCCGAGCACCAAACCAAGGTGTTCGGATACATAATCAATGACTTCAAGGGCAATTTCGTCATTTTCACCCGCCGCTTCAAATACATCCCTCGCTGACAATTGTTCAGATGCTTGTATACGTGTCGTCTGCTTAGCATCTGCAATTTTCTCTTTTGCAATTCTTACAATCCCGGTTGCGGACGCTATTGTTTCGATACAGCCCGTTTTTCCGCAGTTGCAAGGCGCTCCGCCTTCAGGAATGCTGCAAATATGGCCAATTTCCCCGCCGGCGCCATTTATGCCATGTACAATTTCACCATTTACAATGATGCCGCCGCCAACTCCTGTGCCAAGCGTCACGAGAATGACGTCTTTTGCGCCGTCACCCGCTCCCTTCCACATTTCCCCGAGCGCAGCAATATTCGCGTCGTTTTCTATCACAGCCGGGATGCCGGTTTCTGTCTCCAGATGGTTCTTTAAAGCATAGTTTTTCCACCCCAGATTTACTGTTTCATAAACGACTCCTGCCGCCATATCTACAGGACCTGGTGCGCCCATTCCGATGTATTTAATGATATGCTTCGGTTTTTGCAGCTCATCCAGCTTGCTGTCGATTGTTTTTGCAATCGTAACGGTAATGGTATCGCCGGTTTTATCAGTCGGGACTTCCCACTTATGCTGAATTTCACCATATTGATTAATAAAAGCGAGTTTAATCGTCGTTCCTCCCAGATCAATGCCTGCAAACCATATCTCGTCCATTTTTATCACCTTAGCCTTTACATCTTTCGTTTTTTTGTTTGTTCCAATTCTTTTCGAAGGACAGCTGCCGCTTTGGCCCATTGCTCCTTCTCAATCATGTGGTTCATGTATAATTCCTTTAATTCATCCAGCATAAACTCTATTTCAAGCTCTCTGTCTCCAAAATAAACAATGTGGCCAAACGTTTTTAACAGCTGCTGCACATCATAAAATGTATTCATTTTTTCCTCACCATTCTTGATCTTAACTATCATAAGCGTATTCATATAGATGCAGCCGGTCAAGAAGAAAACGCTGACAAAAAAGCCAGTCTCCCCCCTCGGCATATTCCATTCCTTATGATTCTTTATTGTTTTCTATTTGTCGCTGCAGCTCTTTATAGCGCTGCTCCTTCGGCTCTAGGTTTACAGCCGACTCGATAGCCTTTCCTGCTTGACCAAGCTCATTTTTTTCCGCATACAGCAAGGCTAAATAGTAATAGGAGACATGGTCTTTAGGTTCTTTTTCCACTGCTCTTTCCAAAAGGGAAATCGCCTGATCATATTCACCGATTTGAATATCTGAAACAGCCAGAATTTTCAATAGATCAACAGAGGCATCTTTTTGCTCCGCTTCTCCGTTCAGCAATTCCGTTACTTCTTTATACTTTCCTTCCTGATTCAGCTCTCTCGCCTGCTGAATCAGCGCCGACTCCTGATGGGACGGCGAATGCAATCCGTAGTATAAAAACCCGGCCGCCAAAGCAAGCAGCAAAACCGCTGACAATAATCTTCTTGCCAATGCTCGGGCTTTGGGCAATCCTAGTGCGGCAGCTGCGAAAAAGCCGCCAATCAAGCCGCCGATATGTCCCGAATTATCAATATTCGAAACCGCAAAACCAAAGCCCAGATTGATGATAATAATGACGATAATATTGGTTCCGATCGTTCTAAAAAACATTTTCCGATTTGACAAAGCTATATACAGCAATGCACCTAAGCATCCGAATATGGCTCCTGAAGCGCCTGCTGAAGGATACGGGCTGAACACAAAGCTTGCGATCGAACCCGTAATGCCAGCAGCCAGATAAATCAGCAAAAATCTGCCCGATCCGTACATCCGCTCAACCGCTGTACCGACCGACCATAAAGCCAGCGTGTTAAACGCTAAATGCGCAATGCCGATGTGAAGCACAATCGGCGTCAAAAGCCGCCACCATTCTCCAGCTGCAATCAGGCTGTTTTCCTTTGCTCCAAAAGCGACAAGCGTCTCCGTATTTGTACTGCCCCCGTTTAATTCAAGCAAGAAAAACATCAAGATCTGAAGCGCGATGAATAAATATGTAAAGATTGGTTTTCCGTTTTGAAAAACCGCCGCTTCATTTTTTCTCTGTTCTTCTTGTTTCAGTACTAGCGAAAGGAAGCGTTCTCTCGCCATTTGCGCGTCTTCAAACGAAGCGCGGGCTTCTGTGCATTCTTCTGCCGGAAATGATGGAAAAACAGCTTGAAGATCATCACGGAGCATCGTTCTCCTCACGATCGCCGGCTCAACTGATACAGGCCCCTTCTCAAAAGGCTTTTCGGCGATCTCTTCCCAGTCATCAACAGGGGCTTCCGCTGAAAAAAATACATTCAGCAGCTTCATCTGACGTTTGCCCACCGACGCCCTGATTCGTTCTACTCGTTCAGCCTGCTCTTCTATGTCTCTTGCCATTTCCTGGCGAAAATCAATATCATGTTTATATAGGCGAACCAGATCATAAGAGGACTTGTCCGGTGCTTCCAGCCACATTTCACCTGACTCACTGGCTTGTATAACGCCATACCCGCTTTTCACTAGGTGCGCCGCAATTTTCCAATATGTATACTCCAGTAAATACATGTTTACCGCTCCAATGGTTTTTTTTCATTATAACAGCTGATGCTCCGAACGCCTACCGAAAGCAAAAAATCCCGTTTTCACGGGATTTTAGAAAGCTTGCTGTATAAACTTATTGCGGATAAACGGAATTCTTAAAAATAAATGAATAAAAGACCGCCTGATTCCCGGCTGGCTGAGTACGGTATTCATAAGACGGTAGCGGTTTTGATAAAACATGACGGCAGAAACAGCGAAAATGGTATAAATCATAAGTTTTTTCATCATATCCCTCCTGCCAATTAGGGTTTGTCATTCTTTCTTATTTATTCTTGAATTAGGAGCAGGGAGCGTTAGGAACAACAAGAAATGATTCGATCCTCTGTTATCAGCTGATGTACCGAGATGTCATGCGGCAGACGGGGAACGTGTGAAAACAGCTGGCACTCCAAAAGCAAAGAGACTGTCTTCCCTTCATAATCGCTTAAAAAACGGTCATAATAGCCGCCGCCAAAGCCGACCCTAAACCCATCAGTATCGAAACAAACACCCGGAACGATGATCAAGTCAATTTGTGATGGTTCCACTTTTTTTGTTTTTTCGATTACCGGCTCAAGAAGTCCGGCGTAAACGGTTTCGAGCTGATCATCGGTCTGATATGTGCGGAATTGCATGTTTTTCGTTTCCGGGTCGCATTTGGGAATACAAACTTGTTTCCCTTCTTTCCAAGCCTGCTTAATGACGGGACGCGTCGGTAATTCCAGCCCTCTGGAGATGGTGACGGCAATGGTGCCGGCATTTTGCCACTCCGGCAGAGAAAACAAACGCTTGTACATACGCGCTGTTTTTTGAAGAAGATCTTCACCTGATACAGCAGATAGTGCCTCCATCGTCTTTTTTCTTAATTGTGATTTCATCTCTCATCCCCCTCGGAAAAGAAAAAAAGCCAGAACCTTTTTTCAAAGCTCTGGCTTTTTTTACACCTCAAACAGCTGAGCTGTTATTTTGTTTCACGGTGTAACGTAGATTTTTTATCACGTGGGCAATATTTTTTAAATTCAACGCGGTCTGGATTGTTGCGTTTGTTCTTTTTAGAAATATAGTTACGCTCACCACATTCAGTGCAAGCCAAAGTAATATTAACGCGCATTATTTTCCCTCCAAACTAAAATCATTTACTTATTCAGACTTATATATAATACCACTATAATGGACGGAATGCTAGGCTGTTTTTCAATGAATTATTGAATTATGAATAATACGCTCATAAAGCTGCAAATATGATTCCGTAATGAGCCGGGGATGGTGTAGTTTGATCACTTGTTCTCTGCCGGCTTCTTTTATCCGGCGGGCTCTTTCCCGGTCTTTTAAAAACCTGTCCAGCAGATCAGCCGCTTCCTGCGCGCGCGTAAAATCAACGGTGAATGCTGTTTTGTCGTGAAGGGCAAAGTCACAAAAACCGCCCGACTGAGAAACGACAGTCAGCACACCTTGTTCCATGCTTTCTTGCGCGGCAAGCCCAAACGGCTCATAAAAACTAGGGAAAACAGCCATTTCACAGTGAGACAGAAACGTTCTGATGTCTCTTCTATGCAGAAACGGCAGGAACATAACACGTTCCTTCAAATTCAATGCTGCAGCCAGTTTTTCATAGGAGGAGAGAGACGGACCTTCCCCAGCCAGCACTAAATGCAGGTCAGGCTGACGCCGCCTCAGGATAGCAAACACCTTTAACAGCTGAGAAAAACCTTTTTCCGGAACAAACCTACCAAACGAAAATATGAACCTTCCATTCATGTTCCTTGGAACTTCCCCCTTTTCCACCTCCATAGATGCAGGGCTTGGGATGACAGTTATTTTTTCACGTGCTGCCTTATCAAGTGACCGTTTCATAAAAGAGCTTAGTACAATCAATTCATCAGCAGATTCTATCAGGAGCCGTTCGGTCTGCAGTCTGTATGGATGCGGGGCTTCTTGGCACGCCTTCTTCCTTTCGCTTTCAAGACCGTGGATAGTCACTGCAAGCGGGATGCCAAGCCGTTGTTTCAAATAATGAGCAGCGGGAGCTGTCATATCGTCATGGGCATGAATCAGATCGAAACGCTCATTGCAGGATAACACATGCTGAACCATTGTAAAGTTAGCATCAGCCATAAAATCTTCAAACTGCGCATATGAAAACAGCCGCCTGCTTGGAGTAAAAACAGTTATGTTGATATGCGGGTTTAAATAAGAAATAAAACGGTCTATATGGACACCGAGCCCACTTTTCGGCTCATGAGGATGTTCAAGTGAAAGCATGAGAACGTTCATCTTTCTTTTTCCCCTCCTCCATAACACGTGTAGGCAGAAAATTGCTTCTCCCACCAGGTGTACGCGTCATCAGTCTGAAAACTTTTTAGATCACTAACCCCATTTTCCTCAAGATAGATGTCCTCTGTATCCGCGAGCTTGAGAGAGACATTCATTGAGTTAACCATTCTGTATTCAGCCCGATATACAGCATCACCAGCCGCCTGTCCAATTGTCCATTCCCCTTTATGATACGTTATGCGTTTCGTCCTGACAGCTTCGATGTTTTTTCTTTTGATGACAATGCGCAATTCTTTTATCATATCCCGCGGGCTTTCAAAAAGCACAGCTTCAGCCAGCCGCATTGTTTCTTCTGAGATGTCCCAGCGTACGGTCAAGGTGCGGGCGTTTTGAATCACCATATCGAATGTATCCCTAAAAAAAGAAAACTTATGTCGTATATTATAGAGAAATGGGTATTGATCCATGGATTTTTAACATTCTCCTTTCCTATCGTTCACTCGGTGTTCCTATTAAATCATTACATAGAGTGGAAGCAAAGAAAGACTTCTCGACAAAATCTCGTTTTTTTCGCGAATACCTTTAGAATCTATTGGTTTTATGGTATAAAAAAGAAGGATAAAAAAAGAATAGAAGGTGATGAAACGTGGAAATTGCTATTATTGCGTTGTTTATCGTCAGTATAGCGCTAATTGCATTCTCATATTCTCAAAGAGATCCGATGAAAGATGTAGAGCAAGAGCTCGAAACACTGCAGCTTTCTGCAATGCAGGAAATTTACAAGCTCAAAAAGAAAATGACAGTGCTTGAGGAAGAATTACTGGAAACAAACCTTGTCATCCGCAAATCAAAGCATAGCGATATCAATCAAAAGATCGCTAAACAAATACTTTCAAAATATAATAATGGCATGTCCGCTGAAGCGATCGCTAAAGCTGAGCATGTATCAGTGGAAGACGTAAATACGATTATCAAAGATAACGAGAGGGTGCTCGTATGACAAAACGGGGCATTCAGGCATTTGCTGGCGGCATTATTTTAGCGACAGCCGTTCTTGCAGCTGTTTTTTATCTAACAGACGAAGACCAGGCCGCTGCTGTAAAAGAAAATAAAACAGTAACCGAACAAGACGTGAGCAATTACCTCGATTCTAAAAAAATGGTTTCTGTTAACCGTGATGAATATCAAAAACTTCTTGATTCAAAAGAGAAATCCTTGAACGACGACAGCAGCTCAGACACGAAAACAAACAAAGTAAAAACGTACAAGCTCAACATTAAAGACGGCATGAGCACCGCAGATGTATCTGCTATTCTTGAAAAAGAAGGCATCATTTCCTCGGCTCAAAACTTTAACGACTATGTCATTGATGCCGGATATCATAAAGAAATCCGCGCCGGCGAGTTTAAAGTAAAATCAGACATGAGCTTCAAAAAGATCGTAAAAACGTTAACACGATAAAAAACAGGCTGACTGTCAGCCTGTTTTTTTATCCAAACTTTCCTGTGATGTAATCGAGAGTTCTTTGATCCTGCGGGTTAGAGAACATTTTATTAGTATTGTCACATTCAACAAGCTCGCCCATGTAGAAAAAGGCCGTTTGATCAGAAACCCTTGCTGCCTGCTGCATGTTATGCGTAACGATTACAATAGTATATTTATTTTTCAGCTCAAGAATCAGTTCTTCAATTTTTCTCGTTGAAATTGGATCTAGTGCAGATGTCGGTTCATCCATCAGCAAAATATCAGGATTTGTCGCAAGCGCTCTGGCGATACAAAGACGTTGCTGCTGGCCGCCTGATAATGAAAGGGCTGATGAATGCAAACGATCATTCACCTCATCCCATAACGCCACGTCTTTTAATGACTTTTCCACAATGTCTTGAAGCTTCTTTTTATTTTTGGTGCCGTGGACTCTCGGTCCGTAAGCGACATTATCAAAGATAGATTGCGGAAACGGGTTCCCTTTTTGAAATACCATGCCGATATTTTTTCGTAAATCCACGATATCCACTTTATCCTTTAAAATGTTGCTGCCATTATAATTCAGTTCACCTGCAAGCTTTACATTCGGCGTCATTTGAATCATTAAATTCAATGTTTTAATGAAGGTCGATTTCCCGCATCCTGACGGCCCGATAATCGCGGTGATCTCGTTTTCATGAATACTCAAATTGATATTTTTTAAAGCGTGATGCTGTCCATACCATAAGTCCATTCCATTGACTTGATAGACTTCCTGTTTCATTACAGTTTCGGTAGCAATACTCATTGCCGCCCTCCTATCCGAATTTCCCGTTAATATAATCCTCTGTCTTTTGCTGTTCCGGACTGGTGAAAATTTGTTCAGTCTGCCCATATTCTACAAGCTCGCCGTTTAAAAAGAATGCCGTCCGGTCAGAAACCCGCAGCGCCTGCTGCATATTGTGCGTGACAATAATAATTGAGTATTCGCTTTTCAGTTGTGTTATTAATTCTTCTATTTTTGCATTTGAAATCGGATCTAGCGCTGAGGCTGGTTCATCCAGCAGAAGAACGGCCGGCTTCATCGCAAGCGTTCTCGCGATGCATAAACGCTGCTGCTGGCCGCCTGATAACGAAAGTGCAGACGAATGCAAACGATCCTTCACCTCATCCCAGAGTGCTGCTTTTGTTAAGCTTTCTTCCACAATCTCATCTAAAACAGCTTTATTCCGCTCTCCGGCATATTTCAAGGCATGTGAGATATTCGCATAAATCGATTTCGGAAATGGATTCGGTTTTTGGAAAACCATTCCGATTTCTCTTCTTAAGCTGACAACATTAATATTGCCGCCCAGTATATTTAATTCTTCATAAAGGATTTCACCTTCAGCCCTTGCAGAAGGAATTAAGTCATTCATTCGGTTAATGTTTCTCAAAAAAGTGGACTTTCCGCACCCTGACGGTCCAATCAAAGCGGTCACCGCATTTTTTTCAATATCCATATTCACGCGGTGAACTGCCTGTTTATCTCCGTAAAAAATAGACAGATCTTTCACTTCGAGCACGTGGCGCTGTTTCGGAACGAAAACAGCACGTTCAGGCTTTTCTTTTACCATTTGTTCAGACATGTTTTTCGCCTCTTTCCGTTCTAATTTGCCGTAAGCTTTTTGTAGATCATCGTGCCAAGCCATCTCGCTGCGAGATTAAATACAAGAACAGAAATGACCAGCACCGCAGAACCTCCATTGGCAATCGCTTCAGCATCCGGAATAATTCCTTGCGTATTTACGTTCCAAATATGAACCGCAAGTGTTTCAGCGGGCCTGAAGATATTAAATGGCGATATTTCAGAAAACGGGTTCCATTCCGTAAAATTAAGACGCGGTGTTGTCAGACCGGCTGTAAATAATAATGCCGCCGCTTCCCCGAACACCCTTCCTGACGCTAAAATCGCTCCGGTGATGATAGAAGGGATTGCACTTGGAATTAAAACCGTTTTTACGGTATGCCAGCGTGATACACCTAAAGCGAGAGAAGCTTCCTTCAAATCTTTAGGGACTGAACGAATCGCGTCTTCTGTCACACGCACCATGACAGGAAGGTTAAAAACAGTTAATGCAAGCGCCCCGCCTATGATCGTATATCCCCAGCCTGTTAAGTTAACAAACATCAATAATCCAAACATCCCTATCACAATTGATGGAAGAGATGAAAGCACCTCTATACATGTTCTGATGAAATCAGTCACTTTGTTATTAGGCGCGTACTCAGCCATGAACACTCCGCCGCCCACACCGAGCGGGATTGTAATCAGCATCGTAATAAACAAAATATAAAAGGAGTTGAACAGCTGGTCGCGTATTCCTCCTCCAGCTGCAATGGCACTTGATTTCGTCGTAATAAAGTCGAAGCTGAGCTGGGAAACACCGTTAATAATAATATAGGAAAACAAGCCTACCAGAATTGCCGCGATAATGGCTGCGCATAAACCAAATATTCCAGTTGCCAGTTTATCTGTTATTTTGCGGTTCATTACACTTTCCTCCTAGATGACAAGTAGCGGATAAACAGGATGAACAAGAATGACATCACCAGAAGCACAAGCCCCATTGACCACAGCGTATTGTTTTCAACGCTGCCATATGTGGTGTGACCCATATTCAGCGTGATGATCGTTGTCAGGGTTCCAGCAGTGTCAAACAGGCTTTCCGGCAATACTCTTGTATTTCCAATGACCATCTGAACAGCCAAAGCTTCGCCAAACGCCCGTGCCATACCAAGCACAACAGCCGTCATTAATGTCGGAAAAGCTGCGGGTACAAGTACTTTTCTGATCGTCTGCCATCTTGTCGCACCGAGCGCATAAGAACCTTCTCTTAAACTCTTCGGAAGAGAAGCCATCGCATCAGCAGAGATCGATGTAATGGTCGGCAGGATCATAATGGAAAGGACAATCGTTCCCGCCAATAAACTGTGCCCTGTTCCGCTCGATTTGAACTGAGCGATAAACGGCACTAATACTGTAAGACCTATGAATCCATAAACAACAGATGGAATGCCGACTAAAAGCTCAATCACCGGCTGCAGTACTTTCTTTCCCCAATTCGGCGCAATTTCTGTCATAAAAATCGCACCTGCAATGCCGAGCGGCGCAGCAATGAGTGCAGAAAGAATCGTTACTGCAAATGATCCAAAAATAAATGGGAGCACTCCATATTTCGGATCCGTATCTGTAGGGTTCCAATTTAGGCTCGTTAAGAATTCAATTGGGCTTACACCATTTACAAGAAAAGATTGCAGCCCCTTCACGCTGAGGAAAATGGTGATCGCAACAGATGCCGCAATCATAATAAGCGCACAAGCTGTCACAATCATTCTTCCCCGAACTTCATCCAATTGCCGATTTTGCCTTGAGCTGATTAAACGCTCGCTCACAGACATATTTTCTCTATTGTTTATCATTGTTTTACACTCCTATGAATGTGTTAAGAGGAGAAACGGTTGCCACCGCACTCCTCTTTTTATAAAGATCAGCTTTGCTTCCCGTTAGCATCACGTGTCACTTTCATATCAGTAACCGGAATGTACCCTTGGTCGGTAACAATGCTTTTTTGAATGTCATCACTCTTTAAATAATCAAGGAATTCCTTAGCTAAATCTGTCGCTTCACCTTTTGTGTAAGAATGCTGATAAGCCCAGATTGGATACTCGCCAGCTGCAACATTTTTCGCTTCAGGTTTTACACCGTCAATAGATAGAGCAGTTACTTTGTCATCTGTTAAATATGAGAATGCAAGATACCCAATCGCTCCCGAAGTATCAGCAATGATTTTTTTCACTGTGTTAGATGAATCCTCTGTAATGCCTTCTGCAGGTTCTTCTCCGTCAAGCGCATATTTCACAAATGTAGCACGTGTGCCAGAAGAATCAGGACGGTTTACAAGTGTGATCTTTTGGTCTTTGCCTCCAAGCTCTTTCCAGTTTTTGATTTTGCCGGTGAAGATTTTTTTTAATTCATCTTTTGAAATATCCTTCACACCGGCATCAGGGTTTACAGCTGCTGCCATACCCACTACTGCGACTTGATGATCGACTAGCGCTTTTGCATCAATTCCTTCTTTTTCTTCAGCAAAAACGTCTGAATTCCCGATCTGAACAGCTCCTTCAGAAACTTGAGAAAGCCCTGTTCCAGAACCGCCAGCTTGCACCTGTATATCTGCATCAGGGTTTTCTTCCATAAATTTTTCTGCGGCAGCGAGTACTAATGGCTGCATAGCAGATGAACCAGAAATGGTTAAAGATCCTGATGCCTTTTCTTCTCCTTTTGCAGAATCGCTATTCGATTTTTCACTTTCTCCTGCATTTCCGCATGCAGCTGCAATCATCATAAAAGCAGCCATTAGAAGCATAAGCACCCATTTGTTTTTTTTCATTTCCTGAATTCCCCCTGCATATAATGTGTAATTTGTCCTACACGTATAGAATAAAGGTTCTGTGTAAAAAGGGTTTGAATCAAATGTTAAGGTTTTGTAAATCAATGCGTTTTTTTGTATAAAAAAACGCCCACATCATGTGAGCGTTGCATTTTAGTCATTAGAAGACGTTGCATTTTCTTCGATTTTGTCCTTATTCTTTTGCTGAGTATCTTCTTTGTCCTGCTTCGATTTCAGCTCAAAATATTTATCCAATACTTCTCTGCCGATTTCGTTTGTAATGGTATATTTAGCGCCATAATCAATATAAGCCCAAGGTACTACAACAGAGATCGCAATCTCAGGATTATCGGCCGGCGCATAAGCGACAAGTGTCGTATTATAAGCCGCTGTTCCTGTTTTTGATTTATCAGGCCCATCATAGAAAGACTGCGCTGTTCCTGTTTTACCGGCAGGCTGATAGGAAGCTGAAGCAAATTGGGTCGCGGCTGTCCCTTTTGTCATCACCCGTCTGAACCCGGCCTGTACCTCTTTAATGTACTCGCTTTTCATATCTATTTTATTCAGCACTTCAGGCTGAACGGATTGTACAACTGCTCCGATCCCTTTTTCAGCATTGGGTTCTCTGACTTCTTTGACAAGCTGAGGCTTCAAGCGATAGCCTCCGTTTGCAATCGTTGATACGTATTGCGCCAGTTCCAGCGGTGTATAAGTATCGTACTGACCGATCGCATAGTCAAGCAAAAATCCCGTCAATCTGTTTGTTCCTTTATAGCCTGTCATTTCATTCGGAAGATCAATTCCAGTTTTGACACCCAATCCAAATTGGCTAAAGTGATTACGGAATGTATCAAAGGCCGCAGTATCAATCGGTAAAGCTTGATGCGGTTTATACTCGCCTTTACCGATTGCGATCGCAGTTTTAAACATAAATACGTTGGAAGACTGTTCTAACGCTCTTTGAATATTAACCGAACCTAAATTCTTCCATGATTTTTTACCATTTTTATCTTGACCGATATATAACGGCTCATCTTGAAAAACCGTATTTAAGTTGATGGCGCCAGTTTGAAGACCCGTTAGTACGGTTGCACCTTTAACAGCTGATCCCATGGCATAGGATGAAGTCATATTTCCTAATGCATAATCATCAAACTTGTATGCTCCATTTTCTAGTTTAATCTGCTTGCCCGCCATTGTCAGCACTTCACCGTTTCTTGGATCCATCATGACAACAAATGCGCGGTCTAACAATTGAGTGCTTGCTCTTGCTTTAGCTGATTTTAAATTCTTCTCAATGATTTTTTCAACTGATTTTTGCAAATCAATATCAATCGTAAGCACGAGATCTTTACCGGCTTTGCCTTCAGAAACGGTTTTCGTTCCCGTGACATTGCCGTTTGAATCTGTAATGTTTTCTACCTTTGCTTTTTGTCCTTGAAGAAGGCTTTCGTATTGGTATTCCAAATAGCTTTTTCCGACCCTGTCATTTCGGCTGTAGCCAAGCGACAGGTAATGCTCGAGCAAATTGGACGGCAATCCTTCATCAGAGCTGGAAACACTTCCGAGCACTGAGCGGAGAAGGTTTTTATATGGATAGTCACGTTCCCAATCGGACGTGACATCAACACCCGGCAGTTCGTCTAAATGTTCACTTACCACTGCCATTTCCTTCGCTGATACATCTTCATTTTTGATATATTGAGGGGTCAATGCGTATCCTGAATCCATCTGTCTTTTGATGGCGAGGATCTGCATGTCTTTATCCGTCAGGTCATTCATCTGCTTATCAGTAATTCGTTTTAGCTGAAGCTGATATAAATCGTTATCGGATAGTTTTTTGTCTTCTGCCTGCTGTCTTTCTTTAGAGGTAATCAGCTTTTTGGCTTCTTTCGGCCTAGTCAAAATCCAATAATCCTTTTTATCCCGTTCTGTTACTTTTTTTGTATCGACTTTAATCATCTCAGACAGCTTTTTTGCGATCTTTAAACGCTGCTCTTGTGAGGTCGATTTAGATCTGGTGTATGTGATTGCGTTTAAAGCCTTATTTGTCACGATGGCATTAAAGTTTCGATCATAAATTTTACCACGCGGCACTGCGGAGCTGACTTCACTTTGTTCCTGCTTATTGGCTTGATTTTTGTAATCATCGCCTTGCACGATCTGCTTGATCCCCAGTTCCACAATGATCCAGGTAAATATAACAAAGGCGGCCAAGAATAAAATATTCAGCCGGATCGGCAGCGACTTCTTTTTCTCTTTATGATTTTGTTTTTTTGGTTTATTTCTCCTCATAACATCACCTTTTTCTATTTACAGAAAGAAAAGACACTCAAGTAAGAGTGCCAGTTTTCATTTTAAAGGTTTTTTCGACTTTTTTCTACAGATAACCCCTTTTTGACAAAAAATTATCTTTCGCCTTTTAAAAGATTCGGTTCAGTGACCCTTTTTTGGCCATCCTCTTCCATGGTTTGATTTTCCTCTTCTTTCTCCTTAAAACGGATATCCTTGACAAAGTAATAAATCAGCGGATGTCCTACACCCAAGATAGCAAGTGACAAAGGAATTCCCACATCTTCTTTGAGAAGAGCCACGATCAGGAGAAAGCCTAAAATGGAGACAATCCTGCCGGCGTTTAAAAACAATTCTCTCAGCACGATATATTCAATCCTTGCTTTTCTGGCATGTCTTGCCCGGCCTATCACATCATATGTAAGTGAAACATATGGCACGAGCAAAAGAGGATAGCCGATGGCAATAAAAACGCCGTACGTCAATAATGTCGCAAAGCTCATATGAAACAGAATCAAAAACAGCGCTCCATACAAAATAAGGCCGCCCAGCAAAATCGATTTTTTTCTGGCCTTTTTCTTAATCAGCCTGGATGCAAAGTAATAGGCAAAGAAAGAAACAGCTGAGTTGACAAGGCCGAATGTGCCGAGGGCCAGTTCGCTGTTTGTCTCAATAAATACAAAAACACTGATTAAAAAAACAAAAATCCCTTCTCTTAAGCCTTGAAAAAAATGCGCATTCGTAATTCTCCGCCAATTCATATTGCTATGGCGCTCTCCAAATACTTTGCTCAGCATAAAACGGCCCTTTGATTCTCTTCGTTTTAAAAAAAAGCTCATCACAACAGCCAATGCAAACAAACTGAGGGAGAGGCTGAAAATCACTGTGTAACCCGTATTATTTTCAAGCCTTGAGATAACAAATCCCGCTACAATCGGGCCGATCATTCCTGCCGAGGAAGACAGAATGCCCATAAATCCGTTGAAAAAGTCTCGCGTATCCGGCTCTGTGATTTCAAAGGTCAGAACGTTAAACGCAAGCCAATAAAAGCCATAGCCCACTCCGAGCACCGCACCGATCAGCACGAGCCGGTTGGCTGCCGTTTCTCCGGCTAAAAGCACACTTGAATAAAAGGCAGCTAAAAAAATGACGCCGAACCTTAAAATGAACACCCTGTCTATTTTTTTGGCTAACCGTCCAGCCAAATAAAAGGTTATCGGCTGCATTGTCACAATGGATAAATTATATATCGCCAAATCAATAAATTTCCCTGACTGCTTCCAAAGATACACATTAACAAATGTATTGGACAGTGCAATTCCCAGTGAGTAAAGCCCGCCAATAGTCAGCAGAAAGAGTAACCCTTTGTTTACGTCTACATCGCCAATCACTTTTTTTAGTTTGCTCATTACTGACTCCCCTTTACTATCCCTTAGTCTGTCTCACTCAAACCGAGATATGTAAAAAGAAGACATAAAAAAAGCAAGGCCCTGTATCGAGGACCTTGCTAGTGTCATTATTTTGCTTCGCTGTATAGACGAGCCACTTCGTCCCAGTTCACAACATTCCAGAACGCTGAAATGTAATCAGGGCGGCGGTTTTGATAGTTAAGGTAGTAAGCATGCTCCCAAACGTCAAGACCTAAGATAGGCGTTTTGCCTTCTGAAAGCGGAGAATCTTGGTTTGGCGTGCTTGTGATTTCAAGTTTGCCGTTGTTAACAACAAGCCATGCCCAGCCAGAACCGAAGCGTCCAGCTGCTGCAGCTGCGAATTGCTCTTTGAATTTGTCAAAGCTTCCAAATACACTGTTGATCTCATCAGCAAGCGCGCCAGTCGGCTCGCCGCCGCCGTTTGGAGATAAAAGTGTCCAGAATAATTTGTGGTTCGCGTGTCCGCCGCCGTTGTTGCGGACTGCAGTGCGGATGTTTTCAGGAACAGAATTAATATCTGCAACCAGCTCTTCAACTGATTTGGTTGCAAGAGCAGTGTTTCCTTCAACCGCTTTGTTTAAATTTGTAACGTATGTGTTGTGGTGTTTCGTATGATGAATAGTCATAGTTTCCTTGTCGATATGCGGTTCTAAAGCATCGTACGCATAAGGTAATTCTGGAAGTTCGTAAGCCATGATAATTCCTCCTTTAATATATATATGTACTGAAATGCCGCTTCACAGCGAGCCTTTCTTCATTCAATGTAACAAAAGTATGCTTTGTAAGCAATGAAAAAGCTCACATCTTGGCTCATTTCAGCGAACATATTTCACTTTAACCGATAATTCGCCCCATTAAACATGCCGTCCTCAATTCTTATAGGACCGTCCATAAAAAATATCCGATCATCAAAAGCTGTATCATGCCCTTTGCAATAACCCCTGTTAAAAAGCCAATGAGTGAGCCGAGACCGATTTTAAACGCTGACTTGACGTCCTTTTGGTGGACGATAAGTTCTGCACAAACAGCCCCGATAAACGGACCTAATATGATCCCCGCAACCGGAATGACAAAAGGCCCGATTAATAAACCGATCGTGCTTCCCCATATGGCGGCTTTGCTTCCGCCGAACCTTTTTACTCCAAGCAGATTAGACACGTAATCCGCGGCGAATAATACTGCGGCAAAAACAGCTTCGACGAGCCAGAACATATAAGAATACGGACTGAATGAAAACAAAAATCCATACAATACAAATCCGGCAACGATAAATATGACACTCGGAATAATGGGATACACCAGCCCAATAAAGGCGATGATAAATACCGCCGCAATCAACAGCCAATACAACATATCCATAGCATTCTTCCTCCCTTTTACATCTGTTTTCTTCATGTCTTCCTTGTATTCACACGCGGGCAACGATACAATAAGCAACATATATTAGTATAGCTAGGAAGTGAAGATAGTGAATATATTTCAGCTTTTCATCAAAAGTACATACTCTCCCCGCGATATCGCAAAAACACGATTTCAAGGAATCGGTAAAGCGATTCTTTATGTATTTTTGCTTTCTGTCCTTTTTGCAATTCCTACCGCTTATTATGTAAGCTCAGGGACCGTAAAATCAATGAACGGCTTTAAAACCGTGTTAAACAAAGATTTCCCTGATTTCACAATTTCAAACGGCAAACTTCAAACGGATGAGAAAAAAGCGACGGAATCACAGGCAAATGGTTTCGTTATCGTATTTGATCCGACGGACGCTTACGGTACCAAGCAAATTGAAGCAAAGCAAAATGCGATCGGCATCCTCCAGAACAAATTTGTTTTGGCCATTGACGGACAGGCTCAGGAAATGCCTTACTCAATGATACCGTCAGAGTTAAAGAAAAAAGATGTCATCGCAGGTTTAAACCAAAATAAAACGATGATCGTAACTGTTCTCTCAGCTCTCATTTTCCTCGTAACAGCCGCAGGAAAATTTATTGAAGTATCATTCTTGGCGCTTATCGGGTTAATCATTAAGAATTCACAAAGAAAGCATCTATCCTACCATCAGCTCTGGAAGCTTTCGGCCTATTCCATCACCCTTTCGACCGTATTCTTTACGATCATGCGCGCATTAGAAGCGGCAGTTCCAAGTGAATTTTTGCTGAACTGGTTTGTCAATATTGTCATCCTGTTTCTCGTGTTAAAAGAGATTCCGTCCAAAAAAGCTGCTGTATAATCCGAGACTGCATTCGCAGTCTCTTTTCTTTTGTCATGGATTAAAACGGACAAGCATACGATGGTATAAAATCTTGTATGCGGGAGGAAAAGCGATGAAGCGTCTCACCTTTGTATGCAGCATTGTTTTTATTCTTTTTATTCTTTTTTATGATCTTAAAATTGGAACAATACCCATTCAGGACCTCCCTGTCTATGAAGCATCAGCAAAAACGGCTGCACAAGGACCAGCGTATAAAACGGTGAAGGTTAAGCCGGGTGACACGGTTATGTCAATTGTCGGATCAGCAGGTTCTCCTGACGACATTGTAAAGGATTTTGAAACACTGAATCCGAATGTAAGGGCCAACGCCATTCAAGCGGGAACAGCGTACAAATTTCCGGTCTACCCTTAATTAACGTTAATTTCTTGTCAGTTTGGCGAAGACACTGTTACAATGTAATTTGTAAAATAAATTCACATAAACCATACTAGAATTGTTACATCTAGAAGCGGCAACTACAATTAAGGAGCGATTGCAAGTGAGTGAAATCACACATCGTACAAAAACGCGTCCCGTCAAAGTGGGACCTTTAACAATAGGCGGCAACAATGAAGTTGTCATCCAAAGCATGACAACAACAAAAACACATGATGTGGAAGCAACGGTTGCGGAAATTAACCGGCTGGCTGAAGCCGGATGCCAGGTCGTTCGGGTAGCATGTCCGGATGAACGGGCGGCAAACGCCATTGCAGATATTAAAAAACGGATTTCCATTCCGCTCGTTGTTGACATCCATTTCGATTATAAGCTTGCGTTAAAAGCCATTGAAGGCGGCGCTGATAAGATCCGAATCAACCCTGGCAACATCGGCCGCCGTGAAAAAGTCGAAGCGGTCGTTAAGGCGGCGAAAGAAAAAGGGATCCCGATCAGAATCGGAGTAAACGCCGGTTCACTTGAAAAACGGATTTTAGAAAAATACGGTTATCCGACAGCCGACGGAATGGTAGAAAGCGCACTTCACCACATTAAAATTCTTGAAGACCTTGACTTTCACGATATTATTGTCAGCATGAAGGCATCTGACGTCAACCTTGCGATCGAGGCTTATGAAAAAGCGTCGAAAGCATTTGATTACCCGCTGCACCTTGGGATCACCGAGTCAGGAACGCTGTTTGCCGGCACAGTTAAGAGCGCAGCAGGACTCGGCGCGATTTTAAGCAAGGGCATCGGAAACACCTTGCGTATTTCATTAAGCGCAGATCCTGTGGAAGAGGTAAAAGTAGCAAGGGAGCTTCTGAAATCTTTCGGCTTAGCCTCCAATGCTGCCACACTCATCTCATGTCCAACTTGCGGCCGTATTGAGATTGACCTCATCAGCATCGCTAACGAAGTGGAAGAGTATATTTCTAAGATAAAAGCGCCGATCAAAGTTGCTGTTCTTGGCTGTGCCGTAAACGGACCGGGTGAAGCTAGAGAAGCCGATATCGGGATCGCCGGCGCACGCGGTGAAGGACTGTTATTCCGGAAAGGAAAAATTGTCCGTAAAGTTCCAGAGGAAACAATGGTAGAGGAACTCAAGAAGGAAATCGACATTCTTGCTGAGGAACACTATGCAAAGCTTGAAGCTGAAAAAGCTAAATCAAAAGAAGAGACACAAAAAGCTTGACGGAAACCCGTCAAGCTTTTTATGTTAAAAAAACGGAATAATAAATATTCCAAGCACTAATGAAACGACACCGATACCCATCGCCCAAGCTCCCAAGCCCTGAGCACCTCTTCTTCTTGCGATATAGCCGACAATAATACCGGCAGCTCCCAATAAAACAGGCAGTACAAACAATGAAATAATGGACAAGGCTAACGCAATATATCCCATTCCCCGTCCTTCATTGACATTGCCGCCGCTGCGGTCATTGTCTCGATCATTGTTGCGATCAGCAGCACGGTAAGGCTCTGCGATTTCTGCAGCCGTTTCCTCAAAAAAACCATCATTGTCGCGGGTAATATTTGTTCCTTCAGAACCATGGTCAACATAGTAGCTGTTGTTGTCACGTTTTTCGTAATCTGCCACCTTCAATTCCCCCTTCTGTTTTATTAAAGGAGCTTTTATAGTTTGAACCATTTTACCCGTTTCATGTTTGCTAAACTTTTCTGGTAATGTTAATTGTTTATGTTACACTTGAAAGGATGAAACTGAAGGAGTGTGGGCATGTTACGCTTAGGAATAGATATTGACGGCACAATCACGGCTCAGGATACATTCGTCCCTTATTTGAACCGCTCGTTTAATCTTTCCATTTCATTAGAAGATATGACGGATTATGATTTGACAAAGCTGTTAAACATTACGCAGGAAGAATTTTGGGATTGGATGAATCAAAATGAAGCGATCATATATAAGGAAGCAATGCTTGCGCAGCACGCAAAACAATCACTTGACCTCCTCAAAGAGGAGCACAAGCTTATTTATATTACAGCGAGGCGAACTCATTTAACTGATATTACCTATGAATGGTTTGACAGACAAAACATTCATTTCGACCATATCGAACTCGTTGGCGGCCATCATAAAGTTGAGGCAGTCAAAAATCATAACATCGACTTGTTTTTCGAGGATCATCACGGAAACGCAATGATGATTGCGAAAGAAGCCGATATACCGGTGATTTTATTCAATTCCCCCTATAACCAGCTTCCAATTGATTCGAACATCATCAGAGTCAGCAACTGGCTGGAAGCCGTTCAATGGATGAACAAAAACAAACATCATTTGATACGTGTCAATAACTGAAAAAGGAGCCCAGGGCTCCTTTTTCTCATATATACAATTACGCAGTCGTGTTTTCTTGATTTTCCGCTGTACAATCAGGGCATGTGCCGTAAATCTCAAATTTATGCCCGCTGACCTCATAGCCATCTAAATCATCATAAAGCTTGTCCATTGGACATGACTCAATTTCCTTTGTTTTGCCGCAGGCAAGACAAATAAAGTGATGGTGATGATGAGTAAACGAACACTTAAATCGGAAGAGCTTTTCACCGGACAGCTCAGTTGTTTCCAAAATACCTAGTTCTTCATACAAAGAAAGGTTTCTGTAGATTGTATCAAAGCTTAAGCCGGGATAATCATCATTTAATGCAGACAGTACGTTTTTAGCGGTAAGATACCTGTCTGAATCAGCAAAAAGCTGCAGCATATCTTCCCGTTTATTTGTATATTTATACCCATTTTCTTTCAGTAGGTTCAACGCTTCTTGTACGTTCATGAAGGGTCCCCCTTTTCACTTTGCTTAAGAACACATGTATGAAAAAGAAAATGGCAGCTGTCTGACCAGCAAGCCATTTTCTTTACCGCAGATAAAATTATACCCATAAAATGAATAAAAGTAAATGAAAGCCTAGTGGATTGCGTTTTTGAATTTCCCGCCTCTCGTTTCATGGGTATTCATAATGGTAATGAAAGCGTTATGATCAACTTCAAACACGATCGTTTTAAGCTTTGTCACTTCCAGTCTAGTGACAACCGCGTAAATCACGTCCTTTTCTTCGTCAGTATATCCGCCTTTTCCCTTCAGCTTGGTTGTTCCTCGACCAAGACGGTGCAAAATCGCGTCGGAAATCTCATCATACTGATCTGACACAATAATGACAGCTTTTGTTTCATCAAGCCCTTGGATCACGGCATCAATGGTTTTCATCGCAATATAATAAGTCATGAAAGAGTACATCGCTTGCTCAGGACCGAACACAAAACCAGCCCAAATGAAAATGAATACATTGATAAGCATAACGAACTCACCTACTGAAAACGGCAGCTTTTTCGTCAGTAAAATCCCGAGAATTTCCGTACCATCCATTGAACCTCCGTTTCGAATAACGAGCCCGACGCCAAAGCCGAGTAAAAGACCGCCGAAAACAGTCGCCAAAATAGGTTGAGTTGTAATGGCTTCTACATGGTGAAGCGAGGATTCAATAACGGCAAGCCCGACAATCCCAATCATCGTAGAGACAAGGAAGGTCTTACCAATATATTTATAACCGAAGATCATAAAAGGAATATTTAAAATGACAACAAATATAGCGAAATTCAAAACGGGAGTTGACATGAAGAGATGGTCTAAAATAAGTGATACACCGATGATTCCGCCATCAATAAAATGATTGGGGATTAAAAATAATTCGATACTAACAGCCGCAGATGCAGCTCCTGCCAGAATCATGAAGACCCTGAACATAAAGTGGAAAAATGTTTCTCTCTTATGCTGTTTTGTTGGGGTCATAAAATCTCCTCTCCTGCAATAACTATTTTAAATATATTATAAATCTATTTTACCATTAAACACTGACACATTTTGATGATTTGCCCATACATTAAGTTTGGAGGTGGAATGGTCGATGATTTTATTTCAAAGAATTATTTTGCAGCGACTTAATCAGGCTACTGCTGACGATTTGCTGAAGTACTCAAAACAATACGGAATCAGCCTAACAAGACCGCAGGCCATTGAAGTAGCAAACCTGTTATACGGGAAAAATGTAAACATCTTTAATGAGAATGAACGAATGCGGCTGCTGAAACAAGTAGAGGCAATTACATCAAAAGAAACAGCGCAAACCGTTAATGAACTATTCAAACAATTCACAAGCTAAAAAATGGGGGAGCTATCCCCCATTTTTTATTGCTGTAAAATCTTTTCCAGCAATGTGTCATCAAATTGTTTTTCTTTCAGCATGTCAATCTCAAATCGGTATGGCGGTTTTTTATTCTTTTTATCTTCACCGACATACGGTGTTTCAAGGATTTTTGGAATGTCTTTTAACTGCTCATGATGAACAACATATTGCAGTGCGTCATATCCGATTTCACCAAAGCCGATGTTTTCATGTCGGTCTTTTCTTGCGCCTTTGACATTTTTGCTGTCATTAATATGGAGCACTTTAATACGGTCAATGCCAACAATTTTATCGAACTCATTCAGCACTCCGTCAAAGTCTTCGACAATCTGATATCCGGCATCATGTGTATGGCACGTGTCAAAGCATACTGACAAAAGCTCATTGTGTGTAACGCCATCAATAATCTGTGCAAGCTCCTCAAAGCTTCTGCCGCACTCTGATCCTTTTCCTGCCATTGTTTCTAATGCAATCTGGACATTTTGATTCGGATCAATTACTTCATTTAAGCCTTCAATAATTTTTTTGATGCCTGCTTCAGCTCCCGCTCCTACGTGAGCGCCCGGGTGAAGCACAATCTGCTTCGCTCCGATGGCCGCTGTCCGTTCAATTTCAGAACGAAGAAAGTCGACACCCAGCTCAAAAGTGGACGGGTTTGTCGTGTTGCCAATATTAATAATATAAGGCGCATGTACGATAATCTCGTCAATGCCGTTTTCTTGCATGTGTGTCCGGCCAGCTTCTATATTTAAATCTTCAATTTTCTTCCGGCGCGTATTTTGCGGTGCGCCTGTATAGATCATAAACGTGTTCGCCCCATAAGAGGCTGCTTCCTGGCTTGCAGCCAGAAGCATATGTTTCCCGCTCATAGAGACGTGTGAGCCTATTCTCAACAACAGGTTCCCCTACTTTCTTTTTTTAGATTGGTTTCTTCTCTGTTTTTTCTTGATTTTCTCCATCTCGTAGCTCATTTTCTTTTTATATCCAGGCTTAACCTTCTTCGGCTTTTTCACGAGACGATGCGCTATTTCATCCGCTTCGTTCTGCGTTTTTTTGCGTTTTTTGCGGCGCTGGCGGTCATCGCCTTTTTTCCACTCGCCCTTTTCAAGCTCTAAGTAATCAAACTCGATGCCCATTTTCTCAAGTCTGGCTAATGCATCCTCATCAGAAAGCTCGTAAATGGTCATCGCTTGTCCTGATGAGCCGGCGCGAGCTGTTCTGCCCACACGGTGAACATAGAAATCGAGATCATCCGGCAGCTCATAGTTGATCACATGGCTGACACCTTTAATATCAATGCCTCGCGCGGCAAGGTCAGTTGCAATGACATAAGTGAATTCCAAATCATTAATCTGCTTCATGACTTTTTTCCGCTCTCGAGGCGTTAATCCGCCGTGCAGCAGCCCGATTTTCATGCCCTTGCCAGTCAGATATTGAGCGATATGATCAGCAGCGTTTTTCGTATTGGCAAACACAATGCCCAAGTATGGATTCAGATGAGACATGATGTCAAAAAGGAGCTTGTCCTTGTCACGATGTTTCGAAGGAATGAGAATATGCTCGATTTTCGCAGCAGTCACCTGTTTTGGCTCCACGTGGGCGTATTTTGGATTTTCCATATATTTCTTCAAAAATGGTTTCAGCTTTTCCGGAATGGTCGCTGAGAACACAAGCATCTGCAGATCCTCAGGCATGCGTGAACCAATGTAATCTACATCCGCAATGAATCCCATGTCCAGCATTAAATCCGCTTCATCAATAACGAGGGATTCTGCTTTATGAACACTTAACGCCTGTTCTTTGATTAAATCGGCAATCCGACCGGGCGTACCAACGACAAGATGCGGCTGTGTCTTCAGTTTATCAATCGTTTTTTGTTTATCTGTGCCTCCGATAAAACATTTCGAGCGAATCTGACTGCCTTCTTCACCCTCGGTGATTTTAAGTGCTTCCTGATGAATCTGGTTGGCAAGCTCTCTTGTCGGAGCCGTAATGACAGCCTGAACGACATCCTTAGCAGGATCGATTTTGTTTAATAATGGCAGTAAATAAGCGTGAGTCTTTCCGGTTCCCGTCTGTGACTGGCCGATGACGCTTTCTTTTTTTAACACTGCAGGAATCAGCCTTTTCTGAATATCAGTCGGTTCGTAAAAACCAAGGCGGTGTACTGCATCTATAATAAACGGTTTCAATTCATATACTTCAAATTTAGTTTCTTTCATTTTTCCCAGCTCCTTAAAGCGGCACATTATGTATCCATCATTACATTATACCCGATCTTGCTTAAAAACACCACGTTTGCAAGGCTTTTGTTTTATTCGGTTATGTAAAGCAAATACCGAAGCACATGCATATTCTAATAGCAGAGAGAGCTGAAAGGAGGTACAAGTATGTTTTCACCACAGCAGCCGATGAGAAATTACCCGCAGCCTGGACCGCCCCGCCCCATGCCAAATCAGCAAATGATGGGCAGAAGACCGCCTAATATGCGAAGACCTTCATTTGGACCGCAGCAGCAAGGTTTTCAGCAATCCGGACAATTTCTTCCTCAGGCAAATGCCGGGGCGAGAAATGGTGCGGGCGGAGGCATAAAAGGAATGCTGTCAAGGTTCTTACCCGGAGGAGGAGGCGCTGGCGGCGCCGGAGTTCCTGGAGCTGGCGCCGCAGCGAGCGGAGGATCAAGTCTCCAAGGGATTCAAAATATCGCCAATCCTGCATCTTTATCCAGTATGCTCGGGAATGTGCAAAAAGTGCTCGGCATGGCGCAGCAAGTCACTCCCATGATCCAGCAGTACGGCCCGTTAGTCCGCAACCTGCCAGCAATGATGAAGCTGTACAGCCAATTAAGTAAAAGTGATGATACAGAGAGCAATGAGGAAAATGAAAAACAAACAGATTCGGAAGAAACCTCAGAAACAGAGAACGAAGCTGAAGTAAAGACCTCAGGCGGAAACAAAAAATCAAAACCAAAAAGTTCTTCTCTCCCCAAGAAATCAAAAAAACCTGACGGAGAAGAACACACATCAAAAACATCTGCCCCGAAGAAAAATGAAGCCGCCTCTCCTTCTTCAAAAAGAACATCAGGCAGTTCAAAGCCGAGATTATATATTTAACATTCTTTGATATCTGAAGTGAGATTGGCTATAATGAGATCAGAAGAATGCAAGAATAGAGCCGTTTGATTACGGCTTTTTATATTGCCTTTACTCACTTCAGTATTGGAGGACAACCGAAAATGGACGTAATTAAAATATCGCCGCGCGGCTATTGCTATGGCGTTGTTGATGCTATGGTTATTGCCAAGAACGCGTCACTTGATAAGAGCTTGCCAAGACCCATCTATATACTCGGGATGATTGTTCATAATAAACACGTCACTGATGCGTTTGAAGAGGAAGGAATCTTTACTTTAGACGGTGCTAATCGTCTGGATATCCTGAAGCAGGTTGACAAAGGAACTGTGATTTTTACTGCGCATGGTGTTTCTCCCGAGGTCAGAAAAATCGCCGACGAGAGAGGATTAGTCGCAATAGATGCTACATGTCCGGATGTGACGAAAACTCATACTTTAATTCTAGAAATGAAAGAAAAAGGATATCACGTAATCTACATCGGCAAAAAAGGGCATCCAGAGCCTGAAGGAGCCGTTGGCGTAGCCCCTGAGATCGTTCACTTAGTAGAAACAGAAGAAGATGTGAAAAACCTTGATATCCAAGCAGATAAATTAATCGTGACCAATCAAACAACGATGTCTCAATGGGATGTTCACGACATTATGGAGCTTGTACAAGAGAAATATCCTCATGTCGAATATCACCAAGAGATTTGCCTCGCTACTCAGGTACGGCAGGAAGCTGTATCAGAACAGGCGAAAAAAGCGGATCTAACAATCGTTGTCGGCGACCCGAAGAGCAACAATTCAAATAGGCTCGCTCAAGTGTCGGAGGAAATAGCAGGCACTAAAGCATACCGAATTGGCGACCTAAGCGAATTAAAGCTCGAATGGCTGAAAGGCGTTAATACCGTCGCTGTTACTGCGGGAGCTTCAACACCAACGCCGATCACAAAAGAAGTCATTCGCTTTTTGGAGCAGTATGATCATGAAGATCCATCAACTTGGACAACTGAACACAGTGTACCGCTCAAAAAAATACTCCCGAAAGTAAAAGCAAAAAACTGAGGCTGTAAAAAGCCTCAGTTTTTTTATAGAAATGCAAATGGATTTGTATCTGTTTCAGAAACAAAGATATTCACATCCAGCTTTTTATCATTGCACATGGATGTTAGTTTTCTCGTGACGCCTTCTTTCATAATTTTTTCCGCGTAATGGCCCGAATCAACAACATTCAGGCCAAGCATCATCGCATCATGGGCCACATGGAAGTATAAATCTCCTGTGACGTAAACATCGGCGCCCTTTCGTTTCGCATGATGAATATACTTGTTGCCATCCCCGCCAAGAACAGCCACCTTCTTCACCATGCTGTCAGCTTCACCCACCATTCTGACACCATTGACTTCAAGCTTGTCTTTCACAAATAAAGCGAATTCCTTGAGCGTCATCTCATTTTTAAGTGTTCCGACACGGCCAAGCCCTTTTTCAGCTGGAGACTGCTCGACAGGATAGATATCGTAAGCTACTTCTTCATATGGATGGCTTTTGATCATTGCATTTATAACAGCTTTTTCAATGCTTTTAGGAAACACAGTCTCCAGCCTAACTTCATGAACAAGCTCAAGCTCTCCCACTTCACCGATAAAAGGCTTAGCGCCGTCCAATGGCTTAAAGCTGCCGATTCCTTCAGACGAAAACGCACAATGGCTGTATTCGCCAATATGGCCGGCTCCCGCATTTCCGAGCGCCGCTCTGACCTGCTCTTCATATTCCTTCGGCACGTATACGGCCAGCTTTTTAAGAGGATCAGTATAAGTAGGCACCAGCACCTCCGTCTCACTCAGCTCTAATGCTTCAGCAAGCAAATCATTCACGCCGCCGTCCGCAACGTCTAAATTTGTATGAGCTGCATAAACAGCGATATCATGCTTCATACACTTTTCAATTAACCTTCCGGCTGGCTGATCTGTTGAAATATGCTTTAGGGGCCTGAAAATAGGAGGATGGTGTGCGATAACCAAATCAACCTCTTTTTCAATGGCTTCATCGATAACGCTCTCCAACACATCAAGCGTAACCATTACATTTTTAATCGGTTTGTTTAAGGTGCCGATTTGCAAGCCGATTTTATCGCCTTCGACCGCATAGGCTTTCGGAGAAAATTGTTCAAACAGCTGGATGATCTGCTGCCCATTTACCGTTTTAGTCACGATCGATAACCTCCTTTAGCAACTCCATCCGATCGGAGAGCTCCTTTAATTTTTGTTTGTTTTGTTCTGTACCTGAAGCTCGGCTGATCTGTTTATAAATGCTTTCTGTATGCTGAAGCTCTTGTGTCCATTTTTTCAAAAATACAGTATTCTTTTCTTTTGCCAAGAAAGGGCCGACGAGCATTCCGGCTGATAAGGAAATACCGGCATAAGCCGAATCTCTGTCTCCCGCTTCGGCGACAAGCACCTCATAACACTTTCCGTCCTCTTCAAGGATCACCTCATCTATCAGCGCATATCCTTCTTTATAAAGCCACTCCCTGATATGAACAGCATGAATATTCGGCTGTAAAATAAGCCGTTCCTTCCCTGTTAATTTTTCTTTACCCGCTTCTAAAATGTGCGCGATCAAAGATCCGCCCATTCCCGCAATCGTAATGGCATCGGCCTCACCTTTTTTAATGACTTCCAGGCCGTCTCCCTGCCTTACAGAAATGTGCGGGGCTAAGCCTGATTTTTCAACCTGCCGCTTGGCGGACAAAAACGGGCCGTCTGTTATTTCTCCGACAATTGCCCCGCTGGCTTTATGATTCAGCACCGCATAACAAGGAAGGTAAGCGTGGTCAGATCCGATATCGGCCATCACCGCTCCATTCGGTATGTACTCCGCTACTGTTTGCAATCGTTTCGATAATTTTAATTCGTTCACTTGTCATCACAACTTTTCTCAATCATTTTTTCCTTTTCTATCATATAAAAAATCAGCCCGGAATCCAAGCTGAGTGAATGATTTTCAGTGTTTTCTTTTGAGACGGCTCTGCACACGGCAGATAAAAATAAAAGGCTGTCGAGAATATCTCGGCGGCCTGAGAACGTATAAGGAGAAAGATAGATCTTTTATTTAATTTTTGACACCCACTCTGCCATATCATCCAGCTTATCGGGCGGAACAAGACCAGAAGGCATTCCGTTACCGCCTTTTTCGATCTTGGTTTTAATGTCAGCGACATCTTTCTTATCGCCTACACCTTTTAAGCTCGGACCTGAAACACCTTCATAATTTTCACCATGGCACGAGATACAGTTTGCCTTGTAAATATCCTCAGGTGAAGCGTTTGCATCTTCTTTTTCAGCAGATTTGCTTTCTCCGCCGCTTGCAATCTCTCGAGAATCATCAAGCCCCTTTACTGCTAAAAAGAAAGTCAGACCAATACCTAAAACAGCGATCAGTAAAAATGGAATAAGCGGATTCCATTTCATTTCCCTTCCCCCTTTTTAATCCTTCCCCTATGTAAACACTTCTAATTCTAACTTAATTTTACAAAAAGTAAATGGATTGCTATACAAAAGTTTTTTATTCACACTTTATACAAAATTGAATAGAAACATGCCTATTTCTCCGATATCTATTTTATTCTATTGTATAATGTATTGTATACGCTTACAATAGAAAATATGGATTCATATTTGAAATTTTTCACCACAATGTTCATTTGCAAATGACACCATTTTTCAGTAAAATAAAGGCATATTATCCATATATCTTTTTGATAAAAAAGAAGAACGGATCTACACGACCCGTTCCATCTTATTCCAGGAAATCTTTCAAACGTTTACTTCTGCTAGGATGTCTAAGTTTCCGCAACGCTTTAGCTTCGATTTGTCGAATACGCTCTCTCGTTACTCCAAATACCTTGCCGACCTCTTCTAGTGTTCTTGTACGGCCGTCATCAAGACCAAATCGAAGACGCAATACATTTTCTTCACGATCAGTTAACGTATCAAGTACATCTTCCAGCTGCTCTTTCAACAGCTCATATGCGGCATGGTCTGAAGGTGAAGTTGCTTCTTGGTCTTCAATAAAATCACCAAGATGCGAGTCATCCTCTTCACCGATCGGTGTTTCCAGCGATACCGGCTCTTGTGCGATCTTTAAGATTTCGCGTACTTTTTCAGGTGTTAAATCCATATCTTCCGCAATTTCTTCAGGTGTCGGTTCTCTGCCTAAATCTTGCAGTAATTGACGCTGCACACGGATCAATTTATTAATGGTTTCAACCATATGAACGGGAATCCGGATCGTTCTCGCCTGATCGGCAATGGCGCGAGTAATCGCCTGTCTGATCCACCACGTAGCATACGTACTGAATTTATAACCTTTGCGGTAATCAAATTTTTCAACGGCTTTCATCAGACCCATGTTGCCTTCTTGAATCAGGTCAAGGAACAGCATTCCGCGTCCGACATACCGTTTTGCGATACTGACAACAAGCCGCAGGTTCGCTTCAGCCAATCTGCGTTTAGATTCTTCATCACCTTCTTCAATCTTTTGAGCGTAGGCGATTTCTTCTTTTGCAGATAGAAGGTTAACCCGGCCGATTTCCTTTAGATACATCCGAACTGGGTCATTGATTTTGACACCCGGCGGTACACTTAGGTCATTAAGGTCAAATTCTTCTTCGGCTTTGGCAAGCTGCTGAATATTAGGATCTTCTGTTTCTTCATTCTCACTAATTAATTCAACACCTTGTTCACCTAAAAATTCATAATACTCATCCATTTGGTCTGATTCAATTTCAAAGCTGGACATACGCTCGGCAATTTCTTCATATGTCAAAACGCCACGTTTTTTACCAGACTCTGTTAATTGCTCTTTTACTTGATCGAATGTTAATTCTGTCTCGTGGGTTTGTTTATCAGCCATTATGGATCCCTCCTTCCAAAGCTTGCAACGAATTCTATAAGCGGTATGATTCTTATTCGGTCCATTCAGGCGTTTTCTATGTGAACTGCCTTTAATAATGTGCGAATAATGAAATGACAATTCATGATGAGGTCAAGCGATCTATTTGCTCCTCCGCAAGGAATCATTGCCAATAAACGCTTCTCACCAGTTTTTCCAGTTATTTTAAAGATCGGTTCAATGTAACGATTTCTTGAGCAAGAGCAGCAGCTCTTAAAAAATCTTTTTGCCTTTCGGCTTCGGCTCTTTCCGTCTCTTTTTCTTTTATCATTGACCAATTTCTGTGATTCAACACTTTTTTTACATAATCTGATAACTCGGCTTCACTGAGTTCTTGATTAATCTGAAGCATTAAAATATCAGACAAGAGCTGGCTTATATGATCATCCGTCACCCTGGCCATCAGATGCTGAGGCGTAAGCTCGGCTCCCTCCTCATAAAAAGCGTAAAGATAGGTGGCTAATGCGCGGTGCTCATCAATATTAAATTGAAAGCCTACCCGGTCAATCACTTTTTTAATGATGCTCCGATCTCGAAGCATGTGTGCGAGTAACAGCCTTTCTGCATTTTCATACGCCGGACGCAGACGTTTTTGCCTTGCCTTTGTCGTCAGATGCGCACGCCGTGTTTTCGTTTCACCGCCATTGTCAACAGGTTTGCTTTGCTTGCTGAAAACAGTCAGCTGCTCGGTTAAAGACTCCTGCGAAAGCGAAAACTCTGAAGCAAGCTGTTTTACATAGACTTCCTGCTCAAGCGATCCTTTAAGCGTGCTAATTTCTTTCAGTACAGCTTTAATGTAAGTCAGGCGATCGCCTTCATCGGACAGGTTCTTTCCTTTTCGGAAATATTGCATTTTGAACGCCATCACAGTGACACTGGCATCGATAATGTCGTTTTTAAATTTTTCCCCGCCGAACTTTTTGATATAATCATCAGGGTCCAATCCGTCAGGAATCATTGCAACTCTGACTTTGCAGCCTTTACTTTGGAGAAGCTCAGAAGCTTTTAAGGTGGCTTCATATCCGGCTTTATCAGAGTCGTAGCAAAGAATGATTTCTTCGACATTTCTTCTAAGGATCTTGACATGATCATCTGTCAGAGACGTTCCCATCGTGGCTATACTCTCTTTCACACCCGAGTTTACGGCCGATATGACATCGGCAAATCCCTCAAATAAGACCGCTCTTTCCTGCTTTCTGATATGAAGGCGGGCCTTATAAAAATTGTAAAGCAGTTTACTTTTATGAAAGAGCGGTGTTTCAGGACTGTTCATATACTTAGGCTGCTGGCTGCCAAGAGCCCTGCCTGAGAAAGCAACAACAGCCCCGTGATGATCATGGATCGGAAACATGACCCGGTTTCTGAAACGGTCAAAATATCCGCTCCCGTCTTCACGTCTGATCAGAAGACCCGCTCTTTCCATTTCCGCCTCACTATAGCCTCTCTTTACGAGAAACTTCGTGATGAAGTCCCAGGAATCAAGAGCATAGCCGATCTGAAATTCATCAATCAGCTCTTTCGTAAAGCCCCTTGAAAGCAGATAATCCAGTGCCTCTTGACCTTCTTTTGTATTTATTAACAAATGATGGTAAAATTTCTTCAAGAGCTCATGAGCCTCTGCCATTTTTTGTTCTCCAGAAGATTCTGGCCGGGCTCCCGAATGAACTGTTATATCATCTGGAAAATCAATTTGGTATTTGTCAGCAAGGTGAGAAACCGCCTCAGCAAAAGAATAACCTTCCATCTGCCTTAAAAAAGAGAAAACATTGCCGCCCGCTCCGCAGCCAAAGCAATGAAAAATCTGTTTGTCGGGCGATACGGAAAACGAAGGTGTGCTTTCTCCATGAAAAGGACAGAGTCCAAAGTAGTTTCGGCCTTGCTTCTTTAATTGAACATAATCACCTATGACTTCAACGATATCTGCCGACTTTTGCACCTGATCCACAATTTCATCTGGTATCCGATTTCCCATCTTATAACACTCCGTCGTACATTATTCGATGCTTTAGTGCAAAATCCCTTCATCGTTCGACAGGATTTTTTGCAGCAGTGTAATAAATCGTTCTCGATCTTCTTTATTTAATTTTTTAGGCCCTTTGGCGTATATGCCTTTTTTTCTTTGTTTACCGGAAAAATGACGGCTCTCAAGAGCAAAATCAATCGTATCTTCTTTGTAAAGACGCCCTCTTTCCGACATAACTGAAACATTTCTGTTCAGTAGCAGGGATGCTAATCCGATGTCCTGCGTCACAACAATATCTCCCGTTTTTACGTGATTTGCGATATATAAATCAGCAGCTTCTTTATGAGGATCAACATACTTCCATATTTCTTCCTTGCTTCTGGAAAGCTGATAATGTTCAAATGAAGCGACAAAAAGAACTTGAACGTCATAATCGGATGCTGTTTGTAAAATTTCATCTTTTACCGGACAAGCGTCAGCATCGACAAAAATCGTCTTTTCTTGTTCATTAAGAAGAGTAATTCTCCATCCCTCCATTAAACTCCTGCATAAAAGCAAGCAAAATCGCACATCCTTTAGATCATTGCGGATGTATATGAATTTGTCGAAAAATTTCCGGGAGAAATTCTTGACATCTTACCCATAATAGTTTATTCGTATCACACGAACCTTAAACCTAAAATTAATCATTTTATCACAATTTTTTATTATAATACAAACTTCCCAAAGATGCTATTGTTTTTCATTATTCCCTTTTGACATAGCCAAAAACCCAGGATAGAGCGTCCTGAGTTACATGTTTTTTGTTTTGAGATGATGAATAATATTCGCTGTTTCTTCAACCGCTTTATTTGAAACATCAACAACCTGGCATCCGATCCGGTCCACAATCTTTTCGAAATATTCCAGTTCCTCTTTGATTCTGTTGATATTTGCATAGATCGCTTTGTCATTAAGTCCGAGTGATTTTAACCGTTCTTTTCTGATATGATTCAGTTTATCCGGGCTGATCTTTAATCCGATGCATTTTTTCGGATCAACGTTAAAGAGTTCTTCCGGCGGGTCCACCTCAGGAACAATCGGAACATTGGCAACCTTCAGGCGCTTGTGGGCGAGATATTGAGACAGCGGTGTTTTAGACGTTCTCGATACGCCGATCAAAACGATATCAGCTTTTAAAATCCCTCTTGGATCCCGTCCATCATCGTATTTAACTGCAAACTCGATGGCCTCCACTTTTTTGAAATAGTCTTCATCAAGCTGGCGCACCCGTCCTGGTTCGTATTTCGCTGTTAAACCGTAGGCCGTTTCCATTTTATCAATTAACGGGCCGATAATATCATAATATAAAACATTTGCTTTTTCCGCTTCTGCAATCAAATATTCTCTTATTTCCGGCACCACGAGTGTAAAACAGATAATGCCGCCGTCTGCCGTGGCGAGTGAAATCACTTCATTGATCGTGCCTATATCTTCAACATAAGGAATTCTTCTGACATGTGTATCGTCCGCTGACCCGTTAAATTGGCTGAGTGCTGCTTTTACTACCAATTCAGCCGTTTCACCGACAGAATCCGATACGACATAGATGATGCGGTTATTCATATTATCCCCCCGTTAGTTTGCGATGTTATAGGATTTCATTTTCTGATAAACTGACAAGTATTTTTGTCATATTCGTTTTTGTCACTCTGCCGATCACTTCAAAACCTTTATCGGTATCTTTGATAACAGGCAGTGCATCAATTTGTTTTTCTATCAAGTGCTTTGCAATGTCCATCACATAATCCTCGCGTCTGCACACCGTAATGTTCGGCATCCTTGTCATGATGATATGAACAGGGACAGATGTAAGCTCCTGCTGGCCAATGCTCGCTCTCAGCAAGTCTTTTCGTGAAAGCACCCCGACTAAAACAGCATCGCCGTCCACCACAAACAGAGTACCTACATCTTCTAAAAACATGGTGCAAATCGCATCGTAAACAGAAACGTTTTCGTGAATCACAACGGGGATAGATTGAAAGTCTTTCACCTGAAGCTTTTTGAGTTTATCTGCCAAAAGCTGGGTACCGGTTTTCCCTGTGTAGAAATAACCGACTCTCGGGCGCGCCTCGAGGAATCCTGACATGGTGAGTATGGCTAAATCCGGACGCAATGTTGCCCTGGTTAGGTTCAGCTTTTCTGCAATATGCTCCCCTGTAATCGGCCCGTTTTCTTTTACAATCTGCAAAATATGTTCTTGCCGTTTATTTAGTTCGATCGTACTCACCACCTTTTCACTTCATATCTATGTAAAGAAATAATAATCCATATTATATCGTAAATATCTTGTAATCAAACAAAAAAACTTATAAATGGGGAAAAGACGATTACCGATCACACAGCAACCGCCTTTTCTATCTTTATTTTACAATAAGGGCATTCATATTCGCAAAGGACTTGATCTCATCCGCCAAGCTTATCATTTGCGCTAAACGGTTTGCCTTTAATGTCTCGTTATGTGCTATAACCATTGTATGATCGAAGTAAGCATCGATTGGTTCTTTTAAGGCTGCAAGTGAAGCAAGCGCCGCCTCGTAATCTTTTTTGCTGAAGTTTTCCTGCAGGTTTTGCTTCGCTGTTTGGTAGGCATCAAACAGGTTTGCTTCGTATTCATTTTCAAACAGATCAGGCTGAATGTCTCCGCGGACTCCTTTTTTGCTGATAGAGATGACTCGGCCTAATGCTTCCGCTGTTTCCTTAAAACCTGGTGCACCAAGCTTTTGTTCCAGCACTTGTGCTTTATGCAGCGCTGAGTACGGCTCAAGCTTAGAGCTTTCCAGCACGGCGTCGATGACATCGTGTCTGATTTGTTCAGCATTCAAGACATATTTCAGACGCTGAGTGAAGAAATCCAGCAGTTCATTTTCTTTTTCCGTTTGTACGAAAGTAAGCAGCTCTTCAAACGAAATTCCCCAGTTGCGGTCAAGAAGAATCGCAACAATACCGCTCGCTTGGCGGCGCAGGCCGTAAGGATCCTGTGAACCAGTCGGAATAACGCCGATAGAGAAGAATGAAGTGATTGTATCTAGCTTATCCGCCATTGCCACAACAGCTCCGGTGAAAGTAGAAGGCGTTTCTCCGCCTGCTGATCTAGGCATATAGTGTTCGTTTACTGCCGCAGCCACAGCTTCATCTTCTCCAAGCATTTTCGCATACTTTTCACCCATAATTCCTTGAAGCTCAGGGAATTCGTATATCATATGTGTGACAAGATCGAATTTAGAAATTTCAGCAGCCCGCTTCACATGTTTTAATGTATCTTCATCAGCCTGAAGACGGACGGCAAGCTTCTCTGCGATTGCAGTGACTCTTCTGACCTTATCAGCAAGAGAACCAAGCTCTTCATGGAAAACAATGTTTTCAAGCTTCTTCACATTTGCATCAATGTTTAATTTCTGATCTTCCTTGTAGAAGAATGAAGCATCAGATAAACGCGCGCGCAGCACTTTTTCATTGCCACGGGCTACATTTTCGATCGCGTGGCTGTTTCCGTTTCGGACTGTGATAAAGTGAGGCAGCAAATCACCGTTTTTGTCTTTGACAGGGAAGTAGCGCTGATGTTCTTTCATTGTCGTGACAAGCACTTCCTCAGGAATTGTCAGAAACTCAGATTCAAATGAACCGTAAAGAGCTGTCGGGTATTCTACTAAATGATTCACTTCATCAAGAAGGTCTTCGTCTACTGGAATGTTCCAATTGTTTTCTGCTGCCATCGCTTCCAGCTGAGATTGAATCATATGTTTCCGGATGTTAGGGTCAGCGATGACATGCTGTTCTTTCAGCTGCTCTTCATAGGAAGAAGGTGATTCAATTGACACTTCATGTCCGAGGAAACGGTGTCCCTGTGTTGTCCGGCCAGACTCAACGTTTGTGATCGAAAATGGAATGACATCCTGTCCAAATAAAGCGGCAATCCATTTGATTGGCCGGATATAACGCAAATCTTCATTTCCCCAACGCATGTTTTTCGGGAAGTGCAAGCTCGTAACCAAACCGCTCAGTTCCGGCAGAAGGGACTTCGTTTCTTGTCCGGCTTGGAATTTTTGCACAAATACATACTCTGTGCCTTTTACTTCTTTGATATACAGGTCTTTCACGTCTGCGCCTTGGCCTTTTGAAAAGCCGATTGCCGCTTTTGTCCAGTTCCCGTCTGCATCAAGAGCAATTTTTTTCGCTGGCCCTTTTGCTTCTTCTTTTATATCATCCTGCTTTTCTGCTACATCCTTTACGAATACAGCTAGACGTCTAGGCGTATTGAAGAGCTTCACTTCACCGTGAGTGATATTTTTTTCTTTCAGCCAGCCTGTCAGCTTCTCTCCAAGCTGAACCATGCCGTCATTTAAAAAGCGCGCCGGCATTTCCTCTAATCCAATCTCTAAAAATAAATCCTGTTTACTCATGAGAAGCACCCTCCCCTTTAAGCATTGGGAACCCTAGTTTTTCTCGTTCCTCATAATAGGTTTTTGCTACTTTTCTCGCTAAATTCCGCACTCTTGCAATATAGCCTGTCCGCTCGGTAACTGAGATCGCACCTTTGGCGTCAAGCAGGTTGAAGGTGTGCGAGCATTTTAGCACATAGTCATATGCTGGATGAACAAGCCCGTTATCCATTTGTTTAATCGCTTCTTTTTCATACGTGCTGAACAATTGGAACAGCATATCGACGTCTGACGTTTCAAACGTATAAACGGAATGCTCGTATTCCGCCATCATGAATAAATCTTTTACTGTGAACCCTGACGTCCATTCCAAGTCGAAAACATTCTCTTTATCCTGGATATAAGACGCGAGACGCTCAATTCCGTACGTAATCTCTACAGAAACTGGTTTACACTCTAGTCCTCCGACCTGCTGGAAATACGTAAATTGTGTAATTTCCATTCCGTCAAGCCATACTTCCCAGCCAAGACCCGCGCAGCCTAAAGACGGGTTCTCCCAGTTGTCTTCAACAAAGCGAATATCATGCTCAAGCGGATCAATTCCAAGAGCGCGCAAGGAATCTAAATACAGCTCTTGAATGTTATCAGGAGACGGTTTAATAATGACCTGGAACTGATGATGCTGATACAGTCTGTTCGGATTCTCCCCGTAGCGGCCGTCGGCAGGCCGTCTGGAAGGCTCTACATAAGCCACTTTCCACGGCTCAGGGCCGATACTGCGCAAAAATGTATACGGGCTCATCGTGCCGGCCCCTTTTTCTACATCGTAAGCCTGCATAAGCACACAGCCCTGACTGGACCAATGCTGCTGCAAGGTTAGAATCATGTCTTGAATATTCATTTCAAGCACCTCCACTTTACTTTTCCTTTATCAGATGACTGCGGCGGCAACCAAAAAACTCCCGTCTCTATGCTTGCCAGCCGCAAACATAGGGACGAGAGTTCTCCCGCGGTTCCACCCTAGTTGCTGAGATCAAAATCCCAGCCTCTTTTTTTGAAATTGCTCAAGAATGCCTTTCGTTGCGTGCTCATCCCTTAGCTTACACCGCCCTAAGGTCGCTTTCATGAGGTAAACGCAAGTACTTCTTTCTCTCACTGCAACATATTTTATAATAAATGATCATATAAAAAGATGGACCAGATGTCAACTTTTGTTTTCACCCATAAGATGTTTCATGCTCTCCATTTGATCTAAAAAGCGCTTTGATTTTAAATATAACCCTGAGTATTCTTCATAATATAAATCAATCACTTGCTTCAATTCAGCTTTTGTTTCCTGTTTTAAGGAGACATTGCCCAGCCTTGATAGATCGAAGTAATAAAACAGTCTCAACAGCCTTGCCGTTTGCGGTTTAATCGGAACCCTGTAAGGATCTTTTTCAAAACAACGGTGGCAAATAAAACCGTTATCACGGATAGAAAAATGAAAGCTCCCATCCTGGCTTTTACAATGCACACAGTGATTGAGCTCGGGATACAGCCCCATGACACCGAGCATTTTCATTTGAACGATAAAGATGATAACATCTGGGTCTGTTCCTTCGTTCAGCTGTTTAAGCGATTCTAAAATAAATTCAAACAAATAAGGGTTTGGCTTTTTTTCTTCAGTGCCTCTGTCGACTAACTCGGTAATATATGCAGCATATGCTGTTAAAAACAAATCTTCCCTGATGCCTCTCATGCTGAGGATCATTTCACCCTGCTGAAGTGTTCCGAGGCCGGTTGTTTTTTGCATTAAGAATGAACCATACAAAAAGGGCTGGCTGACTGCTGATAAACGGCTGTTCGTTTTTTTGGCGCCTCTTGCCATAACACCTACTTTTCCGTGTTCTCTTGTCAGTAAAGTAACGATTTTATTCGTCTCTCCGTAATCATTTGTGCGAAGAACGATTCCTTCACATTTTGTCAGCATTTCCGCACCTTCCTAAAGCAGGAGCGGCCAAGAGGTTTATAAAATTGGATAATCAAATCGGGCTAGCTCATCTTCTAGTTCTTCGGGTCTTTCTATGTTCTCTTTTTCCAGTTCTTTAAAAAGAAGATACGTATCAACATTTCCTGTTTGAGAAAATACGTTCCAGGTAAAATTCAACACAAGAAACCCACCTTTCTGTAGTTAAACTAGCTTACCTAAACTCCAAATTCTTACCTTTATCTTGACCAGATGTCCTCCATTTCATGTTAAACAAAATTTGTTAATGTATCCCTGATCCTGTGAGATAATGACACAGCGAGAGATTAATATTCATCCTCTTTGAAGCCAAAATCGCGCAGCTGGGACATTTTATTACGCCAGTCTTTCTGCACTTTGACCCATAATTCAAGGTAGACACGGGAGCCTAACAATGCTTCAATATCCGCTCTCGCTCTTTTTCCGACCTCTTTCAGCAGGCTTCCTTTTTTCCCGATCACAATGCCTTTCTGGGAATCCCGTTCGACCACAATCGTCGCCGCTACGTGTACAGAACCATTGTCCTGCCCTTTGATTGATTCGATGGCCACCGCAATGCTGTGTGGGATCTCTTCTCTTGTCAAATGCAGCACTTTTTCCCTGATGAGTTCGGAAATGATAAAGCGCTCCGGGTGGTCGGTTACCTGGTCACTCGGATAGAATTGCGGTCCTTCCGGCAAATACGCTTCAATCTGAGTGAGCAATGTTTCGATATTATTTCCTTCTAGAGCAGAAATCGGAACAACTTCCTTAAAAGGATAACGTCCGCGGTATTCGTCAATTAACAGTAGCAACTGATCGGGATGAATTTTGTCAATTTTGTTTACGATTAAAAATACAGGCGTGGACATATTCTGCAATTTCTCAATGATGAATTCGTCGCCCTTCCCGTAGCCTTCCTCGGCGTTGATCATAAACAAGACCAAATCGACTTCTTTTAATGTATTTTGCGCCACTTTCATCATAAAGTCCCCAAGCTTATGCTTAGGCTTATGAATCCCTGGTGTGTCAATAAAAATGGTTTGTGATGTACCTGTCGTCAGAACTCCTTGCACCTTGTTTCTCGTCGTTTGGGGCTTATCGCTCATGATAGCGATTTTTTGTCCAATGACTCTGTTCAAAAATGTAGACTTTCCAACGTTTGGTCTTCCAATAATAGATACAAATCCTGATTTAAAGCTTTCGTTCGTCATGTAAATCCTCCGATGAAAATGCGCCTGGCAATAATTTTTCCACAGTCATTTCTTTTATTTGTCCTTGTAAATTAGTCATCACGACAATAACGTCCTTTGTGCAAAGCTCAGAAATCACCTGGCGGCATGCTCCGCACGGAGATACCGGACCAGGGGTGTCAGCCGCAACGGCCAGCATCTGAAACTCTGTATCCCCTTCAGAAACAGCTTTAAATAAAGCGGTACGCTCAGCGCAATTGCACATGCTGTATGCCGCGTTCTCGATGTTGCAGCCTCTGTACACTTTTCCATCTTTGGTAAGAAGAGCGGCTCCGACTTGAAACTTGGAATACGGCACATACGCCATATCACGTGCTTTTAATGCTTCTGTTATCAATTCCTGTCTGTTCATGTGTACATGTTCCTCTCTTACCTATAAAATGGTACCGCTATCACTTTATATTTTACATAATCGCGCGCTTTTTTTCACGCCCATTTCTAAAAATGTAAAATAAATGTAAGAATTTTCAACCTTACAGCTTTGGCAAAAAAATAAGTAAACCAATGATACACGAAATGACGGCAAAAACGCAAACAGCCCCGGCGGCAGCGTCCTTAGCCGCTTTAGCAAGTGGATGATGTTTGTCTGTTATTAAATCAACCGTATGTTCAATGGCTGTATTTAAAAGCTCTAGCGAAAGCATTCCGCCGATCAAAAGGAAAATAATCGCCCACTCAATCAGACTGAGCCCCACGAGGAAGCCGCAAATGAGAACAGCACACACGGCTGCAGCATGAAACTGGAAATTACGCTCCGTCCGCGCTGTTTCCCGGATGCCTCGGCCTGCATGCACGAAGCTTTTGAAGAATCGCTGCAGCTCATTTCTATGATCTCTTGAGTCCATAGGCGTCCAGCAAATCCTTTTGCTTAGTAAACATCTCCTCTTCTTCCTCTTTCGTCATATGGTCATATCCTAAAAGATGCAGAAATCCATGCACGGCAAGAAATCCGAGCTCTCGCTTAAAAGAATGGTTATATTCTTCGGCCTGCTCCCTTGTGCGGTCCGCACTGATGATAATATCACCTAAAACCGGCGGCATTTCCGCGCCCAAAATTTCGACCTCGCCCTCACCCTCCTCTTCAAGAGCAAATGAGATGACATCTGTCGGGGCATCCTTTCCTCGGTACTCTTTATTAATCTGCTGTATGTCTTCATTGGTAACGATCGTGACAGAAACTTCAGCCTGATCCTGAACGCCTTCACGCTCAGCGGCAAATTGAAGCAGATGCTCTACTTCTGTGAGCATCTCTTCTGAGACACTCCCCGTTTCATCAACAATATCAATCAGTAAACTCATCTATTTCACCTTCTTAGTAGCCTCCGGATATTCGATCCGGGAGTGGAAAATTCCTTTTAATGTTGCACAGAGTGTTTTAGCGATTGTATCCAGCTCTTTAAATGTCAAATCGCATTCGCTGAACTGTCCGTCCTGCAGCTTATCGGATATGATACCCCGGACAAGCTTTTCAATTCGTTCTGGATTTGGATTATGCATGGATCTGACGGCCGCTTCAACACTATCAGCAACAGATATAATCGCAGCTTCCTTTGACTGCGGCTTCGGTCCCGGATAACGAAACTCTTCTTCTGTAATCTGGTCGCCTTTTTCCTTCGCTTTATAATAAAAGAACTTTAACAGCGAGGTTCCATGATGCTGCTCAGCAATGTCGACAAGCTCTTGCGGAAATTTATAGCTTCTCAGCATGTTCGCACCGTCAGTGGTATGCGAGATGATAATATTTTTACTCAGCTGAGGAGACAGCTTGTCATGCGGATTGTCAATATTCATTTGATTTTCAATAAAATATTGCGGGCGCTTTGTTTTTCCGAGATCGTGATAATACGCGCCAACTCTAGCAAGCAAACCATTAGCCCCCACCGCCTCACAGGCTGCCTCTGACAAATTGGCGACCATTACACTGTGATGATATGTACCTGGTGTTTCTGTTAATATTTTGCGCAGCAGCGGATGGTTAGGATTAGACAGCTCGAGCAGCCTCATAGTGGATAAAATGCCAAAGCCTGTCTCAAAAAACGGCATCAGGCCGATGATTAATACAGACGAAGCAAACCCTGAGACAACCCCCATCAGCATTAACGTCCCGATTTCAAGACCCGACAGCGCAGTGTTTTGAATCAATAATAAGGAAAGAACGACAATCATATTAATAAACGCCACGAAAAGCCCGGTCTGCAAAATCTTTGATCTGGCATTGTGTTTTCCTAAAAATAAAACACCTGAAATCCCGCTGATCAAATAATAAATTCCTATGACATAATTGAAAGTTCCCGTCACACCCTGATTAAACATCATACTTCCGCAAATCGCAAGAATGATACTTCCCAAAATGGCAATGCGTTCATTCATCAGCAGCTTGATTAAGATCGCGCCGGCCGCAATAGGAACAAGATAGCCGATATTATTATATTCCATCTTCTGAAATAAACTGACAACCTCCATGATAACAAGCAAAAGCGTTGTGATAATGGAGAACAGCAGGATAGATTGTTTTTTAAACTTCAGGTTTTGTTTTTGTTTTTCAAAGTAGTATACAAGCGTTGCGATAAAAAGTCCGATCATAATTAATAGGCCGCTGATCGGTTTAAAGAGATTTGAGTTATTTAATAACCCGGTCAGCTCGAGTTTTCTGTACACTTCCCGGTCAATGAGGTCATTTTCTTCCACAAGCACCTGGCCCTGTTTGATCTGAACCTGCTGGACATTGTCTGACGCTTCCTGCCTTTTTGCATCTGTCGCTTTCGGATTGAAGACGTAATTGGGAATAATAGCAAAACGCCCGATTTCTGTTGCAGCTGCCAAGTATTTAGACGGGATAGAATTGCTCTTTAGCTCTTTTTCTACACGATCCTTTGCATCAGATAGTTTATCCGACGAAATTTCACTGCTCATGACTGTATTCACTGCCGTAATGACTGTATCTCTGACAAAAGAAAAGTCTTCACTGTCCGCTTTCAGCAATGTTTTGATGGTATCCTCTGATATGGAATCATTCACATCTGACGTTAGTTTGTTCTTAACAGACTTCACCATTGATTTTTCCGATGGTGATTTGCTGTCTTCTTCTCCTGATTTTTTCACTTCGCTGATACTGTCGAATATAGATGACACAAGGTCAATCCGATTATCTGTGTATTCTTTTTTCAATGTATATTGATCTTCCACCGCGTCCTCAGCGGCTTGCTTTTTTTCTTCTGTGGCTTTTTGATCTTCGACGGTTGCCGGAGCATAAATGGTCTTGTCGCTGACTGAAAACAGGTCTAAATCAAGTGTTTCCGGCTTAACATGTACAAAGAGCAAAGCAAACATAATGGCAGCCAGCAGAAGATACAGCAGTACATGCATGGAGCGGGCATTTTTAAAGCGGCTCCATTTTTTTGAGCTGCTTTTGGTCTTCCCCTTCTTTTTCAACACAAGAACCTCCTCTTGAAACATCAAGCCCATAAGCAATCATAAAAATGACCCGATAACGCGCGATCGGGTCATTCAGCATTAATTTTGCTTATCGTATGCTTCAATAATTTTCGCAACAAGCGGATGTCTGACCACGTCTGTCTGGTCTAGCTCAATCATAGAAATGCCGTCTATTCCTTTCAGCATCTCCTTCGCTACTGCAAGTCCCGATTTGACGCCTTTCGGCAGATCAATTTGGCTAACGTCACCTGTAATGATCATTTTAGAGCCAAAACCCAGTCTCGTCAAAAACATTTTCATTTGAGCAGGTGTAGTATTCTGTGCTTCATCAAGTATAACATAAGCATCATCAAGCGTCCGTCCCCTCATATATGCAAGCGGAGCAATTTCAATGACGCCTCTTTCCATCAGACGTTCTGTATGATCTGCCCCAAGTACATCATGAAGAGAATCATACAGCGGGCGCAAATAAGGATCTACTTTCTCTTTGAGGTCACCTGGCAGAAAACCAAGGCTTTCACCGGCTTCCACGGCAGGTCTTGTTAAAATGATTTTTTTGATATGTCCGTTTTTTAAAGCATGGACTGCTTTTACGACAGCCAGGTACGTTTTCCCGGTCCCCGCCGGGCCGATGCCGAATACAAGGTCATTCCGCTTCATGGCAGCCACGTATTCCCGCTGTCCCATCGTTTTTACACGGATTGGTTTGCCTTTAGCGTTTTTAGTAATTTCTTCTTCATACATGCTTTCAAAGTAATCAAGTTCATTCTTTTTTGCCATTTTGACGGCGTAAATCACATCACGTTCAGAGATCTCTATCCCCTTGCGAATTAAAGCGAGGAGCGATCCCAGCAGCCTATCTGCAACCTTAAACGAATCTTCATCGCCTGAAACATAGATCGTTTCACCGCGCGTAATGATATTCACATTCAGATCTTTCTCTATCAATTTCAAAAAAGAATCTTGGTTCCCGAACAGTGAAAGCGCCTCGTCCGGGCTTTTCAGTTTTTGATTCATCGCAAGTAAATGTTCTGTCATTCTTCAGTCTCCCTGACAATAGGTGTGGTTTGAACGATATCTTCTATAACTTGGTAAAGAATAATCAACTTTACTTTACCATTCTCGACTGTATGGTGCAAAACTTTTTCACTTTTCACCTCGCCGTTTTCGCCTATTTTATTCTCTACATCCTGTTTACCCATTTTAATGCCTTCTTGAACTGCTTCTTCTTTCGTATATTTTCGCAAAGCCTCTTCACTTTCTCTCGTTTGCTCTTTGATATAGGATACAGGGAGCTTAAATCCGAGAAAATTAAGCGAATGCTTTTCTTGTTCTGTTTTTGGGTGCTTCAATTTCTCTTTTTTAAACGTTATGCCCCAGATCGGGATGGCCAAAGAGCCAAAAGAAAGCTTGTGCTTTGTCCTTACTTTGCCCGTGTAAACGTTAAATAATGTTTCAAGCGGAACCGTCACTTCAGATTTGTACCAGGTTTCTCCGTAAATTTCTGCTTTTGAGGCGACTTCCTGCTGATGCTCTTCACTGCCGATCAGTCCTGAAACAAGCAGCTGCCCCTTTTCTACATGATCGTGTATTGCGGCCATTGGCTGTCCTTTTTGCACAAACATTCTTGTAATGGTCGCTTTCTTTTTGGCGACAATATCGCGCGGGCTTACATACTTTTCTTTTTCAGGCTCATTTTTCTCCACGACTTTCATATGAATGGTCGTCCCCTTTAAATCAACACCGACCCAAGTGATATTGTCTATTCCGTTGGTTAACGATTTTTGTATTTTTTCTGGAGACATCATTAAAAACTGCAGACGACCCTTTTTAACGCCGATTTCATTCAGATGCTGCATCATTTGATGTTCCGTTTCAGGCTTAGCGCCTGTCACATCAATTTTCCACACCATATTGGAAAGCAAAAACAAAAGGATGAAAAACATTGCAAAACCGATCGTAAACCCTATATTCAGCTTTGATTTCAGCAATAAGAAAGGAAATCCCTTCCGATTAATAAATCGGGCTTTACATTTAAAATTTCTTCTCACCTGCCGAAAGGCATGTACATCCCGAAGCTGTATATATAACGATACGGCTTCTTTCTTTTTTTTGACATGAAAGACTGGAATCCCCTGTCTAGTGCATTCATTCAGGAGCCGTTCAATCCCTCTTCCCGTCAATTCAAGCTGGACCTTACCTGAAAAAAAAGACAGCCATTTATTTTTCACAACATTTCCCCCCCGGCTTTATGACTCAACATATCGAACGACATCAATCGTACCCTCCAAAAGAATTTCTTCCGGAAGAATCGCCTTGATGACAAAATTTTTTCCTGATATGATGCACTGGCCCTGCTTTAGCATCAGCCTCACTTCATTCTCACTGAAAAGCAAAAGGCCTCTGTGGTTTTCTATGTAGATATGAAGTCTGCCAACCATTGTAATCCGCGGCAGATCCATCATAACGTCCGGGGGAATTTCCAATGCTCTTGTCAGCCAAGCTTTCACACGATTCTTTCTTTGCCCCATACAAAAAGAACCCCCTTTCATCTCATATGTATGATTTGAAAGGCGGTTCTAACACTTTAATTTTTACGGGCCGTGCGCATCGTATGGTGAGGTTTTTTTGCCCTTGGAGGCCCGAATACCTCCCCTAAGACGATCCCCTGTACCACAGTGTCTTTATTAACTTGAAGCATTTTTTGTTTTGTGTATACTGCTTTTTGTTTAACTGCAGTAAGATCACGTTCCATCCCTTTCAGGTTTCTTTCTGTTTCCCTGCGTCTTTCTTCCGCTTCCCGTCTTGCCTGTTCTATGCGGTTAGGAATAGGTACAGGAGCTTCTTCAGACTGCTTCTTTTGAGGAGAAGCCGTTTGCATCTGCTGAGGTTTTTTCCTGTTTTGGCTGTTTTTATTTTCCTCTTTGCTCTTTTTACCGAAAATCATAGATATGATTCCGATAACCACTGCGATAATGAGCGGATTGGTCAGTATATCCTCCATCAGCGTTCTCCCTTCTTAGAGAGATTATGATTTACTGTCTTCATCAGACGAATCTTTCGTCAGCTTACCGAATGAATCACGCATGTCTGTGTCAGCATCAATATTTTTGATATTCATGTAGTCCATGACGCCAATATTCCCTTCACGCAAAGCTTCTGCCATCGCAAGCGGCACTTCCGCTTCGGCTTCTACCACTTTCGCGCGCATTTCTTCTACGCGGGCGCGCATTTCCTGTTCTTGAGCGACAGCCATCGCACGACGTTCTTCCGCTTTTGCCTGTGCGATATTTTTATCAGCCTCGGCCTGATCGGTTTGTAAAATCGCGCCGATGTTTTTGCCAATGTCAACATCAGCAATATCGATCGAGAGAATTTCAAACGCAGTTCCTGAGTCCAATCCTTTTCCAAGAACTGTTTGAGAAATCATGTCAGGGTTCTCAAGCACTTTTTTGTGACTTTCGGATGAACCAATTGTAGAGACAATCCCTTCTCCGACACGGGCCACAATGGTTTCTTCCCCTGCTCCCCCAACAAGACGGTCGATATTCGCTCTTACTGTAATTCTCGCTTTCGCTTTTACTTCAATCCCGTCCATAGCCACACCGGCAATGAACGGCGTTTCAATCACCTTAGGATTAACACTCATTTGAACGGCTTCCAATACGTCACGGCCGGCAAGATCGATAGCGGCACAGCGTTCGAATGATAGTTCAATGTTGGCTCGCTGAGCAGCGATCAGCGCGTTGACGACTCTGTCAACATTTCCTCCGGCGAGATAATGGCTTTCAAGCTGATTAGTGGCAACATCAAGCCCAGCCTTATGCGCTTTAATCAGCGGGTTCACCACTCGGTTTGGTATAACGCGGCGAAGCCTCATTCCTATCAGAGTGAAAATGCTGATTCTCACTCCAGCTGCTAATGCTGAAATCCAAAGCATAACAGGCACAAATGTAAAAAATACAGCTAAAACAATGATCCCTACTACGACAATAGCCAAAATCATTAGTGTTGATGGATCCATATCAATTCTCCTCGATTCTGTTTAAATTTCTCTGACGACTATGCGTGAGCCTTCCACTTTTACCACTTTTACTTTCTTATCTTTTTCTGTAAACGATCCCTCCGAAACGACGTCAAGGCGTTCATCCTCAATAATAACGGTACCAGCAGGACGCAGCTGTGTAAAAGTGACTCCCACTTTCCCTATTAAGTCCGTGCGCGTTTGATTTGATACGTAGCCGCTCTCCGTATTTGTAGAATCATTTAATACAAATTTTTTAAAGAATTTCATACGCTTTCCCAACACCCTTGTCAGTAAAATAAAAGCTGTAATAGAAACAGCTGAGGCGATCAAGAGAGAAATCGCCATGACAGTGAAGCTCCCCGCGGCTAAAAATAGGCTCGTAACAATCGCTCCTAAGCCCAGTAATCCAATGATTCCTCCGGGAAGGAAAATCTCAAGCAGGATGAGGATCACCCCTCCTACAAAGAGAAGAACTGTCTCGTATCCAGCAAGGCCGGCTGCGAGATGCCCGTAAAAGAACAGCAATAACGCGATGAATCCAACCGTTCCAGGGATGCCGACACCCGGGGAAAAAAGCTCCACCGTCAGACCTAAAAAAGCAATCGTCAGCAGAATAGGCACAATAACCGGGTTCGTCAGCCATCTTGCTGTCTTTTCTGTAAAGCTTTCCTTTGCATAACTGATATGCGCATTTTCGAACCCAAGCTTCTTTACGAGTGCGGATAAATTGTCAGCAGTCCCCTCTGAATAGCCTACATCAATCGCCTTACCAGGGTTAAGTGTAAGCAGATCTCCCTTCGGCGCACCGGCTTCCTTGGCATCTATATCCGGGTCAGCCATAGCGAGCGCATATTTAGGATCGCGATTATTTTTCACTGCGGCATCCTCCAGCTCTGCCAGCCAAAGCGATTCAGCTTTTTGGTCAGCGGCATTGCCTTTACCGTCAATAATCGCGGCTGCTCCTATTTTTCCGCCGGGCGCCATATAAATATTATCGGCTTGCAGGGCAATATATGCACCAGCTGACAACGCGCGTTTGTTTACATATGCAGTTATAGGGATCTCGCTTTCGGTTATCGAGTCCGCTATATCAATAGCCGATTTGACCAATCCTCCCGGCGTATTGATATCAAGAATAATATGATCTGCATGCGCTTCTTTTGCATCTTGTAACGAACGGGATAAAAACGAGGCGAGTCCCTGTTCGACATTTTTCTCAACCGGGATCACATAAACCGTTTGTTTTTCTGCTTTGGCGTTCAGCTGTACGCCTAATAAAGAAAGTAAAAATATGCTCAAAAGAGCAGCACGGAATCCTTTGGTTTGAAGCAAGGGCAGTGTATCCCTCCTTCCTTTTATAATAAGTGCCTTCTCTTTATACGTAACAATGTATCAAAGGTTTCATTTTTTTATGTATAAAAAAAAGACATCTCTCTTAGAAAGATGTCCTTTTTTACGCCATTTAAGACAATTGATTGCTAACAAGCTTATTAATTAAGCTTCCATCAGCTTTACCTTTTACTTTAGGCATAATTGCACCCATTACTTTCCCCATGTCCGCTTTTGAGCTCGCACCAACCTCAGTAATGGTTTCATTTACGATTGTAAGCAGTTCTTCTTCTGACAGCTGCTCGGGTAAATAAACTTCTAAAATGTCCAGCTCTTTTTGAACTTTATCTACTAAATCTAAACGATTAGCGTTTGAAAATTCCTGGAGGGAGTCTTTACGTTGCTTAAGTTCACGAGAAAGGACAGTGAGTTCCTCATCCTCGGTCAAACTGTCTTTCTTAAGCTTAATTGCTTCATTTTGAAGTGAAGCCTTAACCATTCGAACGACAGTCAGTTTGTCTTTCTCACGGTTTTTCATATATAGCTTCATATCCTGGTTAAGACGCTCAAGAAGACTCATAAATCCACCCTCTTTTAGAATTTGCGTTTTCTAGCAGCTTCAGACTTTTTCTTGCGCTTTACGCTAGGTTTTTCATAAAATTCGCGCTTTCTTGCTTCTTGCAAAGTACCTGTCTTTGATACACTGCGTTTGAAGCGACGAAGAGCATCTTCAAGCGATTCGTTTTTTCTAACGACCGTTTTTGACATTCTCTTTCCCTCCCTCCGAATACACCAATCGACTACCTTTAAGTTACACATATAAACATGTACTTTGACATTATAATATAAGCCATCAGTCAGGTCAACTAAGTGAGTTCACTTTTCCGTCATGAGTACGACTGCCTGTCTATATAATGGTGGAAAGGGGTTGGTGAATAAGATGTTGATTCTGATCGGTTTTACTGCTCTAATATTATTCTTTCTCGCAGGCATGAACATGCTTCGAAAAGGCTTAATTTCAATGGCGTACTCAAAAATTGAAGATCGTTTGCTATTTTTTACGGACCATCCATTAAAAGCGTTCCTGATCAGTATTGTATTTACAGGGATTCTTCAGAGCAGTTCAGCCTTTATGGTCATTGTCATCGGTTTTGTAAGCGCGGGCGTCCTTCCTTTTAAACGGACGATACCGATGATTCTCGGAACAAATGTCGGATCTACCTTTACAACTGAATTTATCGCCATCAAAATGGATGTTTTGATTTGGATTCTTTTGATTGGCGGTTTATTGTTTTTTCTGACTGGCAGGTATCCCTTAAAACAGTTGGGAACAAGCCTCCTCGGACTCGGCATCATCTTTTTTTGCATCAGCGGGTTCAGCCACCTTGCAGGACCGCTTACAAAACTGAAAACGGGAGCCGACATTTTATACCACGTTAACGATTCAAACTGGTCCGCTTTGCTCATCGGTATGGTGTTAACCGCCATTATTCACTCAAGCTCCGTATGTATCGGCATTTTGATGAGTTTTATGAATGAAGGGATGATCGAACTGACACAGGCGATGAGCATCGTGCTCGGGTCAAATATCGGCACTTGCATTACCGCTGTGATGGCTGCTGTATCCGGCGGCTATGCGGCGAAACAGACAGCTTATGCTCATGTGGTGTTTAACGTGCTTGGCGTGGCTCTTGTATTTCCTTTTCTGATGGCTGCGACCGGCTTTGTAGAACAGCTATCACCTGATCCCGCACAAAAAATTGCGCATTTCAGCCTATTATTTAATGTGGTGACAGCTTTTTTATTTCTTCCGCTTACAAACTTGTTTTACCGCTTGATTCACTTTCTTATCCCAGCAAAATAAAAAACCGGTACATTTAAATGCACCGGTTTTTTAGATTAAGAAGACAAACGCATGTGTTCAGTTATTTCGTCCTCAACAACACGGACGAATTGCCCTTCGTTGTAAGGATAGCCCGCTTTAAGGATTTTGACTTTCACGATTTTGCCGATCATCTCTTCCGTACCTTTGAAAACAACCTTCATATAGTTGTCTGTGTAACCGACAAACATGTTCTCTTCTTCTGTTTCTTTATACGCTTCCTCAGGGATAATCTCAAGCACTTCATTTTCATACTGAGAAGCGTATTCCTTCGCAAGCTGGTCGGACAGAGAAATCAGGCGGTGCACACGCTCATTTTTGACGTTTTCATCCACTTGGTCTTCCATTCGCGCAGCCGGCGTTCCTGTGCGTTTACTGTAAGGGAAAACATGCAGTTCAGAGAATTTATGTTCTTTAATAAAGTTATAGGTTTCCATAAATTCTTCTTCTGTTTCGCCAGGGAACCCTACAATAACATCAGAAGTGACAGCTAAGCCAGGCAATGCTTTTTTCAGTTTGCTTAGACGGTCTGCAAAAAATTCCATCGTATATTTACGTCTCATCCGTTTAAGCACAGTGTTTGATCCGGATTGGATAGGAATATGCAAATGATTCACTATCTTATCCGAGCGGTCTAAGACCTCGATCACTTCATCTGTGATTTGGCTGGCTTCGATTGAAGAAATTCTAATCCGTTTAACACCTTCAACACGAGTGTCTAATTCTCTCAAGAGCTTAGCGAAGCTGTAATCTTTCATATCTTCGCCATAGCCGCCTGTATGAATACCGGTAAGAACAATTTCTTTATATCCGGCATCGACAAGCTGCTGCGCTTGTTTAATGACTTCTTCAGGATCGCGGGAGCGGAGCAGGCCGCGCGCCCACGGAATAATACAGAATGTGCAGAAATTGTTGCAGCCTTCCTGTATTTTCAATGACGCTCTTGTCCGGTCCGTGAAAGCAGGCACATCAAGCTCCTCATACACTCTTGCTTTCATGATGTTACTGACACCGTTAATCGGCTGGCGTTCTTCACGGTATTGGTCGATGTAGCCGAGCATTTTTTCCCGGTCCTGCGTTCCAACTACAATATCGACACCAGGGATCGCCATAATCTCAGCAGGTGAGGTTTGCGCATAGCAGCCTGTGACACAGATGACACCGTCAGGATTTTGACGAATGGCACGTCTGATCACTTGGCGGCTTTTTTTATCTCCCGTATTGGTTACCGTACATGTATTAATGACATATACATCAGCTGTTTGTTCAAAGTCTCTTCTATCGTAGCCCGCTTCTTTGAAAAGCTGCCAGATTGCTTCTGTTTCATAATGGTTGACTTTACAGCCAAGCGTATGGAAAGCAACAGTTGCCATTATTGATCACCTCTTAATAACTCTGTTTGATAAGAAATCGCACTCAACGCGTATAGCGGTGCGGTTTCTGTCCTTAAAATTCTCGGTCCAAGTCCGCCCGGCACACCGTCTTTCTCTGTGAGCCGTTCAACTTCCGCTTCTGTTAAACCGCCTTCAGGACCAAATACGATCAAAAGGGATGATCCTTTCGGAAGGCTGCTTACAATCGCGCTGAATGCGCTTATTTCTCCTTGCTTTGATGACTCCTCGTATGCAACGACACATTTATCGAAATCCTGCATCCTTTGAAGAAGCTGCTGAAAAGAATGAACATCCATCACTTGCGGCACTTCGTTACGGTACGATTGTTCAGCCGCTTCCTTCGCAATTTTCGTCCACCTTTCCCGCTTTTTCTTTGCCTTTTTGTCATCCAGCTTGACAACAGAACGAGCGGCTTGGAAAGGAATGAAGGCATGGGCTCCGAGCTCAGTCCCTTTTTGGATAATCCATTCAAGCTTATCTCCTTTCGGGAGGCCGCTTGCAATATAAACCTTTATCGGAAGCTCTCTGTTTTCATTCGTCCATTCTATCACAAGACAGGACACATGGTCCTTGGAAACAGATTGAAGTTCACACTTTGCCTCAAAGCCGTCCTGAGAGCAGCAGATGATCTGATCACCCTCATTCATTCTCATCACGTTCACAATATGATGAACATCTTCGCCGGTTATCGAAAAAGCCGGCGCTTCCTCCATTTGCTGCTTCGTGAGCTCGATAAAATATCGTTGCATACGCTGTGACACCTACTAACTGTTATTTTTTCGCAATTATGCTGACCCAATCTTCCATTGAAAGGATTTCTACAATGGTAAAGCCGGCTTGTTCCAGTGCTTCTTTTACTTCTTGTTTTTTATGAGCGATGATACCTGACGTAATAAAATGACCGTCTTCTTTTAACAGGCTGTACGCTTGTGAAGTAAAGCGAAGAATGACTTCAGCCAAAATGTTGGCAACAATCACATCATGTTTCCCTTCAATTCCGTCTAACAAATTGTTTTGCTTCACTTGAGCAATATCGCTCACTTTGTTCAGCTTGAGATTGAGACGTGCACTTTCTACAGCTACGGGATCAAGATCATAGGCATGAACCGATTCAGCCTCAAGCATTGCAGCCGCAATACTTAAAATTCCGGAACCTGTACCGACATCAATCACCTTATCACCCTTTTGCACAAAGCGTTCAAGCGCCTGAATACAGAGTACGGTTGTCGGGTGTGTGCCTGTGCCGAACGCCATTCCCGGGTCCATTTCAATAATCAGTTCATCAGTATGGACCGGCGTATATTCCTCCCACGTCGGAACAATTGTAAACTTTTCAGAAATTTTCACAGGGTGATAATACTTTTTCCAGGCAGTCGCCCACTCTTCTTCATTCACTTCAGAAATCGTGATATGATTTCTGCCCAAATCAATATTATAAAGAAGCAAATTATTAATCGTTTCTTTAATGCCATCCACCGTTTCGCCAAGAAAGCTGTTGACCGGCAGGTATGCTTTGACAATGACACCCTCGTCTGGATAATCATTGGGGTCGAGCTGGTAGATTTCCCCGTACACATTCTCACGCTCTTTAATTAAATCAAGCGGGTCCTCTATCACAACCCCACTTGCACCAGCTTCATGCAATATATTTGAGATAGGTTCGACCGCTTCATGTGTTGTGTGAATGCTTAATTCGGACCATTTCAAAACTACCAACTCCTCATCCAATAATTAATCGCCTTTAAACGCGCGTTTTACCTTGTCGAAGAAACTCATTTCCTGTTCGTCAGGCAAGTTTCCGCTGACCTCGGCAAATTCGCGGATAATGTCTTTTTGTTTATCTGTCAGGTTTGTCGGCGTGACGACACGTACGACGATATGCTGGTCACCCTGTCCATAGCCTCTGACATTTTGAACGCCTTTGCCTCTTAATCTGAATTTTGTTCCTGTTTGTGTACCGGCTGGAATTTTTAATTTCACTTTTCCATGCAGCGTCGGAACTTCCACTTCATCCCCAAGAGCAGCCTGAGCGAACGTTAACGGCATTTCACAGTAAATATCATCGCCGTCACGCTCGAAGAACTCGTGAGCGCGTACGTGGAACACGACAAATAAATCCCCGGCAGGGCCGCCATTTACTCCTGGTTCCCCCTGTCCCGAAAGACGAAGCTGCTGCCCATCATCTACACCGGCTGGAATTGTGACGTTGATTTTTTTGCGTTTTTTAACTTTTCCTTTACCGCCGCAATCCGCACATTTATTTTTAATGAATTTGCCCGTACCTTCGCAGTGGTGGCAGACCCGTCTGTTAACAACTTTTCCAAATGGCGTATTTTGCTCCACGTTTAACTGGCCGGAGCCTCCGCAGTGCGAGCATGTTTCCGGATTTGTTCCAGGCTTCGCACCAGAGCCTTTACACGTATCGCATGTTTCCTCACGCGGAATTTCGATGGACGTCTCTTTACCAAATACAGCATCCTCAAACGACAAAGTCATCGTATACTGCAAATCGGCACCTTGGCGCGGAGCGTTTGGATCTCTTCGTCTTGTGCCTCCGCCGAAAATACTTGAGAAAATATCATCGAAACCAAAACCGCCGAAATCTCCGCCGCCAAAACCGCCTCCGCCGAAGCCTTGGTTAGGATCAGCATGGCCAAATTGATCGTAATGAGACCGTTTTTGGTCATCAGACAGTGTTTCGTACGCTTCTTTTACCTCTTTAAATTTTTCATCTGATCCGGCTTCTTTGTTAATATCTGGATGGTATTTTTTTGACAGCTTCCGATAAGCTTTTTTAATTTCATCCTTAGAAGCGCTCTTACTTACTCCCAGCACTTCATAGTAATCACGCTTACTCATCTCGCTTCACTCTCCCGAATTTATCACATAAATTAGATTGTATCATTTCGAATTATGATTTTTCAATTCCTTTTATCCCGGGCAAGAAAAAAAGTCAAAGCCAAGAGATGCCTGACTTTGACTTTCTAATCATTGAATCAGATTATGAAATGTGTTCTTTTCGGTCAGCCCCGGAAGCGGGACTGACTCGGAAAAGCACTTTATTTTTTGTTTTGGTCGTCGTTTACTTCTTCATATTCAGCGTCAACAACGTTGTCATCCGCTTTGCCTTCAGCGTTTGCATCGCCTTGAGCTTGCTGTTGTTTGGCAGCTTCTTCATAAAGTTTCATAGAAAGCTCTTGAACGATTGTTTGAAGCTCATCTTTTTTCGCTTTGATCTCTTCAAACTCGTTTTTCTCAATCGCCGCTTTTAAAGCTTCTTTGGCATCATTGGCTTTTTTCACTTGGTCTTCATCCACTTTGCCTTCAAGATCTTTTAATGTTTTCTCAGTTTGGAAAACAAGCTGATCTGCTTCGTTGCGGACTTCGATTTCTTCTTTTTTCTTCGCATCAGAGTCAGCATTTTCTTCCGCTTCTTTTACCATGCGTTCGATCTCATCATCAGAAAGACCTGAAGAAGATTTGATTGTGATGTTTTGCTCTTTTCCTGTGCCTAAGTCTTTAGCTCTTACGTTTACGATACCGTTTTTGTCAATATCGAAAGAAACTTCGATTTGAGGCACGCCGCGCGGTGCTGGCGGAATATCTGTAAGCTGGAAGCGGCCAAGTGTTTTGTTATCAGCAGACATTGGGCGCTCACCTTGAAGAACATGGATATCAACAGCTGTTTGGTTATCAGCAGCAGTTGAGAACACTTGAGATTTGCTTGTCGGAATCGTAGTGTTGCGGTCGATCAGCTTTGTGAACACGCCGCCCATTGTTTCGATACCGAGAGAAAGCGGTGTTACGTCAAGAAGAACCACGTCTTTTACGTCACCAGTGATAACACCGCCCTGAATCGCAGCACCAAGCGCTACAACTTCATCTGGGTTTACGCCTTTATGCGCTTCTTTTCCAGTTTCTTTTTTGATTGCTTCTTGTACGGCAGGGATACGAGTTGATCCGCCAACAAGGATGATTTTGTCGATTTCGCTTGCAGAAAGTCCTGCATCTTGAAGCGCTTGACGGACAGGGCCCATTGTACGCTCTACCAAATGAGAAGAAAGCTCTTCGAATTTAGCGCGAGTTAATGTCAGTTCAAGGTGAAGCGGTCCTGCTTCCCCAGCTGTGATGAACGGTAAAGAAATTTGCGTAGAAGATACGCCAGAAAGATCTTTTTTCGCTTTTTCAGCTGCGTCTTTCAAACGCTGAAGCGCCATTTTGTCTTTTGACAGATCAATTCCGTTTTCTTTTTTGAATTCAGACACAAGATGATCGATGATCACTTGGTCAAAATCGTCACCGCCAAGACGGTTGTCACCGGCAGTTGAACGAACTTCGAATACACCGTCGCCAAGCTCAAGGATTGAAACGTCGAATGTACCGCCGCCAAGGTCGTATACTAGGATCGTTTGATCTTCATCTGTTTTATCAAGTCCGTATGCAAGCGCTGCTGCAGTCGGCTCGTTAATGATACGTTCTACTTCAAGACCTGCGATTTTACCAGCGTCTTTTGTCGCTTGACGTTCAGCATCGTTAAAGTATGCAGGAACTGTGATTACTGCTTTTGAAACTGTTTCGCCAAGATAGCTTTCAGCGTATGATTTAAGGTGTTGAAGGATGATAGCAGACACTTCTTGAGGAGTGTAATCCTTTCCTTCAACTTCAACTTTATAATCAGTGCCCATATGGCGTTTGACAGACATGATTGTGTTAGGGTTTGTGATAGATTGGCGTTTAGCCACTTCCCCTACTTGGCGTTCACCGTTTTTGAATGCAACAACTGATGGCGTTGTGCGGTTTCCTTCAGCGTTAGCAATAACTTTAGGCTCGCCGCCTTCAAGCACTGCCACACATGAGTTTGTTGTTCCTAAGTCGATTCCGATAACTTTACTCACTTGAATAACCTCCTGCTATGTAATTATTGATTCACTTTGACCATGGAAGGGCGAATGACGCGATCCTTCAGCTTATAACCTTTTTGCATTTCTTCAACAACAATGTTGGAGCCGTAATTTTCATCTTCAGCCTGCATAACGGCTTGGTGCAGATTAGGATCAAATTCCTGCCCTACAGCTTCGATGGCTTCCACGCCTTCTTTTTTCAAGGCTTCTACGAGCTGACGGTGGACCATTTCCATTCCCTGAAGCAAACTTTTCGTCTGTTCATTGTCGGCTTCAACCTGCAGCGCTCTTTCAAAGCTGTCAAGAGCCGGCAGCAAATCAGCGACGATATTTTGAGAACGGTATTTTTGGGACGCTTCCATTTCTAAACGGCTGCGTCGTTTATAATTTTCAAAGTCTGCTTGAACACGCAAAAGTTTGTTTTCTTTTTCCTCAAGCAAACCTTGCAATTCGTTCATTTGATCTTGAAGAAGTTCGCTTTCATTTGTTTCTTTCTGCTGTTCTTCAGCAGCAGCTTGTTCCTCAATGACTTCTTGCTCTTCTATTTCGTTTTGTTCAATGGTTTGTTTTTCTTCTGACATTGTGTTCACCTCCCTCAAAGTGTAAGAAGAAGGGCGGGTGCTGCCCTTCGATAAAATTTGCCAAAATTCCCTTATTCATCATACAAACTTGTCAATGCTTTTGACAAGTCCGAAGTCACATGCTGAAGCAGACTGACAACCCTGGAATAATTCATGCGGGTCGGACCGATGATCGCAATTGAGCCGATCTGCTTCTGATCAACAGAATAAGAAGCCGTAATCAGACTGCAGTTTTCCATCTCTTCATAGTCGTTTTCTTTCCCGATTTTAATCGAAATTCCCGTGTGCGGGGATTGAACCAGCTTTAAAACATCCTGTTCTTTTTCGATTAATGTGAGCAACGATCGCACTCTGGTGATATCATGGAACTCCGGCTGGTTCAGCATATTGATTTTTCCGCCAAAAAACAATTTTTCAACGTGGCTCGTAGAATGAAATGTTGAACGAAGCGCGTCAAGTATATTGTCATAGTTCTTAATGTGTTGTCTTAAATACATGACGACTTCCTTAAATATGTGCTCATTCAGTTCATCCATTGGAACGCCGCTTAAACGGCTGTTCAGTATATTTACCAGTTTTTCAATATCAGACAGATCCATTTTAGCTGGAAAATTAATCGTTTTGTTTTCCACGTGCCCTGTATTGGTAACAAGAATTGCTACCGCCTTATCAGGCTGAATCGGTATGATTTGAATCTGTTTAAGGTAATTCTCACTCAGCTTCGGCCCGAGCACGATGGATGTATAATTCGTTAAATCGGACAAAATTTGCGCTGATTTTTGAACTGTCTTTTCCAGCTCGAAAATTTTCTCTTTAAAGATCGAGTGGATTTGGTCCATGTCGCTTTTTGTCAATTTGACGGGTGACAGCAAATGGTCAACATAGTACCGGTACCCTTTTTCTGACGGAACACGTCCTGAGGATGAATGGGTTTTTTCTATGAAGCCCAATTCTTCCAAGTCAGCCATCTCGTTTCTTATTGTTGCAGAGCTAAATGTGATTTCATCTTTTTTCGAAAGAGTTCTTGACCCTACCGGCTGCGCCGATTTAATAAAATCATTTATAATGACCTGAAGGATCAGCAGCTGACGATTTGTTAACATCATCATCACCTCTGTTAGCACTCTCAATAAGTGAGTGCTAATTCTATAACAAAAGTATCAAACCACAAGAAAAATGTCAATTATAACTCACCCAAAAAAGCGCCAAAAACTTCATTACCTAATAATTTCCCCTGATGAGTCAAGTAAACGGCAGACTCCGAATGATGAATCAGCCCTTTTTCTACGAGGTCTGTTAATACGCTTGGGAACAGTTCATCAAGGGAACGGCCGTATTTTTCTGCAAATCGTTTTTTGCTGACTCCGGCTGTTTTTCTCAAGCCCAAAAACATTTCTTCTTCAATTTGCTCTTCTGTTGTCACTACATGAATATCTCTGTATGGAAAGCCTTTTTCAGCTATCAGGTCAATGTAATGTTTGACAGGTCCGACGTTTACATTGCGTGTGCCGCCGATATATCCGTGGGCCCCGGCTCCAAATCCGAAATATTCCTCGTTGCTCCAATACGTCAGATTGTGCTTTGATTCCATGCCTTGCTTGGCAAAGTTGCTGATTTCATACTGATGAATGCCGTGAGCTTCCATCCGGCCCATCACCATTTCATACATTTCGGCTTCCTGCTCCTGCGGCGGAAGATGAAGCCGCCCTTTTTGCATGAGATTATAAAATACCGTTTTCGGTTCTACAATGAGGGAGTACACCGAATAATGCTCAGCATCCAGCGATAAAGCAGTGTCTAAGGAATGATCCAGATGCTTGAGGGCTTGTCCCGGGAGTCCGAACATTAAATCAAGACTGATATTGTCAAAACCGATTTCCCGCGCCCTTTCAAAAGAGGCAAATACATCTTTTTGTTTGTGCACTCGGCCGATTTTTTCTAACAAGTCGTCTTCGAACGTTTGGACACCGAAGCTGAGGCGATTCACGCCTGCTTCTTTTAATATTTTTAATTTCGCTGCGGACAGGTCGTCCGGATTCGCTTCAACTGCAAATTCCGATAATGCGCTTGAGGGCTTCAGCACTCGGATGATGATGTCCATCAGCTTTTTGAGCTGTTCCTCAGACAGAGAGGTCGGCGTGCCTCCTCCGATAAAGATGGTTTTGAGGTCAGGCTGCCCTGTTTTTACAATTGTATTTATCATTTCCTGTTCGAGCGCGTTTAAATACTCGTCTACAGGCTGGCTTTGAATAAAATATTTATTGAAATCGCAGTAGTGGCAAATGTGCTCACAGAATGGGATATGGATATAGGCTGATTTCAATGAATTCACCTTCTTTACAGAAAGAAGCCGCAGTACAGGACTGCGGCGGCTTCTATTTATTTTTTCGGGCTGTCGTCCATTTTCAGGACCGCCATAAATGCTTCTTGCGGCACTTCAACTGAGCCGACCTGCTTCATTCGGCGTTTTCCTTCTTTTTGTTTTTCAAGAAGCTTCCGTTTTCGCGAGATGTCTCCGCCGTAACACTTAGCCAATACGTTTTTACGCATCGCTTTAATCGTAGAACGCGCTACGATTTTCTGGCCGATCGCCGCTTGAATCGGTACTTCAAAGTGCTGACGCGGAATGAGCTCTTTCAGCTTCTCAACGATCACTTTTCCTCGTTCATACGCGTAATCCCGGTGCACGATAAAGGAAAGGGCGTCGATTTTTTCTCCGTTCAGCATAATGTCCATTTTGACGAGCTGAGACGGTTTGTAGCCGATCAGCTCATAGTCAAAGGACGCGTAGCCTTTTGTACTTGATTTAAGCTGGTCAAAAAACTCATAGACGATTTCCGCTAAAGGCATATCATAGACAATGCTGACACGGTTTGCGTCTAAATATTGCATATCAATAAAATTGCCCCGTTTTCCTTGGCAAAGTTCCATAACAGCGCCGACAAAATCATTCGGCACCATCATTGTCGCTTTAACATACGGTTCCTCGATCCTTTCGATCTTTTGAGGATCAGGCATGTTGGACGGGTTGTCAACAACAACCTTTTCGCCGTCTGTCATATATACATCGTAGATAACACTCGGCGCTGTTGTAATCAAGTCGATTTTGAACTCACGCTCTATCCGTTCCTGAATGATTTCCATGTGAAGCATGCCTAAAAATCCGCAGCGGAATCCGAATCCAAGCGCCTGTGACGTTTCCGCTTCATACTGAAGGGAGGAATCATTCAGCTCAAGCTTTTCAAGGGCTTCCCTTAAATCATTGTATTTGGCCGTATCAATCGGATAAAGGCCGCAGTACACCATCGGGTTGAGCTTGCGGTATCCCGGCAGCGCTTCGTCTGCAGGATTGGCAGCGCTTGTTATCGTGTCACCGACACGTGTGTCACCGACATTTTTGATCGCAGCAGTTAAAAAGCCTACATCTCCGACCGTCAGTTCATCTGTCGGAGTAGCTTTTGGCGTAAATACACCAACTTCTGTCACTTCAAATTCTTTGCCGGTTGCCATCATTTTGATTTTTTGCCCCGGCTTTACCGTTCCTTCAACGACTCTGATATAAGCCACGACACCGCGATAAGCGTCATAAAGCGAGTCGAAGATCAGCGCTTTAAGCGGCGCCTCCGGATCCCCAGTCGGTGCCGGCACCTTTTCTACGATCTGTTCTAAAATCTCCTCAATCCCGATACCGGCTTTTGCTGAAGCAAGCACGGCTTCTGATGCGTCAAGACCAATAACGTCCTCTACCTCTTGGCGCACACGTTCAGGCTCTGCGCTCGGGAGATCGATTTTGTTAATGACCGGCAGAATTTCAAGGTCATTGTCAAGCGCTAAGTAAACGTTGGCAAGCGTCTGCGCTTCAATTCCCTGCGCCGCATCCACCACAAGAATCGCTCCTTCGCAAGCAGCAAGACTTCGGGATACTTCGTATGTGAAATCGACGTGTCCCGGCGTATCAATCAGATGGAAAATATATTCTTCTCCGTCTTTTGCTTTGTATTTAAGCTGAACAGAGTTTAACTTAATGGTTATGCCCCGTTCACGTTCAAGATCCATAGAATCGAGCAATTGTTCTTTCATTTCTCGTTGAGTGATTGCCGACGTTTTTTCTAAAATACGATCCGCTAAGGTCGATTTTCCGTGGTCAATATGGGCAATGATAGAGAAATTCCGTATTCTCGACTGCCTCTCTAAACGCTTTTCTTTATCTGTCACAATCTATCACTCCTACTATTAAACGCAAAATACACTAGCTTAGATTATATCAATAGGATTGTTAAGATTCAATGTAAAACAAGAAAGAGAAAAGTTCCCTGTTAATCATGGGCTGCTTTTCTCTTTCACACATCTATTGATTCATATCACGTATCCATTCATACATCGACTGGGCAGTGTTGGTTACGGTGTTCGAAAGCGCTTTTCCGGCTTTAGAGAACATATTGAACGTTTCCACCTGTTCCAGCTCTTTTTGTTTTTCTTCTAAATCTTTCGCCGTGACTGTTTCTCCTAAGATTGAAGCTTCTTTTTCATTATTTTTTCCGTCGGTGAGCGTAAACGCGCCCTTAAGTGAAGGGTCTTGATAGCCTTTCATACTCAGCATTCCGTTATTCGCCTGCTGCATGCCGAACAGCACGCCTAAAAACATGATCGTGACAAGCAGCAAGCATTTGCCAAAGTAAGCAATCAAATCAAACCACCTATTTCTTATTGTTTTTTCGTCTCGCCGCTCTCCGCGTTGACCTTTTCAGCATCCCAGTACATTTCGCTGAATACGTCTGCGGCGGCATCAGCCGCACGCTGCAGCTCCTCGAGATTATTATCTACTCCGCCGAATTCGAGCAAAAGCGCTCTGTCGGTTAAATCCTGATTATATACACCATTATCGCCTGGCGAGCCTTTCGAAAAGACACCTGTGCTGAGTCCAGGGTATTTTTTCTCCATCAGCTTATGGAGCTCGCTTGCAATTTTATAGTTTTCTTCGAAATTTTTGCTTTTTTTGCCGACGACAAAGGCCACCCGGGCATAGCTTTTCCCTTTAATCGTTGCCGTCGTATCTTTCTTTCGCCGTGAATCTCTATGGATATCAATGATATATTGCAGATTTTTGTTTGACCCGAGCGCCTCTTTGACGACCGGCCTTGATTCATCATACGATCTGGCATAGTTTAAGCCTTTTTTGTTCAGTTTTGCCTGTATATCGGTTTTATTCACTGTGGCTCCAATGCCTTGGGATTCAAGCGCCTTTCCGAACATAGCTCCTACGAGCGTGACGTTGGCTTTAGAATGGCGCGCCATATCAGGATCAGTCTCGCCTTTTAATAGAGGGAGATATGATTCCGTGTTGTGCGTGTGATAGATAAAAACGACCTTTTTATCACCGGTTGTTTGTTTCGGCGGATCTTTTTTCGCACGATCTGATTGTGTTTGCTGTTTTTCAATCTCTGCCAAGTTCGCTTCTCTTTCTTCCTCCATCACCTTAGACGGCGGGGGCGATTCCGCCGGCATATTCGTATAATCCGTGCCTTGTCCAGCTAACAGAATCTCGGTATCAAATTGTGCAAACCCCGGCAGCTCCCGACCGAGAAAGCTCCGCGGATCTTCGAGGTTGATGCTTGTCGCCAGCTTTAAAGAAAGACGCGAAAGATGAAATGAGCTGTCGGTTTGAGAAAGGTCAGAAGCGAAATAATGGTTTTCCATCCGCAGCAAGTGTGCAAACACGTCACCCGGCATTTCTTCAGTAATCCCGTAAAAAGAGTCAGACGACGGCCTGAGTTCAGGTCGGAGAGACGTCAGCACACCGGATAGAACAAAAATCACGATAAGGCTTACGATAAATAGAAAGATGGCTTTTACCGCTTTCCCGCCATTTACCGCAACAACAATTTGTCTGTTTCTGCGTTTATTTCTCATTGAATCCCTCCAGCGCTTGTCTAGTAATAACTCTATGAACAAGCTAGAGGAAGTAGAACAGTTTAGTGATTGTAGGAGCCTTTGTTTTCTTGTGACACTTTTTCATGAAGCGCTGTGTTTAATCCGTTCGCCAGCACATTTGCCATATCGTCGATGAATGAATCAACTTCCTTCGGCGTAACCATTAAGTTGTGCCCTAAAGGCGAAAGCACCTCGTGAATGAGCTGCCGTTTTTCATCCTCTCCAAGGGTACCAATAATTCCGAGAAATGATTGACGCTGTTTTTGATCGGGAAGATCTTCTTCAGTGAGCACTTTCTTTTTCCCAAACGTCATCCCTGCCGGAACAAGAGATCTTGACGGCCTGTCATCTTTCATTTCTCTTCCAAAGTGTTTTAATATGTAGTCCACCGTGTCGCTGGCAATCGTCACCGCGTCAACGACTGTCGGCACTCCGATTGCAATCACCGGTACGCCAAGCGTGTCTTTGCTTAAATCTTTTCGTTTATTCCCCACACCAGATCCCGGGTGAATGCCTGTGTCCGATATTTGAATGGTTGTGTTAACCCTTTCCACCGCCCGTGCCGCCAATGCATCAATGGCAATGACAAAATCAGGCTTCGATTGCTCAATCACACCTTTAATAATGTCGCTTGTTTCGATTCCCGTAATCCCCATAACACCAGGCGCAAAGGCGCTGACAGGTCTGTAGCCATCCTGCACGTTTTCCGGCTGAAGCTTAAACAAGTGCCTTGTTACCAATAGATTTTCTACAGCCATCGGACCCAGCGCGTCAGGGGTCACGTTCCAGTTGCCGAGCCCGACGATCAAACAGCTCGCATCTTTTGAGATATTAAGGCTTTCAAGGAAAGCCGAAAATTCCTCCGCGAAGACAGCAGAGACCTTTTCCTGCATTTCCGAATCATTCTCTCTGATTCCTTGCGCCTCAAGCGTTAAATAGCGACCTTCTTTTTTTCCTGAGAGCTCCGCGCCTTCCTTGGTAATATCAACAGTGCGGATTTTAATGCCGCCGCGATCGCGTTCTTTTTCAATAAAACCTTTAATTTCTTTTGCCGGCACAGCCTGCTGATTGGCCATAGCTTCCTTCGTTTCAACTGCTAAATCGGTACGTATCAAATACTGATTAACATCAAGTTCACTCTTTTTCATACAGGGGCCTCCTTCACATTCAGTACCTATATTGTTGCCATTTGCTGAATGAATCATGCTAAAAAGAGATCCTTCAATGAAAAATACTTTACATTTATATTGCAATCTAAAGGTGTGTTTGATAGAATACAATTTGTTCTATTGTGAAGAAGATTTAACCTTAAGACACTGTGCTACAGGTTGTATCTTAGGAGGTGAAACACATGCCAAACATTAAATCAGCGATTAAACGTACAAAAACAAACAACGAACGCCGCGTTCATAACGCGACAATCAAATCTGCTATGCGTACTGCAATCAAACAAGTTGAAGCTTCTGTTGCTAACAACGAAGCTGACAAAGCGAAAACTGCTCTTACTGAAGCAGCTAAACGTATTGATAAAGCAGTGAAAACAGGTCTTGTACACAAAAATACCGCAGCTCGTTACAAATCAAGACTAGCGAAAAAAGTGAACGGACTTTCTGCATAATATAAAAACGATCCTCAATAATGGGGATCGTTTTTTTCATTTCTTTTTAACAGCTGTAAAAGAAACAGTTCGAGCAGGAGCTGCTTGTCCTTTTTCCCTGTTTTCATCTCGTAGTCCATGACAGCAAGCTGTTCAATAATGAACCGGAGCTCGGTCTCTGAAAAAAGCCTTGCTTGATCCATCGCCAGCTTTACCCGGAATGGATGGACTTTTAAATTAGAAGCGATTTGCTTTTGTCCGTAGCCTTGTTCCGCGAAATACTTTGTTTGGAGAATCAGCCGGAACTGATTCGAAATAAGCGCCATGATTTTGATCGGTTCTTCATTTTGTTTGAGCAAATCATAAAAAATTTGCAGGCTTTCTGTTCGTTTCCGGTTGACGATTTTATTGATCAGCTCAAATATATTTTGTTCAAGGCTTCTCGCTACAAGCATTTTCACATCATCCAGCGTAATTTCTTCACGATCTCCAATAAACGTGCAGAGCTTCTGAATCTCCTGAAAAATCGATGACAGATGTCCATTCACAAGCAGAACCAAATGCTCCGCCGCTTCTGTGCCGATTGTTTTCTGCTCAGTTTTTGCAAGGTTGACAGTAAAATCTGTCGTCTCCTTTGCGTTTAATTCCTTCGCCTCCATCATAAACGCATGCTTCTTTAATGCTTTCGTCAGTTTTTTCCGCTCATCCAGCTTTTCATACGGGGCAAGCAGGACAAAGACCGTATAAGGCGCAGGCGATTGTAAATATGATTCAAGCGCGCTGACGTTATGCTCAATTTTTTCTTTTTTCTTTTCACCTGTTAAAAAATATGGATTTTTCACAATAACAAGACGCCGCTCCCCCATAAACGGAAACGTTTCAGCATCTGCAATTGCTTTGTCCAGCGGTTCCTCTTCCAGATCAAAAACGGATAGATTGAAATCCTTTGTTTCCTGATCAATGACCGCCTGTCTGATCCTGCTAACGGTTTCCTGCAGCAGATACGTCTCTTTTCCGTATAAACAATAAACCGGATGGACATCTCCTTTGCTCAGGCTTTTCCACACATCAAATACCATTGTTGTACGACTTCCTCTCTTTCATCATCCCCTTCTATCCTAAATTGAGTTTACAAAATAGTAAAGAGGAAGCCTGACTGCTGCTTCCCCATTTATATTAAACGCCTGATCGCAAGCCCCCGGGACAGCTTGTAAAAAGGCGATAATCACCAGAACAGAAAACGTTACCTTAGCTTCTAGATTTTTCAAAACAATTCCATTATACTTAAATCAGTCAGGAGGGATTAAATTGAATGATTTTGAAAAAAACGTTCAAAGCAAACGAAATGATGCTGTAGATTCAGCTGTTGGTTTTGTTGTGTCCTTCGGATTTTTCGCCTTCTTGTTTGTCATGGCAACGGTTATTCACCTGGTTGGTTCATAACAGCGACTGCCCGGGCTGCTGATTTCTCGGCAGTCTTTTTTTAGTTCGTCTCTGTTATTCTGATGTATCATATGGGGGATAGACAGAAAAGGTTCCAACTCTGTTTTTATATCTATATTGGATCGTTCCGCTTTGGTCGGTGCGCAGCACGCGGATGGAATGTCTCTGTAATATTTGCAGAACTTCTTGATGGGGATGATGGTACCGATTGTTTTCCCCTGCTGAGATAATGGCCGTTTCCGGCTGAATCTGTTTGATGAAATCTTCACCGGTAGAGCCTTTGCTTCCATGGTGCCCCACCTTTAACACGTCTGCTTTTAGATTCGGAAACACGCTCATAACTTCCTGTTCCCCTTCTTTCTCCAGATCACCTGTCAATATCCAGCTCATACCGCCTGTTTTCATCCACAGAACGAGAGAAGAATTATTTTTGCTTGCCGGATCAGGTCCGTCCGGTGACAGTACATAGAACTGTAAATCCTTTATTTGCAATACATCACCTCGCTTCACCTCTTCAATTGGCACTCCCTCCCCTCTGGCTGCCTGCAGCACTTTCTCATCCTTAGGTTCAGAAACGAACCCTTTCGGAATCACGAGGCGCTTCACTTTATGATGCTTCAGCAGAGTCTCCGCCTCTCCAATATGATCTTGGTCAGCGTGCGTGAGAATTAACGCATCAAGCTGTTTGACCCCCTTAACGGTTAAAAACGGAATCAGCACCTTTTCCCCGAGTGAAAACGGATGCTGTTTTTCCCGCCAAGGCTCTGACGAATAAGACAAAGTGCCGCCAGTATCAATTAAAACATGACCCCGCTGATGCGGAGCACCTACATACATGCTGTCACCCTGCCCAATATCAATCATATCGACCTCTCCTTCAGAACTAAGACGAGGATATATAAAGAGAAGACAGAACATCGCGCAGCAAATGCCGCCAGTTACCATCAGCTGAGAAAAAGAGCGTTTTTCAATCGCCATAAACATTAGAATGATTGTGACCGTGAATAAAAAGAGCAGAATAGGTGCGGGACGTGCAATGATAATTGTGAATACATCAATATCTGCGATTCTTGTGATCAGCCTGTTGGTCCAGCTCATCAAGAAATCAAACCAGCTGAAGAACCATCGGCCAGCCGAAGCAGAAAGGATTAATAAAAAAACACCTGCTATAGTCCCCGGCAAAACACAGAATGTATAAATAGGAACAAGCACCATGTTCATCAGGACGCTGATCATAGAAAACTGCTGGAAATGATGCAGGAGAATGGGGAGTGAACCCAGCTGAGCGATCAGTGATACCATTGTCAGCTGACCTAAAGAGGTTTTAACATGCTGAAAAATAGAAGAAGAAAGAATTAAAGAAAAACTCACGGCGAATGACAGCTGAAAACCTGCTTCAAAGAGATGGTAAGGATTGAAGAGCAAGAGGACGATGTATGAAGTGCAGATTGCCCCCGCAGCATGTACACGCCATTTAACGAGACTTCCAGCTAAGTAAATACCCGACACCAGAGCGGCGCGTAGCACTGAAGGAGCAGCGCCTGTCAACATCACATAGAGCGGCAGAAATAACAGCAACAGGATTGACGCCTTTTCTCTTGTTATTCCAATACGGATCATGATATAAAACAAGCCGGCTGTCAAAATGCCGACGTGGAGTCCTGAAATCGCCAAGAGATGGACGACACCAAGCTTTTGATACGCGTTAAGCACCTCGGCTTCCACGTAAAATCTGTCTCCTACTATAAGAGCTTGTACGATTCCTGCCGAATCAGGAGGCAGCAGGCTGTTTGTGAATGACACGATGTCTTTTCTTAAACTGAGCATTTTATAACTGACATTTACAGGTTCGCTGCACTTTTGAATAGATGTAACAGAATAGTTCCAGTGAATATGCTGCCGGTAAAGATATTCGTTATAATCAAATGCGCCCGGCACGGTTGCGTGTTTAGGTTCTTCCAAGGCACCAGTCCATTCACATGCCATTCCTGGCTCTAGATATGACAGCTGATCTTTTTCTTCAGCAGACTGAATGCGGTACGAAGCGGCCCATTTTTCGCCATCAGGCGTCTTAACTACCATAGACATACGGTCGCCGTCAATTTTTGGAATGCTGTAAATTACTGCCTTGGCTTGATAGGTGCCCCGCTGATATACAGAGACATTCTTGGAATCTGCGACTGCATACAGTGCAAAAAACAATATAAAAGAGAAGAAACTAACCAAAATGAGAACAGCGTGTCTCGTTTTGATTAAAATGATGAGGAGAAAGAGGAAGAAAAGAAAAACAGCGGAGAAATAAGCGGCGGCAGTAATTCCAGCCGTTGCTGAAGCTGCCGCCAAAGGCAATAACAAACGCGAATTACGCATTCATCACACGTAGCTCGTGAAGAGTGTATTCGCCTGTTCATGTATCTTTTTCAAATCTTCCTCTGCAAGACCCGCATCCGCCAGTTTCTCTAAAAGACCCGCTACAAATGAAAGCTTTTCCCTGTTTTTCAGATCAACAATCATTTCATCGAGTTCAACCTGTTCAACAGTTACACCCGCCTGTTCAAATAATTCCTGTGCGTACGGATTCGTTTTGTAATCCTCAGCATAATAAACCGTTTTGATACCCGCTTGAATGATAGATTTACAGCATTGTATGCACGGATAATGCGTCACATAAATCTCAGCTCCATCAGTCGGCACCCCAAACTTAGAGCATTGAAGAATCGCATTCATTTCAGCGTGAATCGTTCTTGCGCAATGGTCATCTATCATGAGGCAGCCTTCGTCTGCGCAGTGTACGCCGCCCGCGATTGACCCATTATATCCTCCTGCAATCATGCGTTTGTCTCTGACTATAGTAGCGCCGACAGACAATCTTGGGCAGGTGCTGCGCAGCGCCAGTAAATGGCTTTGAGCCATAAAGTATTGATTCCATGAAATTCGTTCCACGTTGTTCCCTCCAAATGTTGTGTTGCCTGACCTTAGTTTACCTATCATTATGCATGACCGTCAAATCACTTTACTGTAATGGAAGACTTTATTTTCTCAAGCGACTTCTCACCGATTCCTGAAACTTTAGTGATCTCTTCAATTGTCTGGAAACGCCCGTTTTCTTCCCGGAATGCAATAATAGCTTCAGCCTTTGATGGCCCCACCCCTGAGATGCCCTGTAATTCCTCTAAGGTTGCTGTATTGATATTTACCGGTGCTTCCTTCCCTCCATCGCTTTTCACAGCGCCTCCGGATCCTTGCTGCATCGTTGTCTCTTCTCCCTTTTTCGGGATGTACACCACTGTCCCGTCCTGCAGCAGCTCCGCCAAATTCACTTGCATTTCATCTGCTTGTTCACCGGTCCCGCCCGCTTTCTCAATCGCCTGAGATACTCTGTCCCCTGTTCGCATTTCATACACGCCAGGATGCTGAACAGCACCCTTTATATCAATCACAATGGTATCGTTCTCGTCTTTTACCGCCTCCTGCTTTACCTCCGTATTTTCTGTCTCAGTTGATACAGCCTGCTTCACCGGCTCTTTGTTTTCCCTGCTGGCCAAAACGAAAATAACCGCTATGAAAGCAGCTGCAGAAGCCGCTAAAATGATTGCTTTTTTATGCTGATACAACCAATTCATCGTGCATGTTCCCCGCTTTCGTCATAATTTATTTTCATCACACATATGGTTTAGAGGATAATAGCTCAAAGGAGGGGAAATCATTGAAGATTGGTTTTATCGGCACAGGAAATATGGGTACGATCCTTATAGAGTCATTTATTGAATCAAAAGCAGCCGATCCCTCAAACATAACAATCACAAACCGCACAATTGAAAAAGCGTTACACATAAAAAACCGCTACAACAGCATAAACGTAACAGAAAGCCTTGAAAAGCTTGTTTCTGAAAACGAGATGATTTTTATTTGTGTTAAGCCGCTTGATATATATCCTTTACTAGCAAGAGCGACGCCTTATTTAAGAAAGGACCATATTCTCATTTCAATTACAAGCCCGGTTCAAACTCAACAACTCGAGCAATATGTACCGTGTCAAGTGGCGCGAGTAATTCCCAGTATTACAAACAGAGCGCTGGCAGGCGTTTCTCTCGTCACTTTCGGCACAAGCTGCGGAGAATTTGCAAAAACGAAAATCAATGAGCTCATGAAGCATATCTCTCATCCGCTGCAAATTGAAAGTGACATCACGAGGGTGGCATCAGATATCGTAAGCTGCGGCCCCGCTTTTATGAGCTATCTGATTCAGCGGTTTATAGATGCGGCCGTTTCGGAAACGTCAGTGTCCAAACAGGATGCTATTCTGATGTGTAAGGAAATGCTTGTCGGAATGGGTAAACTGCTAGAAACCGAATTGTATACCCTGCCCGCGTTACAGGAAAAGGTCTGTGTTAAAGGCGGTGTGACAGGAGAAGGCATTAAAGCGCTGGAAAGCGGTGTGCAGGATATGTTTCACCGGGTATTCCAAAATACTCATATGAAGTACGAGGAGGATATTTCCGCAGTGAAGAAGCAGTTTCATGTGTAGACGAGTATGTCATACTTTTGTCTGCACTGCAAAAGCATAAAAAAGCATTTTAAAAAACCATCGTCTTAGGAAACGATGGTTTTTGATTTCTGCGCCTTGAAAAATAGGCGTTCTGATTGTGTTGTTGGTTCTAAATCTGTAAAATCAGCTGTCACGCCGTGCAGCTGAAAGCCGCAGTTCCTCAGCATTTCTTCATATTCATCCACCGGGAACGTTCTTTGCTCGTGCGTCTCATCAAAACGGTCATACGCTTCTCCGTTCCGCACAAAAAACGACATATCATGAATGACAGAAAGCTCTTCACTTCCGGCAAAACTCTGCCAAATATAGCTGATATCTTCATCCTGGTCAGCAAATGTGCTATCCGGAAAGACTTCACCGACTTTATAAGATGAATGAACATCAAATAGCAAAATGCCTTCAGGTTTCAACACCCGAAATACACTTTTGAAGGTCTCGATCACATCATTCTTCGTTTTTAAATAATTTAAAGAGTCACAGCATATCACAACAGCGTCAAACTGGCCGTCAAAGCCAGTAATGTCTCTCATATCCTGCTGAAGAAAAAGAATCGGCTGGTTACTGTAGACCTTTTGCTGGGCGTAAGCAAGCATTTCCTCACTGAGGTCGATCCCCGTGACCTCGAAGCCTTTTTTGGCAAGCCGGACTGAGATTTCCCCTGTGCCGCATGCCAGATCGAGGATACGGCCTTTTTCCGGGAGAGCTGCTTCAATCCACTTTGTCCATTGATCGTAAGGTGCGTGCGACATTAACTCGTCATACACACTTGCAAAGCCTTGGTAAATCATTGGTTCATTCCAAGCTCAAGATCTGCGAGCGGAGCGTCTCCCCACAGTTTTTCCAGATTGTAGTAGCTTCTTTCATCCTTGTGGAAGACATGCACAATCACATCGCCAAGGTCAACGAGTACCCATCTTGCTTCATCGAAGCCTTCCATCTTTTTGATTTGAATGCCGTTTTCTTCGGCCTGATCCTTGATTTCACGGGCAATCGCCTGCACCTGTTTATCTGAATTCCCGTGGCAGATCAGAAAATAATCAGCAACCAGAGATATGCCTTCCATATCCAGTGCTAAAATATCCTCTGCCCGTTTATCATCGCAAGCCGCAGCTGCGATCTTTAAAATGGACTTTTGGTTCATTCACAAATTCCTCCTGTTCAGTTGCCGGACACAAGCCAGTTATACGTTGAAAATGTGTCTGGAAAAACCGGTTGATTTTTTTTCATAAGAAACATCATTGTATTTTTAATGGATTGAATCAGCGCTTGATTCAAATCTGTCTCGGCAAGTTTACGCACCTCATCGACACCGGGAAATGCCCGGTTTGGTTCAATGTAATCGGCAACGTAAATCACTTTTTCTAAAAGTGTCATGCCAGGCCGTCCAGAGGTATGATACCTGATGGCGTCAAGAATGTCTTCATCTTGAATCCCCGCTTCTCTTTGGACCAAATAAGCGCCGACCGGAGCGTGCCACAGCTCCGGATTATGATCCAATAAATGCGAAGGCATTTTTTCTCGCGCAATAATTTGTTTCATTTCTTCTTTCGGGCGGAATTTGGCATAATCATGAAAGATAGCCGCTGTTTCCGCTTTTTTAGGGTTGGCTCCAAAACGCTCCGCAAGTTCGATCGCCGTGTTCATCACACCAATCGTGTGGATATATCGGTGTTCGGTCAATTGCTGCTTAACGCAGGCAAGTGCCTCCTCACGATTCATATAAACCATTCTCCTCTACATACTTCTTCACTTTATCAGGGATTAAGTAGTCAGTGGGTTTCTTGCTTTTAAACCGTTCCCTTATCATAGTTGATGATACCTCAAATTCCGGAACGTCTGCAAAGAGAAGCGGATAAGGGGTTTCAACATGAAAACCGGGGCGCTTTACTCCAATAAATTGAATGAGGTTCAGCAACTCATCCAGCTTATACCATTTCGGTAAATATTCAATCATATCAGCACCGATAATAAAGAACAGCTGATTATTCGGATAACGCTTCTTCAGTAAAGAAACAGTATCAAACGTATAGGAAGGCCCTTCTCTTTCCATTTCAGCCAGCTCCAGCTTAAAGGACGGATTAGACTGAATCGCAAGCTTCAGCATTTCCACGCGATGAAAGCTGTCCGTATAGTTTTCTTTCTGTTTATGCGGCGGAATTTGATTGGGCATAAACCAAATTTCATCAAGCCCCGCCTGAAACAGCACCTCATTCGCCATTAAGAGGTGGCCGTTATGCGGAGGGTCAAACGTGCCTCCGAAAATACCGATTTTCTTCATTTCAACCACCTTTAAGGAAGCTCGATTTGTTTATTTTCCTTTGATTCCTTATATAACACAATCGTATTGCCGATTGTCTGCACCAATTGAGAGCGGCTTCCTTTTACAAGAGCTTCCGCAACATCGTTTTTATCCTCTTCACAATTCTGAAGAACGCTGACTTTAATCAGCTCTCTCGCTTCAAGCGCCTCAGCAATTTGTTTAATCATGTTGTCGTTTACTCCGCCTTTGCCTACTTGAAAAATCGGCGTTAAATGATGCGCTTTTGAACGTAAAAAACGTTTTTGTTTACCTGTTAACATTCTGTTCCTCCTAATTTTCCTATAACAATTGATCTCATTTTTTCAATATCAGGCTCTTGTCCAGTCCACAATTGGAAAGACAATGCTGCCTGTTCTACAAACATGCCTACTCCATCTAGTGTTTTCAGGCCTTTTTGGTTTGCTTCTTTTAAAAGAGCCGTCTGAATTGGATTATACACGATATCACATACAACGGCACTGCTTGCGGCACGCTGTAATGAAATTGGCACATCGTTCACGTTTGGATACATGCCCACAGACGTTGTATGGATAATCACATCATACTGCTCAAGCCGCTCTTCTGCTTCTTTTATGCTTAACACTTCTTTATTTTGAAATGAGGGAGTGGATTCTGTAAGCTGCTTTGCTTTTTCTAACGTCCGGTTGCAAATGTCAAACTTTATCGGAACATTGCGGGCAATTGTTGTGAAAATGGCTCTTGCTGCTCCGCCCGCGCCGATCATTAAAAATGACAGTTCAGAGATGGGCTTGTCCAATACCTTCATTAATGACTTCACAAAGCCTTCCCCGTCGGTATTGTATCCGACAAGCTTGTCTCTCTCTCTTCTCACCGTGTTTACGGCACCGATCACTTTTGCACTATCATCAATATGATCCAGGTAATCCATAATGGAAACCTTATGCGGAACAGTCACATTGATTCCTTGTACGCCAAGTGCTCTTATTCCTTTTACCGCATCTTCCAGATCATTCTCTTCTACCTTGAAAGCATGGTAATGTCCGTCTAGACCGAGATCTTTCAATGATGCGTTGTGAATATCAGGTGACATGGAATGGCCAATCGGATTGCCAATAACTCCGTACAGCTTTTTCATGCTCCTCTCCCCTTTTCATTAAATTAATGAGCGCCGAACAAATACGTGAACGCCTTTTGGCGCGTAAGCAGTTACTTTTTTATCGGCGTCATGCACTGTTACCCAGCCTAACCCTGAGAAAACGATATCTGTCTTATTGTCTTTTATCGTAAACGTATGGGCGACCAATTCCGGAAACTCATCCATTTCATCTTTTCCCGGAGGTGTGAGCAATTCCCCTGCATGCTTTTCATAAAGCGCGTCTGCATTTTCCAGTTTTGTCCTATGAATCATCAGCTCATTCGGCATATAGCAAATAAAAGGAGCCCTTTCTCCGGACACATAATCGAACCTTGCAAGCCCGCCGAAATACAGTGTTTGCTGATCGTTAAGCTGGAATGTGCGAGGTTTCAGCTCCTTTTTAGGAGATAGTATTTTAAGATCCTTTTTATTGACATAATGCGCCATTTGATGATGGTTGATAATGCCCGGTGTATCATAAAGCGATGAGCCGTCGTCCAGCGGGATTTCAATTGCATCAAGAGTTGTGCCAGGAAATTGGGATGTCGTAATGATATCTTCTTCACCTGATACTTCTTTAATAATACGGTTAATAAAGGTTGACTTCCCTACATTTGTACACCCAACAACATAGACATCTTTATCGTTGCGATAATACTCAATCGCATCAATGACTTCTCTGATCCCCTGGCCGCGTCCCGCACTGACCAAAAATACGTCAACCGGTTTTAAGCCAAGCTCTTTCGCTTCACGCTTCATCCACTGGATCAGACGCTCTCTTTTCAGTGACTTAGGCAAAATATCAGCTTTATTGCCAATCAATAAGATAGGGTTTCCCCCCACCAAACGCTGCAGCCCATTGATCCAGCTGCCGTTAAAATCAAAAATATCAACAATTTTAACAACTAGAGAATCCGTTTCCCCAATACCGTGAAGAATGTTTAAGAAATCATCATCCGTTAAGGAAACATCTTGTATTTCATTATAGTTTTTCAGTCTGAAGCAGCGCTGGCAAATCACATTTTCTTTCGTAAGCGATGCAGGCGGCGCGTATCCCAGACCTGTTTTGTCCTCGGTTTGGATTGTCACTCCGCAGCCGATACAAACAACCTTTTCCATTTCTTACTCCTCCCACTGAATGTGCCCTTTTCGTTTGAGAGCACTCAGTATTCTGCGTTCGACCTGGCGGTTAAAGCGCGTAATAAACCCGTCAGATGAAGCAACAGGTACGACCAAAATCGTATGGTAGCCGTTTCGATTTCCCCCGAGTACATCGGTCATGAGCTGATCTCCGATGACCACGCAGTCCTCTTTTTTCAGCTCCATATTGCGCACAGCTCTGTTAAAGGCTTTGCCCATTGGTTTTCTTGCTTTGTAGATGAATGGGATTCCAAGCGGCTCTGAGAAAAGTTTTACTCTTCTTTCATTATTATTAGAGACAATCGTCACTTTAATGCCGTGGTCCTTCATTTCTTCAAACCACTCGATCAAACGCGGCGTCGCGTTCGGCCTGTCCCACTCAACAAGCGTATTATCCAGATCAGTAATAATTCCTTTTACATTTCGTTCCTTTAATTTCTCAGGCGTAATATGAAAAATATTTTTCACGAACTCGTCAGGTAAAAAAAACTTTTTTAACAAAACCCGCACCCTTCCCTTTTCTCTTTAAAATGATTGTCGAAAAAAATCGAACTTGTGCCTAAAGAAAAACTGAGCAAAAAAATTTCGACAAAAATTGGGTTTCTTCACCAGTTGTGGATAAAATTACACACACTATCCACTCTTATTACATCACTCTTTAGACAAATTATAAACACGATACTCACAGGTTATCCACTTTCTGGTGTGGATAACAGAACGATTGTTCTTATATGCATTTCATGGTAGATTAAAGATAACTTCAGCCTCAGATGTACGCAACGTATCAATGTATGCATTAAAATCATGAATGATTCCAACTTTTAAGGAGGTGCCACTCCCATTAATTGGGTTCCTAGCATGAGAAAACTGTCTGATGAATTACTAATAGAATCTTATTTCAAAGCCACCGAAATGAATTTAAACCGTGACTTTATCGAGTTAATTGAAAACGAAATAAAAAGAAGATCGCTCGGACATATTATTTCCGTATCTTCTTAATAGGAACTTGTCTATTTTTTCCGGGCGTATTTCCTTTTTTTACTCAGATGACTGATATTATATCACTTCGGTTGCGCGCTTTACTACTGTTTTCAGTAAAAAACACCCCTAAAAAGAGGTGTTTTCAAGGGACGGTAACTATGCTAACCAATATATGCCGCCCACAACCAGGAGAACAACAACTAAAACAACGATAAAAGCGTATCCATATGCTCTGCCTGCGCCATACATTGAAGCGCCTCCTTACATAAGGTTTATAACAGCCTATGTAGAAGAAATAAAACGGCTTAGGCCGTTGTCCGGCTCAGTACTTCAAAACCTGCCCATCTTGTATTCCTTCATATACAATCCTTGCCCCTTTAGGTGTCATATGATTGCCTGAAGGATCTATCAGACCGGATTGGATAAGCGCTTCATCAGTTGCTTTTCCGCCGCCTGCTTCTATAAAATGCTTCCAGTTATCTACAAGAGGGACATTCAGGCGCTCCGACACATCTCTTGTAATATCGTTGTATGAATTGTGCCATTTTCTCGCCCCGCCCTTTGGTTCAAAAGCAGCTGCTTTATATCTCGAATAGTAAAACAGATGGTGCTTCCCGTTTCCTTCTATAATTGGGATACATGTCATTAGGATTGGTTTGATCCCGTCTTCTCTGCTTTCTTTAATAAAATAAACGAGATTTTCTCTAAAACGCTGCTTCGATACTCTCGGTTTCCCCTCAGTCAGTATCGCGGCGTCATTTGTGCCGAACATAATAAACAAATACTTCGGTTTTTGATCCAGCACATCTGTCTGAAACCGCAGACGTGCATCCTCTGTCGTCTGTCCGCCAATTCCCGCATTGAGTATATCAAGCTTTCCGCGTTCAGCCGTTTTTAACATATTAACCCATTGCTGTGCTTTTGGATAATCGCGGTAGTCCCAATTAGAGCCTCGCGTATTGCTGTCACCAAATGCTACAACGTCTTCGTATCCCTTACCCTCGCATCCTGCTGTAACGGACAGTAGAAGGAAAAGGATAAAAAAATGCTTCATCTTTACACCCCCAAAAGCCTCACCTTAATGTTATACCTCTGTTCCCCTTCGTTCAACGAAGAGTTTTTTTGTTATTACTGTTTTTTCCTATTGTTAACGTGTCCCCCTTAGTGAAAATCATGCTGCTTTCATTACGACATAGGATGATTCTCTTAAAATTCCCTTCTTCTCAATCGAAAAAACACACAAACCACAGAGAAGAAAATAACCTGAATCCGCACTAGACACAGGTTATCCCTTACCCTGTGTTCACTTTAACTTCGATTTAAGCTTGGCCTTTGTTTTTGGTCCATAGATGCCGTCTGCAGTTAATCCGTTCATAAGCTGAAAACGCTTGACGGCATTTGCGGTTTTCGGTCCGTAAACTCCGTCAATTCCATTATTTTCGGCTCCCTTATCAGGGTAAAAATGAAGCGCGGCTAAAGCCTTTTGCAGCTGAAGGATTTTCGTGCCCTTTCAATAAGGCGAAGTGAGTTTTATCATCCCCGACGGCAGCGGATAAGATGGAGATGACTCTTTTGGAGGTGTATCGGAGAAAGAAATTCCGTTTATAAAAGAACTCCAGTGCTCCAAGAGTTTGCCCGGACAGTCCTTCCCGGACCATTTTTTGTGGGGAACGACATGTTTCAATGGAATATTTTTCGGATCAGCCACTGGGCATTTGCTGTTGCTTTTTCAAAATCGCCATCAGCATTTTCGCAGATTTCAATCCCGATTGATTTGCGGTTCCCTGTCCCATTTGTGCCGTCACCCGCATGCCAGCCATTTTCATCTATCGGGAGATGCTGATAAATGACTGAATCATCAACTGTAAAATGCCAGCTGACAGAAGTGCTTCGATTTTTCACATAATTGGCGTGCATTTTCGCATCAGCGCCTTTGGCGGTATTCGCTGTATTATGAACCGTAATATAAGCAGGAGTCAGCGCATAGCCCGGACGATTATCGTTCGATGCCGGAATAAAATCCTTTTTTATCGTGACCATTTCTATCCCTCCCTGCTATTAAAGAATGCAGAAAACATAGGGATGGCATGCCCTATTTTACAAGATAAAAAAGAATTGTGTTCTAAATCCAAATATCAATTTTAGTTGAATCGCTGAACTGACACCAGTTATACTAACGTAGATGACGGAGGTTTTGGCTCCTGACATCACCTTAGTTGGGAGTGACCATAGACATGTTAAAAAAGATACTAGGTATCATCGTGATTATAACTGTCATTGTAGTCGGTTTTTTTCAGAAAGAAGCTTGGCTTGAGGCAATCAAAGCAGGAGGGATGTTTTCTGTTTTATTCAGTATGCTGCTGATTGCTGCCGATGTTTTTTTCCCCATTGTGCCGTTTGCTTTGGTTGCTGCTTTAAACGGCGCTGTGTTCGGAATCGCAAATGGGATCTGGATTACACTGACTGGCTCAATGCTTGGTACAATCATGCTGTTTTTTCTCGCCAGATACAGCTTTAGAGATTGGGCCAGAAAAAAAGTTCAGGCCTATCCCGCTATCCAAAGCTACGAGGCTTCCTTCAACAAAAATGCTTTTACCGCTGTTTTATTAGGAAGACTCATCCCCGTCATTCCTTCTCTTGTCATGAACGTGATATGCGGGCTGAGTCAGGTTCGCTGGCATGTTTTTTTCTTCGCGTCTCTCATAGGAAAAATCCCGAATATTGTCGTTGTTACCATTGCAGGTGCTAATTTTTCCAGCGACAAATTACTGTCTTTCAGCATTTACGGAGCCTACATTCTGATCATCATGATGATCATTTGTAAAAAATTCCCTCATCTGCTGAACGTGCAAAAAAAATAAGGAGGCGTGTTCGTCCCCTTACTTTTTTTCTGTCGCATGGCCTCCGAATTCATTTCGAAGCGCAGCGACGACCTTTCCTGTAAACGTATCATCTGTTAAAGAACGGTATCTCATCAGCAGCGACATGGCAATCACCGGAGTTGCTGTCTGCAGATCAAGCGCTGTTTCCACCGTCCACTTTCCTTCACCTGAGGAATGCATGATACCTTTGATCTGATCCAGCCTCGCATCTTTAGAGAAAGCTCGCTCAGTCAGCCCCATAAGCCAAGAGCGAATGACAGAGCCGTTATTCCATACTCTGGCAACCTTTTCGTAGTCAAAATCAAATTGGCTGTTTTCAAGCACTTCGAATCCTTCACCAATCGCGGCCATCATTCCGTACTCAATGCCATTATGAATCATTTTCAAGAAATGTCCGCTTCCCGCCTCACCAGCGTAAAGATATCCGTTTTCGACGGCAGTATCCCGAAACAGCGGCTCTGCAATCTCCCATGCTTCAGGGTCTCCTCCTATCATAAAACAGGCACCATGGCGCGCGCCTTCCATTCCGCCCGACGTTCCGGCATCGAGATAATGGATACCCGCTTCTTTCATTTGATTGTGGCGGCGAATCGATTCTTTATAATGAGAGTTTCCGGCTTCAATGACAATATCGCCTTTGCTTAATAAAGGCGCCACATCACGCAAAACAGCATCGACAACGCCATGCGGCACCATAACCCATAGTATACGCGGCGTGTCTAATGAAGAAATCAACTCTTTTAGATTCGTTGTCCCCTCAGCCCCATAGGCTTTCAGTTCATCAACAGCCGCTTGATTCACATCATACCCGACAGCTTGATGTTTGCGGTCAATGAATTGCTTTCCTATGTTTATGCCCATTTTTCCTAACCCGATTAATCCAATTTTCATGTCAGTTCCTCCTGATTGTTTAAAAAGCCTTTACTCTTTATGTTCCCTGTGAACTGTAATGAGATACGTATAAAAACAAATGAGGCCAAAATGGATTTTACCGTTCCCTCATCCTTTGTGATTTGTATGTTCTTTAGCACAGCTTTTCTTTTTCCGAAACAGCTTTAAGTGGTTTGACTTTCAGCTGCGTGCTCCGCCGAGACGACTGCGAATTCGGATGCGTGTCTTGTGTACCCCGGGCGCTATTGTTTCCGACTGTTCTAGGCCCATTCTTGAGCTTTTCTTTTAATTCATCCTTGATTTACTATCTTTTTAAGTTAAAATATGGGAAGAGAATTTGATTTTTTCAAATAAAGAAGGTGACATATTGCAGAATCAATCTCACACTTTTATTGGAGTTACGAAAACTGCTGTTTATTTTTTATACGCTGCACTTGCAATCATCGGCTTTGGGATCGGGTATTTTATCCCGCAGTTTGCAAAATGGACATTATCACTCCCGTGGATTCCTTTTGAAGGACCGCTCCGGCTGGTCACCTCTTTTCAGGGATCACCAGCTGCATTTATCACTGCGCTGCTTGGCGTGTCTGCAGGGATTTGGTTCGCTCATTCTGTTATTGCAATGCTGCTGTCTGTAAAAATTACAAATGACACAGTGGAATTAATCAAAGGAAAAAAAGTGCAAACAATTCATTCCGGTGACATCGCTCTTGTGTTTATGGATCACAAACGGCTTGTCCTCCTAGGAACAGCCGGATATGAATTGGCACGGGAAGAAATTGATGAAAAACCAGTGAATGTCGAGAAGGCCTTTAGAAAGCACAATTACGAATGGGCAGCAGATGGTGATCCTTTTAAAGATCAATTTCGCCGATGGATACCTGATGCACCAGACCTCTCGCCAGGCGCCCATGCCTTATTAAAAGCTCGTCACAAAGCGCTGGAGGACGAAGAAAAAGACGATATTGAAGAATTCCGTCTCGAACTGGCACAGCTGGGCATTGTTGTACGGCACGAAGACACACGCCAATATTGGCGAAAAGCAGAAACCTATCCCCCGAAAATTCAGCACGGCGAAGGGTTGTAACAACAGAGGCTCAAGATAGAGCCTCTTCTTTACTACTGCACAATAAACAGCACTCTGGTGCCGTCAGGATAGCTGCTCATTTGATTCCCTACCCACGAGCCGGCCCCGCGATTATCAGAAGGCGTCACATATCGGACATCAGCTCCTGCGCCGCCTTCCTGACAGACCGCCATCGGCCACTCATCCCGGTCATAGCCCGGCTTCGTCGGGATCCCCTTTAATGATTCCTCCCGCCTTTTGTCTGCTCCATCTCTATCAATGGTGCAAACCTCAGAATGTCCCTCTGCAATCGCATCTCTAATATGATCGCCTGTTTCCGGATAACGAGACAGCGGAAAAGTCAACACTTTGTCATACAAAGAAGCGCCTTGGATCTGCTGCGGAACCATTAAACAAAGAAGAACTGCTGCAGCAAGAAACAGGCCTGCCATCCACTTTTTCATTCCCATCCCCCCATACACATTTTTTGTTCATTTCAATGTATGGGAGTCTGATAAAAATTATATTTAAAATTTGAAGTTCGTATGCTGCTCACAAAAGCCAAGCTCCCCTGCGAGAAATTTCCCGGTACAGACACAGACAGCCTCCCGCCTACATACATTTACATATAGGCTTTAGCCTATATACTTTTGTGGAGGTGACGATGGTGACAGGTGTTTTCGCAGCGCTCGGCTTTGTTGTTAAAGAGCTTGTCTTTTTAGTATCTTACGTGAAAAACAATGCCTTTCCACAACCGCTCTCAAGCAGCGAGGAAAAAAAATACTTAGAGCTCATGGCTAAAGGGGATGAACATGCCAGGAACATGCTGATTGAGCATAATCTTCGCTTGGTCGCCCATATTGTGAAAAAATTCGAAAATACAGGTGAGGATGCAGAGGACTTAATCTCCATCGGAACAATCGGGCTGATCAAAGGAATTGAAAGCTATTCCGCCGGAAAAGGGACAAAGCTTGCGACGTATGCCGCGCGGTGTATTGAAAACGAAATCCTCATGCATTTGCGCGCACTGAAAAAAACAAAAAAAGACGTCTCCCTTCATGATCCGATCGGGCAGGATAAAGAAGGGAATGAAATAAGCCTGATCGACGTTTTGAAATCAGAAAATGAAGACGTGATTGATACGATCCAGCTCAATATGGAGCTTGAAAAAGTGAAGCAATACATTGACATTTTAGATGATCGTGAGAAGGAAGTGATTGTCGGCCGGTTTGGGCTTGATTTGAAGAAGGAAAAAACACAGCGTGAGATTGCTAAAGAACTCGGTATTTCGCGCAGCTATGTGTCGCGGATTGAAAAGCGGGCGCTGATGAAGATGTTTCATGAGTTTTACCGGGCGGAGAAGGAGAAGCGGAAGAAAGCGAAGGGAAAATGATTAGAAGAAGCCGGATCTCATATTCCGGCTTTCTTTATTTTATTCTTTTAAAACTTTTAATATAAAACCAAATAAAAGACACTGACCCCCGTTTTGCCGATGTTTAAGGCTGATTCCAAAACAGCATCGAAACAGCTGGTATTACTCCTGCTACAATAAGAATAATGGCATTCCCGATAAGACCAACAACCTTTGTTCCTCCGCCCTTACTTACAAGTGCAATAATAATTCCGATTAATGGTAGAATAATCGAAAAAAATATCATAACTGGTCCTGAAAAAAGATCCCCATTAAAAAACGAAATTCCAAAAACCATCAACGAGATCAAGAAAAATAAAATTGAAATCCCACCTAAGTTTTTCATCATCCTCATCCTTTCTTAAACATTAAACTAACCATAAACATAATCTTGGGTGAAAAACAAATTAATAACTATCTGTTTATTTTATAGATTAAATAACAATGATCATTCACTTGTCTACAATATAAAGGCGTATAAAGACGAATTCCCTCATAGAAGAATTCCAATTGCAAATAAGCTTGACTATCGAGGACAATTCAATTGTGCAAGTTCATCTTTAGGATTTTGGGATCATGAATCAGTAAATGAACGGGACGCATTTTATTTGGTTGCGGAAAGCTTTACTGACTTTATAGGTAAATCTGGAAATGCTCTTTCCTTTATGGACTAATGCTGATCGGCAGAGAAAGTTGAAATACCTTCCATCGTAAGATAAATTGAGGCTTAGAAATAAAAAGATCGCAAAGCTATCTTGAAGAAGCTTCACGGTCTTTGAGTCTTTTTTTGCTAAGGCGAAGTCAATGGATTTCCAACGGAAACCGCTGCACATACATCCATTGATTTTTATTTTGATAGTGGTTTCCTCAACTCTTACGATCATTGTGTCTGAGATGATAGATGCATTTGGATTTACCCAATGCATAGGGGTTTTATGAGCATGTATACCACACAACAATGAAGGTGAAGGAACTTGCACGTTTCAATCAGCATTGGGATCAAACGGGTGTTGATGTTCCTCTGCTCTACTATTTAGTATTCGATAGCTGGACTCTCCAATATGAAGCGGAATATCCAGCTTCTCTAAATTTAGCATTCCATTTTTTAAGAAAAGCTCTTTATCTTGATATCTCTGTAATACTTCTCCCACAACCCACTCTTGATCGCCCAAAGTGGATATACTGTGTACTTTACACTCATAAGCAAAATACGCATCAGTTAAAATCGGTATCTTAGCTTTTCGTCCTTCTTCGTATTGAATATGAAATGCTTCAAACTTATTTATATCTCTGCCGCTATGGGTGCCTAATGCTTGAATTAATTCCGAACATCTCCCTGGAAGAAAGTTCACTCCTAAAACAGCACTTTTCTCAATCATTTTGTAAGTATATGTCCCTTTGCCTATTGATACCCCATACATGCCAGGAGAAGATCCAATATACGTGTGCCACCCAGAAGCCATTGCGTTTTTTTCACCTTCATATTGAGCCGTAACGACAGCTACCATTCCAGGGTAGGAGTACCAAGTTGGTTCGTCTATCGGCGCTCTCATATTCATCGCTCCTTTTGTTTTAAATTCATTTTTTACTAGAATTTGAAATACGATAAAACGTGTTTCAACGTCTTTTTGTTGATATCCTCCAATAATGGAAGTCACTTCAACATATTTTGTAAGTTATACGCATCTCATGGAAAATGTTCTGTAATCCCAAGTCCTGCAACATCAAAGGACTTTGGCTACATCCAGGCTTTTCTTCAAATGGATCATTCGTTTTAGGTGCAAGCCCGTTAAATAAATGGGCTCCAAGTACATACGGAGGGTTGTTTCCGCCTTGCCATTGCCGCATAAGTAAGCGAAGCGTTTTACCTCTTTTATTTTTCATCTTATACATCCTTCCTTTTACAAATTCATAAGAACGATGCATAAATCATAAACCCTATAGCAACGATAGGGTCAAGGGGTTCGTTATTTTTTCCGCACTCTAAATTCTGTGAGGAAGTCTTCTTCTCTTAATGAGTCGTAGCTGTTTGGAAGAGAAATTTGATATACTTTTTCATCCGTTTGGATGCCATGAGATTCAATAAAATGGTACAGTTTTTGATAGTATGAAAAATAATTTGTTGCAGAGCAATCAAATGAGATACACACATATTCACCGGATGGGAAAGAATCGATCGTAATGTTTTGTCCTCCTATCTCTATCTTTACTCCATCATGAATGGTCGTATAAACACTGTTGCAATAAATATCACCGGAATCTTTATAAGGCTTTAAATCATAAATAAGTCCATAATAGTTATCAACCAAATCTCCTCTTTCTTCAAGGACTTCAGCCAATTTTCGGTAATACAAATCTGATTGGTCATGAGGATTCACTTGAGGTGTCGCTGCTTTTAAAATGGTTTGGCCTTCTATATGTCGAACATAAACTAGACCTTCTTCTTTTTTAGTGCGTATCTCCACTTGTTCATGAAGCTGATTCTTTCTTCTATGAAGCAATTGCCTGGCACGTTCGAGTCTTTCCATTTCACGTTCAATCACGCTTTCTTGCCCGTTAAGAAAGGTTTGCATCCGTTCAGGGGTACATGTATGTGAGATAATGCGCTTAATGTCTTCCAAAGGTGTTTTAATACATTTGAGATATTTTATGATATCTAAATAAAAGAACTGTTTAACATGATAATAACGATAGCCGTTGTTCTGATCTGTATATTGAGGCTTGAAAATTCCGATCTTATCATAGTAGCGCAATGTTTGAATTGAAATGTGATTGAGACGGGCTGTTTCCCCAATCGAAAAGTATTCCTTCATCAAACTCATCCTTTCTTCTTTGTTCGTTCTTAAAAATTTCATTATGCACGATGACAGTCAAAATCCTAACTGAACGATCTCCGAGAAAAAAACCGTTTTAAGACAATCTTCTTTTTCCTCCAGTTCGTTTTTAATCCTACGTCTAATCTTGTCTACAGATGATCTACCGTCAGATCTTCCTGAGCAAAACCATTCCTTTCTTTACCACTTTAATACAATAAAAATGGTAACCCTTGATTTTAAAGATTTTTTAAGCCTTTGAAATAAAAAGCATCTCTAGAAACCCATTTTAGAACAAATAAAAAGAATCCATTTCGAAAAATGTTTGATCAAAATGGATGTCTTTTTTGTGAATTCGTATACATTTTTTATAAAAAAGGTTGATGATTAATTACTTAAAAGTAAACCTATATAAATCAGTGTCTCTTTGTCATTATTATTTCCGCAAAATCTTCTCCATCGATTTCCCCTTTGCTAGCTCATCGATTAATTTATCCAAATAGCGGATTTCCCGCATCGTTGATTCTTCGATATCTTCCACTCGGACGCCGCAGACTACACCTTTGATCAAAGCCCGTGAAGGATTCAGTTGGGGGGCTTTCGCAAAGAAGGTTTCAAAGTCTGTCTGTTTTTCCAGTTGCCCTTCTAACTCTTCCTGGCTATATCCTGTCAACCAACGAGTGATTTCATCGACTTCTGATTTTGTGCGTCCTTTTTTCTCAGCTTTCGAAATATAATAGGGATAAACTTTTGCGACACTCATTGTATAAATCTGATGTTTAGTCATGATAATCCTCCTTTATGGCTTGTTTGGGGAATAGTTACAATTCAGCTATTAACATAATTGTATCAAATTTTATTTCAATGCCACATATGTTTTGACTTCAAAGCTTGATACAAAATAATCACCACCTTTCGCTATAGAAAGATGGTGTTTTTATATTCAAAATCCTCATCTCTAAGAGTAAGATTCATATTCAGATGAGCAAGGATTTGTTCACCGGATCATTTCCGTATGGTGGTAAAATTTCCACTAACTAAGACTTTAGGAAAGATATGATGAATGCAGATCTATGAGTTAACACTTTATTAGTTTCAAAATAATCAATACCTATATTCTTACATTGACAAGGGTATGCCTCCTCCTTAAAATGAAAATGATTATCAACATCACTTAGGAGGAAATACAGATGCTTAGCGGGAAGATTCGTTTGAAAATTAAATTTACTTTCTTATCGATGCTCATCTTTTCTATTTTATTAGCAGGATGTACTAATGCAGGAAATTCAACAGAGATGAAAAAACATAACAATATGGTCACAATTGCTTGGCCTAGAGATATAGGCGAAATGAACCCGCATGTCTATAACCCTTCCCAATTGTTTGCCCAATCAATGGTATACGAGCCTTTGGTCACTTATGGAACGGGCGGGAAGCTTAAACCGCATTTAGCTGAGTCTTGGGATATATCTAATGACGGTAAAGTGTATACATTTCATTTGCGTAAGGATGTCAAATTCTCGGATGGAACAACCTTTAACGCAAAAATCGCGAAAAAGAATTTCGACTCCATTTTAAAACATCCTGAGTTGCATAGCTGGCTAGGATTTATGACAAAAATAGCTCAAACAAAAGTGATCGATGATCATACCTTTCAATTGACACTGACTGAACCATATTATCCAACCATTCAGGAGCTGGCAGTTGTACGGCCTGTTCGGTTTTTAGGAGAGGCTGGATTCCCTAAGGATGGCGATACATCAAAAGGTGTCGCAAAACCGGTGGGAACGGGTCCATGGGTATTGGACGAATATAAAGCTGATGAATATGCGATTTTTAAACGCAATGAAAATTATTGGGGTGAAAAGCCTAAAGTCGAGAAAATCAAGGTGAAAGTCATCCCAGACGCAGAAACAAGAGTGCTCGCATTTGAAAAAGGTGAATTGGACTTAATTTACGGTGAAGGCGTCATCAGCTTGGATGCATACAAGCAGCTGCAATCGACAGGTCAGTATGAAACTAGTCTTTCTGAACCGGTAGCGACGAGACAGCTTGTCATGAATACGAAAAAAGAACAACTTTCTGATGAACGTGTGCGCCAAGCCCTGCACTACGGTTTTGATAAAGACGCCATGGTGGAAGGCATTACCTCCGGGTTAGAAGAAAAAGCAGATCATATTTTGCCGACAACTTTCCCATACACGTCTGATATTGATGTAAAGCAAGTAAAATATGATGCGGAAAAAGCGAAAGCGTTATTAGATGCGGCCGGCTGGAAACTTCCGAAAGGCAAGACGGTTCGTGAGAAAGACGGAGAGCCTCTTGAATTTAGTTTAATGTATGATTCAGCGGAATCCATTCAAAAAGCAATGGCAGAAACGCTGCAAGCAGAGTGGGCAGCGATTGGAGTGAAGTTGAATCTTGAAGGAGTAGAATTGGCGACTCAGGTTAAGCGGTTCAAAGCGAATGAATTTGATATGAACTTCTTTAGCAACTATGGCTCGCCTTATGACCCGCATACATTTGTAAACATTGTCGCGTCAAAAGGATTTGGATTTAATGAAGCGATTTCTGCCTATCCAAACAAAGATAAGTTATTGAAGCAGATGGCAAAGGTTCCTCAAACAACTGATGAAAAAGAGCGTCAAAAGCTTTACTCATCTATTTTAACATCCCTTCAAGATCAGGGAGCCATCGTTCCGATCTCTTATATTAAAAAGACAGCGATCTACCAAAAGAATATGACAGACTTTACTTTCCCTGCCAACCGTGACGAACATCCATTTACAGGTATTCGCATGAAGCAGTAGGAGGCTTTTATGGGTATCTATATATTGAAACGAATCATGTCCATCATTCCAGTGTTTCTTTTAGCTGCGCTTCTGACAACTGGAATGATTCAACTCTCACCGGTTGACCCGGCTGAAGCGTATGTAGCAGCAGCGCATATCCAGCCAAACGATGACATTTTAGAACAAAAGAGACATGAGTTTGGCTTAGATCAACCATTCTTTATCCAATATGTAAACTCTATTTTGAAGATATGCCAATTCGATTTTGGCATATCTTATGTTTCGAATAAGCCGGTTTGGGACGAGGTTGCCCTCCGAATGCCAGCAACGATCGAACTTGCGCTTGGGAGTTTATTGATCGCGGTGCTTGTCAGTGTGCCTCTCGGCTTCTTTGCTGGAATCAAAAGAAATCGCGCAATTGATCATATCAGTCGCTTCATTTCCTTTTTCGGGGCATCCATTCCGACTTTTTGGTTAGGGTATATGTTGGTTTTTTTCTTTTCTGTTCAATTAGATCTTTTTCCAGTAGAAGGAATTGGGACATGGCAGCACCTCGTACTGCCGTCAATGACGCTGGCGCTTCCTTTAATTGCAATGTATACAAGGCTTTTGCGCGCCAGTGTGATAGAAAACCTGCAAGAACCGTATGTCCAATACGCAAAAATCAGAGGACTGAAAAATAAAAGCATTATGGCTAAGCATGTATTGAAAATGGCCATTTCTCCGATGATTACAGGACTAGGAATGAATCTTGGCAAACTTCTCACCGGAACAATTATTGTTGAAGTGGTTTTTTCTTGGCCTGGCTTTGGCCGTTATTTTATTGAGGCCATTTTCAATCGTGACATCCCGGTCATTCAATGCTATGTGTTCATAGCCGCCGCCTTTTTTATATTGAGCAGCTTAATCGTTGATCTCATTCAAATGTATATTGATCCGCGCATTTCCAGGAAAGAAGGGCAGTATCGATGATTATAAGCATACGCAGGATATACAAAAGTCAAAAAGTGATAACGGCATGCATCACCATATTATCCATTCTGTTTCTCATCGCTGTATTTGCCCCTTGGATTGCGCCGAATAATCCTGTTGCTGTTCATTTGGCATATAAGCTGCACCCTCCATCCTTGGAGTTCCCTTTAGGAACTGACCATTTAGGAAGATGCAACTTATCCCGCCTTTTGTACGGAACACGGATTTCTTTGGGATTTGCAATGCTCATTTTTATTTCCTCACTCGTGATCGGTCTCATTGTCGGTACGATTTCAGGGTATAAAGGCGGATGGGTTGATCAGCTGTTAATGAGATTTTGTGATGGTGTGATGGCCTTTCCAAACTTAATTTTAGTTCTTGGTCTAGTGGGCATATTCGGACCTGGACTTCCTCAAGTCATTCTTGCCCTCATGCTGGTGCAATGGGTCTATTATGCGAGAATCTTTAGAGGAATGGTGCTTAGCCTGAAAGAGGAAAACTTTATTAAAGCCGCAAAAATCAATGGATCATCACAATGGAAGATACTGAAAAAACATATCATACCTAATGTGCTCCCTCCCCTCGTTGTCATGGGTACATTGGAAATGGGCTGGGCCATTATGGACATATCCGCTATGTCGTTTCTTGGATTAGGCGTCCAGCCCCCAGCTGCGGAATGGGGAGCGATGATTCATGAAGGTAAATCGTATATTCGGACGAACCCTGAGTTGATGATTTATCCAGGGCTGATGATCATGGTTGTCGTGGTAACATTCAATTTATTGGGCGAGAGTTTATCAGAAAAATACGGAGTTAAACGTCGATGATAAAAAGGATGAGGAAGTTGGGAACAGAACAATCACCGGTGCTCAAAGTGAGAGATTTGCATGTACAGGCCAAAACGCAAAAAGGAGTTTCAACCCTAGTGCAAGACGTCAATTTCGAACTGAAGCGAGGTCAAATCCTTGGTCTGATTGGTGAGAGCGGATGCGGAAAAACAGTAACGGGCATGTCCATTCTTCAGATGCTTCATCAGAAAACAACCAAGGTGGAAGGAAGCATTTCCTTACAAGGCCGAGAATTAAACGGATTGGCAGATCAAGAAATGCGCAAGATCCGCGGCAAAGATGTTGCCTATATTATGCAAAATCCGATGAACGCTTTTACACCCGTTTTTACGATTGGTCATCAAATGGTCGAAACGATTCGCTCTCATACGTCTTTTAACAAAAAGCAGGCGAAGGAGCTTGCAATCGAAGCATTGCATAATGTGAGCTTATCCAATCCTGTTAAACTTTTAAAATCTTACCCTTTTCAATTAAGCGGCGGAATGCTTCAACGGGTGATGATTGCAACCGCTGTTTGCTTACATCCGGCCATTCTGATTGCGGATGAACCCACAACTGCACTAGACGTCAATAATCAGAAGACCGTGCTGAAACATTTAGACGCCATGCGCTCTGAATATGGAACGGCAATTTTGCTTATCTCTCATGATCTGGGTGTCATTGCTGAAATGGCGGACGAAGTCGCTGTGATGCAGAAAGGAAAAATCGCAGAAAAAGCAGATGTGTTTCAGCTGTTTGATGCACCAAAGCATGAATATACAAAGAAGCTATTGGGTGCACGTTTGACATTGCCAATAGATAAACGTTCCATTGGATCATGTTGATAGAATTTGATACGGGGTGATGAAGTGAGTTTACTACAAGTGAGAGGAGTCAGTCATTGTTATGGGGCTCGGACATTGTTTAAATGGCAAACCCAATCTAAACAAGTCCTTTCCGATATCAGCTTTTCGATTGACCAAGGTACATGCTTAGGCATGATTGGGCCAAGCGGAGCCGGTAAGAGTACATTGGGAAAAGTATTGCTTGGTTTAGAACGGCCGCAATTAGGTCAAATCCTTTTCCAAGGCCATGATATGTATAGCGCAAATAAATCGATCCGGCGAAAAATCCGTCGTGACCTTCAAGCTGTCTTTCAAGATTCATACTCGTCCGTCAACCCGCGAATGACAGCGGAACGGATTATCGCAGAACCATTAGAAAACTATGAAACACTTACAATAGCGGAACAAAGGCGAACCATCATCGAGCTGTTGGAAAGAGTAGGCTTAAGTGAACAGGATTTAACAAAATACCCGCACCAATTCAGCGGCGGTCAATTGCAGCGGATCAATATCGCTAGAGCAATCTCGCTCAAACCGAAGCTGATCGTATTAGACGAATCAGTCAGCAGTCTGGACATGGTAACCCAAATGCTTATACTCGATTTGTTAAAAGAGCTCAAAGATGAGTTTGGGTTATCGTATTTTTTTATTACGCATGATTTGAAAGCCGCTTATCAATTGAGTGACACACTAGGTGTACTGGATAACGGAAAATTAGTTGAACTTTACGAGTCCAAACTTCAGTTCTTTGCATCAGACCATCCAGCAGTAAAAGAGATGAAAAGCTCCATACTTGCAGAACACCCGCGCTTTCGTTCGATAGGAACAAAAACGGTTCAGCGATAAACTTGCTTAAGCCCTTTCATTACGTCAACTAGAAATGCCTCTTTCCTATGACAAAGGCAATGAAATCGTTCTTCGGTCGCCTGATCACCGGCGCAATCAATCAGCACGAACACTGATAAACATAAAAAAGCTGGCGCTAACGAGCACCAGCTTGATACTCTTTATGCTATAAACCCCCAGGCATCAGCACACCACGCAAAATTAATTTCCCTTGACTTTTAATTGGATACTGTTGGACTTATAGACGAGCTTCACTTTGTACTTGCTTGGCAAGCCCGTGGTTTCGATTGAAGAAAAGGATCCATTACGCTTATGATAGGTAATGATTGTGGATCCGTCAGCCGGTACATAATTGTCCGAAAAATGGAGACGTAATGTCCCTTTTATTTTTGCCTTGCCCTTGATTTGGAGCAGATCATGCTTACCGCTGAGATTGAGTTCAAGTATACCCTTGGCTGATTGTTTGTAGTCTCCACCGATGATCAGTTTTCCTGAGACATCTTCCTTCAGGATGCCTCTGTTGTTTGAAACATCACCTCTCCCAAAAGCTGTCTCGGAGCCGCCCTCAAGCGTACCCTGATTAATCCGCGTGCCGCCGGAGTATGTATTGTTCCCCTCCAGCTTTAACGTGCCTGTCCCCTTTTGGTAAGCTTTCCGATGCCGGAGATATCGTTGCGCCAGCGATCGAGTGCATAGAAGCCGCCTTTGGAAGAATCCATGGCCACGGTAACATTTTTGTCAAAAGCGCCATAGCCATCAGCGGCGGAAAAGAGATCAAGCCTTCCCCACCCTTCCCCATCATCAAGAACAGGATAAACGGAAGAGAGCGAAAAAGCTGCTGACTCCTCGTCAGCAGCTTTTTCAGAGACATCTAAGTAATCACTCTCTACAAAGGTAGACGTGTTTCCCTTTCTATCTATTTTCACAGTGAAAAAATGACCGTTTGTTTTGTGCAAAAGAAATAATACACTTCATGGGCATGTTACTCCTCAATTAATGCGCCATCATCTCATGGGCAATATCATGTCCGTCCATTTCTGACGGATAGTAGGTAGGCCAGTTTTTGACTTCATCGAGTAAAGCTTCACGGTCATCACCCCAATACAGATGGTAATGACTAGCTTTAGTCGGATAGATACTATGATCACTAAACTGAATATACTGAGGAAGGCCTTCAGCTTTTTTATCCAGTTTGAAGATGTATCTTACCCCTCTATTGCCCGCATCATATGTTAAAATTTCATACCCGTCATAAGTATACTTACCAGAATATTCTTTTCCGTTTTTGAAGAACTTTACAGTATCTTGCTGGATTAAGATACGGTCAACATCTGTTTTATACCCTTTTTTATAATACTCTTTATATTCTTCAGCTGTCTTGTCACCTTCATGTTCTGATTTATGCGAAAATACTTCATCAAGAGTGCCATCTTGCAGGTACGGATATACTGATTGCCAGTCTCCTTCCCAATCAGAAAGTGACCGATCCTTTACTTGGCTGTTTTTAAAATAGCCTTCATAAATTTTTTCTGTCTCTTTATCATGTGCATGTGCATGACTATGATCGTGATCATGATCATGAGATTCAGATGTTTGCTCTTGGGTTTTAGAAGAGTCTTCTGCAACTGATGAACTTGTTTTATGAGACTCACCTTTTGATGAATCTGAAGCCTGACATCCTGCCAATACTAGTAATGAACCAATCGTTAATATACCTAACCTCTTACAAAATAAAATTCCCATTACAACACTCCTTCTCATTAAAACGAAATAATTACGATTTGTATTATACAACGATCTTGTTAAAATATCAAAGGGAAAATGACCGAATAATGACTGAGTGCACTTTCCAGCCCCTCTCTCCTTATAAACACCGTGCGTCTGACTTGCCTACATCCGATTAATTTGCCATAAATCAAGTCCTTTAAAAGTGAAATTATTCCTAAGTTTTCGTTTCAAAGATACCCTATCCTTATAGAACCCCCCCCCTTTTAATCAGTTGTTTGTAATCATTTCATTAACTTGTAGCAGGAGCCGTTAGGCCGACGTCACCGCGTACAGATAGTTCATGCATCTTCGTGTACATGATTAGAATCATTCAATTTATATTGAATATGCAATTTTTTGCGGCGCAATGTTCTTTCTGTATGCTTCAAATTCATTTAGGGAAAAGTAACGTTGATTAAAGGAGGTTAAATCAATATGGATCATCAAACATTAGCTGCTCACGAGGCTGTAGACCTACATGAAATCGTGAACTTTAAAACACTTTGTATAGCGAAATCGAAATTAATGCAGGGACTTGTGTTTGATCAAGACCTGAAGGACTTGATGCAAAAAGATGTGCAGCAATCCATTCAAGATCTTACTGACTTACAAGCGGTTTATGAGCGTGCGCCATTTCAGGCCCCTGTCCCTGAAAGCCGTCCAACGCCAATCATCAATTGAAAGGAAGGTAAGCACCTTTGAACCATGATCATTTAGACCCTATTAATTCGCTGAATGTGCCTGAACTTGCCGATACCACATTTGCGATGGATTTTCTGATAAGAACAAAAGAAGGCGTGAGAAATATTGCTGTAGCTTTGACTGAAACCGCTTCTCCAGATGTAAGAGCCTTGTTGCGGAAACAGCTAATGCAAGGAATCGCGATGCATCAAGAGATTACAGAACTGATGATAAGCAAAAAGTGGTTTCACCCGTATGAGCTGAGCGAACAATATAAGCTGGATCAGCTCTCTGCAAAAAACACGATCATGGTCGGCAACATGGATCTCTTTCCTGTTAAAACAAATCGAAAAGGGATGTTTGACCGGACACCTGATGAACGCTAACACTGGAGGTTTTACAGCATGAAGGCAGTAACGTATCAAGGCATTAAAAATGTTGTTGTCAAAGATGTGCCAGATCCAAAGATTGAAAAATCCGATGACATGATTATAAAAGTTACCAGTACAGCCATTTGCGGATCGGATTTGCATTTAATCCATGGATTGATTCCTAATCTGCAAGAAGACTATGTCATCGGCCATGAACCGATGGGCATCGTTGAAGAAGTTGGGCCGGGAGTGACAAAGGTGCAAAAAGGCGATCGCGTCATTATTCCTTTTACGATCGCCTGCGGTGAATGCTTTTTTTGTAAGCACCAGCTGGAAAGCCAGTGTGATCAATCTAATGACAACGGCGAAATGGGCGCCTATTTCGGCTATTCAGGGGATACTGGCGGTTATCCAGGCGGGCAGGCAGAATATTTAAGAGTGCCCTTTGCGAATTTTACCCATTTTAAAATTCCTGAAACCTGTGAGGAGCCCGATGAGAAGTTAAGCGTGATATCCGATGCCATGACCACCGGTTTCTGGAGTGTAGACAATGCCGGTGTAAAAGACGGCGATACAGTTATTGTTCTCGGCTGCGGGCCAGTCGGCCTTTTTGCTCAAAAGTTTTGTTGGTTAAAGGGGGCAAAGCGTGTCATAGCGGTTGACTATGTAAACTACCGCTTACAGCATGCCAAACGAACAAATCAAGTAGAAATCGTTAATTTTGAAGACCATGAGAATACAGGGAGTTACTTGAAGGAAATCACCAAAGGCGGAGCGGATGTTGTTATTGACGCTGTTGGGATGGATGGGAAAATGAGCGACCTTGAGTTCCTTGCCAGCGGATTAAAACTTCATGGCGGAACGATGAGTGCATTGGTCATTGCTTCCCAAGCCGTTCGCAAAGGCGGAACCATCCAAATTACAGGTGTGTATGGAGGAAGATATAACGGTTTTCCGTTAGGAGATATTATGCAGCGAAACATCAATATACGCTCTGGACAAGCTCCGGTAATCCACTATATGCCATACATGTTTGAATTAGTGTCAACGGGCAAAATTGATCCGGGAGATGTTGTAAGCCATGTTCTGCCGCTTAGTGAAGCCAAGCATGGTTATGACATTTTTGATACAAAAATGGATGACTGTATAAAAGTAGTGTTAAAACCTTAAAAAAACGGAGGTTGCAGAAATGGAATATGCCTTACATGAAGTGCTTGAGGTCCAAGAAATGACTGCATTTAAGACCCTTTGTTTGACGAAATCCAAAACAATGAAAGCGCTGGTATCTGATCCGAAGCTTAAAGAAATCATGCAGCAAGACGTTGATATTACCACACGGCAGTTACAGGAATTTGCCTCTATTTTATCTAATGCAAAGCATGAATGAGGAGATGAATGATCATGAATCCTATCATTGAATATCTGACCGGCATGAACGTTTTAACAGACCAAATCATAGCCATGGACTTATTGATTGCAGCAAAAAACGGAGTCAGAAATTATGCGATGGCCGCAACGGAAGCTGGGACGCCTGAAGTGAAAGAGATCCTTACCCGTCATTTGGAAGAAGCCCTTGATATGCATGAACAAATCTCAAGCTATATGATGGAAAAGGGCTGGTACCACCCTTGGAACACAGATGAACAAGTCAAGCTGAATTTGCAAAATATTAATACTGCGATTAAATTACCCACCCTTTAATACATTGATTGATTTGCTGAGGAACAGTATTGATCAACTCAACCGTTCCTCAGCTTCTGTTTTTATTAAACGCTTAATTTAGTTTACTACATGAAGATCCCGCTATTTCAAGACCCCTTGTTTACATTTTGAAAGACAGCAGTTGCATCCCACACATTTAAGCCGAATTGACCTTCGGAGAATGTGGAATCATTCGTATCAATTACAAGACGATCATCTAAATAGATTTTGAAGTGATCACCCCGAGCCTCAGTTTTCAGATGATACTTCTTATTTACGTCTATCGGTGTTTTGTATTCGGCAATGACAGAAGCAGCACCGTTCTCAAATTTAAAGAATTTCACTAAGTCATGTTTCGCATCCACATTGGCAAGATAACCATTTTGGGCATCTTTGTCAGAGCGAAACATAAGCGCTCCTGCCCCCCTTCCGTTTCCATCCTTAATGGTGATATCAGATTCATAGGTGAAGTCAGATCCGGATGCTGAAGACAAAATAAAGGAATCACCCTCCGATCTTCCTTGTTTTCCTTCAATTGTGTCGGCCCACGTGCCATTTACAGTCGTCCAGCCAGCCAAATTAGAGATGAAAGGTGATGTTCCCCATACCTTTTTTAAAGGGTATATCGTTAAAGATTTCACCTTTACACCGCCATTCGCCGCATATAATTCTAGACCGTTGCTTGATCGATCCGGGAGTATGATGTCGGTTATGACCTGCTGTCCGTCATTCCCAAATACTTCAACTGAAGAGCGGTCGACAAAAATGCGCATCTTTACCCTTCCATTTACCGGTTTCAGCGGAGCTGTTTGTTTTCCGGTGTTAAAGGTCGGATTAAAGGTGACGTTCCCCGACTCACTCCGGTCAACGAACAGTTTGGCATTTTTTCGATCATAGCCGACTTTTGTGAATTGATTTCTGCCTGTTCGAACTTTAAAACCAAATTCAGCAGCTGAACGTGGTGTCACTTGAAATTCTGCATGTAGTTCATACGCATCTCCAGATAGGCCCGCTAACACATTTTGGCTTGTGGTCGATACGGTCTGATTCTTCCACTTTTTAGAGGTTCCGCGAATGGTTTGCAGCTCTTTTACTGGTGTTTGGACGACCCTAACCCCTCCAGTAAGCGTTTTCAATTTTAACTCTCTTGGAATGGACGCCGCACTTCTCCATGGGGAGGTAGGAACATCATTCGCATATTGCCAATTGCTCATCCACCCTAACCATAGCCGCCGGCCGTCTGAGGATGGAATATCGGACCAGGATACAGCCGCATAAAAGTCTTTGCCGTAATCCGTCCAGAGAACTTTGTTTGACGGATTTTCATTTTTAAAATGAGTTCCATCAAAGTCCCCTACAAAATATTGCATGCCTGATCCTCCCGAAACCGCTCCGTTTCCGACACTGACCTGCATCACCCATTTTTTTTGATTCGGATTGCCGTCTACCGGAAGCTCAAACAAATCCGGGCACTCCCATACTCCCCCATGGCTCCCTTGTCCCTGTCCAAACTCACTTGCATATGTCCACTGCTTCAGATTTTTTGATGTATAAATGAGGATTCGGTCATCGGCCGCAAGCACCATCACCCACTTGTTTTCTTTTTCATACCAAAAGACCTTCGGATCGCGAAAATCTTTTTTTCCCGGGTTCGGAATGACAGGGTTGCCAGCGTATTTCGTCCACGTTCTTCCTTTGTCATTGCTATAAGCAATGCTTTGCACTTGATGGCCTTCCCTGTCCTGTGTATAAACAGCCACAAGCGGCTTCTCTTCGCCTGTTTGAAAACCGCTTGTGTTATTTCTATCTACAACTGCGCTTCCAGAAAAGATCGTGCCTTTGTCATCCGGAGCCAGCGCAACAGGAAGGTGCTTCCACGTAACCAAATCTTTGCTCACGGCATGCCCCCAATGCATGGGGCCCCACTGAAGCCCGTATGGATGGTATTGATAGAACAAATGATATTCTCCAGCATAATAGACCATCCCGTTTGGATCATTCATCCAGTTTGCCTCCGGTGTGAAATGATATTGAGGACGATAATCTTCATCATAGTAGCTTGAATCTGCTGCCTCAACTGAAAAGGCGATAGTGAACAGCAGGGTAAACATAATAATGACTTGAATAAGTCTCTTTTTCATTTGTTTCGCTCCTCTCTTCATGTTTGATCACTTTCAAGAGAGACTGCTGCGCAAGTTGATCCGTTTCTGGCAATTCTCCTCTGTTCGCTGTTATCCGAATGATTGATATATGGTAGATTGCTGCAGTTTCCCTCTTCTTTCTTACATCACACAGCTTATGCTAAAAATCCAGCCCAATATCCAAGAATCCCGATAATAAAGATCCCGCAAATAATGAGAAGAGGATTCACCCCTTTGCGCAGCATCCATGCCACCAATAACGTTAACCCTAGAGGCAGCGCCCCCGGCATGATGCTGTCTAACACATTTTGTACGGTTTGAACATCCACTTTTCCGCTTTCATCCTTAATCCTGGACACAACGATGGGAATGTTGATGGTGGTCCATTTGGAAACGAGAGCTCCCATTACAAATAACCCGAGAATTGAAGCGCCCTCTGTCAGCTTTTGAATGCGATTCCCCGCTAAATCCTGCAGAATCTCCATTCCTTTCACATAGCCATACTTTAATCCGTAATATTTTGTGCTTAATCTTATGGCGTTCAGCAAGAAAAAGAATAGCAAAGGACCGGCAATGTTTCCGCCTAAAGCAAGGGATGCCCCTAACGCAGCTAAGACCGGGCGAATGGTTCCCCAGAAAATCGGGTCGCCTACACCCGCTATCGGCCCCATCAAACCGATTTTCATTCCGCTGATCGCTTTTCCATCAATTCCTTTATTGTTCGCCATTTCTTCTTCCATGGCTGCCGTCACGCCAAATATAGGCGCTGTCAGCCACGGATGTGTATTAAACCATTCCAAATGCCGCTGCAAGGCTTCGTTTCTTTTCGCGCCGGGACCGTATAGTTTTTTGATCGCCGGTATCATCACATAACAATAACCCATGGCCTGCACACGTTCGAAGTTAAAGGAGCCGAGCAAAAAATTTGAACGAATAAACATGCTGAAAATTTCTTTTTTCGTTAATCGCTTTTCTTTCTCCATCTTTTTCATCCCCCCTCATGGTTTAGGCATCAAGATCATCATCGTCATCATAAACACCGACTTGGCCACTGTCAGATGCGGCGGCCACCGCTCCGTGCGCAGTATGTTTTTGCATCATCTGCTGGTATAAAAGCGCCAGACAGAGACCGAGGGCTCCAAATCCTACTAAGTTGAAATCGGTAAACGCCGCTAATAAGAAACCAATATAGAAAAATGGCTTTAAATAAGGAATATTCATCATATTGATCACCATGGCATATCCGACAACAACGATAATGCCTCCACCTATTTGCAGCCCTTTTGTAATCACATCCGGAATATTGCCCAAGAACGCCTGAACAGCGCTGACACTGATCAATGCGACAATCAAAGTCGGTATCATGACGCGAAGCGCTTGAAACACCATCGCGGTTATATGCATAATTTCAATTCCTTTTATATTCCCTTCTTTTGCGTATTGATCAGCGCGGTGAATGAAAAAGACAGTGATCGTCCGCACAAAAATCGTCAGCGCTTGACCAGCAGCTGCCAAAGCAACAGCTACGGCAATACCTTCGCCAATTCCCTGATCAGCGGTAATGACTAAAATGGTTGAGATGACAGAGGCGATCGCTGTATCAGGCGCCATAGCAAGGCCGACGTTCATCCAGCCCAGCGCCATCAGCTCCAGTGTGCCACCGAGAATAATTCCTGTCTTTAAATCCCCGAGCACCAAGCCAACCAGCGTGCAGGCCACAAGCGGCCGGTGTGTCTGCCCTTCATCCAATACACTTGCGATTCCGGTGATTGCTGCAATGATTAACAACAAAATAATTTGTAATGAAGACATATTCTCATCCCCTTGATTATTTTGTTACGTTCCGTAAAATCTGTACAAAGTCCTCGCTGGCATCTGAAGGCAGCTGCCTCAACTCCAGTGTCACGCCCAGATCACTTAATGTTTCAAACGCCTTTATATCTTGCTCTGTGACGCTGACTGATTTTGTGATTTGCCTGCGATGATTTTCAAAACGCATCCCTCCAACGTTTACTGTTTTGATCGGTACGCCTGCTTCTACAAGAGATACAATATCGGACGGATTTTCAAACAAGAGCATTGCCGTTACCCCTTCATAACGCGGACTATGAAATGCTTTTGCCATTTTTGAAACCGAAACGGCACTCGCTTTTACATTTGAAGGCGCAACAGAAAGGATCAGCGCTTTTCTCATGTCGTCCTGTGCAATATCATCGGAGACAACGATAATTCGGTCTGCCGCATGGACTTTAATCCACCTTGTCAGGATTTGGCCGTGAATAAAGCGGTCATCAATTCTTGCTAACACAATGTTCATCACAATTCATCCTCTCTTGTTTCTTGATTGGCTGTTTTTACTTTTTCTAAATGTTCACTGCACACTTGAAAGCTTTGCTGGCTCATTGCTTTTAAGTTGTTCAGCAAAGCTTTAAGTGTCAGATGTTCTCTCAGGCTTAATACCTCCAGCAGAATCGGCAGGTTTACGCCGGCTGCCATATCCATTCTTTGATCTTCAGCAATGAAAGAAGCTGCCGCGTTATATGGCGTTCCTCCAAAAATATCGACTAAAAAAAGCACTTCATTTTCTTCCGGAATGTCTTTGAGCGCCTGATGATATTTTTCTTGCAGCGTTTGAACCCCTTCTCCTTTAAAAAACGGCACTGCAATCAGGTTATTTTCTTCACCGAATATCATCCCTGAAGACTCTTTTAATGCTATGGGAAAATCTCCATGACCACTGATAATAACTGAAATCATATCCATTGCTCCTTTCCTGTTTTGTACATCCATATATAATGCAAGGATCGTGCCAACAAAGTTGTGTTAAGCGCTTTCATTAAGTTTTCAGCAAATGACAGACGGTTGTTGAAACACTTGAAATCAAAAAAATAAACCTGTATTAAAATGGCGTTCCATTTAATACAGGTTCACATAAAAAAAACGCTTTTAAAACAGCTGGCCAGGCACTTCTTCAGCGAAGATGGCGGCTATAAATAATTTTTCATCATCACTTATGCGAAGTCCAAGCTTTTGTTCATATGGGGCTAATGTACGTTCTGTCACGTTCAGCATTCTTTTTAGCTGTTCATTTATTTCATCTTCCTCTGAGAAAGCTATCGGATTCTGCTTCATCACCCTCTCAAAGGCGAAAGCCGTATGCATGATGACTTTGATTAAAACAGCATTATTGAAAATGACTCCCAGCTCATCTTGAACGGTTTGCAGCCACTCTAATAACATCTCGATCATATGGTGGGGGTTCAAGAAGACAAGGTACTTTTTCAAGCTATCCTCGCAAAGCTCCCTGACAATGATATTCGCTTCGTTCAATCCATTGCTCAAGGGGATGCTTCCTTTGGTAATCGCCTGTTGAATCAGCTTCTCTCCCTCCCCTTCAATTAACACTTCTAAAGATACATGCGGAGCATTGATTTTAGGGTCTTTCGTTCCGACTGTCACAAGGATCTCATACTCTTTTTCAATTTCTTTTATGTTGTTTGCCAATTTAATGGATGAAACAGTCAATATGTGAATCGGGGTATCAGAGGCCTTGTTTACGATCGTTGTCAGGATGTCTTCCAGCTTTTTGGCCGTCCCGCTGCCTGTCGTACAGATGGAAACCAATGCCTTTTTTTTGCCGGCTACCGCTGGCTGCCGCTCCCATAACTCAATAAAATCCTTCGTGACCGATTGATAGATTGCATGCAAATTTAAATTCAAATAGTTCACTTTTCTGACAGCATCCAGCACCATTGAGGTCGTCACATTGCTGATTGTTTTGATGGCAATGCCTGTCTTTTCCTCCAGCTTGCTTTCCAGCATCGCAAGTGACCCCATATCTACCAGCATTAAAACACCTTCTCCTTCGTCAACCTGTTTCATTTTTTCCGCTACGCATTCGATAATGTCCGAAGGTGAAACAGAAAGCGGCATGTCAACTGCTGCAATGGGAGTGCTTCCTAACAGTTCTGTCGCGACTTCAACCATTGAACTCGCCGTGCTATTTCCATGTGCAGCCACGATAATACCAACCCTTTTGTTCTCTTTTAACGATTTGATGGAATGAATCAGCATTGTTAAGTAGATGACTTCTATTTCCGGGATGGCCACTTTAAAATATTTCTGAATTTGATCTTTAAATATCATCGCCACCCGATATTCTTTCACATGAGTGTCACGGATTTCATCAGTCTCCTGTGTATTTAAAACATCAATTTGTTTTCCGCGCTTTAAAAATGCGTCAATATGCATACTCAAGAAATAAATAAATTTACGGTCAAATGTGCAAGCCAGCTCATGCTCAGCTATTTCTTTTAACTGTTTGGTCATTTGAATCACGTCGTCTTCAACGAATGTCAGCAGGCTGTCCTTTTGAAACGCCCGATGATGAAAAAAACTTCTGACATGCAAATGGATATCAGTTAAGATGTACTGATTAATATCCTTTTTGGATAATCCTTCTTTCATAAGGGTTTTTACTTTTTCCTCGATCAAATGATACAAGTTAAATGAGAGGTCTTCGTCAATTTTTGTTGTTTCATCTTCTACAATCGGAGAGATAATCGTTGTAATATTGACATATTCAGAAATAGCTTTGCTTCTTTGCATGTTTTTGCTACTGGACATCCATTCTTGCTTGATTTCATCCGGCAGATCCCGAACAGTCAGTTCAATAACCTCATTTTTTTCAAGGTTGTGCAAAAACCCGTGTGCACAAACTAACTGGACATTTGATTTCAGCTGCCCCACATTTCCAAATTTCGCAGAATGAATAAGCGCATTATAGACATCTATGTGCACACTCAGATTTTTCTTAATTCGCTCTGCTTCTTTCCCTAATAAAAACGTCGTCAGATCCACTCTTTCTTTAAGCGATCGTTCTTCAAGCGAAGGAATATGTATGGTCATTGGAATTCTTCGCAAAAATGTTTTCAATAAAGCAGAACTCGGATTTTCTGTTGTGGCGGAAATAAACAATACGTTCGATGTTCGTTTATGTTCAGATTCCCCAAGCCGGTTATAAGAACCGCTGTCAATAAAATAAAACAGCATTTCCTGCCCCTCAGGAGGGAGACGGTGGATTTCATCCATAAAAAGAATGCCCCCATCTGCCTGTTCGACTAAGCCAGCCTTATCCTCGCCGGCACCTGTAAATGAACCTTTTTTGTGTCCGAATAATTGAGATAGCAATAATTGAGGATTGTTGTAGTAATCTGCACAGTTAAATGTAATAAATGGTGAGCCGGCCTTCAAAATGTCAGAGTAAATGGCAAACTGGTAAATACGGTTCACAAAAAGAGATTTACCGGAACCAGTCGGCCCTAGGAGGAGCATATGCAGGCCGTTCGGCGGATAAAAAACAGCTGCTTTTGCCTGAGAAATGGCTTTCTTCAAACTGCCTTTTGCCCCAATCATAAGCTCTAGAGGATTCGTAGAAATAGGTTGATGTTTCTGTTTGGAATTCCCAGAAAACGGCTTCAGGCTTTTCACTTCCATCAACTCGGTATCCCATTTCTTGTTGCATAACCTTTCCGCTATTTCGACTGGGATGTATCGCACAGGAAACGATTTTATTTTTATGACCTTTTTGGACCGGACGAGATTGTTCAACTCAAAACTGACATTGGACCGCTCCATTTTCAACTGATCAGCAATTTCCTTTGCTGAACTCCCCTGTACTTTTAAAAGATGATCTAAACTGGAATCATGAAAATTATGCATAAGCTGATGGTATATTTTATCTATTCTTTTCACGTCTATCATCCTTTGTCCTTATTAGATAAGCCCTGAATATTCCGAATCTTCATGGCGGAAACATCTCATTCTACACTTCCAGAAAGGCCTCTATAGCAGATTGACATGCCGGCCTTTTATGCTTATGTGTTTAGAATGTTGAATCATTTACATCTCATATTAGTATTTTAGATTCGCGTTCCCCAGGGCTGGACTCCTTCCAAAGTAATAATCAGTAAACAGTTTATCATTCTTGAGGAATGTAATGATGCCAAAATCACGAATGACAAAAAATGAATCTTAAAGACTAGGTCAAATCACCTAAAATACATCCAATTGAAACAAAGAAATGGCGTACACTCTATGTGTGTCCGCCGCAGTGATCACGATAAAAAATCAGGATTCAGCAACTGCTCGATCTTTCTCTTTTCATTATGCAAAACTTCTTCATCTTTACAATACATCTGGAAAGTCAGTGAATCTGTAAACATAAAAACTTTATCTCCATCGGCAAAAAATAAATATTGATGATTTCTTGCAGCCATTTTGCCCAGAATTGAAAAATCTCCGATATGATCGATTTGATATCCCCTGCTGGTCTCAATCAAAGCGGGCGTATGATCATACAATCCGCTACCTATTAAAAAAGCCTTGTACGCTTCATAAGCATCAGCAAACTCATCACCCAGATGACATTCACCCTCCCAGTCATTACTTAGAAATGGCGTAACAACTGTTTGCCCGAAAGTTGATAGATAAGGAGATATCCATTGAAAAAATAGATCCTCCATATGCACCCACTGTTTTTTTGAGATTTTTATATTTGAATACGGATTCTCGACTGATTCAAAACCGAATGATTGATAAAAACCTTTTATTTCAAGCTTATTCTCCGGGAGGCCAATCAGGATGCGATGTTTATTATTCTTTTGATGCTCCCAATCAAAAAACTGATATTCTGATAAAATTTTCAATAGCTGTGCTGTATGTAAGTTCATTATATGTCCTGCCTCATGTCATTCAATTCGCCTGTATCCTTAGTAATGCCCTCATAAGCATACTGTTATCATCTATCCTAGCAAAACAAAAAAGACATCGTCAAAACAATGTCTTTTTGTTTGCCATTACATATTTGTTACTGTTTTCACTCGGTCACGAATGACGGTTACGCCAGTAGGACGTTTTACCAAGACCTCTTTTCCTCACTGAGCATTTACCTTTTTTCTGCTATTCAATAAAACTGGGAGTGAAAATAAAGAGTGAGAGACATTTAGCACCTGTACGAACAAGCAAATGAAAATTATATTTTTAAAATTTAAAAAGTAAACATTGTATTCTTTTAGATGGTATAATATCCGATAAAACTTTATTCATCTTTTATTATTGGAGGAAAACAAAATTGAGAGGCAATTCTAACAAAGACAATTTTGGACAACAACAAAAATTGTCTAGAGGCCTTAAAAACAGGCATATACAATTAATGGCGATTGGGGGTGCAATCGGGACAGGTTTATTCTTAGGCTCAGGAAAATCCATCCACTTTGCGGGCCCATCTATTTTATTTGCTTACATGATCACCGGTGTATTTTGCTTTTTCATTATGCGTTCGCTCGGAGAACTGCTCTTATCAAATACGGGATATCACTCTTTCGTTGATTTTGTAAGGGACTATCTAGGAGACATGGCAGCGTTTATTACTGGCTGGACCTACTGGTTCTGCTGGATTTCTCTCGCGATGGCTGATTTAACGGCGGTCGGGATTTATACGCAATATTGGCTGCCTGCGGTGCCTCAATGGCTGCCGGGTCTTCTTGCGCTTATCATCTTGCTGATCATGAACCTTGCAACCGTTAAACTTTTCGGAGAATTAGAATTCTGGTTTGCATTGATCAAAGTTATCGCCATTTTGGCTCTTATCGCAACTGGTATTTTCTTGATAGCGAAAGGTTTTTCCGTTGATTCCGGCACAGCCAGCCTCACGAACCTTTGGAGCCACGGCGGCATGTTTCCAAATGGATGGCATGGATTTATCCTTTCATTCCAAATGGTTGTCTTCGCTTTTGTGGGAATTGAACTTGTTGGATTGACTGCAGGTGAAACTGAAAATCCTCAAAAAGTGATCCCTAAAGCCATCAATCAAATCCCAGTTCGGATTTTACTTTTTTATGTCGGCGCACTTTTTGTCATTATGTGTATCTATCCTTGGAACGTTTTGAACCCAAATGAAAGCCCATTTGTTCAAGTCTTTTCTGTTGTAGGCATCGTTGCCGCCGCCAGTATGATCAATTTTGTTGTATTAACATCAGCGGCATCAGCGGCCAACAGCGCTTTATTCAGCACAAGCCGCATGGTCTATTCTCTCGCCAAGGATCATCACGCCCCTGGATTATTGAAGAAACTGACTTCTTCTAAAGTTCCAAGCAATGCGCTGTTCTTTTCAACCATCGCCATTCTGATTGGCGTTAGCCTGAATTATATAATGCCCGAGCAAGTCTTTACATTGATTACAAGTGTTTCTACCATATGTTTCATTTTCATTTGGGGCATTACGGTGATTTGCCATTTGAAATATCGAAAATCAAGGCAGGATGAAGCGAAAGTAAACAAATTTAAAATGCCCTTTTACCCATTATCCAACTATTTAACACTCGCATTTCTCGCGTTCATTCTTATCGTATTGGCACTGGCGAATGATACACGTGTTGCTTTATTTGTCACTCCGGCCTGGTTTGTTTTATTGATTATCATGTATAAGGTACAGACCACCAGGGGACATAAGATAAAATAACAAAAAGACAAGGGATACACACTCCCTTGTTTTTTTGTATTAAAAATGATACTGCCGGACTAAAAGAGAATTTGAAAGGCAAAACAACTGCTTGACTGATCTCCAATTCATGTAAGCGGAATTTCAATTCATACCAGTTTTGATGCCGAAACCCACTAATATAATACCGGTTACTTTTTGAAACGCTTTCTGGAACTTCGAGTTTTTCATCCATTTTTTTGCGAAATCAATCATATAAACGAGAAAGAGGAACCACAAAACCGCTAATAAGGTTAGGATTGAAGCTAAAATGATGAGCTGCTGGTTTATATTTCCCTTTAGATTGATAAATTGGGGCATGATTGTAACATAAACCAAAACAGTTTTAGGATTGAGAATATTACTAAGTGATCCTTGCATAAAGGAAGTTTTATAATAACGTTTCGGAGAATTTTCCTTGCTTGCTTGAGATTGCGTTTCATCAAAAGAAAACATGCTTTTGGCAAAAAAACTCTTGATTCCTAAATAAATTAAGTATGCTGCTCCCAAATATTTGATCGTTGTGAAAAGAATCACCGACTTTGCAATAACTACTGATAAACCTAAAATGGCGATAACCGTCCAAAAGGAAAGTCCTGTTGCCAATCCAAGGATGTTATAACGGCCAGCCTTTGCGCCATATCTAAGGGTATTTTTCATCACAAGCATCGTATCTGCTCCCGGTATGATAACCATCATGGCAGCAATCGGTATGTATGTGAGTATGCTGTGCATTTCTTCTCCCCCTTTAAAAAATCTCCCCCAATATATAGTGACTACGATAGTAACTACTCATAAAATTGTAACAATGCGTTTGGAATAAATCAATATGGTTTGTTAAAATAGCGATTACAAGGGCAGCGACTGCTCTTTATATTGGAGGATGTATGAAGGAAAATATGTTAGACATTTTAAAAAACCTTAATTTTACCGAATATGAATCAAAAGCATATCTTGCTTTATTGCAAGAATCGCCTTTAACAGGCTATGCCGTCGCCAAAAATTCCGGAGTGCCCCGTTCTAAAATTTATGAAGTCTTGGAAAGTCTTGTCTTAAGAGGAGATGTTTTTGTAAGTCATGGAAATACACCTCAGTATGTGCCTGTTCCCGCTAAAGAACTGATTAAAAACCGCCGGCTCAAAGCGGAAGAGCATTTTGTTCAGGCTGAGAAATACTTTGAAAAATTCGAGCAGACCGCAAATGACCGGGAAAATATCTGGAATATCACCGGACGCAATGAAATTCTTGAAAAAGTGAAGGCTTGTATCTTATCCGCAAAAAAAAGAATTCTCTTGGAAATATGGGAAGAGGATTTTGAAGAAATAGAATCAGAGCTAAGACAAGCGGCAAATCAAGGTGTCATTGTGACCATTATTGCGTACGGAGACATCACATCTGATTTTGCTGCTGTTTACCTTCATGATATGAGCAGTGAAATTACAGAAGAGTATGACGGGCGGTGGCTTGTCTATAGCGGAGATGATTCAGAAGTTGTAGCAGGTATCGTCTCTCTTGGCAACAACAGCCGCGCTGCATGGACAATGCATGTAGGTTTAGTCATGCCTATAACTGAAGTGATCATTCATGATCTGTACCTCATGGAAATTCTGAAAAAGCATAGAGGACTTTTAGAAGAAAGCTTCGGGAAAAATCTCATCCAGCTGCGCCGCAAATTTTCAATCCACTCCGATTTCAAAAAACATTATTTGGAATAGAACAATAGTACAAAAAACATGGCTTGTATCAACAAGCCATGTTTTTTGTATGCATTTCTTTCTACAAAGTTTTTAGGATCCTCCCTCTCTGATCATTTCTTTTAAAAAAATGCTATTCTGCGCAAACTATTTTTCAGCCTTCCGCGTCTATCCTAGGTAACAGCCTATGATATACGTATATACAAAAAGGAGCCCTTTATTGCAATGAAGAAAAAACAAACAATAAAAGCGTTGCTTGTCACGTGCATTACTGATCATAAACAAGATTTCTACCGGTTGGCTTTCAGTTATGTAAAAAATCAAGACGACGCATTAGATATTATTCAAGAATCTATAAAAAAAGCGCTGAGCTCAGTTGAAACGGTCAGAAACCCTGAAACGATAAAAAGCTGGTTTTATAAAATTTTAGTACGTACAGCTATTGATTTTTTGCGCAAACAAAAAAAGGTAAAAGTGATGGATGACGATACGTTAGAGTTTTTAAGCAACGGAAAAGAAGACCATTACAAGGACACTGATCTCCATGAAGCGCTTGACGAGTTGCCATACCGCTATAAAACCATTATTATATTGCGTTTTTTTGAAGATCTCAAATTAGATGAAATTGCAGAAATAACAGGGGAAAACATTAATACCGTCAAAACGCGCCTATACAGAGCATTGAAGCTGATGCGCATTCAGTTGACGAAGGAGGATCTTTCTTAATGGATAAAAGATTGCAGCAATTAAGAGAAGAATATAAAAGTGTTCATATTCCTAAAGAACTTGATATCATTGTTGAAAATGCCCTTCAGCAAGAACCAAAAAAGAAAAAAATCGTCATGTGGCCGACATCAGCAGCTGTTGCAGCGGCTATTTTATTCACTGCACTTGTCAACATCAACCCTGACGCAGCACAAGCAATGTCGAAAATCCCTGTCATCGGTAAGATTGTCAAAGCCATCACTTTTATTGAGATTAAAGAAGAGAAAGATCAATCGAGCATCGATGTTAAAACACCTGCTCTATCCGGACTTTCTAATAAAGAGCTTGAAAACAGCATTAACCAGAAATACTTGAAAGAAAGCAAGCAGCTGTACAAGGAATTTATACAGGCCACATCCAAAAACAAAAAAGGACATCTCAGCATCTATAGTGATTACGAGACAGTAACAGACACGCCAGTTCTACTCTCTATCCGGCGCGATATTGAAAAAACACAAGCATCTTCTTACACCCAAAGCCGTTATATCACAATTGACAAAAAAAATGATATCTTACTGACATTAAAAAGCTTATTCAAAGATGAGCGTTATATCAAAGCCATCAGCCAAAACATCAAAGAACAAATGAAACAGCAAATGAAGGAAGATCCAAATAAAATATATTGGCTCACTGATGAAGATGCAGAACCATTCAAAACGATTCTTCCTGATCAAACGTTTTACATTACCGAAGATCATAAACTTGTGATCTCATTTGATGAATATGAAGTCGCCCCCGGCTATATGGGCGTTACCGAGTTTAAAATTCCAACCAGCGTCATATCAAGCTTGCTCGTGGGAGATCGTTATATTCGATAATATAAAAAAACATCCAACTGACATGATGGATGTTTTCTATCTTCTCTATTTGAGGTCGTAATCTAGCTATCAAAAACAACGAGAATATCTGCACACTATTGGAGGAATACCCATGTATCACAAGACACAGCATCATCGATACATCCCTGGACTCGATGGCCTTCGGGCTTTTGCCGTCCTCTCAGTTATCGCGTATCACTTAAACTTCAATTGGGCTAACGGGGGCTTCATTGGAGTCGATATCTTTTTTGTTTTATCCGGCTATTTAATTACATCCATTCTATTGCCGGTACATGGAAATGCTATCAGCCTTGATTTTCGTGACTTTTGGGTTCGCCGAATTCGGCGGCTCCTGCCAGCAGCTTACCTTATGATCTTTTCTGCTGTTATTTGGGTTGTATTGTTTGATAGGGAACTATTGCATACTGTACGCGGAGATGCCATTTCTTCTCTTTTTTATATAAGTAATTGGTGGTTTATTTTTCACAAACTGTCATATTTTGATAGTTTCGGTTCCCCATCACCTCTAAAAAACCTTTGGTCGCTGGCGATTGAAGAACAATTTTATATGATATGGCCGATGTTCCTTGTTGTTGGAATGTACATATTTAAAAGCCGCGCCAGATTGGCGGCCGCGGTGTCATTGCTGGCGCTTTGTTCAGCCGTGATGATGAGCTTTTTGTATGATCCCGGCGCAGATCCGAGCCGCGTGTATTACGGTACAGATACTCGTTCGTTTGAACTTCTCATCGGATGTGCCTTAGCATTGGTATGGCCGATGAAAAGGCTGTCGTCCAACAGGCTGCCAAACAAACTGAAGTACACTTTGCGCGCTACTGAACTTACGGCATTTTGTATATTAGTGTTGTGTGTCTATTTCACAGATGAATACGAGCCTTTTCTTTACAGAGGCGGCATGCTTTTGATTAGCATGGTCGCCGCAATCCTTATTGCATGTAGTTGCCATCCGAGCAGCTTTTTAGGAAATCTGCTTTCATGGAGGCCGCTCCGCTGGCTTGGAACAAGGTCTTATGGTATTTATCTTTGGCACTATCCTGTTATTGTGTTGAGCACGCCAGTCCAAGAAATCGGGAACCCTGTTTTTTGGCATATCGTGCTAAAGGTCATTGCTACATTTATACTCGCAGAGTTTTCCTATCAGTTTATTGAGAAGCCGATAAGGACTCAGGGATTTAGATCCTTTTTCCGCCGTATTTTTATACATAGAATCAGGGAATGGAAAACGATATCTGTCATCAGTAAAATGTCAATTGGTTTCGTCATTCTCGCTCTACTTATTTTTGCGGGAGGACTGTCTGGACTAGCCGGAGAGCAAAAGCACCCCACCAAGTGGACGTATAGCTCACAAGAAACAAACGCTCATACCAGCCAGACTTCTGAGGATAGTAAGAAAGCAGCAGCTGATAAAGACAAGGAAGACGATGCCGATCAAAAGACAACAGACTCCAATCAAGACCAAAAGGAGAACAAAGATAATAGACAAGAAGCTAATAAAAATAAAGACACGCAATCTCAGCAGGCGAAAGAACCCAAAGACTCTGATAAAGAAGTGTTAGCTATAGGAGATTCCGTCATGCTTGATATTGCCTCACACCTCCGTGAGTCACTTTCACATGTTACGATTAATGGAAAAGTGGGGAGGCAAATGTCTCAAGCTTTGGAGCTCACAAGGGAATACAAGTCTTTTAATCAGCCGAATAGAGCTGTCATCATTGAGCTGGGAACCAATGGCTACTTTACAAACAGCCAGATTGAACAATTGATTCAATCTTTCTCAAAAGCTCATATCTATCTTGTCAATACTAGAGTTCCCCGCCAATGGGAAAGCAAAGTAAATGAATCTTTGAAACAACAGGCCCACGCACATCAAAATGTTACGTTAGTTGACTGGCATACAGTGGCTCTTCAGCATCCAGAATACTTTACACCTGATGGCGTACACTTGGTTCCACAAGGGGCTAAAGCTTTGACTGGTCTTATTGTTCAGGCGATGGAATCGTTTTGGTAAAAAAAGAAGCCCTATTTAAAAACATTGCTGATCTTTCGCTCATCATCTCCATTTTTTCAAACCAATTCTTATGTTTACATGTCGTTTACGTGAGGGTAAGCCAAAATAGAATGGAGGGATGATAGTGGCAGCTAATGAAGAACATGACATCAAAAAAGAACTGAAACGATACGAACTTTTTTTCAAAAAACGATATAAGATTCTTTATACAGTAAACGATTTTATCATTGGTGCCTTGTTTCTTGTCGGGAGCTTTTTCTTTTTTTATGAGCAGTTCAAGTCGGCAGGGATATGGCTATTTGCGATTGGGAGCTTGCTGCTGTTAATCAGGCCGACGATTCGGTTGATTCATGACTTTCATTACCGTAAACATGTGGAAAACCAATTTAAACATCGATCTTCAACAGATGGTTCATCTTAAGGCATAAGCGAGAGCAAAATGAAATAAAACTAATGCGCAAACCAAAAACAAGACTTTTAGACTATTTATTTTTAAAAATAAGACAAAAGAACTAAACTTTTGCCCCTGTTTGACGATATGAACAATAAGGCCGGCGCGATACTCCCTATAACATCCTTTTCAGTAGATTTCATTATCGTGCCGGTTTTCTCACATGCAAAATTATCCCGCCAATCTGATGGCGGGATTTGATTTTTATTACATTCCTGTCCAAACGTCTTTTACATAACGTTTTTGGTCTTGCAGCTTTTGCAGCCATATGAGAGATTCTTCCTGACTTGCTCCTTTTTCAGCTTCATATGCCAGACGCAAAGTTTTCTCTACATCAGGAGCCATTTGCGATCCATCTCCGCATACGTAAATGTGAGCCCCTTTTTCAATAAGTGATATCAATTTCTGCGTATCTTGTTTGAGCAAGTACTGGACATATCCTTTTGGTTCGTTTTCGACGCGTGAGTAGCATCGGCGGATGGTGACAATACCATCCTGTTCCGCTTGATCCAGCTCTTCTCTGTATAGATCGTCATGATCGGGGCGCCGGCAGCCGAAGTATAAAAGAGCTTCTCCAAGCGTGCTTCCTTCCTTCTTCAAAACAGTTCTTGCCTGAATAAAGCCCCTGAATGGCGCAATTCCTGTACCCGGTCCAACCATAATCATAGGCGTTTCAGGATCATCCGGCATCTGGAATCCGGATTGCGGTGTTCGGATGAAACAGGCTGCTTCATCACCTGTATTCAGCTCTGCTAAATAATTAGAAGCAACGCCCCGGTATTCACCACGCCCGCTCCAAGCTGAGGCTTTAACAACGCCTACTGTCATGCTCACGATATTGGCGTTGACTTTCGGTGAGCTTGAAATGGAATAATATCTCGGTTTTAGTGATGGCAAAAGTTCTAAAAACCGCTCAAACGGCATTTCGCAAGCAGGGTAATCCTCTAAAAGGTCAAGCATGGTGAGACGTTTTGCCAGTACCTGCTCTTTGTAAATGCCACCATCTGAAACGAGCTGTTCCAGTTCTTTTTTGTGCGGCGGACAGACTGTATAAGAAGACAGCTCCCGCAGCTGAAGTCTTGAAGCCGGGTCCTGCAGCTCCACATAGGACGCCAATACATCCGCCACTTTAATCGGCCGATCCATCGGAAGGTGAGCCATATGAGGGCTTCCGCTCATTTTTATGACATGATTGGATTGCAAACCGAATCGGCTCAGGACCCGCTGAACAAGTTCCCGGCTGTTTTGCGGCAGAATTCCGATATGATCGCCTTCTTGATATATTTTGGCATCAGGAATTTGCAATTCAATATGGCGGGTAGAACGCGGACTATCTGCTGTCTGGAGCTCCCGATTCTCTAACACAATCCCTTCAAACGCGCCATATGCTTTAGCAAGCGGCGTTTCTGTCGCTTCACTGAGAAAAGTAATGGATAATGAAGGCCTGTCTTCTTTCTGAGATATTTCGTTTATATCAAATGCGTCCATCGTTTCCTTCCAGAAACGGTTTTCCCAAGACTCGCGATGGCTTTCAAAATCATCGGCGGCATCGCCTTCCCCGATGGTTGTTAAACGTGATGCGCCTTTCGCTTGCATCATGTCATCTATGAGTCGAGGAATTCGCTGATACGTGCTGGCCCAGCTCCGGTTTCCGCAGCCGAATACCGCATAGGAAACACCTTTCAATCGGCCCTCCTCAAGCTCCTCCAGCCACTCCACAAAGCCGGCAGCATTATCAGGCGGCGCCCCATTATAAGAAGCCGTAACAATGACCACGGCACCTTGGTCAGGAAGCTTGCCAATATAATCGTCAAGCGGAGCGATTTCAGCTGTAAAGCCCAGCTGGCGGCCGTAAGCAGACAGTTCACCGGCTATTCCTTCCGCTGTTCCAAGATTAGAACCGTAAAGAACAAGTAACGGTGTGCCGTGTTTAGGTTTTGTTTTTTTTGGCTTCGTTTCTGTTTTGATGTCAGCCTGTTCTTTTCTTTGTACGTTGATTGCTGCTGTTTTCCGCGGTTTCACAGTAATTTTAAATTCATCCGGCTTGATCGTTAATGCCTCTTTGATTTTCAGTTCGTACCCAGTATGGTTCATCAAATCAAAATGCTTTAATACAAGACCTAGAACCATCGTCGCTTCCTGGAGAGCAAACTGCATGCCGATACAAGCGCGCTGTCCGTTTCCAAACGGCTTATACGCATGGTGAGGAATGCGCGAAGGGTCTTCAAACCGTTCCGGACGAAAATCTTCCGCATCCTCTCCCCAAGCGTTTTGATCCCTGTGCAGTTTCGGAATCAAAATAGTGACAGGCTGCCCTTTACTGATCGGATATTCCCCGCCTAAAACAGTATCTTCCTTAGCGTAGAGAGAAAAGGCTGGAGCTGTTGGGAACAGTCTTAGCGTTTCATTTAAAACCATCCGAATGTATTTCAGCTGCTGGATTTGTTTATAATCTGGCGTGTCATCAACTAACACACGATCCGCTTCCTCTTGCGCTTTTTTCAGTTTTTCCGGATGTGTAAGCAGACAGTAAATCGCAAAGGAAAGCAAACCGCTTGTTGTTTCATGCCCTGCAATTAAAAATGTGATGATCTGGTATCTAATGTTTTCATCATCCAGCGTTTCACCTGTTACAGGATCTTTTGCATAAAGCATGAGTGATAGGAGATCTTTAATGTTTTCATCCGGGTTCGCTTTTCGCTCCGCTATCATTCTATCGACAAGAGCGTTCATGACTTCTATATCCTTTTGGAACTGCAGCTTTGTTTTCACCATCACCTTATCTTGCAGACCCAGTCTTTTCGATTGATTCATCGCCTCTTTTAAGGCACGGAGCATACTGGTGATAAACGGATGCTGTGAATCACGGTAAAAGCTGTTGAAACGGTAGTTAAACCCGCATAACCCAATCGTATCAAGCGTCAGACGGGTCATGTCGTCCGCTACATCAATTTCTTCATTAGGATTAAGCCGGCTCCATTTTTGAATCAGCTGGGTTGCGATATCCAGCATCATAGAATGATAGCTTTTCATCGCTTTTTGACTGAAACTCGGCAGCAGAATGCGATGGGCTTTTTGCCAATTCGGCTCATGCGTCCAGCTTGTAAATAAGCCGTCTCCGCCGAACTCGCGCACCTTTAGCAAGCCTTTGCCAAGGTTTTTGTCAAAACGGCTTTCATCACACACTTCAGCCACGAGATTGTGACCAGATACAAAAACACTGGACACCCCTGGAAAATCGAAACGGAAAATCGGCCCCAAATCATCGGCTATCCGCCATAAGGATTGAGAAAGCTGCTCTTTTTCCAGATGCGGAAGGTTTTTAAAAGGTCCGTATGTTTTGGGCTGAGGTATTGCTCTTGCCTGTTTCATCAACATCTTCCTTTCCTATTATTTTTGTGAAGTAAATGAATGAAGCTTAATGGCGTCCCAGCAGCATTGTTCCAATTCAGTCCTTAAATCCATATCCATCTCTATATCACCCGTTTGGACGAGCTGATATATCTTGAGAAACGCCCCTAACACAATCGCAATTAACACGTTTGAGGGCAGGCTGCGAATTACACCTTCCGCTTTTCCCTTATTAAAATAGTCATCAAGCATTTGAGTCAGATTTTCTATCATTTTTCTGCTTGTGGCATTTAAGTAATGAGCGTCTTTCTTCGTTTCAAGAAAGAAAAGCGCATAGTCGCTCTCTTTTGTAAATTGAATGAGACAGCAAAATACATGGTGAAAGCCTTCTCTGACAGTTAATTCCGAAAAGTCTTGTTTCAGCTTTTCCATAAAGCGCTGAATGCTTTCTTGAAACAATACGTTGACGAGTGTTTCTTTGCTGTCAAAATAGCGGTAGATTGTTCCTGTCCCCACATGGGCTCGTTCAGCTATCATTGGGATAGTGGTAGCGTCAAATCCCCTCTCTGTAAATAGAGAAACCGACGCTTTCATAATCATGTCGTATTTACTGCTGGATGCGGATAACATGGAATGTTAGTACCTCCGATTCGTTGCGGAATGAATATTCATTCCGTTTGTTCATAATGAATATCTGACCTGTCTGATATCACCTCTTTACCCTTTCTTATGATATCAGTTTATATGAAAAAAACTTTTTTTAATATAAAGTATATGCAAAAAATAAAAAATTAAGAAAATATACCCAAACCCCAAAATAAAGGCTCTGGATATATTTCCCGAGAAATGATTCTATTTAACAGCCACAATGCACAGACAGGAATCACGCCTGATGATAGAAAGATCCCTGAAATGCTGATCTTCCAGCAGTTGAATATACATTTTCTCTTTCTCACCGGTATTTGTATCAATATTGATGTAAAATTGGCCGTCAATTTGAAGCACACGGTAAATTTCCCTTAATGCAAGCCTAATATCAGTACAGCTCTGAACCGTATGTAAGGAAAACACTTTATTAAAGGTACGGTCATCAAAGGGAATGTTCTCGGGATAGCCATGAAAAATCTCCCCTTTCCCCATGTTCTTTCGATTTACGCGTGATATTTGCCTTACCTTTCGCTTTGAAGGGTCAATGCTTTTTAAGCTTCCCTTTTCTAGTTTCTCGGTTATGTTCTTAAAAACAGTGGCATTTCCGATTCCAATTTCTAAAATTCTGTCATTTTCTTGTATGTCTATAGAGTCAATCATCATATGCTCAATTGTTTTGGTTTGCTTATATTTCCGAGAAAATAATTTAAAAAGATTCCATTGTTTATAGAGTCTATTTTCTAGCATTTTAAACACCTGCTTTTGGTTTCCTATGTTTATTTATTATATTCGAAAAATAAACATCATCTTCATTTCCAAATGGGAATGAAGATATCAACTAGACGGCAATGTGTTTAAAAATGTTTCAATAGAACTGAACTTTTTCATTTTTTCCCGCAAAAAAAGCAGAAAACAAAATGTTTTCTGCCCTCTTTCTAGTGCCAATGATAAGGGAATACATACAACCTTTGCTGCTGCATGGCCATCAGCCTCTGCTGACGGAATGGATTTCCATAACCATGTTTGAAGGAATGCGGCATGGACGCATAACCATGGCCAATCGACGGCAGCCTTTTCTGATAATCGTTCATCATGCCATCACCTGCCTTACCGTAACGTTGGTTTATCATATGCAGGCAGACATTTTCTTGACAGCTGTTTCGCTAAACTTGGTCCTTCTCCATCGTATAATGCATCAATAATTCCATTCTAAGCATATGTCATCTCCCCCTTCAGTTTTTTCATTGCTTTTTAGCGCCAGTTTGTTAAATAAAGATGCTTTAACTGAGACTCTTTCATTTCATCATAAATCTGCTCAATCTGCTGTTCTCGTTCGAATTCTTCCGGGTTTTTAAACCGTTTGTTAATCGTTAACGTTAAAAAGAATAGGTTAATCGTCATATCGCTCACCCCCTTTCAAAGTCCGCTTCAAGCGAAATAACCCGCGGCATCATTTCTTCTGCCGCGGGCAAATAAAAACCGCAGACAAAAGAAGACACCAAACCAATGCCTCTACTGCCTGCGGGGAGTTGCGTATGTCCGTCTATTCCGAATTTAATGCGTGCGGTAAGCATCGGTTAAGGAAGGACACGAACTCTTCCACAGGCTGAATGAACCATGAATTTTTTCTTGTGTATCACGTACAGGTTGACGTCGTTGTCTCATTGTCATTTTGTTCAGCCTCCTTTGCTTTTTTCTTCCTTTGTAAGTATATCCACCAAATTCCATTTTGTAAACATCTTTTTCTAAAAATGGACTGAATTTGTACGTTTCATCAAGTGGATTTGCCCTTTATTCATGATACCTGCTTCATTTCTTTTCTGGAGCGGTCTTTCTTATGATATCCAATAAAATAAATGAGGCCGACAAACACTGCTCCGCCGATGACATTGCCGATAAAAGCCGGAATGATATTTCCGATAAACTGCCCCCACGTGAACGAGCCAGCAAAAATGGCAGCGGGAATCACAAACATGTTGGCGACAACGTGCTGAAATCCGATTGCCACAAAAGCCATAATGGGAAACCAAATGCCAAGGATTTTCCCTGCTCCGTCTTGGGCTCCGAAAGAAAGCCACACCGCAAGACATACAAGCCAGTTACAGCCGATGCCGGAAATGAGAACCTTGCCGAAGCTCATATCAAGCTTTCCTTGCGCAACGGCGATCGTTTTTTCTAAATAAGGGCCTGTTTCAGTCAACCCAACCAAATGCCCGAAAAAGTAGGCAACAAACAATGCGCCGATTAGGTTCATAATCGTGACGATTCCCCAGTTAACCGCCAATTCTTTTACTGATATTTTTCTCGAAAATAAAGCCATCGCAACGGACATCATATTTCCTGTGATCAATTCAGCGCCAGCGAGCACGACAAGGATCAGACCGACAGGAAATACGGCAGCCCCAATAAGGCTGGAAAGGCTTCCCCATTCTTTCGGCAGGTCGCCGATTACCCTGATATCAAGCAAGTACCCGAGCGCGATAAATGCGCCGCCTAAAAACCCCAATACAAGCAGAGACGGCAGCGGAAGCTTTACTTTTTTCATCCCTGCTTCAATTGCTGCATCCGCTATTTCATCCGGTTTTCGAAAAGCCATATTAAAACCCTCCATTATTTCTTCTTTTCTCACAGTTATGGCAGAAAGGCAATAAAAAAAGGCAGCACTCAAATAACCTGTGTCAACCAGGCGTTTGAATGCTGCCTAACTTGTATGCATACCCATACAACAATATCAAGCAGAATTTAAGATATTGAAAGAGAATATATACAGTTCGTGCATACATTCCATTGCTTTTGCCTTCTATAACTGTAGCCACATCATATCAAATGTGACAAATTTGTGTCAATGACAAATGTGCTAGCTTTGCAGGGCTTCTTTTTGATCATCTATTTTTTGGTCAAAGACAAACACAGATACAGCGATATTTTCCTCAATTTTTATATCAGAAAACAAATGGACTAGCTTAGCCCCAATCAGCTCTTCCATTCCTTCCGGCGTTTGTTTGGAATAAAGGTCTTGAATCAGGCTTGTCCGGGCCGCATGTACCATTTCTCTTCCTTCAGGTGTGCGGGCGATAAACTGTTCGCTTGCACTCAGATTTCCGTACAGTGTTGAGACTGCCATGTTTTCTACAAATACAGTATGAATCCGTTCAGGCCCTTTGCCGAACAATTCTTTACGAAGTTTTCGAATGATATCATTGAACTCATGAATTTTTTTAGACATGCTGATTACCCCTTCCGATATTGCCTCGTAAGGCTTTTCCCGGTTCCCCTCAGGACATTTCACTTGGTTAAAATTTTCCTGCTATATTGTATTATAATAAATATCACTTTATAATAAAAGCAGTGTTGATGGATTTGTAATAGGATTTTGTTATAAGTCTATCGTTTTATAAAAATCAAGGATTGGTCTGTTAGTAAGACTTGCTAGTGAACTATTCCGCCATGTGTGTTTACACCTTCTTAGCATTAAGGACAGGTGTATCTATACATGGCTTTTTTTGACTTCTTGAAAGAAAGATGGAGGGGAATATGAATATGATGGACGTTACGTCGATCAGTGTCCGTGTAGACGGAACAGAAATTCAAGCACGAGCAGGGGCCACAATTTTAGATATTTTAAATGAAAACGGGATTGAGTACCCACAGATTTGCCACGTTCCAGAGGTTGACCCGCTTCAAACTTGTGATACTTGCATTGTAGAGGCAAACGGCAAGCTGGTTCGTTCATGTTCTACTGTCGCGGAAAATGGAATGTCAATTGACCTTTCGGGAAATCGGGTGAAAGAGGCGCAAACCGAAGCGATGGACCGCCTTCTTGAAAATCATTTGCTGTATTGTACGGTTTGCGATAACAACAATGGGAACTGTACGCTGCATAACACAGCGGAAATGATGGGGATCGAGCATCAAAAATACCCATACACGCCAAAAGAAGATCCGTCTTGCGCGGTTGATATGTCTCATCCGTTTTACCGCTATGATCCAAACCAATGTATCGCCTGCGGCCAGTGCGTTGAGGTATGTCAAAACCTTCAGGTAAATGAAACCCTCTCAATCGACTGGGAACGCGAACGTCCTCGCGTGATTTGGGATGAGGGAGTTTCGATCAATGAATCTTCTTGTGTCAGCTGCGGCCAGTGTGTCACCGTATGCCCATGTAATGCGCTGATGGAAAAATCAATGCTCGGGCAGGCTGGCTTTATGACAGGCATCAAAGAGGATGTCATGGAACCGATGATTGATCTCGTAAAAAACGTTGAACCCGATTACGGCAGCATTTTTGCCATTTCTGAAGTCGAAGCGGCTATGCGTGACACGAGAACGAAAAAAACAAAAACTGTGTGTACGTTCTGCGGTGTCGGATGTTCTTTTGAAGTATGGACAAAAGGACGGGATATTTTAAAGATCCAGCCTGTTTCCGATGCTCCGGTTAACGCGATTTCTACATGTGTCAAAGGAAAATTCGGCTGGGACTTCGTCAATTCTGAAGAGCGGATCACAAAGCCTTTAATCCGTAAAAACGGGGCTTTTGTTGAATCTTCTTGGGAAGAAGCCCTCGATCTTGTCGCAAGCAGATTAGGATCAATTAAGGAGCAGTACGGCAAAGGTTCTGTCGGATTTATTTCCTCTTCTAAAATTACAAATGAAGAAAACTATGTCATTCAAAAATTAGCGCGTCAGGTATTTGAAACAAACAACGTCGATAACTGCTCACGCTACTGCCAGTCTCCTGCTACAGATGGATTGTTCCGCACTGTCGGGATGGGCGGTGACGCCGGCACGATTAAAGATATTGCCAAAGCCGGTCTCGTCATCATTGTCGGCGCCAATCCGGCGGAAGGGCATCCGGTGCTTGCAACACGTGTCAAACGGGCGCATAAGCTCCAAGGTCAAAAACTGATCGTTGCCGACCTGCGTAAAAATGAGATGGCGGAGCGGTCTGACCTGTTCATCAGCCCTAAACAAGGTACAGACCAAGTTTGGCTGATGGCTGTAACAAAATATATGATCGATCAAGGATGGCACGATCAGGCGTTTATTAATGATAACGTGAATTACTTTGAAGATTATAAAGAAACACTTCAAACCTATACGCTTGATTACGCGGAACGCATCACAGGCCTATCAAAAGAAAATATCATTCGAATTGCCGAACTGATTCGTGACGCTGACGGCACTTGTGTCCTTTGGGGAATGGGTGTCACACAAAATACAGGCGGTTCTGATACGTCAGCAGCGATCTCAAATCTGCTTCTCGCTACGGGCAACTACCGCCGTCCGGGGGCTGGGGCTTATCCTCTGCGCGGACACAATAACGTTCAAGGTGCTTGTGATATGGGAACATTGCCTGGCTGGCTGCCGGGATACCAGCATATTACAGATGACAATGCCCGCGCTAAATTTGAAGAGGCCTATGGTGTCACGATTGACGGAAAGCCTGGTTTAGATAATATTCAAATGCTTCATTCCATTGAAGAAGGAAAAATGAAGGCGATGTATCTTGTCGGTGAGGATATGGCACTTGTTGATTCAAACGCGAACCATGTACATGACATTTTATCAAGCCTTGATTTCTTCGTGGTTCAGGACATCTTCCTGTCAAGAACAGCTCAATATGCCGATGTCGTCTTACCGGCCACTCCTTCACTTGAGAAAGACGGCACATTTACCAATACAGAACGACGCGTTCAGCGTTTATATCAGGCGCTTCCGACGTTTGGTGACGCGAAACCGGACTGGTGGATTATTCAAGAGGTGGCAAACCGGTTAGGAGCCGGCTGGAATTACAGCCATCCTAGTGACATTTTCTCAGAAATGGCGAGCCTTTCCCCTCTGTTTGGCAAAGCAAGCTATGAGGTTCTTGAAGGCTGGAACAGTTTCCTATGGGGCAGCTTCTCAGGTGAAAGCACACCGCTTCTGTATGAAGACGGATTTAATTTCCCTGACAAAAAAGCCCGCTTTGCCCTTTCTGATTGGACTGAACCTGCCGCTTTTCCGGAAGAATATGATCTTCACATTAATAACGGACGTATGCTTGAGCATTTCCACGAAGGAAACATGACAAATAAATCGAAAGGCATTCAAGCAAAAGTGCCGAATGTATTCGTTGAAATTTCGCCTGAGCTTGCCCAGGAGCGCGGTATTTGTGACGGTTCACTGGTTCGCCTCGTTTCTCCGTTTGGAGCAGTCAAATTAAACGCGCTGATTACAGACCGCGTACGGAAAAATGAACTTTATCTGCCAATGAACTCAACAGACAAGGAATCAGCGATTAACTTCCTGACAGGGCCTGCGGCTGATAAACGCACGAACACGCCTGCTTATAAACAGACGAAGGTACGCATGGAAGTGCTGGGAGGCTGCGAAAGCACACCGCTTCCTAAAACAAATCCGCGTAACAAGAAACGGAACCCGCAAAACGGCGTCGAGGCAGAAAGAAAATGGAATCGTCCGGGCTATGTTCATCTAACTGATTAAACGAAAGGGGGACAAAAAATGGCTACTCCGATTACAACGATCAAAAAAGAAACAAAAACACCGGAGCAAATCAAGCTTGAAAAAATTGAGGAGCTGAAAGGGCTGCTGGCGGAAAATGAGGATGCTGTCTCGAAAACGATGACGTTAATGAGTGAACTGAATGAACTTGGAATCTTTGATGCGGCGGCAAGTATGCTGAGGGCGAAGGAAGACATCGCCAAGATTGCGCTTGGCCAAGTCTCGCGTGAACCTGTCACCAACCTCATCAACACGATGATGGCTGCCGGAGGCGCATTGACAAAAGCCGATCCTGAGTTTACAGGAAAGCTTTTAGAAAGCGTAATGGCAGGAACCGAACAGGCGCAAAGCTTTTTAAAAGAAGACAAGAAAGTCGGGATTCTCGACCTTCTAAAAGCAATGAACGATCCTGATATCAACAGAGCGGTCGGCTTCGGCCTTCAATTTTTAAAAGGCATGGGAAATGAACTGCAAGAGAAATAACAAGAAACAGCCATCGTTGATGATTGTATAACGATTCAAATCGTTCATTATATTGGTTTTAAAGGTGTTTTTACTTTTGTTTTTATGTTTCCCATCCCGTTTTGGAGAATTATTGGTGAGCATTACAAAATCCTTCTTCCGTTCAAAGATGAACGGAAGAAGGATTTTTTTATTTATGCTCTCACTCAATCTCAGCCATCTTTATCCTTTCATGGTTACTTCGCAATTACAAGATTCTTCACTTGAAAGCTTGCTAATTTGTTTTTATTAAGAAATGATTCTTTAATTTTTGGACACTCATCACTTCTGTGTCCGTAATTGGATTGGAACGTCAAATCTTTCAACATATTTCTTTAGATAAGCAACAATTTATTCTTTTGAAGGAAATCCATGTTTTTCTCCTTCAAGATGCATTCCAGGCAAAGAACTATACATTCGATAAGTAAATAAAACTAATGAGTCATACCGATCTCTCCAGCTTTCCCCTACCTCATCACTTTTATCCAAAATGATAAACTTTTGTTCGGACTGCTTAAGATCATATCCTATTGAAATACCTGCCTGACCAGCTCCGATTACTATTGTGTCGTACATATTCTCACCCCGTCAATTTTGTTTACACGAGAGATAGACTAACACTAGCTATAATGCCTTTTAATTTAGTAGACATAAATCTGTCTAATGATGATGGTAGTCATGCCGCTTTTCAATTTTGGCCTGACAAAGGATCGTATTGTCGTGATTATGAGCCGCTGTTTCAATTTGAATGGTTACATGCGTAATGCCTTTATGCTCAAGATCATGTTCAATTTTGCGCAAAATACTTTCACTTTCTGAAATGGTCAGTTGATCATCAACAACAGCGTGGCAAGAAAGAGCGTTTAATCCACTTGTGATAGACCATATGTGTAAATCATGAATGCTTTGAATTCCTTCTGTCTCTTCAATTGTATGAATGATGTCAGTGATATCGACACTTTCTGGAGTTCCTTCCATTAATATGTGAATGGAATCTTTAGTTACATGGTAACCGCTTCTTAGAACAAGAATAGCCACAATGACACTAGCTAATGGATCTGCCCAGCCCCACCCAAAGAAGATGATAAGTATGGCAGCTAGAATGGCACCTACAGAGCCGAGCATATCACTTATCACATGTAAAAAAGCTCCTCTTATGTTCAGATTATTCTCTGTATCTCCGCCTCTCAACATAATCCATGCGACCAATATATTCACGACTAACCCGATGATACTAATCGTAAGCATGCCGGTTGTTGCTACTTCTGGCGGATGAGAGAAACGTTCAATTGCTTCATAAATGATATAAATGGAAATAAAAATTAATGCAACACCGTTTATCACGGCGGCAAGAATCTCAAATCGTTTATAACCGAATGTCTTATTGTGACTTGCCTTTTTTTCAGCTAAATTAAAAGCAATCAGGGCAACCATTAATGAGATTGAATCACTTAGCATATGGCCTGCATCTGATAAAAGCGCCAGACTATTTGTTAAAAATCCACCTATAGCTTCTAGAATCATATAACCTGTAATGATGATAAAAGAGATCAATAATACCTTTTTATTGGATCCTTCAGGATGATTGTGTCTCATAAAATCTCCTCCTACTGCTTCTTGATACATATGCACTTATTATTTCTGATCAGTTAATAAGCATTCTAACATGATACATACCCATATATATGATCATGTAATCATATATTAATGTCAAAATAGTTTTAATATAAAATTTCCAATAACCCTCTGATCATTCCCCAGTATAACAGCATCTTGTTCATCTATGTGCGAATATTTAGTATCACTTGATGCTATCCATAGCAATCCTTTTATTAACAGAAAAAAAGAGGAGCAAACACACGGTTTACTCCTCTCTTTTGCTTCTTCATTGTCTGTTGTTTTTTGATATGCCAAGACGATCAGTTTCGCCGTTCCCTTGGCATACCACCATCTATTGATGATAGCTGTTTTTTTATTCGTCTGCTTCTTCCAAACGTTTCTTGTAAATCAATGAACGATCCACGCAAAAGAAGGCACCGGCTAAAAATACGCAATCCGCTAAAAGCATCACCGATTTTTGGCCTAACGTTAAGCCTTGATCGGGCAGAACTGCGCCTATATATATAAAAGTACTGACCGCAAGCAATGTAAAAGCAAAATGCTTGTAATCTTCTATTAAGGATTTCATTCTATTTTTATTCAAAAGAATCACCTGCCAGATTCAGAGTATACGACTATTATAATATAATCCGGCGGCTTACAGAGAAAGTAATTGTATCCATTTGTTATATATTTTTAAGTGCTTGCCCGATATCTTCCAGCAAGTCTTCTGCATCTTCAATTCCTACAGAAATTCTGATCAAGCCATCTGTAATGCCGAGTTCAAGCCGGCGTTCTCTCGGAATAGAGGCATGGGTCATTCTTGCCGGAACGGAAATTAAGCTTTCCACCGCGCCCAGGCTTTCAGCAATGGTAAACAGTTTCAGATTCCCTAAAAATGCATCAACCCGCTCTTCACTGCCGATATCAAAGGAGATCATGCCGCCGAAGCCGGACCCTTGCGTTTTTGCAAGCTCATGTCCAGGATGATTTGAAGAACCGGGGTAATATAACGTTTGAACAGCAGATTGATTCTCAAGGAAACTTGCGATTTTTCGCGCATTTTGATCGATCGCTTCCATTCTGAGGCCCAATGTTTTGATTCCTCTCATTAACAGCCAGGAATCTTGCGGGCCGAGCACACCGCCTGTGGAATTTTGCACAAAATGCAGCTCTTCTCCAAGATCTTTCGAAGCTGTCACAACTAAACCGCCGACGACGTCACTGTGTCCGCCAAGATATTTAGTCGCACTGTGAAGCACGATATCAGCGCCTAAAGCAAGCGGCTGCTGGAAATAAGGAGTGTTAAAGGTATTGTCTACGATAAGGAGAACACCGGCTTTGTTTGCGATATCAGCCATGAGCGACAAGTCGGTGATTTTAAGGAGCGGGTTTGTCGGTGTCTCAATATAAATGGCTTTCGTGTTAGGACGAATCGCCTTTTTAACTTCTTCTCTGCTGCTTGTATCGACAAATGTTGATTCAATGCCAAGACGATTGAGCACCTTTGTCATCACGCGATATGTTCCGCCATACACATCATCAGTCAAAACAACATGATCCCCGCTGTTAAATAGCATCATAGCCGCTGTAATGGCAGCCATTCCAGAACTGAATGCATAACCTGCTTGCCCGCCTTCCAGCTCTGTAACAAACGCTTCTAAAGCGGCTCTTGTCGGATTGGCCGTTCTTGAATATTCATAGCCTGTATGCTGTCCTGCTTTCGGCTGCTTGTAGGTGCTTACTTGATAAATAGGCACGGAAACTGCGCCTGTTTTCTCATCACCTGTGATTCCGCCATGAATCATCAATGTTTTTTTCTTCATATCAGATGCCTCCTTCATATATTTGTTTGCTGATATATCGGTCACTGCTATCAGGAAATACGGTGACAATGTTTGTTCCTGCAGATGCTTTTTTCGCTTCCTCCAACGCTGCATAAAGTGCTGCGCCTGAAGAGCTTCCGATCAGCAGACCTTCTTTTTCTGCCGCTTCTTTCACAAGTCTAAATGCATTCTCATCTGTTACGGTGTATATCTCATCAAAATGGCTCTTATTCATATATTCGGGGATGAACTCCATGCCGATTCCTTCTGTTTTATGGGCGTGGGGCTCTCCTCCGTTTAAAATGGAGCCCTCCGGTTCGACAATCACTGTTTTAACTGCAGGATTTCTTTCCTTTAAGAAGGAAGCAGTTCCTGCGAATGTGCCCCCTGATCCTGCCCCTGCGATAAACGTATGAACCTTGCCGTCAAGCGCTTCCCATATTTCAGGCCCAAGTGTCTTATAGTAAGTCGATGGATTTACTTGGTTTTTAAATTGCAAAACGCAATAAGAATTTTCAATTTCCGTCTCCAGCTGTATGGCTTTTTGAATGGCTCCCTGCATTCCATCCTGACGCGGCGTATGAATGATTGATGCTCCAAGCGCTCGCATAATTTGCTGTTTCTCTGTGCTGAAATGTTCAGGGACACAGAAAATCGCTTTTAATCCATATTTTCTTGCACTCAGAGCTAGGCCGATTCCTGTATTGCCTGCCGTAGCTTCTATAATCACTCCACCGGGATTCACCTTGCCTGACTCCAGCGCGTCACGGATCAGCATATCTCCCAGTCTGTCTTTAATGCTTCCGCCGGGATTCATCATTTCAAGCTTTGCATACACTGCGACTCCTTCAGGAACATCAAAGTTCTTCAGGCGAAGAAGCGGTGTGTTTCCAATCAGCTCGGTGATGTCCGTTATAACAGTCATATATGTCCTCCTCCTTGATAGAGGTTGTTTTTAGGGAAAACGGAGGAGAACGCTCCCCCGTTTTTAATGAATTCGTTTAATCACCTTTAACACAAGCTCTGTTGAATTGACAGCAGCCTGCTCTAAAAATTGGTCAAAAGACACATGTGATTCTTTTCCTGCGATATCAGATAACGCTCTGATGACGACAAACGGCGTTTTAAATTGATGGCATACTTGAGCCACTGCCGCAGCCTCCATTTCAACCGCGTACAGATCAGAAAATCTCGCACGCACCTCTTCAACCCGCTTCGGATCGTTCATGAAAGAATCGCCTGTTGCGATCGTTCCTTTCGCAACCTGAATGCCGTCGAGTTCAGAAATCGCTTCTTCTGTAATGCTGATCAGCTTTTCGTCTGAATCATAAGCAGCAGGAAGACCCGGCACCTGACCGTATTCATAGTCAAAGGCCGTTACATCTACATCATGATGGCGAACGTCAGTTGAAATGACGACATCTCCTACATTCAGTGTATGATGAAATCCGCCCGCTGAGCCTGTGTTAATGACATAATCAGGCTTGTAACGATCAAGCAAAAGCGTTGTGCTGATGGCAGCATTTACTTTTCCAATTCCTGATTTTAAAAGAATCACTTCAGTTCCTTCATATTCACCTGTTGTAAATTCACAGTGTGCGATTGTTTCTGTTTTTGCATGTTCAAGTTTGCTTCTCAGGATCGTAACTTCCTCTTCCATTGCTCCGATAACTGCTAGTTTCATTTATTCACATTCCCTTCACTTTACCGTTTGATCGCCTCCATTATCCACACAAAATCGTTTTGCTGAGTGAATTGAACTGCAAAACCTTCAGCTGTAAACATCTCTTTCAACGCATCCAATGTGGGATAATGCTCCGTCTCTAAATCATTTGCCAGCTGATAGAAGCCTTGAGAACGGGCTTTATCAATAGCCTGTTGATACGCTTGCGCATCTTCAAAGACGGTATCGGCAAACACTATTTTATCATGCAAGTGAAGGTATTTGCCATATTGCTTTATGGCAGCCTGCTTTTCTTCGTCGGTCAAATGATGAAAAGCATATGAACTGACAATTGTGTCAGCCTGAAATGGGGGCTCGTGAAATGTCAAGAAGTCTCCGTCAACGATTTCCACCCTGCCTGAAAGCTTGTCAGAAGCCAATTTGCGCATTGCGGGAGAGGGTTCGATTCCAAATACAGATTTGCCCGCCTCCAGCAGCTTAGCTGTCAAATTCCCCGTCCCCGGGCCAAATTCTAACACATGTGTTCCAGACCTGCTGACGATCGCATGAAGAATATCATCATAGCCTCTGAACGCTTCTTTATACTGAACATCAAAACCTTGTACTGTTTGATCATAAGTTGCTGCCCAATCTTCAAAAAGAGGGATAAATTCACGTCCCATATTTGTCACACTCCATATTTTATAATTCCTATAAGTATACTATGAATTAATGATGGAACAGTTCCTATCATACCACATCTTCTGAAAAGGAGGTACTAAAACACTTTGTGTATTTTATGCCAACGATATTGCGCGTTTACGGCAAAAAAGCTTATACTTCATATGACTTGTGAAAGCTGGAGGGCCGAGAGATGAATTTTCAATTAGATTTGATAATAGACAAAGTGGAATTTTTCGAAGCGGCTTCATTGCAGGAGCTTGAAAAGAAAATCAATGCACAAATTGAAAACAATAAAGCCATCATGCTCCGGGTGAAGTCTGTTTCACACCAGACCGCTGTGGCAGACGGTAGAATATTGTACAGCGCGGTTGTTCATTTCGCAGCTGAAGCCTAAAACAAAAGCAGCCGGCTCTAAACCGGCTGTTCAGCGTGTCGACAAACCCTCGCATTCGTTGTCAGGCCTGCGCGTCGATGCTCACGAATCCCGATATTCGCTGTGCTTCGATGCTCGTCCTTCCTAGACTTCAAGGGTTTTCAATCACGCTGAAAAGATGACAAAAAGCTAAAATGAACACCATTTTAGCTTTTTGTCAACAATCTGAGCAGCCGGTTCTAGACCGGCTGCTTTGTTTATTTTAGTTTTTCTACTTTTGTCGGCTTCCAGCCTTTGTCATCAACCCATGTAATCGTGACTTGATATTTATCTCCGGTCGTCTTGTCTAAAATCTTGCCTTTGGCATCCTGAGGGCTGCCGTTATTCCCAAGCCAGAGCACCGTCATGTTATCTTTTGAAACACCGGTTGCATATGAAATGGCTTTCAGCATCTCAGCCCAGTCTTGTGAGCTTGAGTCATAAGTGGCGGCATGTTCGCCCGTCTGCTCAGTTCCGACTGCTTTCCAATCAGAATTTTCATACGTTTTTTCCACATCGCTTGATGAGCCACCTTCTGTTACTTTTGCGTCTTTAAGCGGGGCATCTGAGCTTGAGTCTGAATCGGAATCAGAGTCATCATCTTTAGAAGAGTCATCTTTTTTCGAATCTGAGTCTGAATCAGAAGACTTCTCAGCATCCTTTTCGCTGTCAGATGTATCTTTCTTGTTGTCTTTTATATCCTCATCCGATTTCTTTTCCGTCTTTCCTGAAGCCGGAGATTCTTGTTTTTGCGCCGTTTCAGAATCCTTGCTGACATCTTTGCTAGAAGGACTGTTAATGAAGAGATTAGCTGCTACCACGACGATTAGTATGGATACGATTGCAATTAAAATGTTAAGCACTAAATTAGTTTTCCTGCGCTTATCACGGTTTTCATAACGAGATTGATTATTGCTCAATAATTCTGCACTCCTTTATCCCTCTTGGCTCAGCATATATTTTACCATGTGCTGAGAAGTTGTTCTATTTCTGATTGATTTCAATTTCGTGTACTTTTTTAACAATATCATAAAACACGGAATTTGTCAGAGCCTTATCCCCCGGCGTATCCATGTGTAAAACGACAAGAGCGTATTTCGGCTTATCAGCCGGAAAATATCCGGCAAACCATTTTTCATAGAGTGCTTTTTGCTCTTTTGAAAGCTTGCCTGTCTGGGCTGTACCTGACTTCCCTGCTACAGTATACGGAAGATCCTGAAACCTTCTGCCCGTTCCGGAAGGAGATTCCACCACCCGCCGCAGCATTTTTTGAAGCTGCTGTGCCGTATATTTGTCTATCGTTTCTCCGCTGAGCTTCTGATCTTTAAACTTGGCGAGCGTTGTGCCGTTTTTATATTCAATTTGTTCAGCGATTTTCACCTGCCGCTTTTCTCCGCCACGGGCGATGGCCGCCATCATATTGGCTACCTCGAGCGGCGTTACCTTCACATTTTTCTGCCCGATCGCTGTTTGCGCAATGGCTTTTTTGACTGATTTGTCTTTTTCATCCCCCCAAACCACGCCGCTTTTTTCATTATACAATTGACGGAAATTTGATTCGTGATACAGTTTTCCTTCCCAGCCTGCCCGATCTGTGAGAGCCAGCTTTTCTGCCATATCTTCAATAACCGAGCTGTCTTTTTTCATTAATTGTTCTGCAAGACTGGTAAATGTGTAATTGCAGCTCTGGGCAAAACTTTCATCAAAAGACAAGGTTCCTTTGTCGTCGCCCGGTTCCCCATACAGGTTTAAATTGCAATTAAAGGTTTGACTCGGCTTCACCGTATCATTTTCGATTGCAGCTGCGGCAATGACTGTTTTAAAAACAGAACCGGGATAGATTGGCGTCAGCATGTAATTTTGAAGCGTGTTTTGCCGGGACACATCCGCATTCGGTTTGCTTACAATTCCCAGAACACTGCTATTTTCGATGTCCAGCAGCACAGCTCCTCCTTTTTTCAGCCCCTGTTCATCCAATACCTCCTCCATCGCTTTTTGAATGCTTTGATCGATCGTTGTTTTGACCTGGAGCGGATAAAACGTATTGGCTTCAGCTGTATATTTGACGTCCATGCCAAACAAAGGATTTCCTCTTCCGTCCACATGATATAAAAGTTTTGTATCTTGTTCTGGAAGCAAAAACTCATCGAATGTCCGTTCTAAGCCGGTTGTTCCGATTTTCGTTGTAATTGGGAGGTTCTCCTGGTCAGGATATTTCTTCCGGAGAAGCGCCGGATCTTGATTTGTGCTTCCTATCGTATGTGAAGCAAGGCTTGGCTTGGCTTCATTCTCCATATATACGCCGTAAATGCCGGGATATTTCAAAGAATTGATTTTTGTAATGGATTGTTTCGAAAGTGTTTTGATTTTCCTTTGATGCAAAATGACCGGTTTTTTTGCTTTTGTGAGTGTCTGGTGCAATTCATCTTCAGACATGCCGAGGATGTCCGCAACTTTTTTGATCGGCCAATCCTGCGTCAGCAGAAAAGGGAACAAAACAACTGCAGGCTCGCTTTTTCCGGTCAGCGCCTGCCCGTTTCGATCTAAAAAGGAACCTCTTCCGTCAGAAATGAGCACTTCCTCCGTCCGCTGTTTCACACTTTCCTGGATCAAATTGATTTTCTTTTTAGAAAATGATTCGGTGAAAAACAGCTGGATTTCCGCCAGCCGCAGCAACAGCAAAAAAAACACGATCAAAAAAGCGATGACTGCCAGCTTCATTCGTTTCGATATCTTCATAAAAAAACACCTCACCCACATTGTGGACGAGGTGTTTATCCGCTAAACGGATATTATGAAATTTTCACAATTTTCACGAGCATTTCTCCGCCCGGTGTTTGAACTGTGACTTCATCATCGACTTTTTTGCCCAGCAGGCTTTTTGCGATCGGTGAGTCGTTTGAGATTTTCCCTTCAAACGGATCAGCTTCAGCGCTTCCAACGATTGTATATGATTCTTCTTCACCGTCAGGCAATTCGACGAAAGTAACCGTTTTACCCAAACCGACAACGTTAGAGCCGCCGTCATCTTCAATGATTTTCGCGTTGCGGATCATATTTTCTAGAGTCGTTACACGGCCCTCTACGAATGCCTGCTCTTCTTTTGCTGAATCGTATTCAGAGTTCTCGGAAAGGTCTCCGAAACTTCTCGCAATTTTGATGCGCTCTACTACTTCTTTTCGTTTAACCGTTTTCAAATATTCCAATTCTTGTTCAAGTTTTTGTTTTCCTTCTTCAGTCATAGGAAAAACTTTCTCTTGTGCCATGTCCCTTCACTCCTTCTGGTTGTCCCTCAACATCTTCGATTATGTATGAGAGCATAAACTAAAAAATTCAAGAATGAGAACACAGGGCAGTCCTCGTTCTTCTCTCCCATATAGGTACTGTTTATCTTAAACTGAATCTTGTCGTTCTGCAAATATTTCGCGTTTATAAACAGGGAAAGAAGGGAATTCGCACATCCCCTTCCTGCCTATACATAATATGGTCAGAGTTATTTATGTCTATGCTATGGTATTACAAAATCGCGTTTTGTTCAAGGATGGTCTGTATTTTCGTGACCATCAGATCAATCGCGACGTGATTCTGTCCGCCTTCCGGGATAATAATATCAGCGTATCGTTTTGTCGGTTCAACGAATTGGTTATGCATCGGGCGGACAACTGACACATATTGTTCAATGACAGAATCAATAGAGCGGCCGCGCTCATTAATATCTCTCATAATCCGTCTGATGATACGCAAGTCAGCGTCTGTATCCACGTAAAGCTTGATATCCATCAGATCACGGAGTCTTTTGTCTTCAAGAACAAGAATGCCTTCAAGGATAATAACATCCTTTGGCTCTACGTGAACCGTTTCTTCTGAACGTGTGTGAAGCTTATAGTCGTAAATCGGCTTTTCAATCGGGCGGTAATTCAATAGATCTTGAATATGCTCGATTAAATAGTCATTATCAAACGCAAGCGGATGATCATAGTTTGTGTTCAGCCTTTCTTCAAATGGAAGATGGCTTTGGTCTTTATAATAAAGGTCTTGCTGGATCATTAAAATCGAGTGCCCTTTAAATTGTTCATAAATGGACCGTGTGACACTCGTTTTTCCTGAACCGGAACCTCCTGCGATTCCAATGACTACTGGATTCTTACCCATGGGTTGTTACTTCCCCTTTCTCATCATGTTGCTCGGATAAATCTTTTTGTCTAGTTTGAATTTGACAATTTGCAGGGGATGGCGGGCAGCATCTAGCTCATTTCCGTCTTCGTCCCAAATGGCTTCAATCGTATGTGTAAAGTTTTCAATTTCCGGACCGAAAAATTCCACTTCGTCGCCTTTTTTGAAGAAATTACGCTGCTGAAGCGTGACCATTTGTGTGTCTTCGTCATAATTCAGCACCAAGCCGACAAAATCAAACGTCGTTTTTTTGGCGTGCTCGCCGAACATTTGCTCTTCATAGCCTGGCGTTCCTTCAAAGAAAGCTGTCGCAGTGTCCCGGTTGGCGCACTTATCAAGCTCTTCAAGCCATTCTTTTTGAATCACAAAGTGATCCGGATCAGCGCAATAAGCGTCAATGACTTTGCGGTATACGCTGACAACTGTCGCTACATAGTGAATTGACTTCATGCGTCCTTCAATCTTTAAGCTGTCGATGCCCATTTCGATCATTTTCGGAATGGATTCAATCAGTTTCAAATCTTTAGGGCTCATTGCAAATGGCGCATCTTCTCCACCATACAAAGCGACGGCGTTGGCACCGTCTGTTTGATACAGATCATAATCCCAGCGGCATGACTGGCAGCAGCCTCCGCGGTTGGAATCCCGCGCTGTCATGTGATTGCTCAACACGCAGCGGCCGGAATATGCGATACACATCGCGCCGTGAATAAAGGATTCGATTTCGATATCTACCTTTTCTTTCATTTCTCTGATTTCGAGAGCGCTTGTTTCACGTGCAAGCACAACGCGGTCAAGGCCTTCTTCCTTCCAGAACTGGACAGCCTTCCAGTTTGAAAGAGACTGCTGCGTGCTCAAGTGAACCTCAACATTCGGCGCCACTCTGCGGCATGTTTCGATAATAAGCGGATCTGCCACAATGATGCCGGCGACGTTGGCGTCTCCAAGCGCTTTTAAATATTCTTCTAGCCCGTCCATGTTTTCATTATGGGCGAAAATATTCGTCGTCACGTAAATCTTTGCGCCATATTGTTTCGCGAATTCTACGCCTTCTGCAATTTCTTCGATCGTAAAGTTATCGGCATTTGAGCGCAGACCGTATTCCTGTCCTCCGATAAAGACCGCGTCCGCTCCGTAATGAACAGCAATTTTCAGCTTTTCAAGATTACCCGCGGGTGCGAGAAGCTCGGGCTTTTTCGTAATCACACGCTTACCATTGACAATTTTGGATATCTTATCATTTACGGCAGTCATAGCTTAACCTCCTTTTGATTAATAAACCGTTTCTTTGAAGAAGAATCCGGTATCGATTTTTCTGTTTACTGGCTGGATGCTTTCAATGCGTTCGATCCAGTCTTCTTTTTTCGCTTCATATTCGTCACGGTTTTCCACACACAGATCAATGGCTTCTCTGTACATTTTGGTGACTTCTATTAAGTATTCAGACGTTTTCAGGACACCGTCGATTTGGAAAGAATCAATGCCGGCATCTATCAATTCTTCGAGCTCATCAATGATGCACACATCGTTCGGGCTCATGATGTGCGTGCCGTTTTCATCTTCGAAAATCGGATATTTATTGTCACGTTCTTTATCGTGCAAAAACATGCCCGATTCCTTTTTCTTTCCTTCAATGTCCATGACTTTGCCTTGGTATTCAAAATAGTTTCCAATCAAAGAACGCTTCGATTGGAACATGCACGTCATTCCATGCACCTGGATTTCAATTTCGACTTCGGCGTTTTCTTTGATCTCCACCATACTGTCCATGTTTAACTCTCTGGCAAGCACAGAACGCGCCGCGCCTTTGCGTCCCCAGTAGTTGCATGTATAGTAGTTGGTGCCTGTCGTTTCTGTGCTCCAATGAAGCTTCAGGTCAGGCGCAGATTCACGAGCAGCCATAAGCACGGCAGGATCGCCAAACACGGCTGCATCGACACCGGTTTCCGCTAAATAAGCCAGATATTCGCCAAGCTCTCCCACTTTATCGTTATGGAAAATGGCATTTACAGCAACGTATACTTTTGCCCCTTCTTTGTGAGCGATCTCTACAGCTTTTGTTACATCTTCACGAGAAAATTCCCCGGCTAATCTCAAGCCGTATCTCTGTTCCCCAACTAAAAACGCAGTTGCCCCCGCCTGTATCAGCGGCAAAATGTCCGCCGTACTCGTCGGCGTTACTAAGAGCTCTGGTTTTTTCATGACGTTCACCTCTTCTTTTTACTAATCGCAAGTCCGTCCCCGACTGGAATAATCGCAGTTTGATAATCCGGATGATTCATCAGCCAATGATTATATTCATCAATTTTTGCTATCAGCCTGCGCCTTCTTTTCGGTTCTATTTTGCTGTAATCCTCTGCCACCAGACCTTTAAACAGCACATTGTCTGTTATAATCACCCCGTCCGGCGAAAGCATCGGTTCATATAAATGAAAAAAGTTTTGATACTGACCTTTTGCAGCGTCAATAAAAATGACATCGTAAGGCGCGGTTACATGAACGGCGGCGGCTAATTCAAGCGCGTCTCCGTAAAAAACATGAATCCGGTCATCAAGCTGAAACTCCTTGATATTGTTTACCGCTTCTTCATGCCGTTTCTCATTGCGTTCAATTGTATATATTTCGGCAGACGGCAGCTCCAGCGCCATACGAATGGCGGAATAACCAATGGCCGTTCCGATTTCTAGTATTTTTTTCGGCTGTTTCACAGACAAAATTTGAAGCAGCACCGCCATGCCCGCTTTTTCCATAATTGGGACATGATGTTCATCTGCATATGCTTCAAGCTTCTTCACGTTTTCCGGCCGAGGCTTCAATAATGCTTCTATATAGTCATTTATTTGTTCATACCGGTCAGTCACTACAAACAGCCTCCCGTTCTAAAAAGGAGTGCCCCAGTCTTTTTACACAGGACACTCTCTGAATACGTCATGATACATCGGTAAACAACCCGATATATTTTATCATAAAACCTTGCGGAAAGCGAACAAAAGGAGAGCTTTTTGCTCCCCTTTTATTGCTCATTTTTTGAGAAAATGTATTTTTCTTTTGCTTTATTATGCTCTTTTAACGTTTTTGTAAATACAACCTCACCACTTGATTTAGCCAAGAAGTACAGATAGTCCGTTTGATCTGGATGCAACGCCGCTTCCCATGACGACATGCCGGCGTTGGCAATCGGTCCTGGCGTCAATCCCGGGTTTTTATACGTATTGTACGGTGAATCGATTTCCAAATCCTTATAAAGAACACGATCTTTATGCTTGCCTGCCGCGTATAGCACGGTCGGATCTGTTTGGAGCGGCATTTTCTTCTTCAGACGGTTATAAAAGACGCTCGCAATTTTATGGCGATCGACTTTTTCAGTCGCTTCTTCTTCAATCAAAGAAGCCATCGTCAGCAGCTTATGCACGGAAAGTTTATTTTTCTTCATTTCTGCTTTGTATGTTTCGACATAAGAATTTGTCTGTTTAACCATTGCCGTGATGATGTCTTCAAGTGACGTGTCTGGATCATGAAAAGGGTATGTAGCCGGGAATAGGTACCCTTCCAGCGGATGCTTAATGTTTTTATTGAAAACATCGTTTGTAATAGTGCCCGGGAATTCTTTCTTCAGCTGATTAATAAATGTTTCATCGTCCAGCTTCGCCATGACTTGTTTTTTAGAGTATTTCGTTTCATCAGCAATAGCGGCCGCGATTTGTGTCAGCTGCGCTCCCTCAGTTGCCGTAATTTGAAATGCATAGCCTGTAGCCCCGCTCGTCAGCTTATGAATAATGGCATCTACATCCATTCCTTTATTCAAATGGTAGAATCCCGCCTGAAACCCGGAAGCGCCTTTATATTTGACATAATACTGAAATGCCTTCTCACTTTTTATGACATCGTTTTTCTTCAATATCGATGCGATGGCCGAAACAGACGAGCCGCTCGGAATGTTGATGTTAACTGTCGTTTCACTGTCTTTTTCAACAGGTTCAAGCAATGTTTTCCCATATAAAAATGCCCCGCCAATGATGAGAAGCAGCACTATAATGGAAGACAGTATGATTCTTTTTTTATTGAAGAATGATTTTTTTTGCTGATTGATATACATTAGGTCTCCTCCCATCAGCTCTTATACTACATGATTCATTGGATTTCGGCAATTTATTACAAAACAAGGGTGAAAGAGGCCTTATACAGCATAAAAAAAGCCGGAGCAGTATGGCTCCGGCTTTGGCGCGGTGTTTTATTCTTCGTCTTCGTCCGCTAAGAATGTGTTAAGGGTTTCTTCAATCATATCCCATTCTTCGTCAGTTTCGATCGGATGTAGCTCACCGTTTTCACTGCCTTCGTTTGGCGTGAAGCTGGAAGCAAGAATTTCTACTTCTTCATCATCTTTTGCTTCCATTGGGTAGTACAGCACATAAGACTTCCCAAACTCTTCGTTTTCAAATGTAAACAGCACTTCACAAAGCTGTTCATTTCCTTGATCGTCAACAATTGTAATATTATTTTCGCCGTGTTCCATTTTCTTCACCCCTGGCTTTAATTTAAACTGTCAAGATATCCTTGCAAAATCATAACAGCCGCCATTTTATCAATGACTTTTTTTCGTTTTTGCCTGCTGACATCAGCGGCAATCAGCATTTTTTCAGCCGCCATTGTGGTAAGACGCTCGTCCCACAGCACAACAGGAACATTGTACGTTGTTTCAAGCATTTTCGCAAATGTTTGGCTGGCTTCGCCTCTCGGGCCGACTGTTCCGTTCATATTCTTAGGAAAGCCGAGCACGATTTTATCTATAGTATACTCCTGAATCAGATCAGATAAACGGGAAAAACCATAATCGCCTTCAGCTTCATTGATCTTTATGGTCTCAATGCCCTGAGCAGTCCAGCCCATTTCGTCGCTCAGAGCAACACCGAGTGTTTTGGTTCCTAAATCGAGTCCTAATATTCTCATCTTTTTTACGCCTCTTTATGCTGTTCTAAATAAGACTTCACCAATTCCTCGATTAATTCGTCTCTTTCAAGTTTGCGAATTAAATTACGAGCGTCACGATGCCTAGGAATATAAGCGGGATCACCTGACAGCAAGTATCCGACAATCTGATTGATTGGATTGTAGCCCTTTTCCTGAAGCGCGTCATACACTGTAATCAGCACTTCATTTACGTTAGTCTCAGCAGAATCATCGGAGAAATTAAATTTCATCGTTTTATCAAACGAGCTCACCGTTTTGCACCTCTTTCCCAAATTCGCAGGCAAAGTTCAGCCTGGGGTCCTAATCTTACCATCATTCTACACTACATGGGCAAATTATAAAACGGATTTCACCCAATCTTCTACAGAAGTCAAAGCTTCTTCTAATTTTTCCGGCTGTTTGCCGCCTGCCTGCGCCATATCCGGACGGCCTCCGCCGCCACCGCCGCAAACTTCCGCAGCTTGTTTGACCAGCTTGCCGGCATGTAGGCCTTTCTCAATGAGATCCTTTGTTACGCCGGCGGAAATATTGACTTTATCGTTTTGTACCGCACCGAGCACAATCACCGCAGATCCAATCTTCGCTTTCAGTTCGTCCACCATTGTGCGGAGATGATTCATGTCTTTCGCATTTACTTTTTCCGCAAGCACACTCACACCGTCAACATTTTTCACTTTTGACAGAATCGCTCCTGCTTCCACGTTGCCTAGTTTCGCAAGAAGAGATTCATTTTCTCTTTGTGCTTCCTTCAGTTCAGCCTGCAGAGCCGCAACCCGTTTCGGCACTTCTTTGATATTTGTTTTCAGCTCGTCAGCAGCGTGCTTCAATACTGAAATTTGGCTGTTCATTTCTTCGTAAGCGCCTTGCCCCGTTACAGCTTCAATCCGTCTTGTGCCCGCGCCGATTCCAGATTCAGAAGCCACTTTAAACAAGCCGATTTCCGCTGTGTTTCTGACATGGCATCCGCCGCACAGCTCTAAACTGTAATCTCCGACTTGAACGACACGGACAATGTCGCCGTATTTTTCGCCGAACAGAGCCATCGCGCCCATTTCTTTTGCTTCAGCGATCGGTTTCAAATCAATGCTGACCGGGATGCTCGCCCAGATCTTTTCGTTTACGATTCTTTCAATTTGTTCAAGCTCTTCTTTTGTCACTTGACCAAAGTGCGAGAAATCAAAACGAAGGCGGTTTTCAGTCACAAGAGATCCCGCCTGATTGACATGAGTTCCAAGAACGTCTTTTAGTGCCTGATGCAATAAATGCGTTGCCGTATGGTTTTTAATGACGCCGCTTCTCATATGGTCTTCAACTTCAGCAGTAACATGCAGGCCTTTTTGAACAGTGCCGCTTTCCACAACACCTTCATGCACATGCTGGCCGTTCGGCGCTTTTTGTACATCTTTAATTCTTACCACTGCCTGTTCGCTGCGGAGATAGCCTTTATCGCCGATTTGGCCGCCGCTTTCTGCATAGAACGGTGTTTCATCAAGAATCACTTGAACGCTGTCTCCTTCATGAGCCTCTTCAATGAATTGGCCGTCTTGAAGAAGCACGATGACACTGGCATCAGCTTTTGTTTGAGAGTAGCCGACAAATGTGCTTTCATCGGTCACGTCGCGCAATGCGCCGCCCTGCACCTGCATGCTGCCGACATCCTGGCGGGCGTTTCTTGCCCGTTCACGCTGCTGATTCATTTCTTCTTCAAAGCCTTCATGGTCAACCGTCATATTCTCGTCTTCGGCGTATTCTTCCGTCAGTTCAACTGGGAATCCATACGTATCGTACAGTTTAAACACATCGGCCCCTGAAATAACGCTGCTGCCCTTGCCTTTTTCTTTTTTGATCATTTCTGACAGGATCGCAAGCCCTTCGTTAAGAGTTTCGTGGAAGCGCTCTTCTTCAGTTTTGATGACTTTTGCGATAAAATCCGCTTTCTCTTTTACTTCAGGATAGAAATCAGCCATGATTTCAGCGACAACCGGCACTAAGTCGTACATAAACGGACGGTGGATGTTGATTGTTTTGGCATAACGCACTGCCCGGCGCAATAAGCGTCTTAAGACATAGCCGCGGCCTTCATTGGACGGCAGCGCCCCGTCACTGACAGCAAAGGCGACCGTTCTGATGTGGTCGGCAATCACTTTAAACGCAGTATCTTTCACATTGTCTTTGCCATATGTTTCACCAGAAATGCTTTCTGTTGCTTTGATGATCGGAACAAATAAATCGGTATCAAAGTTTGTCGGAACATTCTGGATGACAGATACCATTCTTTCAAGCCCCATGCCCGTATCAATGTTTTTCTTCGGAAGCGGCGTGTACGTGCCGTCAGGGTTATGGTTGAACTCAGAGAACACAAGATTCCATACTTCCAGGTAACGGTCGTTTTCTCCGCCTGGGTAAAGCTCCGGATCTTCCGGATCATTTCCGTATGCTTCACCGCGGTCGTAGAAGATCTCTGTGTTCGGTCCGCTCGGTCCTTCACCGATGTCCCAGAAGTTCCCTTCCAGACGGATAATTCTGTCCTCAGGAATACCGATTTTTTTCGCCCAGTACTCATACGCCTCTTCATCCTCAGGGTGAACCGTAACAGAGAGAAGCTCTTTGTCGAAACCGATCCACTTGTCACTCGTTAAAAACTCCCAAGCCCATGTAATGGCTTCTTCTTTGAAATAATCGCCAATGGAAAAGTTTCCGAGCATTTCAAAGAATGTATGATGGCGCGCAGTTTTACCTACATTTTCTATATCGTTTGTTCTGATCGCTTTTTGAGCGTTTACGATTCTTGGATTTTCCGGAACGACACGGCCGTCAAAATATTTTTTCAGTGTCGCAACACCGCTGTTGATCCAAAGCAGTGAAGGATCCTCATGTGGCACTAATGATGCGCTTGGCTCTACCGCATGTCCTTTTTCTTTAAAGAAATCCAAAAACATTTGACGAACTTCAGCAGAAGTTAAGTGTTTCATTGTATTTCCTCCTCTATAAAAATCGAAATTCTCTTTAGTGACAGCAAAAAAGCCCTCCCCCTATGCAAACCACACGTTTACACAGGGACGAGAGCTGTCTCGCGGTACCACCCTGATTACGGGCTTTATTTATCATTCGCCCGTCACCTTTTACCCTGTAACGCAGGATGTGCGGCAGTGATTAACTGCACTCAGGATTAGCTTCCTCCGATCTTCTGATAAAGCTCCTTTCAGCTTGCGGAGCTTCTCTCTTTAACAGGGCTTCGGCGTACTCGGATCCGTCACTCGAGATTCGTATGTATTCTACGAGAAATTATAGACAAGCTGCACGTCAATGTCAATGCTCCGTCCTCATCCGCAAAAAATGGATCATCATCACTTTTAAAACAGCCGTCGCAGGAACAGCCAGAATCATCCCGACGATTCCCGCAAGCTCTCCTCCGGCAAGCAGCGCAAGCATGATGATGACAGGATGCATTTTAAGGCTTCTTCCGACAATGAACGGACTGAGGATATTCCCTTCCATAAACTGCAGAGTAAACACTGTAATCACCACAACAAGTATCGCATTCACTGAGATCGTCATCGCAATTAAAAGCGCAGGAACCGCTCCGATAAACGGACCAAAATAAGGTATGACATTCGTTATCCCTGAAATTAGGCCTAAGATCAACGGATATGGAAGCCCAAATATCCAGAATGTAACGCCCGCCAGCACGCCGAGAATGAAACAGACCAGAAGCTGGCCGCGGACGTAATCGCCAAGAGAGTCATCCACATCCCGCAAGAAGGCGCTGCCCCGCTTTCTCCACGACTTCGGAGTCAAGTACCATACCGTCTTTTTCATCAACTCAATATCCTTTACCATATAAAACACGAGAAAAGGGATTGTTGCCGCAATGATGAAATAATCAAGCACGTTGCGAATTCCGCTGATTGCACCCTCGATCGCTCCCGCGAAAAACGCCTCCGTCTGGCGGATCATTTTATCTATCCGATGGTGCATGCCGTCCGGCCAGTCATCAGTATGGTTATGCACATGAAGAAGGAGCCCGTTATACGTATCAGCAAACATAGGGATATTCTCTGATAAATCCGTCAGCTGCACAATTAAAACAGGCACCCCTTTATACAGCGCCCAGCCAATTCCACCAAAAAAAAGAACATAAATCACCAAGATGCTCAAGGTCCTCGGCAATCCTTTGCCGTGCAGCCACTCCGTGACCGGGAGCAATAAATAAGAAATAAAAATGGAAATGATCAAGGGAATAAAGATTGTTTTTATGACGAGCCAAAAGGGCGACCATAACACATCAAGCATAAAAAAGACGTAGACTGTTAACAGGACCAGCAAACAAATGGCCACCCACAACAAAAGCTGCACCGGTTTTTGAAGCATCTGCTTTCACCTCTTCTATATCTTTTGAGGAACGGTGCGAATTATTCTCTCTCCTTATAACAAAAAGGATACTCTTCCGGAGAGTATCCTTTTTCACTTAAAACATTTTCGTTATTCTTCTTCTCATCCGCTTCATGCTTCGATTATTCAGCATGTCGGATTGAGTCGTCATTCGGTACACGAGAGCCCCGGCTCCCAATGCCAAAAGAGAAGTCATCGTCCGATTCATCCTGCGCATCTCCCTTCATCATTAAAAATTGATGCTGCGTTCATCCTCAGAAAACAAATCATCTAAGCTGCTTAACGTTCCGTCTTCTTCCACCTGATGAGTTGCAATCTTCCCTTTGGCTACTGTCAGTTCAATAAAACAGCTCCAGCAATAATATTGGTTCACGCCGATTTTCCCGATATCCTTACTTTTGCAGTTCGGGCATATAAGCATATCTCACACCTCTATCCGTTCAGAACGATCTCGTCTTTCCGCACCTCGACAAGCGAATCCGCTCTTTGGATCTGATGCTTGCTTCCCGCCAGATCAGAAAAGAAACCGTCCGAGAGTTCATATGCTACGATTATGCCCCTGTCCAAACAAAAGTATACATCTTCCAGCATCCCCAATATATCCCCCTCTTGCGATTTTACAAGCTTCATTTTCATCTGCTCGTATGTGAAGCATGATTTCGGAAGAGGCAGAAGCTGATCTGAACTGATCGAGACCAATATGCGGTCATCAAGAATGCAAGAAATATCACACGCCCGTAATAACGCGTGATGATGATGCAAAAACCGTTTTTGTGCAAGAATAAACCCGAGACAATCTCCCTTAAGAGAAAAACAAATATCGGAAATTGTCCCAAGATAACAAGAAGTTCGTTCTGAGTATACTGGGAATCCTTCTATCTCATGGCATGTTCTCAAAGTGTGATCAACCACCTTTTGTTGAACAAGCTTAGGTTTTGCTTTGCACCTTAGACTCATACGATGAAATCACTTCCACCGCAAAATAAAAAAACTCCCGCAGCGCGGGAGCTTTTTTACAGCTGTCCTTCTTTCATAAAATCGAATGGTGTAATGCCTTCCATACCAATATTGGCATCGTGTACGCTGAATGGGAGCTCTTTTTGCAAAGCCTCAAGCTCAGCATCCATTTCCTCAATCTGTATTGAGAGCCTGTTTCTCAAGGCGGTCTGCCTGACCGTTGCGTCATTATTTTTCACGCCCCACTCCAGCGCCTCCTCTTCTCCGCATAAAATGAGAAACTTCTTCGCTCTTGTAATCGCAGTATAAAGAAGGTTTCTTCTGAGCATTCTATAATAGCCTTTCACCACAGGCAAAACCACAATCGGAAATTCACTTCCCTGCGATTTATGAATAGAGCAGCAATACGCGTGTGTAAACTGGTTAAAGTCTTTTTTCGTAAACGTCATTTCATTCCCGTCAAAAGAAACGACAGCCATATCTTCTTTTTCTGTATTTTCCTTCGCATAAAATATCGACGTAATTTCGCCAATATCTCCGTTGAATACATTGTTTTCCGGCTGATTGACGAGCTGCAAAATTTTATCTCCGGTTCTGTAGACAACATCTCCGAACTTCAATTCCCTCCGTTTTTCTTTAGGAGGATTTAAAATGTCCTGCAGCATTACATTTAGTTCATTGATCCCGGCTTTTCCTCTGTACATCGGAGCGAGAACCTGAATGTCCTTTGCCGTATAGCCTTTTTTCAATGCATTAGCGACGACCTTTTCAACTACCTCTTTAATTTGCGATCCTCCGCAGCGAATAAAGGAACGGTCCTTCGTCGGGGCAGTCAAATTGTTTGGCAGCAAACCATTTTTCATCTGGTGGGCAAGCTCGACGATTGATGATCCTTCCGCCTGGCGGTAAATATCTGTCAGTCTCACAGTGGGTATCACCTGAGATGCCAAAAGGTCTCTCAGCACTTGGCCCGGACCGACAGAAGGCAGCTGATCTTCGTCTCCCACAATGATGATTTGAATATGATCAGGGATCGCCTTGAACATATGGTTTGCAAGCCATATATCAAGCATACTCGCTTCATCGATGATTAACAGCTTCCCTTCGATCGGCTGATCCTCTGTATGGGTAAAGCCCTCTGCGCCATTCCAGCCAAGGAGCCTGTGAATCGTGACTGCCGGAAGGCCCGTTGATTCACTCATCCGTTTCGCCGCTCTCCCTGTCGGTGCGGCCAATACAATCGGAAAAGCTTCATCCTTTTTATAAGCTGACGGGTCTAGCGACACACCATGAAGCTCTCCGTACAATTCCACAATCCCTCTGATTACCGTCGTTTTCCCTGTTCCCGGGCCTCCCGTTAAAAGCAGCATCGGTGAGGAAAGGGCTTTTTGAATCGCTTCCTTCTGGCTGGGGGCATACTGAACGTTCATCCGTTCCTCCAGCTCTCCCAAAGCAAGCAGAAATTCTGATTCAGGAAACTGGTCGTCATAATCAGTTTGGCTTGCGATATGTTTCACGCGCTTTGCAACATTTTGTTCCGCGTAGAACAGAGATGGAAAATAACAGCGGCCATCTTCTATGACAATGTCTTTATTTTCTCCCAGAGCGATAATCGCGTTAGCTGCATCCATTTCTGAGATGCGTTGCCCTTCTCTTGCTTGATTTAACAGTGATTGGGTGTCGATAATAAGCTGTTCCGTTTCTATGTACGTATGCCCATCTGACAGACAAGTTGTTTCAAGTGTGTATAAAATGGCAGCTTTTACCCGCTCAGGATGATTACCCGAAAGCCCCATTCTGCTGCCCAGTTCATCCGCTTTTCCAAACCCGATGCCTTCTACATCTTTCACAAGCTGATAAGGATTTTCCTGAATCTTTTCCAGCGTCTCCGATTCATAGGCTTGATAGATTTTCATAGACAGCTGCGGGCCGAATCCAAACTGATTAAGGGATATCATGATTTGTTCCAGTCCCTGATGCCGCTGCAGGGCGCCGGCTAGCGTGTCAGCTTTCTTTTTTGACAGCTTTGGAACGTCGTAAAGCACTGAAGCGTCCGCTAGTATTTTATTAATCGCGCTGTCACCCAGTTTTTTCACAATTTCTTCGGCTGTTTTTTTGCCGATCCCCTCGAACAAATCACTCGATAAATAGTGAATGATGCCTTCCTTAGTCGTCGGAATCTCCTTTTTGAAATGCTCCGCCTGAAATTGGAGCCCGAATTTTGGATGGGTTACGATCTTTCCGTAAAATGTGTAAGTCTCTTCTTCTTGAAGCGCAGGGAAGTAGCCCGTCACGGATACGGCTTTATCTTCAATGGCTTCGGAGGTCTCTCTGACTTTCACTTTCAGAACCGTATATAAATTGGTGTCATTATGATAGATGACTGTGTTGACTGTCCCTTTTAAATAGGGCTCTTCCTCCATGTTAAGCTGATCCGGATGCTGCTGCACGAGCTGTCCCTCCTCCTGTGCTGTTATGATGGATCGATCAGTTTTTTAGCATGAAGCGCAAGCATATGATCCGGCTGGATGGCAATCGCCTTGTCCAGCATTTCTAGCGCTTTTTCTCGATTTTCTTTATATGCATAAGCGACACCGGCATTGTAAAATGCATCAGCGTGCCCCGGATTTAGCTCAGTTACAGCTGTGAACTGGCCGAGGGCTTCGTCCAGCATGCCCTCGTTTGCTAAGCACATCCCAAATTGAAAGCGCGCTTCCGCATCATTCTCATTCAGTTCAACCGCTCTTTGTAAATATGGCAGTGCAAGCTTAGGTTGCTCGAGCTTGATAAGAACCGTTCCGAGCATGTAAAACAGGTCGCCGTTTTCCATTCCAGCACGAAGCGCCTTTTCAAACATGTCTTTCGCTTCTTTGTATTTTTCTTTTACCACATAGACATTTCCTGCCCCATAATACGCAGTGGCTGCGCTATTGTCTAATTCAAGCGCTTTATCATAAAACGCAAGCGCCCGTTCCAGCTCGTTTACGGATGAAAGCAGGTTTGCAAAGTTAATATACGGAATCGCGTCTTCTTTATTTTCTTCAATCGCTTTTGTAAATGCCTCTGCCGCTTTCTCGTAATCGCCTTCCTGCATCGCCTCTATGCCGAGTTGATTATAATCCACCGATCATCTTCCTTTCATTAAAAAACCCCAACTCAGTGTTGAGGTTTTTCATCTTTTATACGTACCACAATTTTGTTCCGTCTTTGTACACATCATCAATTGTTCCGCCGCCAAGGCATTCTTCGCCATCATAGAAGACAACGGCCTGTCCCGGCGTAACAGCGCGGACTTGTTCATCGAAGATGACTTCCGCTTCGCCTTCACCCGTCATGCGCACCGTCACTTTATGATCTTCTTGACGGTAACGGAATTTAGCCGTGCAGGAAATCTCTTCGCCCTTCATGATATCCGGACGAACCCAGCTCATATTCGTTGCTGTAATTTTGTCGGAATAAAGAAGCGGGTTATGGAACCCTTGATCCACGTAGAGGATGTTCTTTTCAAGATCTTTACCGACCGCAAACCACGGCTCGCCGCTTCCGCCGATGCCAAGTCCGTGACGCTGTCCGATCGTATAGTACATTAATCCGTCATGGCGTCCTTTAACTTCGCCGTCCATTGTCATCATATCGCCCGGTTGCGCAGGGAGATATTGGCTAAGAAATGTTTTGAAGTTGCGTTCACCGATAAAACAGATGCCTGTACTGTCTTTTTTCGTCGCTGTTGCAAGATCTGCTTCTTTGGCAATTTCACGCACACGGCTTTTTTGAAGCTCGCCGATCGGGAACATGACTTTGCTAAGCGTATCTTCTGTCAGCTGATTCAAGAAGTACGTTTGATCTTTGTTTTCATCAATGCCTCGCAGCATTCTGACTTTGCCGCCGCTTCTGTCTACCCTTGCATAGTGGCCAGTCGCTAGAAAGTCTGCGCCAAGTGACAGAGCGTGCTCCAAAAACGCCTTGAATTTAATTTCTTTGTTGCACAGCACATCCGGGTTTGGTGTTCTGCCTGCTTTATATTCATCAAGGAAGTATTGAAATACCTTCTCATAATATTGCTTTTCAAAATTAACGGCATAGTACGGGATTCCGATTTGGTTGCAGACGCGGATCACATCTTCATAATCCTCTGTCGCCGTGCAAAAACCGTTTTCGTCCGTATCATCCCAGTTTTTCATAAAGATTCCGATAACATCATAGCCCTGTTCTTTTAACAGCAGGGCCGCCACAGATGAGTCTACACCGCCGGACATACCGACGACGACTCTTGTATCTTCCGGCCGTTTTTCCAATTTCAATCACTCCAATAACTAAGCCGCCTTATTGTGTCAGCCGTTTGACAACGTCGGCCACATGTTTGGCAGCAGTTTTCACTTGCTCAGCGGTATTGCCGAGGCCGAAGCTGATCCGAATTGAGGACGTCAGCCGGTCACTCTCTTCTCCGAACATAGCAGTCAGAACATGTGACGGCAGGACCGAACCGGCCGTGCACGCTGATCCGCTTGAAACAGCTACTCCCGCCATATCCAGATTCACCAGCAGCGCTTCCACTGATACACCGGGGAAATAAAGGTTCAGAACATGCGGCAGGCAATGCTCTTTTTCCCCGTTGATCTCGAATGCCACACCGGCATTTTCAAGCGTGTCGGCGATGATTGTTTTAAACGATTGATACTTCTCGTTTTTTTCGTCCCGTTCTTCACTTGACAGCTTGATGGCTTCTTTCAGCCCGACAATGCCGGGAACATTTTCTGTTCCGGCACGGCGTTTTCTTTCTTGCTCTCCCCCAAATAAGAGCGGGGAAAGCTTCACATCTTTACTTGCATATAAAAAGCCTGTCCCTTTTGGCCCGTTGAGCTTGTGCCCAGAAACAGACAGAAGGTCGATATGGCTGTTGTTCACATCAATTGGCAGCAACCCGAATGCCTGAACAGCATCGGTATGAAAATAAGCCTGGTGTTCCTTCAGCAGCTCACCGATTTCATCGATCGGCTGCACTGTCCCGACTTCATTGTTTCCATACATCACTGTCACAAGGATTGTATCATCACGCAGTGCTTCTTTCACCTGTTTTGCACTGACTCTACCATTTTGGCAAACGTCCAGATACGTAACTTCAAATCCGTCTTCCTCAAGTTTTTCACAAGCGTGAAGCACGGCGTGATGCTCAATTTTTGTCGTAATGATGTGTCTGCCCAAATCTTTTCTTGCAAGCGCGGTTCCCATAATGGCTAAGTTATCAGCTTCTGTCCCGCCGCTTGTAAAAATGATCTCCTGCTCCGCCGCTCCGATTTCGGCTGCAATCTGCGCTCTTGCTTCGTCCACCCATTTTCGAGATTCCCTTCCAAATGAATGAATACTGGATGGATTGCCGAAATTGCCGGAGAAATGAGGGATCATTTTTTCCAGCACGCGCTCATCCATCGGAGACGTTGCGGCATGATCTAAATAAATCCGTTCCATTATGTCTGCACCTCTGTTCTAAATATAAAACATATAAGCTTCTTGCTCTCCGTCTGTATAGCTGGCAAGATCTTCTAATGTTGTACTGTCTAAAACCTCTTTCACAGCATCACGTATACGAATCCAGAGCTCACGCTTGGCGGGCTCCTCGTCTTCCAGCACTTCAACAGGACTAATCGGCCCCTCAAGCACACGGATGATATCTCCCGCCGTGATCGCATCTGGCTCGCTTCCTAATACATATCCGCCGTATGCGCCTCTGATGCTTTTCACTAAACCGGCATTTCTGAGCGGCGATACCAGCTGCTCTAAATAATGCTCGGACAGATTATTCGTCTGTGCGATGCTTTTTAATGAAGTCGGGCCTTCCCCATGCTTTTTTGCAAGTTCAATCATAATGGTGAGCCCGTATCTTCCCTTAGTTGATATTTTCAACATGAACACCTCTGTTATTTCATGATTTTCCACATTTATAATGGTAATTTCTATATGATTCGTCCGTTTATTATCTAATAGACCAACTGTTATTATAACATACCTTCAGCGATTTTTCATTGAGGCGGGGGGAAACGGGCTTCCCTCTTTCCTAATGTCCGGTTTTCCGTTACCCTGTAATTATGTAAGGAGAGATGATGATGAAGCCATTGGCATATCGGATGCGTCCGACAAAAATTGAGGATATTATCGGCCAGCAGCATCTGGTGGCTGAAGATAAAATTATCGGCAGAATGGTTCAGGCAAAACATTTGTCATCCATGATTTTGTACGGGCCGCCCGGAATTGGAAAAACATCAATCGCAACAGCAATCGCCGGTTCAACAAGTATTGCTTTTCGGAAGCTGAATGCTGTCATTAACAATAAAAAAGATATGGAAATCGTAGCCCAGGAAGCTAAAATGTCAGGCCAAGTGATTTTGATTCTGGATGAAGTTCACAGGCTGGATAAAGGGAAACAAGATTTTCTTTTGCCCTATTTAGAAAATGGGATGATCATTTTGATCGGAGCAACCACAGCTAATCCGTATCATGCCATTAATCCGGCAATCAGAAGCCGGACACAGATTTTTGAGCTTGAGCCGTTAACACCGGAATTGATTAAACAGGCTCTGGAACGGGCGCTTCATGATGAGCATCGTGGCCTTGGCACACATTCTGTATCCATTGGGGATCAGGCGATGGATCATTTTGCCCGCGGATGCGGAGGGGATGTCCGCTCCGCTTTAAATGCGCTTGAGCTGGCCGTGTTGTCAACAAAGGAGTCACCAGACGGTGTGATTCACATTACATTAGAAACCGCGGAAGAATGTTTGCAGAAAAAGAGCTTTACTCACGATAAAGATGGTGACGCGCATTATGATGTTTTATCCGCTTTTCAAAAATCGATCCGCGGCTCTGATGCCAACGCTGCTCTTCACTATTTGGCAAGATTAATTGAAGCTGGTGATCTGGAAAGCATTGCAAGAAGACTGCTTGTCATCGCCTATGAAGATATCGGCTTAGCAAGCCCCCAAGCTGGCCCAAGGGTGCTGCACGCTATTCAGACCGCTGAGCGAGTCGGATTTCCCGAAGCACGAATTCCGCTGGCCAACGCAGTCATTGAACTTTGCCTCTCGCCGAAATCAAACTCAGCCATTCTGGCAATCGATGAGGCGCTTGCAGATATCAGATCCGGAAAAATCGGGGATGTCCCTAAGCATTTAAAAGACGCGCATTATAAAGGAGCTCAGGAATTAGGAAGAGGAATCGACTATAAATACCCGCATCATTACGACAACGGATGGGTCGAACAGCAATATCTCCCTGATCCTTTAAAAAACAAGCAATATTACAAGCCGAAACAGACAGGCAAGTTCGAACTCGCATTAAAGCAGGTATACGACAAATTAATGAAAAGAAAATAAATTAAAAACAGCCTTGAATATCATCAAGGCTGTTTCTATGCGTTATTTATCCTTCACGCGTTTGATTTCAATGTCTTTCAAAAGATCCATGACAACATGCCCACCCATAATCAAACCGGCCACTGACGGCACAAAAGCATTAGAAGATGGCGGCATTTTTGCTTTGCGGATGTTCGCTTCGTCATTTCCCACTTCTTTTCTGACATCTTCCCGAATAACAATCGGGCTTTCGTCAGAGAAAATCACTTGAACACCCTTTTTGATGCCCTCTTTCCGTAATCTCGTACGGACAACCTTCGCAATTGGATCAGTGTGCGTTTTTGAAATATCAGCGATTTGGAAGCGTGTCGGATCCGTTTTATTGGCGGCACCCATGCTGGAGATGAGCGGAATATCCCGTTTCAAACATTCTTTCATTAAATGGATTTTATAATGAATGGTGTCTGACGCATCAATGACATAGTCAAGCTTATATTCAAAAAATTGCTCATACGTTTCTTCCGTATAGAACATTTTTAATGCGATCACTTCACACTCCGGGTTAATGTCCGCGATCCGCGCTTTCATTAAATCAACTTTCGGCTGTCCGACTGTTGAAAGAAGCGCGTGAAGCTGACGGTTTACGTTTGTAATGTCCACATCATCTTTGTCGACAAGCAAAATGCGGCCGACGCCTGACCTCGCGAGAGCTTCCGCCGCGAACGATCCGACTCCGCCGACCCCAAGCACAGCAACCGTGCTGTTTTTCAGCGTTTCAAGGCCTTCCTTTCCGATAGCTAATTCATTGCGTGAAAACTGGTGTAACAAGAACCTCACTCCACATTCGTATTCTGGTTTCATCTATAAAATGGCTGATCCAGGAACAGCCGTTTTTTTCTGCGCACAAAAAATAAAGTCCCAATAGTGCCGTTGCAACTTTCCTTTGTTTTGAACCCGCTCTCAGCAGGTGGGTGCCCTCTTTCAAATCTTGTAAGTCCTCTTTACCGAATGAAAAGAGGCATGTACGCCATTTAAAAATACGGGCTCCCAAATCAAAAAAATGTTCGGTCAAAACTAGGTGTACAACTAACACATCAGGACTTTATTTAACTTGTCAAAATCATATCATAGACGATTTTGATTTTCAAGAATCGAACTGCTCATTCAGCTCTTTACTTTTTTCTTGATAGAAAGGTGAAGCTCGTCCAGCTGGGCGTCGCTTACTTCGCCTGGCGCTTCTGTCATCAGGCAGCTTGCACTTGCCGTTTTCGGGAATGCAATCGTATCTCTTAGGTTCGTACGTCCTGCGAGAAGCATGACGAGACGGTCTAAGCCAAGCGCGATTCCGCCGTGCGGAGGAGCGCCGTAATCAAATGCTTCAAGTAAGAACCCGAACTGCTCAGCCGCTTCTTCTTGTGAGAAGCCAAGAAGCGCAAACATTTTTTCCTGAATGTCCTTTTCGAAAATACGAATCGAACCGCCTCCAAGCTCATAGCCGTTTAAGACGAGGTCATAGGCTTGTGCTTTCATGTCTTCAGGCGCTGTTTCAATCAGTTCAAGGTCTTCACGGACAGGCATTGTGAACGGATGGTGGGCTGCGTAAAAACGGCCTTCCTCCGGATCATGCTCTAAAAGCGGCCAGTCGATAACCCATAAGAAATTGAACAGGTTTTGGTCAATCAGTCCGCGTTCTTTCCCAAGCTTTAAGCGCAGGGCGCCGAGCGATGCGGCAACCACTTCGAATTTATCCGCTCCGAACAGCAGCAAATCACCTTCAGCAGCATCAAGCGCCTCAATCAGCTTGGACTGCTTGTCTTCATCAAAGAATTTGGCAATCGGGCCTTTCACTCCGTCTGCCTCAACTTTCACCCAGGCAAGTCCTTTTGCCCCGTAGTTTGCAGCAAAAGCGCCAAGAGCGTCAATATCTTTTCTGGAGTAATCGCCCGCTCCGCCTTTTACGTTGATTGCTTTTACCACGCCGCCGTTTGCCACAGCTGATGAGAATACTTTAAACTCTGTATCCTTCACAATGTCAGACACATCTGTCAAAAGCATATCAAATCGAGTATCCGGTTTATCAGAACCATAACTGTTCATCGCCTCATTATACGTCATTCGAGGAAGAGGAAGCTTGAGCTCCACACCTTTTGTTTCGCGCATAATCTTTGCCATCATATCCTCAGCCAATGACATAATATCTTCCTGGCTCATAAAGGACATTTCAATATCAATTTGCGTAAACTCAGGCTGGCGGTCCGCACGCAAGTCTTCATCTCGGAAACAGCGGGCAATTTGATAATAGCGTTCAATGCCGGATACCATCAGAAGCTGTTTAAATAGTTGCGGGGACTGAGGCAGCGCATAGAACTCACCTTCATGCACTCGGCTCGGAACCAAGTAGTCACGTGCGCCCTCAGGTGTGCTTTTTGTTAAAATCGGCGTTTCAATATCAAGAAACCCTTTTTCATCTAAAAAGCTGCGGGCTGCTTTCGTCACGTTATGACGCATTTGCATTGTTTGAAACATAGCCGGTCTGCGTAAATCTAAGTAACGGTGTTTTAAACGGACATCCTCTGATACGTCTTCCGCTTGATCAGAAATCGCAAACGGCGGTGTCTTTGCAGCACTTAATACGGCCACTCCATCAGCGTGTATTTCGATCGCGCCTGTTTTTAAATTCTGATTGACTGTTCCTTCTTCACGCGCCACCACTTTTCCTTGAATGTCGAGCACGTATTCGTTTCTGATGCCTTCCGCAATAGCAAGCGCTTCTTTTGACACATCAGGGTTAAACACGACTTGAACGATCCCCGTACGGTCGCGCAAGTCAATAAAAATCAGTCCGCCGAGGTCCCGTCTTTTTTGGACCCAGCCTTTCAGCGTTACAGATTCACCAATTGCTTTTTCAGTTATTTCGCCGCAATAATATGTTCTTCCAAACAATACATTCCACTCCTTATCCCTTTTGATTTGCCTTCATCACATGTATAAATTCATCAAGTGCCACTTCAATCTGTTCGCCCGTCTGTGCATCTTTTACATTGATTTTATTTAGGGCAAGCTCATCTTCACCCAAAATCGCAATAAATCTGGCATTTAGGCGGTCAGCTGTTTTGAATTGGCCTTTCATTTTCTTATTTTCATAATCGATTTCGCTGGAGATGCCTGCTTCCCTCAGTTTGTACACCAATGAAACAGAATAATCCTTTGCTTTTTCTCCGAGCGTGACGACATAACAGTCGATTCCCTGATCAACAGGCAGTTCTCTTTTTTCAGCATCAATTGCGGCAAGCAAGCGTTCAATGCTCATCGCAAACCCGATGCCCGGCGCTTCAGGCCCGCCGATCTGTTCGACCAAACCATCGTAGCGTCCGCCGCCTGCAAGTGTCGTAATCGCGCCAAAACCTTCCGCATTGCTCATGATTTCAAATGCGGTGTGGTTGTAATAATCCAGCCCTCTCACAAGGTTAGGATCAATTTCATACGCAATGTTAAGATCGTTTAAGTATTGCTTTACTTTCTCAAAATAAGCGGATGATTCTTCATTTAAATATGTCAAAATCGAAGGTGCTGATTTCATCAGTTCATGATCGCGGTCTTTTTTGCAGTCCAAGATTCTGAGCGGATTTGTGTGCAGACGTGACTGGCAGTCTGAACAAAACTCTTCGATGCGAGGCTCAAAATGTTTCACGAGCGCTTCTCTGTAGCTTTTGCGGCTTTCTTGGTCGCCGAGACTGTTTATGACAAGCTTGACGTTTTGCAAACCTGCTTTTTGATAAATACTCATCGCAAGTGCCATGACTTCGGCATCAATCGCAGGGTCACTCGAGCCTATTGCTTCAATTCCAAACTGATAGAACTGGCGGTACCGGCCCGTCTGCGGACGTTCATAACGGAACATCGGCCCGACATAATAAAGCTTTGTCGGCTGGACAGGATTTGCAAATAGCTTATTTTCATTAAAAGCGCGAACCGCCGCAGCTGTTCCCTCTGGTCGAAGCGTCAGGCTTCTGCCTTTGCGGTCCTGGAAGGTATACATTTCTTTTTGTACGATATCTGTAGACTCTCCGACACCTCTGGCAAACAGTTCTGTATGCTCAAAAATCGGTGTGCGGATTTCTTTATATTGATAAGTGCGGCAAGTGTCTCTCATAATTTGTTCAACGAACTGCCAGCGATCTGATTCTCCAGGCAGAATATCCTGTGTTCCTCTTGGAATGTTATATCCCATATGTGGACCTCCTCATGTATTCCTTATAAAAATATACAATGATCATTCATGATGAAATTAAAAAAACTCTCGCCCCTACTATACATGTATAGTAGGGACGAGAGTTATACCCGTGGTGCCACCCTAGTTGGAATATGTTCATATTCCCGCTCGATCCTTTAACGCAGGTTCACGTTCACTGCCTAATGACGGGATTAACGCGTTCAGCAGGAAACCTCCGGAGTGTTGTTTCGAGAAAGACGCAATGGGATCCGCTTTCAGCCTGGGGCGGTTCCTCTCTATCCATGCAATCTGACCTACTCTTCTCCATTATTGGTTCAAATCTTTCATCATTTTGCTATGTACTCAATTTCTATTATAATAATGGGATTGAGGTTCTCTGTCAAGCTTTATTCCGGTTGTTTTTCCTCATCGCTGCTTCTTTGGACATAAGACCAAATTCAGATGCCGTTTCAGTAAGGAAACCGCTCGTATCAGGTTCAGCGTGATCGCTGTAATGCAGATTTGCTTCACCGTCTTGAAACGCGCGGCCCATTTTTGGATGATATTTCATGATTTGCACACCTTTTTGATTGTATTTACGCCTAGTATAAACAAATCATTTTATTTTTATTTAAAAATCAGAAAGGACTTTACGATATTAAGCAAGAAAGCTTTTTTTATGATCATCTGAAAGGAGGACACAATGAGCAAGAAATACTTTGTTCTTATTGTATGTATTATCGTCGCGGGGGCGCTTTTCCCGCCTTTTTCTTCCGTTACAGCCGCTCAGGGAGAAGCGGTCATCGCAACAGATGAAATGAACGTCAGAAGCGGCCCGGGGCTTAGCTACGGGATTACAGCGAAAGTAAAAAAGGGAGAGCATTACCCGATTTTAAAAGAAGAAGGAGACTGGGTGCAGATACAGCTTGGTTCCGGAGACAAAGGATGGGTGGTGTCATGGCTTATTACAAAAGAAGATCAGGGCAGCTCAAGCTCTTCGGAAAGCAGTGATACTGTTACATCAACAGATCCCGATCTGCGAATGAGAACCGGACCGGGCACTTCATACGACGTCATCGGCAAATTCCCGCAAGGCAGCCAAGCGTCTGTCATTGATAAAGATTCGGGCTGGATCAAGATATCCTATCAAAATGCCACCGGATGGGTGTCATCTGAATATGTCACGTCAGACGGCAACAGTTCAGTATCTGATGGGAATGATCAAACCGAATCTCCCGGTGCATCAACGGGCACGGTCGGTGTTTCCTCACTAAATGTAAGAGCCTCCGCCTCACATGACACGGCGATTATAACGAAACTGGATCGCGGAAAGAAAGTGACGATTCTCAACGAGAAAAATGGCTGGGCTCATATCGAAGTGAACGGGTTGAAAGGCTGGGTTGCAAGCCATTACCTTTTGACTAGTTCTGATCCAGCTGAAGATTCAGCAAATGCCGGCAGTTCCTCCTCCGCTAAAAAAGCCTATATCGTATACGGAGGAACGAACGTAAGAAGTGATGCGTCAACATCATCTTCGATCGTAGAACGTGCTGCCAAAGGCGATTCCTATCCGATAACCGGTTCAAAGGGCAGCTGGTATGAGATAAAGCTTGATAACGGACAGACTGCTTATGTCGCCAACTGGGTGGTCCAAACGTCTAAAAGTGCGGAAGAATCAGGAGAACCGCCTGTCGCTGATTCCCCGTCCGGAAACGGCTCTCTAAACAATAAAACGATTATTGTTGATCCGGGACACGGAGGAAAGGACAGCGGAACGATCGGCTACTCGGGTAAATTCGAGAAAAACCTGACGATTAAAACAGCAAAACTACTCGCCGGCAAACTTAGATCGGCTGGAGCAGATGTGTATGTGACACGCCAGGATGATACCTTTGTCAGCTTACAGTCACGGGTCTCTACGTCTCACTATCGCAACGCTGACGCCTTTATCAGCATTCATTATGACAGCTATGCGGATGCTTCCACCAGAGGCAGCACCGCTTACTACTACAGCCCTGCCAAAGATCAGGGACTGGCGTCAGATGTACATTCTGAAGTGGTGAAGCGTTCTTCCATTCCTGACCGCGGCGTGTTATTCGGAGATTATTATGTACTTCGGGAAAACAGACAGCCCGCTATGCTGTATGAGCTGGGATATGTAAGCCATCCGCAGGAAGAGGCCATTGTACATAGCAGCTCTTACCAAGAAAAAGTAACAGACGGTATCGAGAGCGGATTGGAGAAATATTTCCAATAAAAAAAGCTGCCTTTTAGCAGCTTTTTTATTTTGAATCCATCATGAGCGTGACAGGTCCTGAGTTTGTAAGCTGAACATCCATCATCGCTCCAAACATTCCGGTCTCCACTTTGATTCCTTTTTCACGAAGCAAGTCGTTCCATTTTTCATAGAGGCCTAAAGCTTTATCAGGTTTTGCGGCGTTCATGTAGTTCGGCCGGCGCCCTTTTTTCGTATCTCCGTAAAGCGTAAACTGTGAGACGGATAAAATCTCTCCTCCTATATCTAAAAGAGACAGATTCATTTTCCCTTCACTGTCATCGAATATACGAAGATGAACCATTTTATCGGCCAAATAAGCTGCATCCTCTTCTGTATCATCGTGAGTGATGCCGACCAGCACCATGATGCCTTGTCCAATTTGACCGACAACCTCTTCATTCACTGTTACGCTTGCTTCAGTTACTCGCTGAACAACTAATCTCATTTTCTAACCCCTTTAGTTCATGACGCGGCGCACAGAATAGATATCTCTTATCTGTTTAATACGCTCGACGACTTTGTGCAAGTGATTGATGTTCTGAATAAAAATCGCCATATGAATAGTTGCCACTTTATTGCGATCCGATTTGCCGGAAACAGATGAAATATTTGTTTTCGTTTCATTCACTGCCTGAAGCACCTCGTTCAGCAATCCGCGGCGGTCATACCCAAGAATCTCTATCTCAACATTATATTCCTTGCGCTTTTGAACCTGCGACTCATGTTCCCATTCTACCGGAATCAGCCGCTCCAGGGCTTCATTCGTTTTGACATTCGGGCAATCTTCACGATGGACCGAAACCCCTCTGCCTTTTGTGATAAATCCGACAATATCGTCACCCGGTACAGGATTGCAGCATTTTGATAAACGGACAAGAAGATTGTCGATCCCCTTGACGCGAACGCCCGCTTCCCGTTTCCTGCCTTGTGGGTACGGCTTAGATTCCGCAGTGACTTCCTGAACGCTCTTTTCCTGTTCTTCCTGATCGCGCTGCTTTCTCTCTTTTTCCGTCAGGCGGTTTGCGACCTGCAAGGCTGTAATGCCGTTATAGCCGACCGCTGCGTACATATCCTCTTCATTTGAGAAATTAAACTTGTCAGCAACCTTCTGGATATTCTCCGGTGTTAAGACATCCTTCACTTCAAAATCCAGATTTTTAATTTCTTTTTCTACCAGCTCACGGCCTTTTTCGACATTTTCTTCGCGCCGCTGTTTCTTAAAGAATTGACGGATCTTATGCTTCGCCTGGGAGGTTTGGGCAAGCTTCACCCAATCCTGGCTCGGACCATAGGAGTGCTTAGACGTCAGAATTTCAACGATATCACCTGTCCGAAGCTTATGATCCAGCGTTACCATTTTTCCGTTTACTTTGGCACCGATTGTTTTATTGCCGATTTCAGAGTGAATCCGGTAAGAAAAATCAATCGGAACAGAACCGGACGGAAGCTCGATTACATCTCCTTTCGGTGTAAAGACATACACCATGTCAGAAAACAAATCGATTTTGAGCGATTCCATAAATTCTTCAGCATCTGTTGATTCATTTTGGAATTCTAAAATTTCACGGAACCAAGAAAGCTTTTTCTCAAAGGTTGCGCCTTCGGTGGCCGCTTTCCCTTCTTTATAAGCCCAGTGAGCCGCAACTCCGTATTCCGCAATTTCATGCATTTCAAAGGTGCGGATCTGCACTTCCAGCGGATCGCCTTTAGGCCCGATAACCGTTGTATGAAGCGATTGATACATATTCGGCTTTGGCATTGCGATATAATCTTTGAATCTGCCGGGCATCGGTTTCCAGCATGTGTGAATGATGCCGAGCACCGCGTAGCAGTCCTTTATGCTATTCACAAGAATGCGGACAGCCAATAAATCGTAAATTTCGTTAAATTGCTTATTTTGTAGCACCATTTTGCGATAAATGCTGTAAATATGTTTCGGACGTCCCGAGAAGTCAGCTTTGATGTGCACTTCTTCGACACGTTTCTTCACTTCATCGACTACCTCTTCGACATAAAGCTCACGTTCAGCGCGTTTCTTCTTCATGAGGTTGACAATTCTGTAATATTGCTGAGGATTCAAATAACGGAGCGCCGTGTCTTCCAATTCCCACTTAATTTTGGAAATCCCGAGTCGATGCGCCAAAGGAGCAAAAATCTCCAGCGTTTCATTGGAAATTCTCCGCTGTTTTTCCTGAGGGAGATGTTTCAGCGTCCGCATATTGTGAAGACGATCCGCCAGCTTGATCAATATGACCCGGATATCTTGAGCCATAGCGACAAACATTTTGCGATGATTTTCCGCCTGCTGTTCCTCTTGAGATTTATATTTAATTTTGCCGAGCTTCGTTACGCCGTCCACAAGCATTGCCACTTCTTCGGAAAATGCTTCTTTCAGGTCATCAAGCGTCACATCTGTATCTTCCACGACATCGTGAAGAAATCCGCCCGCGATTGTGGAAGGATCCATTTCAAGATCCACGAGAATTCCCGCAACCTGAATCGGATGAATAATATATGGCTCGCCCGATTTGCGGTATTGCTCGCGATGAGCATCCTCAGCGTACAGATATGCTTTTTCGACAAATGCGATATGCTCATCAGATAAATAGCTGCGCGCTTTATCAATAACTTGCTCGGCAGTCAATACTTGTTCGTTCGCCATGGAATCACCTTTTTTAGAATGTAAACTGTATTGTAGTTTATTATCAAGAAAAAAACGAAAGATGTAAAGAGCAGAAGTTCAAATCGCCAAATATTATATAAAATAAATGCAAAACAATAGGAAAAAAGCACCCTGACATGGAGTGCTTTTTCGTTATGCGATTATCCTTAGTATTTCATCAATGTTAACATGTCATAATCTTTAAGCTTTTCTCTGCCGTCAAGGTAAGAAAGCTCGATTAAGAAAGCGATACCAGCAACAACGCCGCCAAGTTCTTCAACAAGTTTGATTGTGGCTTCAATTGTGCCGCCTGTCGCAAGCAGGTCATCTGTAATGAGCACACGCTGACCCGGTTTAATCGCATCTTTATGGATCGTTAATACGTCTTTTCCGTATTCCAAGCCGTAATCCACTTTAACTACTTCACGAGGCAACTTGCCTTCTTTGCGGACCGGCGCAAAACCTACGCCAAGCACGTAAGCAACGGGACAGCCAATAATAAAGCCGCGCGCTTCAGGGCCGACGACCAAATCAATTTGTTTTTCTTTCGCATATTCAACAATTTGGTCTGTGGCATAGCGGTATACATCGCCTTTATCCATCAATGTCGTAATATCTTTAAATTGCACGCCCTCTTTCGGGTAATCCGGTACAATTGTTACGTATTGTTTTAAATCCATCTGTTTTATGTCCTCCTCGTACTTTCATAAGCCTCTGAATCTTGTTTCATCAGCTTATTCAGCCATTCCTTCAGCTCTTCAGCAGAAGAATAATTCAGCTTTTGATCCAATTCCATCAGCTGCTTCTTCGCCTGATAGGTTTGTGAGTCTGTTAAGTCGCGTTTCTTGACTCCGCTAATCACAGACAGCACACCATTCTCTATTTTAACAAAACCGAGATCAAAAAACACCTTTGTCATGAAATTGATTGTTTCAACGGACCAGCCCTTATGTCTCGCAAGCTCTGAGCCGTGTTGTTTCACGTCAAAAGAACCTCTTTTCAGAAGAAACCCATAATACCATTTAAAGTGGTCTCTTGCTGGAAAAGCTGATAAAAAGTGATCCTCTTGATTAAGAAAAATAAAATATATCCGCTCAGGCATCTTGCCTTCCAGCAAATGTGCGAGCATGTCCAACGAAGGCGGCGGATCCAGTAATACAATATAAGCACCATCGAGATCTAACGCCTTCGCCTGATCTTCAGAACTGATGACGTGCACTTCGCGGCGGAGATCTTCAGTCTGAAGAAGTGTTGTTGAGTCTTCTTTGAAAGAGACAATGGCCCGTTTAGCAGATGGAAGGGCAGAAACTGTGTCTTCCCACATCCGTTTCCCCCTTAAATCAAACAGCTGCCATTCAGAAACAGCGGCATCCTTAATCATAAGCTGCGGTTTTTTTCTATTGTTCCATTCGTTGATAGACATCTCACCGACAATTGAAATTCTTGAGCCGCGGACGATGCCTTCTTCAAGCTCACCTTTATTAAAACCGACGCAATCAAGCTGAGATGACTCGTTTCTGACCGTCATTTTGACATGATTTTTATTTGCTCCAATCTTCCGGACATCTTCCAGCACAGCGTTTTCTACGAGAACGTGCGGTTTCGGGTTCAGCATGCCAAAGGGGGACAGCAGGTTCATTTCTGTAATGCTATCAACCGTAATGTCCTCGACACCACAGACGAGATCGACTTCCTGTACAGGAATAAAATCCTCTTCCGTAAGCGTATTGTCCGCTATTTGATTCAGCCTGTTTCGCAAATCCGGCACATCTTCGGCATTCAGCGTCATCCCCGCCGCCATTGGATGGCCGCCGAAATGAGGAAGAATATCTCTGCATTCAGAAAGGCTTTCGAATAAATTAAAGCCCCTGATGCTCCGGGCCGAACCTTTAGCGATCCCTTTTTCTTCATCAATGCCAAGCACAATGGCCGGGCGGTAGAAACGGTCCACAAGCTTTGAAGCCACAATTCCGACGACTCCTGGATTCCATCCGGCTTTGGCCACGACGATTGCAGTTTGATCGAGGCTTTGCTGTTCAACCATTTCAATTGCTTCATCCGTCATTTTGCTGACCATCTTTTGGCGCTCTTTGTTCAGCTGGTCAATTTCAGCGGCAAGCTCTCCCGCTTCAAACGAATCCTCTGTCATGAGCAAATGAACAGCGGGATCCGCCTGTTCAATTCTTCCGACGGCATTCAGCCTTGGTGCAAGCTGGAACCCGACTGTTTCTTCGTTCGCTTCTCCGATGTCTCCGCTTGACAGCTTGATCAGCTCTTTTAAGCCCAGCCGATTCGTCCGACGAAGCCTTTCAAGTCCCAGTGTTGCAATTAATCTGTTTTCGTCATGCAACGGGACAAGATCGGCAATGGTGCCGATTGCCGCCAGGTCAAGCAATTCATCTGGGAGTTCGCCCAATAAAGCGTGGGCAAGCTTAAACGCGACTCCGACTCCGGCCAGTTCTTTAAACGGGTAGGTGCAGCCCGGCTGCTTCGGGTGGACGATCGCGTAAACATCCGGAAGTTCCGGTCCCGGCTCATGGTGATCTGTAATGATGACATCCAGTCCGAGTTCCTTTGCCACCTTTGCTTCATGTACAGCGGCAATTCCTGTATCAACCGTAATAATCAGAGAGAAGCCCCGTTCCTTAATCGAACGAAATGCCTGTTCATTAGGGCCGTAGCCTTCTTTAAAGCGGTCAGGTATATAAAAATCAACTTGAGCCGACAGCTTTTGCAGTGTGTGCAGCATCACTGACGTACTGGTAACTCCATCGGCATCATAATCGCCATATATCATAATCTGTTCTTGTTGTGCAATCGCCTGTTTTATTCGCTCTGCCGCTTCTTTCATGCCCTTCATTTCAAAAGGATCATTAAAATCGGCATCCTTTGTATGTAAAAACAGCCTTGCGCTTTCTGCTGTATCAAAGCCTCTTTTTACAAGCAGGGACGCAACAAGAGGTGTTATATGCAATTGTTCTGTGAGTGATTTGACCTTATCCTGATCTGGTCGCTGGATTTCCCATCGCATTTTTGACGCTAACATAAATTCACCCCTCAACCACCCTATTATACTAGAGCAGGCTGAGGGGTTTCAAATATTATTCGAAAACTAGTCTTTTTTCTCAAGTCTGGCTGATACATCCTGTGTGTCATTCAGGTCATCATGCAACGTATCCTCTTGTTTATGTATCGTTCCTTGTACAGTTTTCTTTTCTTTCCGCAGCGCTTTTATTTCCCGCTTTAGTTTCATCACCTGAAAAACGCCGGCAGAAAATACGATCAGCGCGCCCATTAAAACTGAGCCCAAAATAACTAAAATAAGCGGCCACTCCGATCTGCCAAACAGGTAATCAACTTCTACCGATCTTACATTAATCACTGCAAAAATAGCGACAATTAAGGTGAAAATAAGTGCGAAAATAATGGTCCATTGTTTATTCATTCTCTTCCCCCCAAAAAATTTCAGAATATTAGGTAACTTTCCCTATCAAGGCTTGTTTTAAACATGGCTTGACACTAGGTCAAGCCTCATTTGCAGTTAATTTTTCCCGGATCAACCTCTTCAATCCGTTTCCCTCACCGGAAATCACAAGGGTATCTCCCTCATCAATAACTATTTCCGATCCCGGATTCAATTGTTTTTCCTGATTCTTCTTAATGATCGCAATGACAGTCACATGATATTCCTGTCCTGCATTCAAATCACCAATTGTATGATGAATGGCAGGCGCTCCCGCCTCTGCTTTACACCACTCTATGATTAAATCATTAAGGGCTGCCTCGACGCTTTCTAATGCTTTCGGTTTATATGCCATTCCGCCGAGAATCGCAGAAATTTGCCTGGCTTCAGCATCATCAAATTGGACGGAGGCCACACATTCTTCATGATCATTTTCGTCAAAATAGTACAACTCTCTCCGGCCGTCATGATGAATGATAATTGAAATTTTATCGCAGTTTCTAGTGATGATTTCAACTTTATGCCCTATGCCCGGCAGCACTGATTCACGAACCTTCATAGATAAACCCTCCCACATATCTGAAAACCAGCCACAAATACTCTTAACACCATTTATATGTTTAAATGTAAGCGCATGTCATTATAGCAAATGTCTATTTTAAGTTCAATGAAACTTCAAAAAAACAAGCTGCCCTGCAAAGGACAGCCTGACATTTTTTTATTGCACCGAATCTTTTTTCAGTTCTTTCCCTTTCCATACAAGCCAAATTTGTGCGGCGATATAGAGGGATGAATATACACCTGTTAACAGCCCGATTAACAGTGCGACTGAGAAGTTTGTAATAGAGGCCGCTCCAAAGATCAACAGCGCCACTACAACAATAACTACAGTCAGTACAGTATTAACTGAACGCGTAAAGGTTTGCTGCAGGCTTAGGTTTACGATATGGTTCAGGTCAGCAAACGTTTTCGGCTTGCGTTTTTTCATATGCTCGCGAATCCTGTCAAATGTAACAATTGTATCGTTTATCGAATAACCGATAATTGTCAGGACGGCGGCAATAAACGTCACATCTACTTCCAGCCTTGTAATGCTGAAAATGGTGAGGATGAAGAAAGCGTCGTATAACAGTGAAGCAATAGCAGCAATCGCCATTTTGTATTCAAACCGGATCGAAACGTAAATAATGATACCGATAGAAGCGATCGCAACTGCGTACAGAGCACTTCTTGCCAGCTCTTTACCGACTGTCGGTGAAACTGTGCTGACATTCGGCTCTGTTCCGTATTTGTCTTTGAAATACGTTTTTACTTTGGCAATCGTTTCTTTATCTGGGACCCCGACAAAACGCGCAACCCCAATATTGCTCTTGTCACCAGAAAGAACAACCGTATCAGGGTCCATGCCAAGTGATGCAAAATCTTTCTCCACCTGCTCTGTCGTCAGCTTATGGCCGCTTTGCACTTCAATTCGTGCGCCGCTTGCAAAATCAATGCCCAGATTCAGCTTAAACACAAGCAGAATCACAATCCCTATAACAGTGATGGCACTGGATAATATGAGGAAAAATTTACGTTTGCTTGTGAAATCCCATTTTTGGAACGGCGTATACGGTTCGGTATTTTCATCTGTATGCTGAATATCCATGATATGTTTCTTTTTGACGCCGAACCAGCCTTTTTTCCGATCAAACCATCTGCTTTCCACAAGAAGCGACAGCAAAAATCTAGATAAGAAAACCGCTGTGATAAAGCTTGTTAAAATCGACAGAATCAACATTGTCGCAAACCCTTTTACAGAGCTTGTCCCAAAGATGAAAAGCACAACGGCCGCAATAATTGTTGTAATATTCGCGTCAAGAATCGTCGCGAATGACCGTCTGTTTCCTGAACGGAAGGCAGAGCGGACTGACTTTCCTAGCTTAAGCTCCTCTTTAATCCGTTCATAGGTGATGATATTCGCATCAACAGCCATCCCGACACCTAATATAAGCGCGGCAATTCCCGGAAGTGTGAGTACAGCGTTCATCCAGTCAAAGACCTGGAGTGTAATATAGATGTAGACTGACAGCGTAATCACCGCAATAAATCCAGGCAGGCGATAATAGAAAAGCATAAATAAGAAAATAATTGCGATTCCGATAATGCCTGCAAACACCGTATCCTGCAGCGCCTGCTGTCCAAATTGCGCGCCTACTGATGTTGAATATTTTTCAGTCAGTTTTACAGGAAGCGCGCCGGCGTTTAAAATGCTGGCTAAATCTTTCGCTTCTTGAACTGTAAATTGGCCTTCAATTGTAACATCTTTTGTGTTTAATTCTTGACTTACATTCGGAGCGGATACATATTTAGGATGCTCTTTTTGAACTTCTTTCTTAAAGGAGTCTCCTTTTTCGTAATCCATCCAAATGACAAGCTGGTTGTTTGGCGCCATGTTCATGACTTTTTTGGTCACTTCACCGAATTTATCAGCGTCTTTCAATTTAATGCTGACAATGGGTTCATTTGTTTTGGCGTCATATGTTTGTTTAGCCCCGTTTTCCACGAGGTCAGAGCCGTTCAGCAATTCTTTGTCATTTGTATCTCTGAAAGAAAGCTGCGCTTCAGTGGCCAAGATTTCACGTGCTCTGTTTTGGTTTGTCACCCCAGCGAGCTGAACACGAATCCGGTTATTTCCTTCAATTTGAATGTTCGGTTCACTGACACCGAGAACATTGGCCCTGCGGTTCAACGCCTCTACTGTGCTGACCAGAACGTCTTTTGTGATTTTGTCACCTTTTTTTACGGGCTGTACATCATACAGCACCTCAAATCCGCCTTGCAAATCCAATCCTAACGTAATATTGTTAGCGGCAGACTTCGTAAAGTAGCCCAAGCCCGTGCCGATCAATAAAACGAGAAGGAAAAACGCAATCAAGCGTCCTTTTTTCATTATGTATATCCTCCCTTAAACCTATGCGAATCAGTTGCTATCTCAGCAGTTCTTCCAATGCTTCCTGGCCTTCTTCACTTCCCAGCCAATTAGACGTTTTAAATGACTCAACGGTTGCATAGTTCATAAATTCGCCAATTTTCACTGATAAAATATCGCTCGTCAGTTCATAAATGTGCAGTTCCGTTTTCTTTTTCCACTTCTTATGTGTTAAGTATGACCACAAACTTTCGAGTTCAACATCATCATACCCGAGAATCTTAAACTCTTCCAGTTTGCTGTAAAGAAACGGCCTGACGTGGTCTTTATATAGATCGGCGGGATGCTTCTCCATGAATTCCACGCTCCTTTTTTTATTGTTTTTCAAGAAGACTTGTCATGCTTGGACGATATATACGCATATCTTTATTGTATATGATTACAGGTAGTTTGAGAAGGCAGGGGGTAAAAATGGCGAAACAGACGTTTTTAAGGGGCACTCTTATCCTGATCGCAGCAGGAATGGTTACAAGAATGCTCGGGTTTGTCAACCGGGTGGTTATCGCCCGTTTTATCGGTGAAGAAGGAGTCGGGCTTTACATGATGGCGGCGCCTACCTTCTTCTTGGCCACTACATTAACTCAATTCGGTCTGCCGGTCGCGATCAGCAAGCTTGTCGCTGAAGCCAGCGCGCGCGGGGATCATCAAAAAACAAAAAATATTTTAGTCATGTCTCTGACCATCACAGGAGTGCTCAGCCTGATCTTTACACCGCTGTTTCTGTTTTTCGCCCCGGTTATGGCGGAAACGATGCTGACAGATAAGAGAACACTGTATCCGCTCCTGGCCATTACGCCGGTTGTGCCGATTATTGCCATATCGAGTGTGCTGAGGGGATACTTTCAAGGAAAACAGAATATGAACCCGCTTGCCGTGTCACAAGTTCTTGAACAGGTCGTCCGCATTTCACTTGTCGCTGTATGCACGACGATTTTTCTCCCTTACGGAATTGAATATGCCGCAGCGGGAGCAATGATATCCTCGGTCGCAGGTGAACTGGCGTCACTTCTTTATTTGTTCATTTGCTTTAAGTATAAAAAGACAATTAAAATCAGAAAGCATTTTTTCCAGTCAATTAAAAACGGAACACAAACCTTTACCCAATTAATGAGCGTGTCCCTTCCAACGACCGGAAGCCGATTTATCGGCAACCTCTCTTGGTTCTTCGAGCCGATTGTCGTCGCTCAAAGTCTTGCCATCGCCGGTGTGGCAACAGTTGCCGCCACGAAGCAATACGGGGAACTGACCGGCTTTGCCATGACGCTGCTGACCCTGCCCAGCTTTATTACATATTCTTTGTCGACTGCACTTGTTCCTGCGATCAGTGAAGGAATGGAGCAGAAAAAACTGCAGGTGGTGGAATACCGGCTGGAACAGGCTATGCGTCTATGCCTGCTCAGCGGAGGCATTGCGGTTGTCATTTTATATGTTTTTGCGGATGAGCTGATGAGGGTGATGTATGGTTCCTCAGGCGCAGCTGTATTTATAAAAGTCATGGCCCCGTTTTTTCTGCTTTATTATTTCCAGGGCCCTCTTCAAGCTGTGCTGCAGGCGCTTAATTTAGCGGGTGCTGCGATGATGAACAGCTTAATCGGAGCACTTGTCAAAACAGGCCTAATTTTCGTCCTTGCCACCAGACCGTCTCTCGGCATCATGGGCGCGGCATTAGCGATCGTAACAGGCATGGTGCTCGTTACGCTTTTGCACGCGGCAACAGTCAGCAAGGTGCTGCCGATCAGTATCAAAATCAAGGAGTACGCACTCAGTTTCGCTGTGATTGCGATATGCGGATTCATCAGCTCCGCCATCAAACAATATGTCACCTTTGGAGCGTCCGAGGTTGCGAATGTCGCCGGATGGATTGCGACGAGTGCTGCTGTCTATATCATCCTCCTGCTTGTTTTCCGTTTAATTAAAAAAGATGAGCTTCGCCGCATTCCTATTATCGGACGTCTGATTGTCCGATAAAGATCACGTGCGGGGCCCATCTTTTTCATCAATAAATAATTCTCCGTCAGTAAACGAGCAAAATGAAATGTTTGAAGGATTTGTATATCTGTGTTTTCTTAATTTTTCAAGCAGCCATTGTTTATCTTTACCGATTCTGGATAGGTTTTCCGTTTGAATAGAACCGTCTATAATGAGCGGTATTTCGAGCTGCCGATGCTCCCCGCTGTTTTCTTTCTTTACAACAGTCAGTTTACCTGACGGTTCTAAAATGGCAAATGATACATCAGCTACTCTGTCGATATTATTTTCTCTGAGCTGAACCATTAAATCATCAAAATTATAACGCTGTGATTTCATGGCGTTTTCGTCAATTTTTCCATATTTGATAATAATGGTCGGCTTGCCGTCCAGAAGCTGGCGAATTTTTCGGTTTTTTAAAGAAAAGTAGGCGAATGTCACTTGAATGATCATTAAAACAAGCATTGGCAAAATGGTGTGAAAAAGATGATCTTCTACGTTTTCTATAGCTAAAACGGCAATTTCAGCCATCATAATAAAGACAACGAGGTCTAAAATGCTAAGCTCCCCGATCTCCCGTTTGCCCATGAAACGAAAAATGACCAATATCACAAAATACAATATGATTGTGCGAAACGTAATAGTGAGAAGCTCTTCCATCATACACCTCCAACTCATCATAGGATGCAACAAAACGAACAATTTATGTAAGATGAATGGATCGTATTTCATAAAGCTTTTACGTCTAATTCATGGGGCAAGGGAATACATTTTTACAAAGACGAGCCATCAGCATGTCTGACGGCTTTGTTCAAAAAGAACAGAAGCCTTTTAATACAGGCAGAGAGGAGACATTCATGGAGGAAACGAAACAAGTTGGAAAAGGCATTCTTTACGGCTTAATCGCCATTTTTTCAGCTATGCTCCTGACGAGCTTAGCCGTTTCACTTTTACTGACGGCAACCTCGCTGGAAGAGTCATCATTCAACTGGCTGATCACTGCCATCTCATTTCTTTCTTTATTCATCGGCGGGTTTATTTCAGGAGGAAAAGGGAAGGAAAGAGGCTGGATGATCGGGGCATTGACTGCCTTGAGCTTTTCTATGATTATTTTATTGTTTCAGTATTTAGGATTCGGAAAAACATTTACAGCTGAGCAGCTGCTCTACCATCTGGGATTTTTAGGGGTATGCATGCTGGGTGGGATTTTCGGCGTGAACATGAGGGGAAACAGGTCTTCCACATAAAAAAGATGACAAAAAAAGAGCGGGATCATCCGCTCTTTTTTTGTTTGCTATGTACAGCTCCTGCTGTTATTCAGCAGCAGAAACTTCTCTGATCGCGCGGCGGTCGAACGTAAGACGTGTGTTTTCACCAGTCTTAATGACAACTTTGCTTTCGTCGATAGTGTCAACAGTGCCGTGCAATCCACCGATTGTCACTACTGAATCGCCTTTTTTCAGTTCCTCCTGCATTCGGCGCACAGCCTTTTGCTGTTTTTGCTGAGGACGAATCAGCAAGAAGTAAAGGACCGCAAACATTAAAATAATAGGAACCAATGTGCCTAAAGTGCCTGTCATGATTTTCACCCCTTTCTGTAAGCCTGTGATTTATTTTTATTTAGAAGCTTTTCGCATTTGGCTTGTTATAGCCGTAACGCTCAAAGAACTCTTCTCTGAAATCACCCAGACGATCCTCACGAATAGCCTGTCTTACCTGCACCATTAAGTGTAACAGAAAATGAAGGTTATGGTAAGTTGTTAATCGAAGGCCAAATGTTTCGTTGCAGCGGATCAAATGTCTGATATACGCGCGAGTGTAGTTTTTACATGTATAGCAATCACACTCTTCATCAATCGGCCGGAAATCTCTTTCGAATTTCGCATTTTTCATATTGAGACGGCCTTCAGCTGTAAACACCGTACCGTTTCTAGCGATCCGCGTAGGCAGCACACAGTCAAACATGTCTACACCGCGGATCGCTCCGTCGATCAGCGCGTCCGGAGAACCGACTCCCATCAGATATCTCGGTTTATCCTTCGGCAAGAGCGGTGTTGTAAACTCGAGCACACGATTCATGACATCCTTCGGTTCACCGACAGATAATCCGCCTATAGCATATCCCGGGAAATCAAGAGAAATCAAGTCCTTCGCGCTTTGCGTGCGCAAATCTTCATATTCTCCGCCTTGCACAATGCCAAACAGCCCCTGTTCATCCTGACGGGTGTGGGCATTGAGGCAGCGTTCCGCCCAGCGGCTTGTCCGCTCAACTGAGCGTTTCATATAATCGTACTCTGCCGGATATGGCGGGCATTCGTCAAACGCCATCATAATATCAGAGCCGAGTGCGTTTTGGATCTCCATCGCTTTTTCCGGAGATAAAAACAGCTTGTCTCCATTTAAGTGATTGCGGAAATGGACGCCCTCTTCCTCTATATTACGAAACTTGCTTAAAGAAAAGACCTGAAAACCGCCTGAATCTGTTAAAATCGCGCGGTCCCAGTTCATAAATTTATGGAGCCCGCCCGCTTCTTTGACAATATCTTGACCCGGGCGGAGCCATAGGTGATACGTGTTGCTTAAAATGATGCCCGCATCCATTGCTTTAAGCTCTTCAGGCGACATCGTTTTGACTGTCGCCAGTGTGCCGACCGGCATAAAAACAGGCGTTTCAAAGGAGCCATGAGGCGTATGCACTTTGCCCAGCCGCGCCCCTGTTTGTTTGCATTCTTTTATAAATTCATAGCGTATTGGTTGTTCAGCCACTTTTGATGAGGCCTCCTGTTCTCGAATTATAGGATCAGCATCGCGTCTCCGAAGCTGAAGAAACGGTATTCCTCTTCCACCGCATGGTTATAGGCGCGCAGAACGTTTTCTCTTCCCGCAAGCGCGCTGACCAGCATAATCAATGATGATTTCGGCAAATGGAAGTTTGTAATCATTCCGTCAATGGCTTTAAATTCATAGCCCGGATAAATGAAGATAGATGTCCAGCCGCTTGATGCTTTAAATTGCCCGTCATGCTCCCCGGCAATCGTTTCAAGCGTGCGGGTCGAAGTCGTACCGACAGAAATGATCCGGCCGCCATTTCCCCTTACTTTGTTTAAGACCGCAGCCGTGTCTTCTGACATTTGATAAAACTCCGCATGCATATTATGCTCTTCCACGTCATCGGCACTCACAGGGCGAAACGTTCCAAGGCCTACGTGCAGTGTGATGAACTCAATTTGCACACCTTTGTCTTTCAATTGCTGTAAGATTTCTTCGGTGAAGTGAAGGCCTGCTGTAGGCGCAGCGGCAGAGCCAATTTCTTTTGAAAATACTGTTTGGTAGCGCTCTCTGTCATCAAGCTGTTCTTTGATATATGGCGGGAGCGGCATCTCTCCAAGAGATTCCAGCACCTCGTAGAAAATGCCTTCATAGTGAAATTCCACTTTTCTGCCGCCATGCTCAAGCTCTTCCGTGCAGACTGCCTTTAACCTTCCGTCTCCAAACGTCACTACGGTTCCTTTTTTCACCCGTTTCGCCGGTTTGACAAGCGTCTCCCACTTGTCACCAGCTTCTTGTTTGAGCAAAAGAAGTTCCACTTTCGCGCCGGTATCCTCTTTTGTTCCGAATAACCGCGCCGGCAGCACACGGGTATTGTTCAGCACAAGACAATCTCCTTCTTTAAAGAAGCTGATAATGTGTTTAAACGAGCTGTCAGTTAGCTCTCCTGTATGTTTATCAAGCACCATAAGCCTTGAAGCATCGCGCTGCTCCAACGGCACTTGTGCAATTAAACGTTCCGGTAGTTCAAAATCAAATAAATCGACTTTCATGATGATTTCACCTTTATTCTAGTCTTTTGTTATTTCATTCTGCCGAAAAGATTAAGCAAAATTGATAATACCACACTTATGATGATACAAGTGACAACCGGGAAGAAAAACGTGACATTTCCCTTTTTCACAAAAATATCTCCCGGCATCTTGCCAACAAAATGCAATACTGCTCCGATGATAAGCAAAACAGCACCAAGAATCATAATGATCTTAGGGAATTCAATCATATCGTGGAGCCTCCATTTGGAAATGATGATACACGGCCGGTGTCACGATCCTTCCACGCGGCGTTCTTTGGATAAAACCGATTTGCAGCAGATACGGTTCGTATACGTCTTCAATCGTATGAGGTTCTTCACCGATAGTGGCTGAAATGGTGTCAAGACCCACCGGGCCGCCATTAAACTTTTCGATCATACCCATTATCAGCTTGTGATCAATATGATCCAAACCGAGGCGGTCAACCTGAAGCCGCTCCAGCGCATCCTGCGAAATCTCTTCCGTGATCCGGCTGTCACCCAGCACCTGGGCGAAATCGCGGACCCTCCTCAGCAGGCGGTTCGCTACGCGGGGCGTACCTCTCGATCTCCTCGCAATTTCAAGAGCTGACGGATTATCAATTTCAACCTCGAATACATCAGCGGTTCTTGTGACGATATCCGCCAGCTCTTCTTGCGTATAGTACTCAAGGCGCGACATCACGCCGAACCGATCTCTTAACGGCGCCGTCAAAAGCCCTACTCTCGTCGTTGCGCCTACCAGCGTAAAAGGCGGCAAGTCGAGCCGAACCGAGCGGGCAGAGGGGCCTTTTCCAATCACAATATCCAGACAAAAGTCCTCCATCGCCGGATAAAGCACCTCTTCTATCGATCTGTGCAGCCTATGTATTTCATCAATAAATAATACATCACCCGGTTCCAGCGCCGTTAATATGGCAGCCAAATCACCAGGTCTTTCAATCGCGGGCCCTGATGTCGTCCGCAATTCCACTCCCATTTCATTGGCAACGATGGAAGCAAGCGTGGTTTTCCCGAGCCCGGGCGGCCCGTACAGAAGAACATGATCCAGCGTCTCCTGTCTCATTTTAGCCGCATCTATAAACACACGCAAATTTTCTTTCACCTTATGCTGTCCGATATACTGCGCCAGATTTTGCGGCCTCAAACTTTGCTCTATCACTGATTCATGGTTGTCTGCTTCACTTGAGACGAGCCGTTCATCCATGAACATCACCTTACTTCAATAGTTTTTGTAATGCTTTTTTCACATATTGGTCTGTTGTCAGCCCTATTTCTTCTTTTAAGTGAGGAAGCACCTTTTTGATTTCTTTTTCAGCATATCCTAGAACCCTGAGGGCCTCAAGCGCTTCTTCGAGAGCGGTTTCTGCTGTTTGCTTTTCAAGCCTTTCTTCATGATTAAACAGATTTTCAATCATTTCAGGCACAACATCAGCGAGCTTTCCTTTTAAATCAAGAATAATCTGGCGCGCAGTTTTCTTTCCTACACCAGGAAACTTGACCAAAAAGGCTTCATCCTCATTTTCAATTGCTTGGATAACCGCTCCCGGATCACCTGAGCCTAAAATAGCGAGTGCCCCTTTTGGACCGATTCCGGTCACGTTTAACAGCTTTGTAAAGAGCGCCTTCTCCTCCCTTGTTGAAAAACCGTAGAGCGAAAAAGCATCCTCTCTGATATGGTGGTACGTAAAAATCGTTTCTTGGTTTCTCTCCTTATATATAAACGGATTCGGCGTGAAAATCTGATAGCCAATGCCGCCGTTCTCTATCACAATATATTGGGGAGATACATAATCAATCGTCCCTTTAACAAATTCAATCACGCAAATTCACCTCTTTGACTGTTCTTCATTGTACCATAAAAACAGCCAAAGTCTTATAGAAAAGTTAACATACGTTCGCTTCTCTCTCATTCTTCCACGAAAAAAAAGACATGAATACATGTCTTCAATCAGCGGACGTCACCCGCTGTATATCTTCATATGTTCTATGACATCTTCAAACTCCGCTTTTGTCCGAAATGGAATGCCTTTCAGCAGATTTTTTTGCATGTGGCTTTCCAGCCTCTCTAAATCAATTTGAAAAAAAGACTGAATTGGTTCGGAAGCTGACTCAGGTCGCCCATGAAAAGTGGATATCACGCCATTATCCGATACACCGATATATCCGTTGACCTTGCTGAGCGGAGAAATATCGTCCATTTGCTTCCGGAAGAGCACATATCCCTTACTTTGTTCGACAAGCGTCCAGCCGGTATAAGCTGCCCAAAACTCATCCATAGAAAGCACTTTTTCACGCTTATGCTCAATGCTGACATCTCCGTCCAAATACACTTTTTCAAGCTGCACATGCACCTGCAGCGGTTCATAGTGCTCCACTTCCGCCCCTAACGCATGGGGAGGAGCACCTAATAGAAATGCTGAGGCTGAGCAAAGAATGCCCAGCAAAAGATACGCCGTGCTGAATCGTTTCACCCTCTACACCTCTTTGCACACGTTTATGACTAGTTTGACCAAAGAGGCTACTGCTTAACCGTTTTCTCGAAATTTGTTTGCATGTTTTCCGTGACAAGCCTTTCCTCCGTATACATATCAGCGTTTTGCTCAGAAATCGTTAAAAATTGTGTCAGAAAAGCGCTGAAAAAATACAATGCCGCAAAGATCCAAATGACACCACCTGCACCGAGCGGTCCAATGAAAAGACTGACGATGCCCGGCGCGATAAACGCACATAAACCGGACCCTAAGTTCAAGACTGACATGGCAGCGCCTTTATTATCAGGTGCAAATGTCGGCAAAAGCGCGCTCAATGGCACGTAGCCGGCCAATGCTGCACCGTAGCAGCAGGCGATGATCATCAGCACCCAATACTGATGCCCGATCAACTGAGGCGTGTAATAAAGCGCCAGCGTAAAAATACCGCACCCGACACCGCCAAACCACATCACGGTATTGCGCCAGCCAAGTTTATCTCCGACTGCACCGAAAATGATATTAAACACAATATTCACGGAAAATAGCGTTCCCCATATTTGCAGCCATTCTGAAACGGAATACCCGTAACGCGCTAAATAAGTTGGGAGAAAAATCGCAAATCCAAATTGTCCTATGGCATTAATTGTCTTGACCACACCGCCGATGCCGACTTTAGGGTTTTCAAACATAATTGTAAACGCCTTCGATAGTTCTTTCCATTTCGGCTGATCTTGTTGTTGTACCGGTGTGAATTGATCTTTGTTTAAAAATAGGGCGAGGAATCCCCCTGCCGCGACAAACAGCAAAGCGCTCCAAAGCGTATTGATTTCTCCAAAGGTCGGAACCGCATAACTGGAATAGAACGGACCGAGCACATTTAAGCCGCACGTAAACATAAACCAAAACCAGCCGACGGCTTTTCCGAGAATATGATGAGAAGTGCTGTATGACACCCACACGAGAAAAGAGTATGCAAACAGCGGATATCCCAAGCCTCTAAGTGCATAGCTGCCCAGGAGAGCCGGATAATGCATATGAGGAATTGCCCAGCCGATAAAAGCGGCCGAACCGAGGATAAATGCAAGCAAGCCGACAATCATCGTTTTTCTCGGCCCCCAAGTTTGGACAAACGTGCCTGAAAGCCAAGCCGAGATGGTGACAGCAATGCCGTACATGGTAAATAACGATGCGGATTGCTGCATGCTGAGACCATGTTCAACGAGAAAAGGAGACAGCCATCCTTGTTCGAGTCCGTCTCCAACCATAAAGATAACAACGCCAATATAACCCCAAATCATGTGAGAAGGAATTCCGATTTTGTTCAAAATATTTCCTTTATCTTGTGCTGGATCCATTTTCTCCACCGCCTACTTAAAGTATCAATGGAGGTTATATACCCAAGCATTCTGAATTGTAATCCTGCTTGATCAAAAAGCGATTTTTTCATTGTGCTCGACACTGACAGGCATGCCGATAGCGAGCGACTGCTGAGCCGCTCTGGCGATCCGTTCCGCCTGAAAACCGTCGTTTCCGGTGCACGCAGTTTCCCGGTTTGTGCCGATCGCTTCTGCAAACCGAATCATCTCCTCCTCATACGCATCCTTATAGCGTTCAAGGAAAAAGAAATGCGGTTTATCTTTCATCACAAAATCAGCAGTTGACACTTCGACTGTCGTCGGCCTGCTGTTGTCCGCCGCTGCCGAGCCTTTCGTCCCGAAAACCTCGATTCGCTGGTCATATCCGTAAACAGCTTGGCGGCTGTTGTCAATCACAGCCATGGCACCGTTTTCAAAAGTCAGCGTAATGACAGCCGTATCAATATCTCCCAGCTCTGAAAAGGAAGGATTCGCCAAAGCCCCCCCTTTTGCATACACTTCCGTCACTTCGCTTCCCATAATATATCTGGCCATATCAAAATCATGGATCGACATATCCATAAACAAACCGCCAGAAGTGCGGACATAATCTATATTCGGGGGTTCTGGGTCCCGCGATGTGATTTTTAATAAGTGGGGCGTTCCGATTTCACCTTTTTCAACAATGGTTTTGATTCTTTTAAAATGAGGATCAAAACGGCGGTTAAAACCGACTTGAAGTGCAACCCCGTGTTTCCGTACGGCAGCAAGCGCTTCTTTTGTTTCATCTAAAGAAAAACTGATGGGCTTCTCACAAAAAATATGCTTTTTCGCCTCAGCCGCTTCTCTGATCATCTGTGCATGTGCGGCTGTCGGTGAGCAAATAAAAACAGCGTCAATATCAGAGTCATGCAATAAATCACGATAGTCAGAGGTTATGTATTCAATTTGATGACTGTCAGCCCAGCTTTTTATACGGCTTACCTGAATATCAGAGACCGCCTTTATTTTCATATGAGGAATCCGGCGTATATTTTGAACATGAAGTTTGCCGATGCGACCTGCACCGATAATCCCTGTTACAATCTGTTTTGTCATAGCTTGTTCCCCCTTGAACATTTACGAAAGCGCTTTATTTTAAATTAATACTATCCCATTTGTAAGCGCTTTTCAAGAATGGAAATGATCGCTTTATGTCTCTTTTATCACAATCGAGGTTTATAGGTAGCCTTCTTCTTCAAGACCAGATACACTAGATATAGGCTCTTTTTCCTGAACAGTTTATGATTTTCCTATAAACAGCTGCATAAAATAGAGCAAAGAAGGTGAATGAAATGCTGACAAAAGCAGAGGCACTGGCCCATTCAGTCATATACCACAAAAACAGCAGATTTGATAAAGTCAAAGAAAAGCCCGGGGAATTGACACTCATCGGCAAGGGAAGAAGCGCCTATGTGTTTGCCTTAACAGAGGGCGATCGAAAATTGGCGCTGAAAGTATTTTTCCCGGAGTATCAAGCGACAGCCGTCAAAGAAGCCGCGATCTATGAAAAATTAGCCGGGTCCGCGTTCTACCCTGACATCTACGAAACTGGTGATTCATTTATTCTCATGGAATATATTAAAGGTGAAACCTTTTATAACTGTCTGAAGAAAGGCATCGCGATCAGTGATGACATGATTCAGCAGGTTGAGGAAGCACTTTCTGACGCCCGGGCCGCCGCTCTGAACCCGTCAGACATTCATTTGCGGAATCTGATTTTGACAGAAACCGGGGCAGTGCGGGTGATTGATGTTGCAAGATTCGAACAGACCAAAACGTGCACCCAGTGGGACGATTTAAAATCAGCGTATCATGCACTCTACAAAAAACCGATATTCCCCAAAAAGATTCCGGGTTTTTGGCTGGAGGTCATCGCATTTTTATATAAGAAAGATTGGTTCCAAAAGCATTTCGCACAACGGAAAAGAAAATATTCTTAAAATGAAAAGGCAGCCGCACAAGCGGCTGCCTTTGTCGGTTTATATTTACTTTCTGACAGCAGAAATCAGTTTCATTTGTTCAGGTGACAGCTTAATTCGATAGCCTCTCACAGTTAAGTAAACCGCTTCTGAGTCTTTCTCCCAGGAATGACAAAATATTTTCTCCATTTCTGTCTCCCCCACCCTTTATTTGATTAGTCCATCATACCACCGCTTTATTGAGTGAATTTTAAGGAAATGTAAAGATCGTATGAACATGAGAGTGAAAAAGGGGAGCATTACATGTTACACGCAGTAAAATCCGCTTATCCTATTTGCACTTCTGATATTCTTCGGCGCCGCCGTCTATTGGATGTTATGTTCACTGAAGAGCGTTCCGAAAGGCCATTTCGAACAATCGGTTGAATCGCCGGATGGCAGTATACGTTTCACACTTATGTATCCCGCAATACCTTTAGCTTAGATGCGGTCCGAGGCGAACTTGTGAATGAAAAAACACTTGTCAAGGAAACAACTTACTGGAATGATCCGGACAGCAGCCCAAGTCACATGGATCAATCACAATACAATGAAGATCGACAATCAGACTTTACACCCTGCTATTCATGAAACGTATGATTGGCGAAAGGATGATCATTGGTTACGTGAAGAACCGCCGCAGGCGCCATTGAGGTGATGAAATATGAATGATATGAACAGAACTAGTGAAAAACGAACCAACAACTGACAGAACTTGGCCATTTGCTGCTAAAGGATCTTATGACAATTTCCCTCAGTTTGCCTCTATAAGAAAAACGCGACGTTTTCTTTTTTTTCCTTCCTCTTCTTATTGATAAATACGTGTCATATAATGTGACAAACCAATTGTAGAAATAGTTCGATTAGCCCAAAATCCTTTTTATACATGTATTCGAAATGAAGTGAGGAGGAAGCTTGATGGAAGATTTTGTTACGAGTTTAACTGCTGTCTTATGGAGTACACCCGTTATTTATATTTTATTGGGAATTGGATTGATCTTTTCTATTATGACTCGTTTTTTACAAGTCAGGCATTTGAAAGAAATGATTGTTCTGATGTTCAAAGGTAAGAGCTCTGAAGCCGGCGTTTCTTCTTTTCAAGCATTATCGATTGCGCTGTCCGGCCGAGTGGGAACAGGAAACATCGCGGGTGTGGCGACAGCAATCGCCTTCGGCGGACCCGGTGCGGTGTTCTGGATGTGGACGATTGCCTTTATCGGTGCGGCGAGCGCCTTTGTTGAATCAACTCTTGCCCAAATTTACAAAGTGAAACAAGACGGCCAATATCGAGGAGGCCCCGCTTATTATATAGAAAAAGGATTAGGCATTAAGTGGTTTGCCGTCTTATTTGCCGCTGCTGCCCTTATCGCAATGGCCCTTCTGATGCCGGGCGTCCAGTCCAACTCCATTGCGGCCGGCGTCAAAAATGCATTCGGCATCTCTCCTGCCATTACAGGCGGTGTTCTCGTTTTATTGTTAGGATTTATCATTTTTGGCGGTGTCAAACGTATTGCCAATGCCGCGCAAATGATTGTTCCGTTTATGGCCATTGGCTATATCCTGCTGTCTTTGATCATTATTGTCATGAATGTTTCTGAATTGCCTGCTGTGATCTTATTAATTTTCAAAAGCGCTTTTGCATTGGATTCCGCTTTTGGCGGCCTGATCGGCATGGCGATTTCTTGGGGTGTCAAACGAGGCATTTACTCAAACGAAGCCGGCCAGGGAACAGGCCCGCATCCGGCGGCCGCCGCAGAAGTTTCCCATCCGGTCAAGCAGGGGCTGGTTCAGGCATTTTCGGTTTATATTGACACCTTATTTGTATGCTCGGCTACAGCTTTCATGATCTTATTTACCGGCATGTACAATACCCAGACTGCAGATGGTTCTTTTATCGTACATCACCTTAAAGGCGTAGAGGCTGGACCTGGTTTCACTCAAGCGGCCATTGACAATGTCCTTCCCGGATTTGGCGCTGGTTTTGTTGCCATCGCTTTATTCTTCTTCGCATTTACAACGATTATGGCATATTACTACATCGCAGAAACAAATATCGCCTATTTAGCCCGAGGCAGAAAAAGCAAATGGGCAATGTTTGGTTTAAAACTGATTATTTTAGCCGCGACGTTCTACGGAACTGTAAAAACCGCTTCACTTGCTTGGGCATTAGGTGATGCAGGGCTTGGCATTATGGTATGGCTGAACGTCATTGCGATTGTGTTGCTTGCCAGACCGGCGCTTCTCGCTTTAAAGGATTATGAGCGCCAAAAGAAGCAGGGCTTAGACCCCGTCTTTGATCCGAAAGCGCTGGGCATCAAAAACGCTGATTTCTGGGAGAAAGAATACACACAGGAAAATGAGCGTGTCTCTTGAATACACCAAAACGGGCCCGATATGACATCGGGTCCCGTTTTTCATGAGCGGTAATTTGTATATACTTCTTGAACATCATCGTCATCTTCAAGAATGTCGATCAATTTTCCCAGCTTCTCAACAGCCTGATCATCGGCATCCGCATAGGTTTTCGGAAGCATGGTCACCTCTGCCGAAGAAATTGGATATGTCGATTTAAGAGCTGTTTTTACGTCTTCAAAACGCTCAGGCTCCGTTAATACCACATATTGATCTTCTTCTGTCTGCATCTCTTCTCCCCCTGCTTCCAGCACATCAAGCATGAGCTCATCTTCATCTATTTGATGTTCTGTACGGTCAATTGTCATAAATCCCTTTCGTTCAAATAAAAAGGACACACATCCACTTTCCCCCAGACTCCCGCCATTTTTATTAAATGCTGTCCGCACATTTGATGCCGTACGATTTTTGTTATCTGTTACACATTCAACCATAACAGCAATCCCTGATGGGCCGTAGCCTTCATAGGTGATTTCCTCATAGCTGCTTCCGTCTTGGTTCCCCGCGGCTTTTTTAATAGCGCGATCAATATTTTCATTCGGCATATTGGCGCCTTTAGCTTTTTCGATGACAAGACGCAATGCTGAATTCGCTTCAGGATCAGCTCCGCCTTCTTTGGCTGCCACATAAATTTCTTTCGCAAGCTTCATAAATATTTTCCCGCGTTTTGCATCCTGCGCATTTTTCCTTTTTTGTATGTTTTTCCATTTGGAATGGCCTGCCATGCTTTCACCTTCTTTTGACATTTTCTATGTACACTTTAATAGGTGTTTTTCGCTGATGCAAAGAAAAAGGCTGCCGAATATTTTCCGGCAGCCTGTCACTCCTAGCGGGTGTTCATTTTATGCAGTCTTCTGAACAGCCCTTTATCTGTGGACACTTGAACGTCACGGTCATTCGCATAGTTGCGTGCGGCTTTTGTAACGTTATCCTTGTCGGACTTTGTGAAGTCTCTGTGGCTTCTGACTGCGACAACTACTTTTTCATCCGTTACCATTACTTGTGTGTCATTGACGTTTTTTACTTGTTTCACACGGTTGGCAATCTTCGCAGCTAGTCTTCTGTTTTCTTGGTTGTCATATCCGTTGTTTGTCACGTTCCGATTCATGTTTCTGTTATTCGTGTTATTATATGTTCCATCAGTTGCCAAAGGAACGCGATCATCAGCAGTAACACCGTTACGGTTATTCACATTAGCAGTGTTTCGGTTACCGTCGTTCTGGTCCTCCATTAATTCAGTAACAGGACCATCGTTGTCGATTCCTTCTCCCTGTCTGTCAGCATCATTTTCATTTGTATAATATCCAATTGGACGGGTATTGCCGTTATTACGCGTATCATTCTGAGCATTATCGTTTGCTCCGCATGCAGTTAAGCCGGCTGTCATTAGAATCAAGCTCGCGATCGTCATTTTTTTACCCAATGGAAAAACCCCCCGTGGACGAATTGAGCATGTTTGCTCTGTTTTATCATGTGCGTTCGAGGGACATGTTAAGCTTGTCAGTTCTGTCCATTTGACGGAGATCTGCGCAAAACAAAAAAAGGAACGATTTACATCGTTCCGAATCATCACTCATTTTCTTCTTCCGGCCGGCCAAACATTTGGTTGACAGAAGGCTGATTCGACATTGGCATAGAAGCTCCGGCCGCATATGGATTTGGGTTTGGATTTGGGTTTGGGTTAGCTGCGCCGTAAGGCATATAAGGGCTTCCATAAGCTCCAAGTCCCGAATAGTCAGGTGCAGAGAAATATGGCTGATGATCATCGTCACAGCCGCAGTCGTCAGGATCTTTGTACGGCATGTAGCCAGAGGCCGCAGCCGGCTGGTATGCTCCCATCACTTGAGGAGTGCCATAATGAGGGCCATACGGCATTTGTCCATACGGAGATCCATAAGCCGGAGATGCGTATTGAGGCGCTCCGTATGAACCGTAATGTCCGTGGTGGCTGTTTTCATGATGCTGGTTTTCATATTGACCCGGATCATACTGAGGCGATACAAAGCTTGGCTGGTATCCATAAGGCTGGACCATTGGGTAAGCTTGAGCCGGATAGTACGGGTAGCATAATCCTGATCCTGGAAGGACCGGTGAAATAGGGACCGGACACGGTACAAAATGAGCTGGATAATGATAATAAGGCTGAACAGCCGGCATATTCGGAACTGTGTGATGAATATTTTCTTCTTCCATACCGCCTACCTCTGGCGCCTTTGGCATATTAGGCATATTCGGATAATTTGCATTTTCCATATTACTCATAGCCTCCTGTTGTGGAAATTGATCTTGCATGTGATGCATATGATCCATATTTCCGTCATGATGTTTTTTCGGCTCCTCCGGTTTAGGAGGCGACCAAGGCTGGAAAAGCTGTTTCATATCATAATAATCGTTCACATCAGCTTCAGGATACACATCTTCCTGCAAATTAGGCATCGGCGGGACATACGGCACAGACTTTTTTTCTTTCGGCTTTGTGTCTTCTACATCAACAACGGATTTAGGTTTTTCTTTCGCATATGGATGCTCTTGCTTCATACTCCCGGCCGAAGCCGGACTTTTGCCTGCTTTTGGCTCTTTTCTGACCGGGACAGCTTCAGACGGCACTTTTATTTTCATTCCAGGCATGATTAAGTCTGGATTGCTAAGCTGCGTATTGAGTTTCTTCACTTCCTCAATATCAACTCCGTACTTTTCAGCTATTTTCCAGAGCGAATCGCCTTTTTGAACGATATGGATTTTCAACGTTTTCCCCTCCTATGCAAAACGTGAACAGTTCAGCTGAGATTACAATATGTTTCTTCACAACATATGCCCGAACAAAAGAAGTTATGAGTCAGGAGGAGAAATATTTCTGATTTACGTAATCAAAAGCATACGATTCAGGGCAAGGAGGGCATCTTGCTGAATAGCTTTTGGCACCTTAATCACGCCTGAAGGTTCTCCTTTTTCTATTTGTTCTAAAGACCATAGCAAATGCGGCAAATCGATTCGGTTCATTGTCAAGCACGGGCACATGTTCGGATTGAGTGATTCGACTTGTTTATCAGGGTGCTCGTGAATGATCCGCTGAACAAGATTCATTTCTGTGCCGATTGCCCACTTGCTTCCCGCCGGAGCCTGATTGATCGTATCGATAATATATTTCGTTGATCCGCTGTCATCACTTAGCGTCACGACTTCATGTGAGCATTCCGGATGCACAATGATCCGAATGTCAGGGTCACGTTCTTTCACATCATGGATATTTTTTACGGTGAATTTTTCGTGAACAGAACAATGCCCTTTCCACAAAATCACTTTCACATTCTTATGCTCAGATTCAGCCGCTAATTCATCTTTTATCGGATCCCACACAGCCATATCCTCAAGCGCGATACCCAGGTCATAAGCCGTATTTCTCCCTAAATGCTGATCAGGCAAAAATAAAATTCGTTTTTTCTGTGTAAACGCCCATTCAAGCACCTTTTTCGCATTCGAAGAAGTCACAGTCGCTCCGCCATGCTTACCGACGAAAGCCTTGATCTCCGCAGTGGAGTTTACATAAGTTAAAGGTATGATCGTATCTCCGAATGTATGCTGAAGTTTCTCCCACGCCCTATTGGTCTGCTGCATGTCAGCCATGTCAGCCATAGAACACCCCGCTCTCATATCAGGCAGGATGACCGTTTGTTCCTCGCCTGTCAGCATATCAGCGGTCTCTGCCATAAAGTGCACACCGCAAAAAACAATATAATCCGCTTCTTTGTTTTTTTCCGCTATTTGGGCCAGCTGAAGGGAATCGCCTGTTTGGTCAGCAAATTGCACCACTTCGTCTTTTTGATAATGATGGCCTGGTATAAAGAGCCTGCTCCCAAATTTTTTCTTAATGGCTGCAACCCGCGTTTCCATATCCTTTCTTGACATTCCTTTATAACCTTCAGGCATCATATCATTCGATTGTTTGATCACATCAAGAATTGACATAATGGTATTCCTCCATAGATTCATTTGATAATGTAACATCCATGCTGATATCTAAACTTTTGACGGAATGCGTCAGGAATCCTAATGAAATATAATCCACACCCGTCCCTTTAAAAGCAGCTAAAGATTCTAACGTAATTCCGCCTGAAGCTTCAGTTTTTATATGGTCCGGTGTGAGATTTGCAAAATGGCGGACCGTATCAGGCGGACAGTTGTCAAACATAATAACATCCGCTCCTGCTTCAATTGCTTCTCGCAGCTGTTCCTCCGTTTCAATTTCCACCTCGATATTTACCATATGCCCGGCGGCCTGACGCGCTTTTTGGCACGCCTCTGCAATAGAGCCGCATGCTGCAATATGATTATCTTTAATCATGATGCCGTCATACAATCCGAATCGATGATTATATCCGCCCCCGGCTCTGACAGCGTGTTTTTCCAGCATTCTCAGCCCCGGTGTTGTTTTTCTCGTGTCACAGACTTTTATCTGTTCATCATCCAGCCGTCGCACAGCCTCGCTTGTCATCGTCGCAATTCCAGACAGCCTCTGAATAAGATTTAATACAACCCGCTCTCCTGAAAGAAGCGCAGCCGCCGGACCGCGTAAAACGGCAATCACTTCCCCTTTTCGCAACATGTCCCCATCTGATTTATGTAAATGGATTTGAACATTTTCGCCTAATAAAGCAAAGCCTGCTTTTATCACCGCAGCTCCGGCAAAGATGCCGTCTGACTTTGCAACAATCTCCGCTTCACAGCTCTGTTCTCCAAAGATAGCCTGCGATGTTAAATCCCCCGTACCTATATCCTCAAGAAAAAAGTGATTCAGCAATTTTTTCAGGTGTAAATGATTCATTTCTCCAAATCCCCCCGTTTTTTCTAATTTTCGTTCCTTTTTTTGTATGGACAATTTGTCTTCCTTGCCAGCGCTCATCAGCTTGAGGAAAATCGGTGCGAAAGTGCGCCCCTCTGCTTTCCTCCCGCAAAAGCGCGGATGATGTCATTAGCTTTGCAGCCTGCCATAAATGAGAAAGTTCCAGCTGAGATATTGTGATATTTTTCACATTCACTTTCTGAAATGAAAGCGTATGAAGCCAGTTGCTTAGCTCAACCAGGCTGCTTTGTTCCCGCAAGATGGACATGTGGTTCGTCATTCTTATTTGCAATTCATATACCTCTGTATTCGGTACCTCGAAGACTACAGTTTGTGCAGCTGTTTGATATTGGCTGTTATTAACCGGTTTTTGCATAATATGCTCCGCTGCTCTTTTTCCCAATACCAGTGCCTCCAATAAGGAGTTGCTTGCAAGCCGGTTGGCTCCGTGTAATCCAGTGCAGGAAGTTTCGCCAATTGCATAAAGGCCCGGCACTGTTGTTTCCCCCCATCGATTAACTGAGATACCTCCCATCAAGAAGTGCATCCCGGGGGCAACCGGTATTTTTCCACTTAGAATATCAATCCCTGCTTTTTCACAAATAGCGGTGATCGTAGGGAAACGCGCTTTGAAATCCGAAATCGCACTGCAGTCGATAAAAATGCGGTTGCCTTTGGCCATTTCTTCATGTATAACCCGCGATACAATATCCCTTGGGGCCAGATCGCCCAAAGGATGTCGTCCAGCCATAACCCGGCGGCCGTGTTCATCAACTAAACATCCGCCTTCCCCTCTTACAGCTTCTGAAACAAGCCCATAGGAAACACCGTTTTTCACAAGCAGTGTCGGATGAAATTGAGTAAACTCTAAATCAGTTAATTCCGCTCCGGCCCGGTAAGCTAAAGAAAGGCCGTCACCTGTGACGGATGGATCGTTCGTATGGTGAAGAAACAGGCTTCCGCATCCGCCGGCCGCCAGCACCACTTCATCCGTATGCCTCACCTTGATCCGCCCCTGGCTGTCTTTTGTCATGACTCCGATACAGCGTCCATTCTCCATAAGCAAATCTGCCGCTGTTTCATGCTCGATTAACTCAATTTTGCTGTTGATCTGTTTCAGCAAATACTCGACAAGCAGCCTTCCTGTTGCGTCTCCGCCTGCATGAAAAATGCGGTTGTACGAGTGAGCTCCTTCTCTGCCAAGACAAACATCGCCTTGCTCATTTCGATCGAATGGAAATTCATTCTCCAATAAGTTTTGAATCATGATTTTCCCATCGTGTAAAACGTCTGCTGCGATAGCTAGATCGTTATGTCCACACCCGGCGTATAACGTATCCTCCAGGTGGGCTTTAATTGAGTCAATCTCTGCATAAGCTGCAGCAATACCGCCTTGTGCATAGAATGAATTGCTGTTTCTGGCGCTTTTCTTTGTGATGACAGTCACTTCATATGAGGGCGGGAACGCTGACGCTAAGGAAAGTGCCGCCGCCCCTGAACCGATGACTGCAACCGTCTTTTTAGACATATGCCACCCTCCTGTTGTTTACACCTGTCTTGACACCTATATTTACACAAGGATAAAATAAACTCAAGAGTTTTTTATGGAGAACGGATGGAGGACGACCGGATGATTTATTTAGATTATGCAGCGACAACGCCTATTTGCAAGGAAGCCCTTAACGTATATCAGAAGCTCAGTATGGATATGTACGGAAATGCCAGCAGCCTGCATGACGCAGGAGGAAAAGCAAAGCACATACTGGAGTACTGCCGTGAAAAAATCGCTGACATCATTGGCGGAGATGCAAGTGGCATCTATTTTACCAGCGGCGGCACGGAATCCAATTTTCTGGCCATTCAATCATTGCTAAACGGCCTGCCAAAAACAAAAAGACATTTTATTACGACTGCCATGGAACATCAGTCCATTCATAACTGTGCCGCTTTTCTGGAACAGCACGGATTCGATGTAACAATCATTGAACCGAATGAATACGGTCTTATTACCGAGGAAATATTAGCAGCTCATATCCGCCCGGAAACAGGCCTGATATCTATTCAGCATGCCAATTCTGAAACCGGGATCATTCAGCCTATTCAACGGCTGTCTTCCTATCTGCACGAACAGGACATTCTTCTCCATTGCGACGCTGTGCAAACGTTTGGAAAAATCCCGATTCATACAGAACAACTGGGGGTGGCTACACTCTCAGTGTCCAGCCATAAAGTCCACGGACCTAAAGGAGTGGGTGCGGTCTATATACGGCCAGGTGTGCCTTGGAAACCCGTTTACCCTCTTACCGCTCACGAACAAGGATTCAGAGCCGGCACGGTGAATGTTCCAGGGATCGGAGCCTTCACTGCCGCTGCAGAGCTGATTATAAGCGAAATGGATAAACAGATATCCCGCAATGAGACATTAAGAACATTTTTTTTAGACCAAATCAGCATTCGGTCTCTCCCGGTAACCCTTGCGGCTGACACTTCACAAACGGAATGTCTTCCCCATATTGTCGGGTGTTTTTTTCACTCATTTGAAGGACAATATGTTATGTTAGAATGTAATCGGAGTAATATTTGCATTTCAACGGGCAGCGCTTGTTCTGCCGGTTATCACGGGCCGTCTGCAACGATGAAAGCATTAAGAAAAACAGAACAAGAAGCCCTGCAATTTATCCGCATCTCTTTTGGAAGGCATACAACGATTGAACAGCTGGATAAGTTATTACATACGTTTACAGCGCTTTGGGAACAAAAGAAAGGAGAATTTGATATTGACCGAAGAATTAAAGCTCATGGGCGCCAACAGGCGTGACCAGCTTCTTCTGTGGCTGAAGGAATCCGTATCACCGCTGACAGGAGGAGAACTCGCAAAAAAAGCGAACGTTTCAAGACAGGTAATTGTTCAGGATATATCGCTCTTGAAAGCGAAAAATGAACCAATTATCGCCACAAGCCAGGGATATGTGTACATGGATGCTGCTGCTCAGCAGCACCAGCAGGCAGAAAGAATCATAGCTTGTCTGCACGGTCCTGAACGGACAGAAGAGGAACTGCAAATCATCGTGGACGAAGGTGTTGCCGTAAAAGACGTAAAAATCGAACATCCAGTATATGGAGATTTAACTGCAGCCATCCAAGTAGGCACTCGGAAGGAAGTTAGCCATTTCATTAAAAAAATCAATTCTACGAATGCCGCCTATTTATCACAGCTGACTGACGGCGTGCATCTTCATACACTGACAGCACCCGATGAATATCGTATCGACCAAGCCTGTCAAGCACTCGAGGAGGCCGGCATTTTAATTAAAGATTAAAAAAAGCCCTTTATTGGGCTTTTTTTATAATTGATAAGACTGATATGCACCAAGAAGCCTCACTTTACAGCCGAGCGCTTCGAGCTCCTGCATGGCACCTGGAATCAATACCTCATCAAACGCTTTCTCAATATCAACAATAAAGAAATAATGGCCTAATCCGGTTTTCGTCGGACGTGACTCAATCTTCGACAAGTTTAAGTTTCTCCAAGAAAATGCAGACAGCACTCTGTGCAGCGCCCCAGATTGATCATCCTGCGGAAGCATTACCATCAGTGTCGTTTTGGGCCTTGAACTCAATTTTGAATTCACTTCAAATGATATGTTTTCATCAGGAGACAGGATAACAAATCTCGTATGATTGTCCCTGTAATCCTGTATATCTCGTTTCACGATTTTTAATTCGTATGTAGAAGCGGCCATGTCATTGGCAATTACCCCGATATTCAGCTCGGGATGGTCACTGACAAATTTCGCTGCCGCCCCGGTTGAATTGGTGTATTCATAAGGTACGGAAGGAAATTGACGATGGAGAAATTTATGGCATTGCGCGATCGCGTGTGAGTGCGAGTAAATTTTGTCGAGCTCTTTCCATGCATTCTCTCTTGAAGGATGGACGAGCAAGTGCTGATGAATCGGCAACGTCATTTCACCCACGATTGGCAAGGGCTGTTCATGTATTAAATAGTCTATCGTTAAATTGACCGATCCTTCTAATGCATTCTCTAAAGGAACAAAAGCGAAATCAACTTCGCCTGCAACTGCCGCATCTATACACTCCGGTATGGTGCGGTAGGCAACATGTTCGGCGCCGTTTTGAAAACAAGAGCTAACTGCTAGATGTGTGAATGTTGCTGCTGGACCTAAATAACCGACTTTCATGACGATATTCTCTCCCTTATGCACCTGAACCTAATATCTCAACCTTTTCTACAAAATCAAACTTCTTGAGTTTATTCATTAACGTATGAATGTCCTCTTCCATTGCAGACGTACTGATAGACAGTGTCACATTCGCCCTGCCTTGAAGCGGTATGGTCTGGTGAATGGAAAGAACGTTGCTTCCAGAATCAGCTACCGCCTGCAGGAGCTGAGATAACGCGCCCGACCTATCCTCCAAATGAAAGAAAAGTGTGATAATTTGTTCTTTAACCATAGTGTAGAACGGAAAAACAGCATCTCTGTATTTATAAAACGCGCTTCTGCTTAAATCCACCTTTTGAACGGCATCTGCCACTGAATCTGCTTTTTTTCGATCAAGCAGCTTTTTGACTTCCAATGTTTTTCTCATCGCATCGGGCAATACATCTTCACGGACAAGATAAAATGTCTCCTCTTTCATTTGCATCCCCCCTTTAAAATAGAGAGCCTGACATCCAGGCTCTCCTCTCAGTCATCATTAATCAATAAATTCAAATTCGAATTCCAGAAGCCTGATAATATCTCCATCCTTGGCTCCGCGTTCTCTGAGCGCTTCATCAACACCCATTCCGCGCATCTGTCTTGCAAACCGTTTAACCGATTCATCACGGGAGAAATCAGTCATCTTGAATAACCTCTCAAGACTGTCTCCTGAAAGCACAAATACACCGTCTGGATCCCGTGTAATGTTAAATGGCACTTCTTCATTCTCCATCGTGTACATGACACGGTTTTGTGTAAGCTCTTCCTCGTCATACAGTGGGAATTCCGGCGTGTTCTCCAGCTGATTGGCGACTTCAAACAGAAGCTCGCGAAGACCTTCTCTTGTCACCGCACTGATCGGGAATACCGGGTAATCATCCGTCAGCTTTTCTTTAAAGGCTTCCAGATTTTCCGCAGCCTGTGGCATGTCCATTTTATTTGCAACGATAATTTGCGGACGTTCAGTGAGACGCAGATTGTACTCGCTCAGTTCCTGGTTAATCGTGACATAATCCTCATACGGATCGCGGCCTTCCAATCCGGACATATCAATAACGTGAACAATAACCCGCGTCCGTTCAATATGGCGCAAAAACTGGTGGCCGAGTCCGACGCCTTGGTGTGCACCTTCAATCAGTCCCGGTAAATCAGCCATAACAAAGCTGCGTCCGTCATCCGTTTCAACCATGCCGAGATTCGGGACAAGCGTTGTAAAGTGATAATCCGCAATTTTCGGTTTCGCAGATGAAACAACAGAAAGCAAAGTGGATTTCCCCACACTCGGGAACCCAACAAGACCAACATCAGCTAGCACTTTTAATTCAAGAACAATATAACGCTCTTTTCCTGGCTCTCCGTTTTCTGAAAGCTGAGGCGCGGGATTAGCCGGTGTAGCAAAGCGGGAATTCCCTCTTCCGCCTCTTCCGCCTCTTGCGATGACAGCCTGCTGGCCGTGCTCTGTTAAGTCAGCAATGACCTGCTTTGTATCATCGTCTGTCACAACGGTGCCTGGCGGAACTTTAATAACCATATCATCGGCATTTCGCCCATGCTGGTTTTTGGACATGCCATGCTCGCCGCGAATCGCTTTAAAGTGTTTTTTGTACCTAAAGTCCATCAGGGTGCGGAGACCTTCGTCCACTTCAAAAACAACGTCTCCTCCATTTCCTCCATCACCGCCGGCAGGGCCGCCCTTCGGCACATATTTTTCACGGCGAAACGCAACCATTCCGTTGCCGCCGTCGCCGCCTTTTACATAAACTTTCACCTGATCTATAAACATAATGTCCTCCGTTCTAAACCGTTAAAAACTCCGCTAGTCCAACCCAATTTCAACCATACATTCGTGACTTGTGATCTCAAAACGCATGATATCAATGTCCACATATTCATTTTGCCGAATATCGTCAAAAGCAGATGAATCGGCAAAAGCGCCGTGAAAATCAAGATACAGAATGAGCTGTCTGTCAGGATGATCCGTTTGCAGTGAAACCGTTAAATGATTTTCGCTCTCTCTGCTGACTGCTTGATCAAACAGATAGAACAGCTTTCTCATCAGTTTCGTCAGCTTTTGATCATAAGCCGATAAATCCTTAATTTCTCCAAGAACTTCATATTCAAGCGTCATATAATGGGTTTTCCAATTAAACGTAAGAAAATCAAACGCCAAGTGCGGTGTTTTCAGGTTTGAGAGCTTTGATTCGTGCTTTGCGTCTATAACCATTTCTTCAATCATTTCAAAGACGCGGTCATACTTCTGCAAGCTTAAGTTTCCTTTAATCAGCTGCAGCTTATTCATCCAATCATGCCGGGAATGGGCAAGCAGATGAATCAGTTCATTTGTTAATGCCGTATCGCTTATATTTTCTTCTTGTTTTTTTGAAACATCCTTCATTTTCGCACTCCCAATCATTTAATTTCTTATTTAGGAGTCTGTATAAGTGTGTATTATGAATTATAACAGAGAAGGCTTTATTAGAAAAACAATTGTTTTTCCCAGAAATATCATGTTCCTTTTTTTCTGGCTAAGGTTGATTTGCAGCCAGGCAGAACATTTTATGTATTACTGCTTGGGGAACATATCCAGTGGGTTTGAGACGTTTATTCTCATTCTTGGCGGGGTCTGCTCGCACATACTCTGCATTTCATTCTTGGTGTTTACTCCGCATTATTGCAAAAAAAACTCCAGTCATCGACCGGAGTTTTTGAATCATTATTGAGCTACAGGATATACGCTCACTTTTTTGCGGTCACGGCCGAAACGTTCGAATTTAACAGTTCCGTCGATTTTCGCAAATAGAGTGTCATCTCCGCCGCGGCCCACGTTTTCACCTGGGTAAATTTTTGTTCCGCGTTGACGGTAAAGGATAGAACCGCCTGTTACGAATTGACCGTCAGCACGTTTAGCACCTAAACGTTTAGACTCAGAGTCACGTCCGTTCTTTGTAGAACCTACTCCTTTTTTAGAAGCGAAAAACTGAAGATCTAATCTAAGCATGTAGCTCACCTCCTATATTATGTTTGTGGTCACACGCAAGTTATCTTTGTAATCCCGTTCAATTGTCTCCAACGAAACAATCATGCCTTCAATCAGCAGCTGAGCTTTTTGGCGCGCCTCCGGATCAAGTGATTCAGGGAATTCAAAGTAAAAATAACCCCCGTCCTCCCCTATATCAAGAAGCGGCTCGAAGCCCGCGAGCACAATGACTGCGTTAACAGCTCCAAACACAACGGCTGTTACTCCGGCACAAACAAGATCTTGTCCATGTTCAGCAAAATTCGCATGGCCTGTCATTTCAAAAGACAATATGCCTTTATCATGAGACCTTCTGATTGTTGCCTGAATCATGCTTACGCGTTGATTTTTTCGATCGTCACTTTAGTGTAAGGCTGACGATGACCTTGTTTTTTATGAACGTTTTTCTTTGCTTTGTATCTGAAAACAGTGATTTTTTTCGCGCGGCCTTGTTTTTCAACTTTAGCCGTTACTGTCGCGCCTTCAACTGTAGGGTTGCCGACTTTCACGTTGTCTCCGCCAACAAACAAAACGTCTTCAAAAGTAACTGTTTCACCTGCTTCAACAGCAAGTTTTTCGATGAAAACAGTTTGGCCTTCTTCAACTTTGATTTGTTTACCGCCTGTTTTAATGATTGCGTACATTCTCTGCACCTCCTATTAGACTAAGACTCGCCAGATACCAGGGGGCTTTAAGCTCTTAACACCTGTACTGAGCGGTTGTAGCAATGGTGCTACATCCATAACATTAAAAAATATACCAAAACACAAGACGTTTGTCAATCCATTTTAGTAAGGCAGCAGCAGTTCTTCCATGGAGGAATTCGTCCGCTTATCGGCAAAATAAGCATGCAGCACTTCATTCTCGTCAAGCTGACTGAGTTTCTGCCCTGATTTCTCTATAATAATCGGATGTTTGCAGCCACGCTTGAACTCGGCCATCACATGATAGACTTTGTCCTCTGCCTTTACATTGAGCGGCAGCAGTTTTTCGAGCTCACGGTTTTTTCCGTAATACCGTTCAAGCAGAAATCTCACATGGATATAGTGCCTTTGCCTGTATTCCTCAAACAAAGAAACAGCCAGAAAGACAAACAAAATCCATGCACTGATTTGCAGAGGAACCACAAATAAAACCCAGCACCCAAGCAGCAGGCAGAAGCAGAGCGATGTTTTTAAATTCAGCCTGTGAGCTCTTTGAAAAGGAAGCTGCTTGGAAAACAACAAAAATAACAGCTTTCCGCCATCAAGAGGCCAGATCGGCAGCAGATTGACAAATAAAATAGAAAGGTTATAAAAGGTGAAGAGTTCAAAGGTATGCTGATGAATCAATGAGAATTCTGCAAACATCCAGGCTGCAAGCTGAAGCCAGATGTGCTGAAGAGGACCGGCAATAATCACCGCAAACTCTTCCTTTAACGGCCGATTCCCGTGCTCTTCCACTTCAACCGTCCCGCCAAACGGCAGCAAAAAAACTCGCTTGATTCTCCAAGAAAAAAACACGGCCAGAGCAGCATGCCCCAACTCATGGATCAGCACAATCAGAAGCAGGCATAACAATGCTTTCATATGGCCTGTGACTAGCCCCAGCGCAGCGATAATCCAAAGAAAAGGATGCACATGAATCTTCAAGATAAGGTCGAGCCATTTATTCAAATGAAATCACCTGAATCGGATCAATAAATTTATCGCCGTCTTTCATGGCGAAATAATAGACCCCTTTATTATGATCATCAAGTTTAATCGAACCGAGCTTTTTGCCTTTATCTACAAAATCATATAACGCAACTTCGACATCTTTGAGCTTGCCATAAATACTATAGGTGTTGTCAGCATGCTGCACCTTAACTGTCAGTCCCGTCTGGCTGTCTTTGCTGACTTCAACTACATAGCCTTCTTTTATGCTATCAATTGTATCGCTGCTTGTTTCAACTTTAATCCCTTCCCCATTGTCCTGAAAATCCTGTTGCACTTTCCCGGATGCAGGCGCGATCAGATCTTGGCCCACTGCGATCTGCTGTTCCTTATTTTTATGTTCAGGAGCCAGAAAAGCAAGCGGATTGCCAAATTTCGTTTCAAACCAATGGCTTGCTGAGGCAAATTGAAATTCAGTTTCGAAGGTTTTGGCAACGACGGGTTTAATCTGGCTGACAGGTCCAATATTCGTTTTATAGACTATGGCGGAAACGAGAACAAGGCAGGCCGACAGAAGACATTTTAGGATAATTGAATCTGTTTTAACCAAAGGGTGTTTTCCGTTGAATTTCGAAATGTTATCTTCATAGACCGGAAGAGTTCCATGCTTTTCCTGATCAGTTACCATCACCCAAGACGGGGGTTTCTGCTTTTCAGAAACTGTCTGAGTAGAGAAACGTTTTGAGCCGGAATGCTGTTTTCTTCTTTTCTCTAATCGTTTTCTGATTTCATCTGCTCTGTGACTCATTGCCATCATCCTTTGCATTCGTTGGGTTTGTACATCATATGTCTTGTCCATGGCAAATATTCATATTACTCTTACTCAAGCACAAAGCAGACAAAAACAAAAAAATCTGACACAGCATTTGCTTTGTCAGATTCTTCTCTTTGATTCTATCACATTAAGATCTTACTCCGAAAAACGACTTAATCTTAGCCATCATTCCTTTGTTTTGCTCTTCAAGCACCTGCAAAGGAACAGATTCGCCTAAAATGCGGCGGGCAATATTGCGATATGCAATGGAAGCGCGGTTTTTCGGGTCCATTGCAATCGGTTCGCCATGGTTGGAAGCTTTGATGACTTCATCATCATCAGCCACGATTCCGAGCAAATCGATCGACAAATGCTGTGCAATTTCGTCGATATCCATCGTGTCACCGTTTTTCATCAGGTGATTTCTGATTCTGTTTACAACGAGCCGCGGCGGTTCAATGTTTTCCTCTTGCTCCAGCAGCCCTATAATACGGTCAGCATCACGAACAGCTGAGATTTCAGGCGTTGTGACCACAATTGCTTTATCAGCTCCGGAAACGGCATTTTTGTATCCTTGTTCAATTCCGGCAGGACAGTCTATGATGACATAATCAAATTCCTGTTTGAGCTGTTGGACCATATTTTTAATTTGTTCAGGAGCAACAGCCGTCTTATCGCTCGTTTGAGCAGCAGGCATTAAATAGAGCAGATCATCGAAACGTTTGTCTTTTACGAGCGCCTGATGCATTTTACATCTTTCCTCTACAACGTCTACAAGATCGTAAATAATTCTATTTTCAAGCCCCATTACAACATCTAGGTTGCGCAGTCCTATATCAGTATCTACTAAGCATACGCGCTTCCCTAAAATGGCTAAGGCGGTACCGAGGTTCGCAGATGTTGTCGTTTTACCTACTCCGCCTTTTCCCGAAGTTATTACGATAGCCTCACCCAATTCACATTCCTCCCTCAAGCCTTGTTAGATCAGGTCTTAAATGAGCCAAATGTTGAAGGCGTTCAATGACCATATTTCCGTCTGTATCTAAGTAAGCACATTCCATTTCGTTCCCTTTTTGAATGTGGTCTGGGGAGCGATTTAACACGTGATTGATTCTTAATTGTGTCGGCAGCATTTCAGAGGCGGCGATGACCGCTTGATTATTTCCGTTAAATCCCGCGTGCGCGACACCTTTCAGTGAGCCCAGAACAAAAATGTTCCCTCCGGCCCTGACTGTCCCGCCGGGATTCACATCACCGATCAGAAGCAAGTCGCCTTTCACCTGCAGCACTTGGCCTGATCGGACAATTTTTGAAACAGAAATAATTTCAGCTTCCTCTTTCATACGCTGTGCTTCTTTTTTAGTAATGACTTCACTGTCAATAGAATGTACAAACAAATCCTTCTTTGACGCGATCAACTCGGTCAGCTGTTCCTCTTGCTCTTTATATAAAAAGCGATTTCCCAGCTTAACATGGACGCTGATTTTCTGGCCTTTACCATCCGTATATTGTTCAATTGACAGCATATTCTGAAGACCATCGAGAAGCTCATCAAAAGAACACGCATCATCTAGATGCAATGTTAACCCATTCTTTGTTCCTTTTATTGTTACATATTGCTGCTTTTTGGTCTTCACAATATCACCTCAACAACATACTTATTTCGTCAAAAAAAGATAAAATCCTTTTTACTCATCTCTCAATTCTTTCTTTAGACTCATAAAAAATAATCTAAATGGCAGAACCAGAATAAGAGCGGCTGCAATATTTAATAAAACTGTCGGTATAAACCGGTCAAGCACAAATCCGTTAAACGTCATGATGTCTTTATGAATCAAAGACTGGATGCCGAACACGAAAAACTCGAGCACGCAGACAGCGACAACAGCTATCAATATTACCACAAATGCATTTGTATGTAGTACTTTAAACGCTTTTGAAGCCAAATAGCATAACCCGGCAAACCCAAACATATAAACGCCTAATAGACTTGTATAGTTCATGTCATATAGAAAGCCAAAAATAAATCCGTAAATCATCGCGTGTTTTTGATTGATGAAAGCCGACATAAATATCAATACTAGCATCAGAAAACGCGGGACAAGCACCTGATCATCTGTAACGAACGGAAAATGCACCAGATCTGTAAAAATGCTTTCCGCAGAAAAAACAAGCATCATAACGAAAGGGAGAAGGAAACGTTTCACGATCCTTCCTCCTCTGTATCGACTGTCGGCACATCACGGTTAACAACGATCACATTATTTAAATCGGTAAGGTCAGCCGCAGGTTTTACATAAGCAATTTTCGTTAATCCATAGGAATCTGACTCAATATCCGTCACTTCACCGATTGTCAGCCCCTCTGGGAAAACTCCGCCTGTTCCAGATGTTTCAATAAGATCGCCTTTTTTCACGTCTTGTTTATCCTTGCGCTCAATAATTGACATCTTAAGCCGTTTCTTGTCTCTGTCATAGCCTTCGATCAATCCGTAGCCTTTTCCGCCTTTTTTTCCGGAAATTTTCGTCGCGACTCTGTTATTGCGGTCAGTATCGCTTAAAAGCTGAACAGCAGACGTAAAATTGTTAAGTCCGGAGCTTTTGATCTTGCCGATTAATGCGCCTTTTTCGTTTGTAACAGCCATATCTTTCGCTACGTTTTGCTGAGTCCCCTTATTAATGGTGACCTGTTTCGCCCAATTGTCTGGGCTTCTGGCAATAACCGTCGCTAAAATCGGCTTGTAATCTTTAATCGAATTGACATGGCCAAGCTCGTCACGCAAGGATTTGTTTTCTTCTTCAAGTTCTTGAAGTTTGGCTTCATATTGTGTCTGTCCGTCAAGCTTCTCTCTCAGACGCTCGTTTTCTTTGTATGTGTTTTTTAAATCATTAATGTTCTCAAATATTCCTGCAAAAAATTCGGCAGGCGTATGAAAAATATTTTGAAATACTCCCGTCGTATCGCCGATCACTTTCTCAGGCCAGGTGGTATTGCGGCCGCCCTTCAGCGAAAATCCAATCATAGCCACCAATATGATAATACACAGAAGTAATAGCATTAACCGTTTATTCGGCATCGTGTTACACCTCTTCTATTGAACTCCCGATTATCTAGTTTTCCCTTTGAAAAGATGGATGTGCTCCAGTGCTTTTCCTGTTCCGATCGCTACACAATCAAGCGGGTCTTCAGCGATAAGGACCGGCATTTTTGTTTCTTCGCTGATGACTTTGTCCAAGTTGCGAAGAAGCGCTCCGCCGCCGGTTAACACAATGCCTCTGTCCATAATATCAGCTGCAAGCTCAGGCGGTGTTTTTTCAAGTGTGCTCTTCACCGCTTCCACAATTGTAGATACAGTGTCGCGCAGAGCACCAGAAATTTCTTTTCCTGTAATTTCGATTGTTTTCGGCAGACCTGTCAATAAATCGCGTCCGCGGATTTCCATTTTATCGGATTCTTCAGGAGCTTCTGCAGATCCGATCTCCATTTTAATCGCTTCAGCCGTACGGTCACCGATCATCAGGTTGTAAGTTTTTCTGATGTAGTTGATAATCGCATCATCCATCTCATCACCGGCTACGCGGATTGACTGTGACGTTACAATGCCGCCAAGGGAAATAATCGCAACCTCTGTCGTACCGCCTCCGATATCAACTACCATGCTTCCAGTCGGTTCCCAAACCGGCAGATTGGCTCCGATTGCTGCGGCAAACGGCTCTTCAATCGGATACGCGTCACGCGCTCCCGCCTGTCTTGTCGCATCGATGACAGCGCGTTCTTCAACAGCTGTAATGCCTGATGGGACACAAACCATGACATATGGTTTTCTGGCAAACATGCCTTTATTTTTAATGGCTTGATTGATGTAATATTTCATCATTGTAGCCGTTGTTTCATAATCAGCGATAACGCCGTCTTTCATCGGGCGAAGGGCCACCACGTTGCCCGGTGTCCGTCCGATCATATTTTTCGCATCATTTCCGACAGCAACAATCGACTTCGTATCCGTTTGCAAAGCGACTACTGACGGCTCTCTCACGACAATTCCTTTTCCTTTTACAAAAACAAGCGTATTCGCAGTTCCAAGATCTATACCAAGGTCTCTTGCACCAATTCCAAACATATGTATGTATCTTCCTTTCTTAAAGCAAAAATACCCTAAAGGGAAAAACTCATAAACTCTATTATAGCTTAATTCGACGAAAAAAAAAGTGTTACAAATATCCTTTTTCCTTTAAACTCACAAATTTTTTATCCCCGATCACCAAATGGTCAAGCAGCTCGATGCCAATCAGGTTTCCGCATTCAAACAGGCGTCTTGTCACTTCAATATCTTCCCTGCTCGGCGTCGGATCTCCAGAAGGATGATTATGAACACAGATAAAGGAAGCGGCAGATCGTTTAAACGCTTCTTTAAACACCTCCCGCGGGTGGACAATAGATGAATTCAGGCTTCCGATAAATACGGTGCGTTTATGGATGACTTGGTTTTTTGTATTTAAGTATAAACAGACAAAATGCTCCTGGGTTAAAAAGCGCATATCCTCCATGACAAGATTTGCGCCGTCTTCCGGGGAGCGAATGACGAAATGTTCTTCGTTGGCTAATTTATGAATACGGCTTCCAAGCTCAACTGCCGCCAGTATTTGAACTGCTTTTACCATACCGATTCCCGGGATGCTCGACAGCTCTTCAACTGATGCTTCTTTCAGCAGACGCAGTCCGTCAAAAGTGAGCAGGAGCCGGTTTGACAGGTCCATAACAGATTCGTGTTTCGTGCCTGTCCGTAATAATATAGCCAAAAGTTCATGATTGGCTAAGTTCTCGGCTCCGACTTTCAGAAGCCGTTCTCTTGGCTTTTCTTTCGTTGGGAAATCTCTAAGTTTTAATGGCAGATCGTGTATGATCAAGCACTCCTTTTCTTTCCCTTCCCGTTTATAGAACCGTCATGCCTTTATATCAAAATGGCGAAGAGCTCTCATCGTTTTTGATATAGGCAGTCCCATGACTGAATAATAATCTCCGTCTATTTTCTTTACAAAAAGCGCGCCTCTTCCTTGGATGCCGTATGCACCTGCTTTATCCATCGGCTCTTTCGTTTCAATATAAGTCCAAACCTCTTCTTCACTGAGGGGCCAAAACGCAACTTCTGTCTTATCATAAAACGTCTCGCTGTGATTTTCAGCTTGTATACTGACCGCGGTGATTACTGAATGACTTCGGCCTGAAAGCCTCCGCAGCATAGAAGCAGCTTCTTCTTGATCTTGCGGTTTGCCGAGACATTCGCCGTCTAGGCATACCATTGTATCAGCACCGATAACGATTGCATGCGGGTGGAGATCAGATACAGCCTTAGCTTTTTGTTTTGCCAACCATTGGACGTTTTCTTCTGGTGAAAAGTTTCGATTTAATTTTCCCTCTACTTCACTGACAATAATGGAGTAGGGCAGCTGGAGAAGATCGAGGAGTTCTTTCCTGCGTGGAGATTGTGAAGCAAGTATTAGCGGTTTTGTCATGTTCGTCATCCTTTCAGGGTTTGCTTAAGAAAAAAAGATACTCGTTTATCCTATCAAATCATGAGGCTTGTCACAATTTCAGAAAAATAACTTTTTCATGACAAAATAAAAAAAGCCTGTCGCTAAAGGACGAAGGCTCAGGTACTTTCTCTTATTTAATGACGGCTAACAGCTGCTGCTGAGCCTTCCACCCGGCTTCAGCACTTGGGTCCTCTAATTCCTTTAATGCCTGCAAAATCGCTTTTTTCTCTCCTGCTCCTGATGCTTCTGTTTTACCAAGCGACTTTTCTATTTTTTCTACATTCGCTTTTGTAATGTCTTCGCCGAGAATCGCCTTTGCTGCAAGCTCAGCTGTTTCCTTGAAAGAATCTGTCATATCTGACTCTATTGATAAGGAAAGCTCCTTGCCTCCCCAGGCTTCAAAATCACTGTCGATTAAAAGCTGCCCTAATTGCTGTGAAACGTCCTTATCACTGGCTAAACCTGCGATGACATACGTATACCCGTCATCCTTTGACAGTGACACGGCGGAATAACCTTTTTCGGTCAGTTGTTCTGTTAACGTTTCGGCACCCTTTTCATTTGAGAATTTTCCGGCTTGTACAGCGTACGTTTCATATGTACCTTCAGCTGGTGCCGCCTGTTTTTCTGCGCCTGAGCTTTGTTTATCAGCAGAAGCATCTCCGGCTTTTGCCGTTTGGCTGCCTAGTGAATCATCTAAAGAGGCCGGGGCTGCCGCTTCTTTATTGCCCGAGATGTTCAACGCGAATAAGCCTAATCCGGTGCCTATGACAGCTGCAAAGGCAATCGTCGCCGCCACTCTTTTTACGGGTTTGACCGTCCCCGCTTTTCCTTTTGCATACAGCTTTGTTTTCTTCTTTTGATAGGGCGGAACGACTTTTGGATCCTCTTTAAACACCTTGTCCTCTTCGGAATTCCAGTTAAATTCATCTTCATCAGGATGTTCATGGGATGCCGCGACCTCTTGTTCTGCCTTTCTCTTTTCCTCCCAATTTGAAAATGTCATGTTTTTTTCCATCTCTACAGGCGTTTCTTGTTCGTAAACCGTCTCTTCTTTTCCATTAATCGTCACCTTGAGGGCTTTTTCTGCGGCTTTATTGTTTTTTTTATTCTTCCTTTTTTTCAATTCCGCTTCCTCCCTTCATTTGATTGACCGTTCTTGTCGGCTTTTCATGCTACACACTTTAGCACAGGCGAAAAAAAAAAGAACAAGACTTTTGTCGTCTTGTCCAAAAAACGTTCGTCAAATTTTTCAGCGGTCAGCCCAATGTCACCTTCATATAAAAAGAAACAATAGAGTCGCCGTATAAATAGGCTAAAATGCTCCCTGCCGCAATTGCGGGGGCAAAGGGAAGCGGCTGCCCTTTGGCGAGTCTTCCAGTCAGGACGGCTGCCGCTCCATACAATGCACCTATCAAAATAGAAAAGAAAAAGGCAGCTGCCAGCATTTTCACACCAAGCACGAATCCAATCACCGCAAATAATTTAATATCTCCTCCCCCTATTCCCCCATGGGTGATTAAGGCAATTAAGACCAGGAAAAGAAATCCGGCTCCCGCACCTAACAGGCCGGCATACCAGGAATCAAGCGGAGAAATCAATCTGGCTGCCGCTAAAAAGGGGAGAAAGAAAATCAATATTCGATTTGGAATCAGCATAAAATGAATATCTGTCACTGCAACAATGATAAGAAGAGAGGTAAACACAACAGCGGGAAACAGCTCCGGAGACGGGCCAAAGCGTATTCCTGAAGCGGTAAATAAACACGCTGTCACAAGCTCTGCCGCGGGATACATAAAAGAAATTCTATGCCCGCAGCTTTTACATTTGCCTTTTTGGAAAAGGAATGACAGGATGGGGATTAATTCTGCGGGAGTTAATGTCCGCCGGCAAAACGAGCATGCCGAACGAGGCTTGACAATAGATATACGCAAGGGGATACGGGACCCGGCCGTATAATAAAACGAACCAAGGATCAGCCCGAGGATAAATAGAATGGGAAGCATAGACAACACACCTTTACAAGATACTGGCATGGATTGTAGCAGAATGAGCGCCTAAACTCTAATCGGGAATTTTCGATTTTACGCGTAAAAAGCCCCGGCAAAATCTCATTTTCGATACTGCCGGGGCTAGACCTATTATTTTAACCTTTTGCGAATGTCAGAAATAAAATAGAGCGATCCGGTAATCAGCACAATTTCATTTGAGCCCTTTTTACTTTCTATGAATTCGATCACATTGTCCGGATCTTCATCCCAGCTTTTATTACTGATTTCACTTACATCATAGAGATCTTTTGCAAGAGAAGCACGCGGGAAATCAAAAGAAGCAAAATGAATCGCATGCGCTATGGTTTCCAATTTCTTAATCATATCGTGATACGGTTTGTCCTTTAACGCGCTAAACACCACAGAAATGCGGGAATCAGGGAAACGCTGTTTCATCGTTTCCGCCAGCTTTTCAACGCCTTCTTCGTTATGTGCACCGTCTAAATATACCGGCGGATGTTCTTGAACAAGCTCTAACCGTCCCGGCCAAGCAGCCTTTACCAGCCCGCTTCTTAACGCTTCATCACTGATATGAACAATATTCTCCCTATTGAGGCACTCAACAGCCAAAATGGACAAAGCCGCATTTTGTCTTTGATGGGTGCCGATCAGAGATGTCCGAATATCGTCATAGCACTTCTCGCCCGTTTTAAATGAAAACTGTTCTCCGGCAGGCAGAGCCAGTTCATTGAAAATAACACATGTATCATGTAATGACTGAAACGGCGCAGCATGTCGTTCAGCTTCATGACGAATGACCTGTAAGGCTTCCGGCTGGGTAACAGCTGTAACGATTGGAATACCTTCTTTAATAATTCCGGCCTTTTCTCCTGCAATTTCTTCAATGGTGTTTCCCAAAATGTTCATATGATCGTGCCCGATGCTTGTAATCACTGTTAAAAGCGGTTCAACCACATTCGTAGAATCGAATCTGCCGCCTAGACCTGTTTCAAAAATAACAAAGTCGACCTTATGAAACTCAGCAAAATATAAAAACGCACACGCCGTCATAATTTCAAATTCGGTCGGCTGTCCGTATTTCGTTTGATCAAGCGCTTCAACGTGCGGTTTCATCTGATTGACAACTGCTGTCCATTCCTCATCTGAAATCGGTGTCCCGTTAACGCTGATCCGTTCATTAAACGTAATGATATAAGGTGACGTAAACGTTCCAACCGTATATCCGGCTTCTTGCAGCATAGAACGGATAAAAGCGACAGTTGATCCTTTACCGTTTGTTCCTGCGATGTGGAACGCGCGGATTTTCTTTTCAGGATGCCCTAACCGCGCCATCAGCTGCTCCATTCGGCCGAGTCCGGGCTTCACACCGAATTTCAGCCGCCCGTGAATCCAGCTGCGCGCTTCTTCATATGCACTAAACAATGATAATCCCCTCTTTTATAAGACAAGGCGGTTTCTCTAGAAACCGCCCCGGCTTTTCATTAGCCCTTCAGCTCAGCCATTCGTTTTTGAACAGCGTCACGCTTTGCCACATAATCTTTTTCTTTTTCACGCTCTTCATCAATTACGTGGGCAGGCGCTTTTTTCATAAATCCTTCATTTCCAAGTTTCTTTTGGACGCGCTCGACTTCTTTTGTCAGCTTATCGAATTCTTTTTGCAGACGAGCAATTTCTTCATCAATATTAATTAAGCCTTCAAGCGGAAGAATAACCTCTGCTCCTGAAATAACAGCCGTCATCGCCTTATCAACAGCCTCGATATCCGTGCCGATTTTAAGTACGCTCGGATTCGTAAAGCGTTCAACGTATGAACGGTTCGCTTCGAGACGGGCTGCTATTTCATCTGTGCTTGTTTTAATATACAGTTCAACCTGCTTGCTCATTGGCGTATTGACTTCACTGCGGATATTGCGCACAGAACGAATCAGCTCAACAAGAAGCTTCATATCAGCTGCCGCTTCAGTATCGGTATGCTCCGGTACTGCAACAGGCCATTGGCTTACTGTAATGGATTCCCCTTGGTGAGGAAGGTGCTGCCAAATTTCCTCCGTTAAGAACGGCATAAACGGATGGAGCAGGCGCATCGTTTGATCCAGTACGTAAGCAAGGATGGAACGGGTTGTTTTCTTAGCCGCTTCGTCTTCTCCGTAAAGAGGAAGCTTCGCCATTTCAATATACCAATCACAGAAATCGTCCCAAATAAAGTTGTATAAATGGCGGCCGACTTCACCGAATTCATATCGATCAGCAAGCTGGGTCACGTGCTCGATCGTTTCATTTAATCGCGTTAAAATCCACTTGTCAGCAACTGATTTTTCGCCTGACAAATCAAGCTCATCGTATGTCATGCCATCCATGTTCATTAATGCAAAACGGGAGGCATTCCAAATTTTATTGGCAAAATTCCAAGTCGATTCCACTTTTTCATAGCTGAAGCGAAGATCCTGGCCAGGAGAGCTTCCAGTCGCAAGGAAATAACGCAGAGAATCGGCTCCGTACTTGTCAATGACATCCATCGGATCGACACCGTTGCCAAGAGATTTACTCATTTTCCGGCCTTGCTCGTCACGGATTAAGCCGTGGATTAAAACATCTTTGAACGGGCGCTCGCCTGTAAATTCAATGCCTTGGAAAATCATGCGTGACACCCAGAAGAAAATGATATCGTACCCTGTCACGAGAACGTCTGTCGGGTAGTAGCGTTTAAAGTCTTCAGCTGTTACATCAGGCCAGCCCATCGTGGAGAAAGGCCAGAGCGCAGAACTGAACCATGTATCCAGTACGTCTGTATCCTGTTCCCAATTTTCGCTGTCCTCAGGCGCTTCAAGCCCTACATATAACTCGCCCGTTTCTTTATGATACCAGGCAGGAATGCGGTGGCCCCACCACAGCTGACGGGAAATACACCAGTCGCGGATGTTTTCCATCCAGTGTAAATACGTTTTTTCAAAACGGTCAGGCACAAAGTTGACTTTTTCGTCTTTCTTCTGCAGCTCAATCGCCGCATCAGCAAGCGGCTGCATGCGCACAAACCATTGTGTAGATAGATATGGCTCAACAACAACCCCGCTTCGTTCACTATGGCCGACCGAGTGCATATGATCCTCGATTTTAAAGAGAACTCCCGCCTCCTGTAAATCTTTCACAAGCTTTTTGCGGCATTCAAAACGATCCATACCTTGATATTGCAGAGCGTTTTCATTCATCGTTCCGTCTTCATTCATGACAAGAATGCGTTCTAAATTGTGGCGGTTGCCAAGCTCGAAGTCGTTCGGATCATGAGCAGGCGTAATTTTCACAGCACCTGAACCAAATTCCATATCAACGTAGTCATCACCGACAATCGGGATTTCACGATTTGCAATCGGCAGAATTACCGTTTTTCCGATCAGGTGCTTATAGCGCTCATCTTCAGGGTGAACGGCAACGGCTGTATCACCGAGCATCGTTTCAGGACGTGTCGTCGCAATTTCAATTGAGCCTGAACCGTCAGCGAGCGGATAGCTCATATGATAGAACGCGCCCTGAACATCCTTGTAAATGACCTCAATGTCGGATAGGGCTGTTTTTGTCGCAGGGTCCCAGTTAATAATATATTCGCCTCTGTAGATCAAGCCTTTTTTATAAAGCTTAACGAAAACTTCACGAACCGCTTTGCTCAGGCCTTCATCCAGCGTGAAACGTTCACGAGAATAATCAAGGCCAAGACCTAATTTCGCCCACTGGCTGCGAATAAAGTCAGCATACTCTTCCTTCCACTTCCACGTTTCTTCGAGGAATTTCTCGCGGCCCAAATCGTAGCGGGATGTGCCTTCTTCACGAAGTTTCGCTTCCACTTTAGCCTGTGTCGCGATGCCGGCATGGTCCATACCCGGAAGCCACAGCACATCATAGCCCTGCATGCGTTTCATTCTTGTTACAATGTCTTGCAGCGTTGTGTCCCACGCGTGGCCAAGGTGAAGTCTTCCTGTTACGTTCGGCGGCGGAATGACAACAGAATATGGCTCTTTTGTCTGGTCACTGCCCGCTTCAAAAAATTTGCCTTTCAGCCAAAAATCATATCGGTCTTTTTCAATCGCTGCCGGATCGTATTTCGTCGGCATTGTTTGTTCATTCGTTTCCATGATAACCCTCCAGCATGTTTAAAAATGACTGAGAACGAAAAAAGAGCTCTTCATCCCTGTAAAAGGACGAAAAGCTCTTTCGCGGTACCACCTTTTTTCATGAACTCTATCAGTTCATGCACTTACAACGGATAACGGGTGTCTCCCGAATTTCTCTACTCTTCTTTCAAGAAATTATGCTCCCGGGCGACCTTCCAATCAGACAACATAAGAAGCCTCTCAGCAAACGGCTTCTCTCTCTGCATGCGCCTTTTTTGTACTCTTCCCGTTCTAAGCAGGTGTATTTATCAGCTCATTATATACATTATTTATGTTCTTTATTATAGTAAAAGTGTTTTTGATTCGTCAATCATCTTTTCCAAAAACGCCGCTTTCTATACAGATAGGCAGGCACCTATTGCCCAAGTTTACATATGATGCTTGTAAATGCGTAGAGGAGGATGCACCGTGAAGAAACGTTTTAGCTCTTATTCGCTGCCGCCGTGGGTCAAGCAAATTCGGCTTGTATCCGCGCAAGTGATTATCCCCATTACAATTTTTCAAGGAATCAGAACCATTTTCTTTCCGACAACTTTTGATGTTTTGCTGCTCGCAATCCTAATCTTTTTAGCTTGCGCCCTTCATTTAGAATGGATATAAACAAACAAGTCCGCGCCATTAAGACGTGGACTCGTTTTCAGCCTGGAATTTTTTCTCTTGCTCAATCTGATGAATTTTCATCACAAAAGGCTCTATATTTTTCATTTGCCAGTAAGCCTTTAATAATTGCGTACATTCATCTTTTTCAAGTTGTCTTTTCCCTGTTTGATAACGGTTAAGCACCTTGTACATGGCTGCCGGGTATGCCATATAGCTAAGAAAAAGGCTGACTTCCGCTTCACGCAAAGGGAATGATTTCGTATATGCATAAAACCATTCGGCGCATTCCGGACAAGCTTTTGGAAAGCCCCTGAACATTTTTGTATAAAAACCGAGCAAATCGTTTTGCGGCGGTCCGACAGACGCTCTTTCAAAGTTTGTCAAATACCCTGTCCCGGCATCATTATATAGAAAATGATGAATAGACAGACTGCCGTGGTTCATGACGACCCTTGAGACACCCTTTTCTTTAGCCGACTCATACCATTCCTCTATCCGCTCCAGTGCAAAGTTCACCGCGGAAATGGTTTCTGAAAAATAGGTTGCGGCCTGAAGTTCAAAAGGGGAAAGGTACCATTCCTTCTCCGCTCTGTCTACAAACTGTTCATAGAAAATTTTATCATGTTCCCACTTTTTTTTCGTTTGTCCGTAATAACGTTCAATATCATCACGACTGACCTTCATTTCCTGCGCGGTTCTCTCGTGAAGACGGGCTGTTTCTCTAAATAAATAATCATGTTTCTGATCCCGTTCTTCCTCCTGGTCAAATTGAAGCCAAGGCATTAAATAATAGGAATCTCCTGATTGTAAGCCGGCTGAGAAAAACTCTCCGCTATTTGTTCTGTAAACGGGTACAAATGAACGAAAACCTTTTTCCTCTATCGCCACCATGTGATCTGTAAACTGTTTGCCGCGAACCGATTTCAATTTTTTCAGGGCAAAGACGCCGTAGTCTGTATACACTTTCCACACAAGAGGACTGACAGGCTCAATAAATTGAGCAGTCAGTCCGTACTCCTGAAGAACCGATTGGGTATCTTCCATTCCATTCACCACATTTTCCGATCGCTTACGGCTTACGCATGGCTGTTGTTATATTGCGGAATATAGAGGATCTGTCCTGCTTTCAATTCATCGTCCAAGGCTAATGAATTCATTCTGATCAGCTGCTGGGAAGTAATTTCATACCGTTCGCATAAACGTTCGATCGTATCTTCCTGCTGAACAATGCATATTTTCATTCTCGAAAACTCATCCTCTTCTCTCGTAAAGAGTTTTGTTAAATAAAGAGAATTATCACTTTCCTTTGTTTGAGGTTCCTTTGTTTTAGCAGCAGGAGCAACTTTAGGAACATCATCCGCTTCCTTTCTTTCTGTCTCAGAGGTCTCAGGCAGCTGGAAGGAATGAAAAGGTGTTTCTTTCTCAGGCTCTTCAGCCGGAGGTGTTTTTCTCACTTCAATTTCAAAGCTTTCTTCCTCTTGTTCTTCCTTTTCCAACAGTTTTGGCGCTGAATAAAAAGAATCTTCCTCTTCTTGTTCGGACAGGAAGGTACGGTATACTGGTGTAAGCTCTTCTTGAGGTGTCTCCTCTGAGCTGGCTTTTTGATTGAAATGAAGGTGTGAAACGGATTCGTCATTCTCCACATATGCAGCTGACGCTGGTTCCTTCGTTCTGCTTTCTTCTATGGACAAAACTGTCTCAGAAACAGCCTCCGGAGCTTCTTCCGGTTCTTGACGAAGAAGTACAGATTCAGCGTACTCCGCTTGGTCTGCTTCTTCCGGTTCTTGACGAAGTGCGGGCTCAACGTGCTCCGCTTGATCTGCTTCTTCCGGTTCTTGACGAAGTGCGGGCTCAGCGTGCTCAGCTTGGTCTGCTTTTTCCGGTTCTTGACGAAGTACAGGTTCAGTGTACGCCGCTTGATCTGCTTTTTCCGGTTCTTGACGAAGTGCGGGCTCAACGTGCTCCGCTTGATCTGCTTTTTCCGGTTCTTGACGAAGTGCAGACTCGTCGTGCTCCGCTTGGTCTGCTTCTTCTGTTTCTTGACGGAATGCGGACTCAGCGTGCTCCGGTTGGTCTGCTTCTTCCGGTTCTTGACGAAGTGCGGGCTCAACGTGCTCCGGTTGGTCTGCTTCTTCCGGTTCTTGACGAAGTGCGGGCTCAACGTGCTCCGCTTGATCTGCTATTTCATTTTGAGCCTCTTGACGCAACGCATATTCAAGAATAGGAGCCACTGGTGTTTCTGCTTTTTCATCAGCAATCACAGTCTCTTTATGTTGCTCAGCTTGCAAAGCCGGCGATTCTTCCGCTCCAGAATTTCCACGAAGCTGAGCCTCCGCTGGAGAGACCGCTTCTTCACGAACATCTGCTATTGCAGCTGCTGGCTCTGGCGTTTCTTTTTTGGCATTAACACTCTCTTGAACCTCTTTTCCTGATGCATCAGATTCTGGCTCAGCTTCTTCTGTTTCCAATTCCGCACGAGTCGCTGCTTCCGGCACCGCAAGCTCTAGATCGTCTTCCCCTTTCACCTCTTCTCGCGCCTCTGGTTCTAAAGCAACTGATTCCGGCGGTGCAGATTCTGCTTTTTCTGTTTCCAGCTCTTCACGGAGCCCCGCTTTCGAGACAATAAGTTCTGGCGGCTCGGCTGGCGGTTCATCCTTTACAACTGCTTCTTCTGCCGGAGGTGCACTCGTTTCTAATACACTTTGGATCGGCGGTTCAGAAAGCTCTTCCTCCCTGAATGCCGCAGGAGCTTCATAAAGAGGAATCTCCGGCTCTTTATCTGCCGTATCATCCAATAGCCCTTCAATCGCTAAATCAGCCTGAATTGTTAAAATGCGCGAATCTGTTAATTGATAGTCAAATGCGTCAATAAAGACGAAGACATCCTGTAAATGGCTCACTTTATTTTTAGGAATAGTAATATCCACAGGAAAACAGTGAGTCAGTTCCGCGCTTCCATCCTCTCTCTTTCTGACTTCTTCAACAAACCGCTTATCGGTATAAAACTCTTCGGTATGTTTGTTTTGATCTATGTTGTACTCACCTGTAAGTTCGAGCGATCCTCTGATTGATACATAATCATTGACTTCCTGAACCCTAATGTCAGGATCTAATGAAATAGAAAGCAGTTCAGAAACTTCCTGTCCTTTTTGGAAATAGATCGATTCTTCTACAGAAAATTGCAATCGATGATTTTGCGGCAAGTTCATATCCTCCTTTCATCTAATCCTTAAAATTAGATGTCACTAAAGGTGTATGTATGAACTGGGGGAAATATGAGTGGGCGAGCACAGAAAAAAACCGATACAAGGATGTCCTTGATACCGGTTTTCACTCTTATCCGCGGCTGATCTCAGCGAATACTTTCTCAGCTGCCTCGATTGTTTTTTCAATATCTTCATCAGTATGGGCCGTTGAGAGGAAAAGACCTTCAAATTGTGAAGGTGGAAGAAATACACCTGCATTTGCCATCCCTTTATAATAGTTAGCAAACAGCTTCAAATCAGATGATTTGGCTGTTTCATAATTGATAACAGGTTCGTTTGTAAAGAAGAAACCGATCATTGAACCTGCGCGGTTAAAGGTATGCGGAATGCCATGAGCCTCGGCGGCTTTAGAAATGCCTTCTTCCAACCTGTCGCCTTTTTTGATGAAATTCTTGTAGGATTCAGGTGTCAGCTGCTTCAATGTTTCTAAGCCAGCCGTCATCGCAAGCGGGTTGCCTGACAATGTGCCGGCCTGATAAATCGGACCGCTCGGAGCGATCTGCTCCATGATTTCAGCCTTGCCGCCATAAGCGCCGACAGGAAGCCCGCCCCCGATCACTTTTCCTAAACAAGTCAGATCAGGCGTTACCCCAAAATAACCTTGAGCACAGTTATAATCAACCCGGAAGCCTGTCATGACTTCATCAAAAATCAGCAGGGAACCGTATTCCTCAGTGATATCACGCAGACCCTGCAGGAAACCTTCTTGCGGCGGAACAACTCCCATATTTCCGGCAACCGGCTCAACGATAACACCTGCAATGTCTTCACCGAATTGCTGGAAAGCAAGCTTTACACTTTCTAAATCATTGTACGGGACAGTAACGGTGTTTTTCGCAATGCCTTCAGGCACACCAGGGCTGTCAGGCAGACCGAGAGTGGCCACTCCTGAACCCGCTTTAATCAAAAGGGAATCGCCGTGTCCGTGGTAGCAGCCCTCAAATTTCACAATCTTGTTGCGGCCCGTATAGCCTCTTGCCAAACGGAGAGCGCTCATTGTGGCCTCCGTTCCGGAGCTGACCATTCGCACAATTTCTACAGATGGCACACGATCAATGACGAGCTTTGCCAGTTCATTTTCAACTTCAGTCGGAGCACCGAAGCTTGTCCCGTATTCAGCCACTTTTTTGAGGCTCTCTACGACGCGGTCATTTGTATGGCCTAAAATTAAAGGCCCCCATGACAAGACGTAATCAATATATTCATTTCCGTCAATATCGGAGATTTTTGAGCCTTTTCCGCGCTCCATAAAAATCGGGTCCATGTCTACCGATTTAAATGCGCGAACAGGACTGTTCACACCGCCCGGCATGAGTTTTTGCGCTTCTTTAAAAGCCGCTTTAGATTTTTCATAGCTTCTCATCTGCCTCAACTCCTGTCAACTGAATAAAATTACTCCGCAAGCCATTTCGCTGCGTCTTTCGCATGATACGTAATAATCAGATCGGCGCCTGCACGCTTCATGCTTGTTAAAATTTCTAACACAATTTCTTTTTCTTTGATCCAGCCATTCTGCGCTGCAGCCTTCACCATTGAATACTCTCCGCTTACATTATAAGCGACGAGCGGCAAAGTAAATTCATTTTTCACATCACGCATGATATCCATATATGAAAGCGAAGGTTTGACAATCAAAAAGTCCGCGCCTTCCTCGACATCTGATTGTGCTTCGCGGAGAGCTTCCATACGGTTGGCAGGGTCCATCTGATATGTTTTGCGGTCCCCAAATTGCGGTGTGCTGTTTGCTGCGTCACGGAACGGACCGTAAAACTCACTTGAATATTTCACGGCGTAAGACATAATCGGAATATTGACAAACCCTTCTTTATCAAGCGCTTCTCTGATAACCGTAACAAATCCGTCCATCATGTTTGACGGCGCAATGATATCCGCACCTGCTTTCGCTTGACTGACAGCTGTCTGCGCCAAAAGTTCCAGCGATTCATCATTGAGGATGACCCCGTCTTTGACAAGTCCGCAATGGCCGTGATCTGTATATTCGCATAAGCACGTATCAGCGACAACAACCATCTCAGGGAAGTGTTTTTTAATTTCTGTGATGGCTTCTTGGACGATGCCGTGATCATGGTACGCTTGTGTACCGCAATCATCTTTTTCTTCCGGGATGCCGAACACGATAACAGATTGGATGCCCAGTTTGACGAGTTCTGCCACTTCATCCTTCAATACATCCAATGATACATGGTAAACATCAGGCATTGACGGAACAGCTTTTTCACCTTCCAGCCCTTCAACGACGAAAATCGGATAAATAAAATCGGATGGATGCAAACGTGTTTCCTTTACCATCTCCCTCATTGCTTTTGAAGACCGCAGGCGGCGGTGTCTGTTAAATGATTGACTCATATTCTCTCTTCCTCTCTTGACATGCTGCACATTAACTCAAGCATGCCATCTATTGTAAATGTATCAGGCGTATGCGATGTGATGCCGTACGTCATCAGGGCGTCCCTTGTTAAAGGTCCGATGCTGATACAGGCCGTCCTGTTCATCTGCCACTTTTTCAATTCTTCTTTTAAGACATGCATAAACGTATGTACGGTAGATGAACTCGTAAAAGTCACATAATCAAATGAGTATTGACTCGCAGCCTCTTTCAGTGCCTTGATGCCTTCTTCATCCGGAATCGTTTCGTAGACAACCCATTCCTTCACTTCAAAACCAAGCGGGATAAGCTCTTTTTTCACCACATCACGTGACAAATTACCTTTAATCACAGTAATCCGTTCCTCGGGTTCAGCGTGCTGCTTAAGGGTCTCTGCCAATTGTTCAGCGATATAATCCTTAGGCATCACATCAACCGATACGTTATGCGTTTCCAACCGGCGGGCCGTTTTTTCACCGACTGCCGCAATTTTTTTATGCGCAGGAAGAATAAGCTGATTTTCCTTTAGGTAAGAAAAAAAGAAGTCCGCTCCGTTCACGCTTGTAAAAACAAGCCAGCCAGACGCGGCAAGATCCTCTTGTACCTGTTTCGCAACATCGTTTGGCAAAGCGCGGCGAAACGTAATTAAAGAGGTCAAAACCGCTTTTCCGCCAAGTGCCTCCACTTTTTGCTGAAACGATTTTGCCTGCGCCTTATTCCGAGTGACTAGCACTGTTTTTCCCTTCAGCGGAAAATCATTTTTCATCCTCATCAAGCTCCCGTTTTACACGATCAATTAATTCTTTGGCTCCTTTGGCAGCCATAAGAGCGGCACAGCGCTTTCCGACTTCTTCCGGATCGTTTCCTGTAACGGTTTCTTTATAAATGATTTTGCCGTCCGGAGAAGCGACAAGACCTGTCAATTCAATTTCATCCTGCTCGTTTAAGACGGAGTAGCCTGCGATCGGAACCTGGCAGCCGCCCTCCAACGCGTTTAAATAAGCACGTTCCGCCAACACAGTCCGTTTTGTATATTCATCTGTAAACTGTGAAAACAATGCCAATAGTTCTTCATCCGATTCTCGGCACTCAATCGCCAGTGCCCCCTGGCCCACTGCAGGCAAACAGCGTGCAGGCTCGAGGAATTCGGTTACAACGTCTTGCTTCCAGCCCATTCTGGAAAGTCCGGCAGCAGCTAATATAATCGCATCATAATCCTCAGTTTCCAGCTTATGAAGTCTCGTATCTATATTACCTCTAATCCATTTAATTGTAATGTCAGGACGCTCAATCAAAAGCTGCGCGCTTCTTCTTAAACTGCTTGTGCCGATGACAGCGCCTTCCTTCATTTCTGAAAGCTTTACGCGATTCTTTGAAATAAGGGCATCACGAGGGTCTTCTCGTTCAGGAATACAGCCGATCACAAGGCCTTCAGGCAAAACAGCAGGCATGTCCTTCATGCTGTGTACCGCCATATCAATCTCTTCGTTTAAAAGCGCTTGTTCAATCTCTTTGACAAACAGCCCTTTTCCACCCACTTTTGATAGTGTAACATCGACGATTCGGTCGCCCTTTGTCACAATTTCTTTAATTTCAAAAGCAAATGAAGGATTGATTTCCTTCAGTTTTTGAATGACCCATTTTGTTTGAGTCATAGCGAGTTTGCTCCGTCTGGAACCTACTTTAATCGTTCTCATATTTTTCTTTCCTCCCGAATCTGCTTGGGACATCATTTAACTGAACCAATGGAATTGCGACAGGCTTCCAAGCAGGAAATAATTGATCATCAGCACAAGAAAACAAGCCGTATTCCACAGTGCAGCGACCTTTCCTTGCAGCTCTTTAATCAGCCTGATATAAAGATAATAGCTGTACAGCAGCAGGACGACAAACGAACCAAGCACTTTGGCGTCGAACCAATACAGCGTTTCTAGTGAGACATACGCCCAAATGACGCCGAGAATCAAACTCAGCAACAGCATCGGGACCCCGATGACATTCAGAACATACGCCATATAATCAAGCTTAGACAAATCTTCTATTCTCAACAGCCATTTCCCCCATTTTTTCTTTTTCAGCAGACGATATTGAAACAGATATAACACTGAAAAAACGAAGGAAAGGGAAAAAGCGCCGTATGAAAGAATCGCCATTGTAATATGAATCACCAACAGCTCGGATACAAGCTGCCCGGAAAAAGCGGCTGACTGCTGCTCTGTCGGTGAAAATGTGTGAATGGCGATCATAGAAAATCCTATTACATTTGTGAAAAACACAATAAAGTCAACTCGTAAAAGCTTTGTCAGTACAAGTGACAGCGTGACAAGAACCCAGGCATAAAAATAAAGCGCCTCCGTCACATTTAATACCGGAAACCGCCCCGTCACCCACATAAAGTAGGCCAAATACACAGTTTGCAGAGTCCAGACAATAGAAAGCAACCAGAAGGCCATTTTTCCAGCCTTCCGGTTGTGTTGAAGAAAATCTATAAAATAAAAGAGTACACTTAATGCGTAAATGACGATTGTCCCCTCATTAAGTCTAGCCATTGCAGTATCAATCATTCAGCTTTCACTCACTTACAAGTGGGGCAAAGCCCGCTTTTGATTCAGCCTTTTTAAAAGAATGGACCTTTTGGCTGCTTTCAACAGTATTCATCATTTGACGGCCCGCAGCTTCCTCAATGTCAAAAATCTGCATAAACAAGGCCAGCTTTTCTTCAGAATCAGCATCTGCCGCAAGCTCTTTCACCTTTAATATCGGATCTCGGAGCATTTGGTTAATGATACTTTTGGTATGTTTGTTCAACAGTTTTTTCTCTCTTGTACTCAAGTGAGGCAGCTTCCGCTCGATGCTGTCCATCGTTTCTGACTGGATGGCAAGCGCCTTTTCGCGCAATGCGGAAATAACCGGAACGACACCAAGTGTATTCAGCCATTGTTTAAACTCCACAATGGTTTCTTCAATTAACAGTTCAACTTTTTCAGCGGTTTCTCTGCGCTCTTTCATGTTCGCCTCTACAATGCCTTCCAGATCGTCGATATCATAAAGGAAAACACCTTCTAGATCATTCAGCGCCGGATCAAGGTCTCTAGGAACGGCAATGTCCACCATAAATAGCGGACGCCCCTTGCGAAACTTATTCGCATTTTCCATCATCTCTTTGGACACGACAAAATCACTTGCACCGGTTGAACTGATTAAAATATCGGCCTCTGCCAGCGCGCTTTCAAGCTGATTTAAGCTTCTCGCCTCACCAGAGAAACGGTCTGCAAGCTCCTTTGCTTTCAAGTACGTTCGGTTAATGACAGTGACCTTGCCAATTCCCTGTCCGTGCAAGTTTTCCGCAGCAAGCTCGCCCATTTTTCCTGCACCAAGAATCAATATGTGCCTGCTTGAAAGGTTTCCGAAGATTTTTTTCGCAAGCTCAACGGCCGCATAGCTAACAGACACTGCATTAGAGCCAATGTCTGTTTCGGCGTGAGTCCGTTTACCCACTGTAACCGCCTGCTTAAACAACTCATTAAAAATCGTGCCGATCGTTTTTTCTTGCTGAGCTGTTTTAAAGCTGTCGCGCACCTGGCCGAGAATTTGCGTTTCACCGATAACCATAGAATCCAATCCGCAGACTACACGGAACAAATGCTCAACAGCCGCATCGCTTTCGTAAAATCTTAAAAACGGTGAAAGGTCTTCTTTGCTTAATTGAAACCAGTCAGCTAAAAACTTCTTTATATAATAACGGCCGGTATGGAGCTGGTCGACGACCGCATAAATTTCAGTACGGTTGCAGGTTGAAACAATGATGTTTTCAAGAATGCTTTTCTCCGCTTTCAGCTGCACCATCGCTTCTGCCAGCTCTTCCTGCTGAAAGCTTACTTTTTCACGTATCTCAATAGGGGCGGATTTATAATCTACTCCCACAACAAGTATATGCATAGCTTAATTACACCCCCTACACCCAATCTTTATTTATAATCATTCTAACATAGAATTCATTATTTATAATAATTATAACATAGTTTCTTTCGCAAAATGTGAACAGATTTTAAAATTCTTATGCTATATTAGAAAAAGCTTCCCGTGCAATAAGCATTCCTATTGACAATACCAAAAACAGCAGAAATTTACTACACATCAGCTCTAAAAATAAGAAGGTGATATGCATGAAACAAAAATCAATTTTATTCCCTTGTCTGCTGCTTGCCGCTTCTATATATGCATGGCTTGAAAGCGGCCAAGCCGAACTGTTTTCAGGGCAGGATCAATGGCCTGTTCTCCTCATGCTCTTAGGCGCAGCCTTTATATATCAAGGAAAAAAAGAAGCCGTCACACCCCATTTTTTTATAGGTTTGCTTCTTTTGGGGATCGGTTTGCACTTTTTCGCCAAGCCGAAATGGGTATGGTGGCCGGATGATTTTGAAATGCTTCTATTTATGATCGGCTTCTCGCTCTTCGTTTCAGCCGTTCAGAAAAAAGAATATGTATATGAAGCTGTATCAATGATTTGTTTTTCCCTGTTTTTGTACTTTTTCAAACACATTATGGCGTGGCTTGAGTCTGCACATATTCCGACAGCGCTTCTGAAAGAGTATTGGCCGTTTGTCTTTATTGGAATCAGTTTATTGTTATTATTGATAAAACGAAAAAAATCTATGCGATAAAACAAAAAACCGGCAGAGAAAACTCTCTACCGGTTTATCATTTTTTTGATCGCTCCCCAAGCCTCGTCTTTCCCCTTTTTCGTTTCTGAGGAGTAGAGAATCAGCTCATCTTCAGGATCAATATTTAATGTCTGGCGGACAACTTTTGCGTGTTTGTCCCATTTTCCTTTCGGGATCTTATCCGCCTTTGTAGCGATAATAATGACAGGGATGCCGTAATACTTTAAGAATTCATACATCTGCACATCATCATTAGACGGCGCATGCCGCAAATCAACGATCTGCACCACTGCTTTCAATTCCTCGCGTGACGTAATATAAGTTTCAATCATTCTGCCCCAAGCTTCACGCTCAGACTTTGACACTTTGGCAAAACCGTAACCCGGTACATCCACAAAATGCAAAACATCATTGATAATATAAAAATTCAGCGTTTGTGTTTTTCCCGGTTTTGATGATGTTCTCGCAAGATTTTTGCGATTGATTAATGAATTGATAAAAGACGATTTTCCCACGTTCGATCTTCCGGCCAGTGCAATTTCCGGAAGTCCCCCCCCAGGGTACTGTTCCGGCTTAACCGCACTGATCACGATTTCTGACTTTGTGACTTTCATTTTTTCTCTCCTACTAAGGCATGTTCCAAAACTTCGTCTAAGTGGGACGCCAATATAAATGTCAGGCCCTCTCTGACGCTTTCCGGAATATCCTCTATATCTTTTTCATTCTCTTTAGGCGCAATAATGGTCTTTAATCCCGCTCTATGCGCGCCAAGCGCTTTTTCCTTTAATCCGCCGATTGGAAGCACGCGTCCGCGAAGCGTGATTTCCCCAGTCATGCCGACTTCACGTGAAACTGCCCGTCCAGTTAAAGCAGAAACAAGAGCTGTCGCCATCGTAATACCGGCTGACGGACCATCTTTAGGCACCGCACCCTCAGGTACATGTATATGAATATCATACTTCTCATGAAAGTCAGGTTCAATGCCAAGTTCTTCTGTTTTTGAACGCACATAGCTGAATGCAGCCTGAGCTGACTCTCTCATGACATCTCCGAGCTTTCCTGTCAGGATCAATTTCCCTTTACCCGGAGAAAGCGATACTTCAATCGACAGCGTATCTCCGCCGACGGTTGTATAAGCAAGCCCTGTAACTACACCTATTTGATCTTCTGTTTCGGCTTGTCCATATCTGAAAATGCGCTTTCCGATAAAGTCCTGAAGGTTCTTCTCAGTAACCGTAATCCGTTTTCGCTCTTCAGCAACAATGGTTCTTGCGGCCTTACGGCAAATCGCGGCAAGCTGGCGTTCAAGGCTTCTGACACCCGCTTCTCTCGTATAGTAGCGGATGATATCGAGAATCGCCTGATCACGCAGCTGCAGGTTGCTTTTCTTAAGCCCGTGTTCCTTGATCTGCTTCGGAAGCAGGTGGTCTTTCACGATTTCGAGTTTTTCTACTTCTGTGTAACCTGCAATATTAATAATTTCCATTCTGTCTCTGAGCGGACCCGGAATCGTCGCCAAATTGTTTGCCGTTGCGATAAACAGCACTTTTGATAAATCAAAGGTTTCTTCAATATAGTGATCACTGAAGGTGCTGTTTTGCTCTGGATCTAGCACTTCAAGCATAGCAGATGACGGGTCGCCTCTGAAATCAGATGACATTTTGTCAATCTCGTCTAATAAGAATACCGGATTCAGCTTGCCCGCTTTTTTCATACCTTGAATAATGCGTCCAGGCATTGCTCCGACATAAGTTCGTCTGTGTCCGCGGATCTCTGATTCGTCACGCACTCCGCCGAGTGAAACTCTGACAAATTTCCGCTCCAAGCTTTTTGCAATTGATTTCGCTAAAGACGTTTTCCCGACACCTGGAGGTCCCGCCAAGCAGAGAATCGGGCCTTTTAGGGATTTTGTCAGCTTCTGGACAGCCAAATATTCTAAGATCCGTTCTTTCACTTTCTCTAGTCCGTGATGCTCTTCGTCCAAGAGGCGTCCTGCCTCTTTCAGATCAAGCTTATCATCTGTCTCATCCGTCCACGGGAGAGCGATCAGCCAGTCGATATAATTGCGGATCACAGAGCTTTCCGCGGAACTTGACGGAATTTTTTCATATCTGTTCAATTCCTTTAGCGCGGTTTCCTTCACATGGTCAGGCATGCCCGCTTCTTCGATTTTTTCCGTCAGCGTTTGTACTTCGCCTGTTTTGCCTTCTTTATCGCCAAGCTCTTTTTGGATTGCTTTCATTTGCTCACGCAAGTAGTATTCCTTTTGCGTACGCTCCATCGAACGTTTAACGCGCTGGCCGATTTTTTTCTCGATCTCCAGCACTTCTTTTTCATTATTAATAAAATCAATAACCTTGTTCAGTCTGTCTTTGACGTCAGACGTTTCTAAAATATCCTGCTTATCCTTTAGTTTAAGGGGCAGGTGAGAAGCAACGATGTCTGCCATTCTCCCTGGCTCTTCGATATCTGTAACCGCGGCGTATGTTTCGGCAGAGATTTTTTTGGAAATTTTTATGTACTGATCAAAGTGGTCTAACAAAGTCCGCATCAATGCTTCGTCTTCTGTATCTTTTGATTCATCTTCATGAATCAGCTGAATGTCGACCGACGTGTAATCCTCATACTCATTGTATTTGACGATTTGAGCGCGTTTGAGGCCCTCAACCAACACACGAATCGTACCGTTCGGAAGCTTCAGCATTTGCTTAATTTTTGTATAGGTGCCGACAGTGAAAATCTCGTCTTCACCCGGTTCGTCTATCGAAATATCCTGCTGAGTGGCTAAAAATATCATATGATCATGCATCATTGCCTGTTCAAGGGCTTGAACCGACTTGTCACGTCCTACATCTAAGTGTAAAACCATCGTCGGGTACACTAATAAACCTCTTAAAGGGAGGAGCGGGATGCTGCGTTTTAATTCTTCTGCCATATGACTGACACCTCCGTGACTTTAGTATGAACCATTATAATACAACTTTTTCATCCTTGTACAATAAACGGCATGGTTCTATTTTCTATAATACAGTCTCCTCGTAGTATACCCTTTCTTTCCGATATGAAAAAGGAAAAGATGTCCTTCATAGAAAAAACCCTATTTTACAAATAGGGTCAGACGGATTCTTTATTGATTTGCATATTAAACGGTTTTTGTTCTGTTGGCGGATTCACTAAAATTTCATCAAGCACTTCCTGGAACGTCTTCACTGCAATAATTGTGATTCCGTCAATCTGCTTTAGGATCGCCTGCTGATTTTCATACGGGATGATCACTTTTTTCGCACCGGATTGCTTAGCTGCTTTTATTTTCGGAATCACGCCCCCAATGGGTTTTACAAGACCATTCAGGCTGATTTCGCCCGTCATGGCAACAGTATTGTCAATTGGGATTTTGTGAATCGCCGAGAAAATTCCTGCTGCCATGGCGATGCCTGCCGACGGCCCATCAATCGGAATCCCTCCTGGGAAATTAACGTGTATATCATAATCAGATGGCTTCATTCCCATTGTGCGGAGGACGGTTAACACGTTTTCAACCGACCCCTTCGCCATGCTTTTTCGCCGGATTGATTTTGATTGGCTGCCGATACTCTCTTCTTCAGCTATTCCTGTGATATTAATGGATCCTTTGTCCTGAGCCGGACTTACACTCACTTCGATTTCCAGCAGCGACCCGCTATTAGGTCCATATACCGCAAGCCCATTTACGATACCGACTTGCGGTTCAGCGCCGATTTTCTGCTCGTGCTTCGGAATAAGCTGGCTGGAATGAATAACCCATTCAATATCCTCAATCGTAATGTCTTTCCGATTCTCCGTTACCGCCATTCCCGCCGCGATTTGAATCATGTTAACAGCTTCCCGCCCGTTTCGCGTAAAGCTGGTCAGCAGATCCAAACCTTCAGCAGAAATGTTTTTTTCAATTTTATCTGCTGCTGTTTTGGCAACTGTTTTCAGTTCATCCTTTTCAAGCTCACGGAAAAATACCTCTAAACAGCGGGATCGGATAGCTGGCGGAATTTCGTTCGGCATTCTTGTCGTTGCGCCAATCAGGCGAAAATCAGCCGGCAGCCCATTTTGAAAAATGTCGTGAATATGATTCGGGATTTGTGTGTTTTCCTCGCTGTAATACGCGCTGTCTAAAAAGACTTTTCTGTCCTCAAGCACCTTCAGCATTTTATTCATTTGAATAGGATGCAGCTCACCTATTTCATCAATAAACAGCACACCGCCATGAGCATGGGTAACAGCACCCTGCTTCGGCTGCGGAATCCCCGCCTGCCCCATCGCTCCTGCCCCTTGGTATATGGGATCATGGACAGAGCCGATGAGCGGATCGGCAATTCCTCTTTCATCAAAACGAGCTGTTGTCGCATCGAGTTCCACAAATACAGCCTGCTCTTTAAACGGCGATTGTTTATGTTTTTTCGCTTCTTCTAACACAAGCCGTGCAGCAGCTGTTTTTCCGACGCCCGGAGGCCCATAGACAATGACATGCTGAGGATTGGGCCCGCACAAAGCGGCCTTTAATGCTTTAATGCCGTCTTCCTGTCCAACGATATCTTGAAAACTTTTGGGGCGGACCTTTTCAGATAATGGCTCGGACAAGCTGATGGCACGCATTTTCCGAAGCTGCTCCATTTCCTTCTTCGATTCCTTATCTATCGTGACCTTTTGTGTCCTTTGATTTTTAAGCAAATTCCAAAAATACAAACCGATGATGATCCCAAAAAACAGCTGAATAAATAACGCGATCCCTGTCCAACTCATGGTGGTCCCTCCTGAAAAACAATTTATGTATCCAATTCATTCCTCTGAATGCTAGTATCTCCCACAGAAGACGGGAATAAACGTTTTTCTGGAAGAGTTTGCACGACAAAAAACCTCCTGAATGTCACCACTCAGGAGGTTTGTGCTTATCTTTATGCAGATGTTTTATCTTGGCTTACCTCAGTGCCGTCTTTTAATAAAAGGCGGGGAAGCTCTCCGTGTGTCACAGTTGCCCCGGTAATCACACATTTTTCAATGTCATCACGAGAAGGCAGATCAAACATCACATCAAGCATGATGCCTTCAATGATAGAACGGAGTCCGCGCGCTCCAGTCTTACGTTCAATTGCTTTTTTAGCAATTTCAGAAAGCGCTCCTTCTTCAAACTCAAGCTCAACATTGTCAAGCTCAAGCATTTTCTTGAATTGCTTAACAAGAGCGTTTTTCGGTTTTGTTAAAATCGCAACCAATGCTTCTTCGTCAAGCTTTTCAAGGCTCGCAATAACCGGAAGACGTCCGATAAATTCAGGAATTAACCCGAAGCGGAGCAAGTCTTCAGGAAGCACTTTTGAAAGAAGATCTTCTTTCTCAAGATCAGCAGCTTTATTGTCCCCACCGAATCCAATCACTTTTTGACCTAAACGGCGTTTGATGATTTGCTCGATACCATCGAAAGCACCGCCGCAAATGAACAAAATGTTTGTTGTGTCAATTTGAATGAATTCTTGATGAGGGTGCTTACGTCCTCCTTGAGGCGGCACGCTTGCCACTGTACCCTCAAGAATTTTAAGCAATGCCTGCTGTACACCTTCACCTGACACGTCACGTGTAATAGACGGGTTTTCTGATTTTCTTGCCACTTTATCGATTTCATCAATATAAATAATGCCTTTTTCGGCTTTTTCTACATCATAATCAGCAGCTTGGATGAGCTTCAAGAGAATATTCTCTACATCTTCACCCACATATCCAGCTTCAGTCAAAGACGTAGCGTCCGCAATCGCAAACGGCACATTTAAAATGCGGGCCAATGTTTGCGCCAGAAGGGTTTTACCGCTTCCTGTAGGACCGATTAATGAAATATTACTTTTTGAAAGCTCAACATCATCAACTTTACTGTTGGAGTTAATGCGCTTATAGTGGTTATACACAGCAACAGCGAGTGATTTCTTCGCTTGATCCTGTCCGATGACATACTCATTTAGAATTTCGCGAATTTCCTGAGGCTTCGGTACGTCTTTAAATTCTACTTCTTCTTCAGTTCCGAGTTCTTCCTCCACAATTTCAGTGCAGAGTTCGATACATTCGTCACATATATATACACCAGGTCCGGCTACAAGCTTACGAACCTGATCTTGTGTTTTTCCACAAAACGAGCATTTTAATTGTCCTTTTTCCTCGTTAAATTTAAACATTCTTTCACCCCTTAATCTTGTCTCACTTTTTCTTTTACCGGCAGAGCAAAAGAAAATGGTTCTTGAAACGAACGAGTATGTATTGCATTTTACCATACTTTCCAAAAAGACGGTAACAATGTGTTTCTGACTTGCACATTCTATATGTATGACAAAAAACTGCCCTTCATTAACTATCTTGCCCCAAGAAAAAGAGATATATCATAATTGTACAAAACAAGGCACGAATGATTCGCGCCCTGTTTTATTATTACTATTATTATGCACCATATTAACGGTTTTCTACAAGAAAATCAATCGCTTTGCGAACTTTTAAATCTTCTTTCATCGCGTCAGTAGAACCGATGGCTTGTTTAATATTTTCAACAGGCATGTTGTATGCTTCAGCCATTTTAGAAAGCTCAGCATCAACTTCCTCATCTGACACTTCAAGGTTTTCCGCTTTCGCAATCGCCTCAAGAGTCAGGTTAGATTTAACGCGTTTTTCAGCATCTTCTTTCATTTGCTCTTTTAACGCAGCTTCATCTTGGCCAGAGAATTGAGTGTAAAGCTCAAGGTTCATCCCTTGCATTTGCAGACGCTGTTCGAATTCTTTCAGCATGCGGTCAAGCTCAGTGTCGACCATTGCTTGCGGTACATCGATTTCAGCATTTTCAGAAGCTTTCAGAACAAGCTCTTCACGCAATTTAGCGTCAGCTTCGTTTTCTTTCGCTTCTTCTAAACGTTTCTTTGTTTTTTCAGTTAATTCGGCAAGTGATTCCACTTCTTCATCGATATCTTTTGCGAATTCATCGTCAAGCTCTGGAAGCTCTTTCGCTTTGATTTCGTGAATTTTCACTTTGAACACAGCTGGTTTGCCAGCAAGCTCTTCAGCGTGATACTCTTCAGGGAATGTCACTTCAACATCCTTCTCAGCGCCTGCTTCAAGGCCGACTACCTGCTCTTCGAAGCCAGGGATGAATGAACCAGAACCTACTTCAAGAGAGTAGTTTTCTGCTTTTCCGCCTTCGAACGCTTCGCCGTCAACGAAACCTTCGAAATCAAGAACAACTGTGTTTCCTTCTTCAACAGCGCCTTCTTCTTTTACAACAAGCTCCGCTTGACGCTCTTGAAGGGCTTTTAGTTCGTTTTGAACATCTTCGTCAGTTACAGTTGCATCGTCTTTTTCAACGCCTAGGCCTTTGTATTCGCCAAGCTTCACTTCAGGTTTCACTGTTACTTTAGCTGTGAAGATTAAGCTTTCGCCTTTTTCGATTTTTTCAACATCGATTTCAGGACGGTCTACAGGCTCGATTCCAGCTTCTTCAACCGCTTTCGGGTATTCTACAGGAAGAAGAATATCCAAAGCATCTTGGTAAAGAGCTTCTACGCCAAAGCGCTGTTCGAATAATCCGCGAGGAATTTTTCCTTTACGGAATCCAGGAATTGAAACTTGTTTTACTACTTTTTTAAATGCATCATCAAGTGCTGTTTTAAACGTTTCAGCATCAACTTCAACCGTTAAAACGCCTTCGTTGCCTTCTTGTTTTTCCCATTTTACAGACATGTGTTTCCCTCCAAAAATCTATTCAGGTTGTGTCGGTCTTCCATTCTAAAGCAATCATTCGGCTTCGTCCAACAAAAACAAAGCTGCCAAAGATCAGAATCATTATGTATAGATGTTAATAATGAACTGCAAAGCCTGTCCAACCGTATTTCTTATAACCCGTTATACACAAATACAACCATTATATTATAACATAACACATACCGCTTTCAACTATATGGCGCGATTTACAAATAAGAAATTTCTTCAATATCTTTTATCATCGTGCACGCTTCATCGAGTTCTCTGTCGGTAAACTCATACATCATATGAAGTTCTTCTCTTTCAATTTCAATCCCATGCATCTCGTAACCGACTTTATGCAGGGCAGCTGCCCAAAGGTCAGCCGAAAGCAATTTCGGCTGGAACGGATATAAAACATATAAATGTCTTCTCCACACTTCTTCAACTGCCGCATATAAGGTTGGATTTTCATTTCCAAGTGTCTCATCCAGCACCCGAAGAACACGGTGTAAAATCGGTGCGGCGTCAGGCGGGACAATCTCAGACGGTTCAATTGTCAGCGACTCGCCAAATTTAGTAATGTGCACAGGTTTGCTATACTCATGCTCAGCCAACAGCATGACGATCATCGTTTTGATATTCGGGTGAGCTGAGGGGTCTTGAAGGATTGTTTTGAGCAGACCTGTATACTTCGCTACATTCCGGTCTTTTAAAGAATGAATTAAATTCATTTGCTCCTCAGGGCTTGCCAGCACTTTCTCCGTGTCAATTGTATCCTCATATTCCTCGGCCCAAGCCTCGTCTTCACGTTCCGGATCGGTCATTTTACGGCTGAAATCAAGCAGCTTATAAAATTGTTCGGCACTTTCCGCAGGCAGCTGGTTTTCTTCCAAAACAGCTTCAATCGTGCTTTTGACTTCTTCGTATTTTTTGAGCTGAATTAAGATGGTCATGTACACCTGTAAAACCGTAAAATAATGGCCGTAACCTTCTTTTAGCATCTTCTCGCATACGCTTTCTGCCTCTTCCAATTCGCCCAGCTCTAAAAAGCAGATGGCCATCCCTAAGTGAAGATCAGATTCAGTATCATCATATTTCATCGCTTCTGAAAACAGATCAAGCGCTTCTTGATACTTTTTTTCCTTCAGTGATGACATCCCTTTTTCCACAAGACGGTCTTTCAGATGAGGAAAAGGAATAATTTTTGCGTTTTTCTTGTCATGCGTCATACCTATATTCCTTTCAGGCATTTATTTTGTTCAAGTGTATCAACACCTGCGAACAAAAACAAGGAATGAAAGGTTTCGCCAGGCTAAAAAAGCCGCCGGACAAATGCCGGCAGCTTTTTCAGGCTTGAAGCCAAGAGCTTCTTTGTGATTCAAACTGCTTGATTTCATCTTCCAGCAAAAGCGTTAATGAAATTTCATCATAGCCGTTGATGAGCATCTCTTTCCAATGCGGATCAACTTCGAATGAAATTTGATTGCCTTCACTATCACGAATAAGCTGATTTTCAAGGTCAACAGTCATTTGCAATGACTGGTTTTCATACTGACCGACAAGCGTTCTCCAATTGTCATATGGCATACGAATCGGCAGCATACCGTTTTTAAAGCAGTTCTGGTGGAAAATATCAGCAAATGACGGCGCGATAATGATTTTAAACCCATAATCATCAAGCGCCCATGGAGCGTGTTCACGTGATGAACCGCACCCGAAGTTTTCTCCCGCTATTAAAATGGAAGCCCCTTGATAAGCAGGCTGGTTTAATTCAAATTCAGGGTTCAGTTCACCTTTCTCATCATATCTCCAATCAAAGAATGCAAATCGGCCGTAGCCTGTTCTTTCAATCCTCTTCAAAAATTGCTTAGGAATAATCTGGTCTGTGTCAACATTGATTCGATTTAATACGGCCGCTTTCCCCGTATGTGTTTTCAAAGGTTCCATCTCGCGCACTCCTTACACAACTGTTTTTTCCTGATAAAACTTTCTGACATCAACGAAGTGTCCGTGAATGGCAGCCATTGCAGCCATTGCCGGGCTGACGAGATGTGTTCTTGCACCTTTTCCTTGTCTGCCCTCGAAGTTGCGGTTAGAGGTTGACGCACAGCGCTCTCCCTCAGGAACAACGTCATTATTCATGCTTAAACACATACTGCAGCCTGACTCTCTCCATTCAAATCCAGCTTCCAAGAAAATCTGGTCAAGCCCTTCTTTTTCAGCCTGAAGCTTTACGCTTTGAGATCCGGGAACGACGATGGCTCTTACGCTGTCAGCTACCCTCTTCCCTTTGATCATATCAGCAGCCTGGCGAAGGTCAGTCATGCGGGAATTTGTGCAGGAACCGATAAATACGTGATCCACTTTGATGTCTTCAATTTTCTGATGGGGGGTCAGCCCCATATATTCATAAGCGCGAATCGCTTCTTTTTTGTCATCTTCTGCGGAAAAGCTTTCCGGCGCAGGAACTTCAAAATCGACAGGAAGAACCATTCCCGGGTTGATGCCCCATGTCACCATAGGAGAAATTTCGTTGCCGTCAAGGACGATAGATTTATCGTAAACAGCGCCAGAATCTGTGCGCAGCGCCTTCCATTCCTCTACGGCTTTGTCAAATTCTTCGCCTTTTGGCGTGTATTTGCGGCTTTGGCAATATTCAAATGTCACTTCGTCAGGTGCAATCAACCCTGCTCTTGCCCCTGCTTCAATTGACATGTTACACACGGTCATTCGTTCATCCATCGTCATATTTCTGAATACTTCCCCAGTGTATTCAATGACGTAGCCAGTGCCGAATTTCACCCCGTATTTACCAATGACAGCAAGAATGACATCCTTTGCCGTTACCCCTTTTTGAAGCGTTCCGTCTACGCGCACTTCAAGTGTTTTCGGACGCTGCTGCCAAAGTGTCTGTGTGGAAAGGACATGCTCAACTTCACTTGTCCCGATCCCGAATGCAAGGGCGCCGAATGCGCCATGGGTTGATGTATGGCTGTCGCCGCATACGATCGTTTTCCCCGGAAGCGTTAAGCCCAGTTCAGGACCGACGACATGGACAATCCCTTGATCCACACTGTGAAGATCGGCAAGGCGCACGCCAAATTCTTCACAGTTTCGTTCAAGCGCCGTCACTTGGCGTTTCGCAACTTCATCCTTTATCTCAAAACGATTGACGGTCGGGATGTTGTGGTCCATTGTCGCAAATGTGTTTTGGGGTCTTCTGACCTTTCTTTCCTTTTGTCTCAACCCTTCAAATGCCTGAGGAGACGTCACCTCATGAATAAGATGCAAATCAATATAGAGAAGATCCGGTTTCCCTTCACCATGTTTGACAATATGCTGATCCCAAATCTTTTCGATGATTGTTCGAGGCATCATCTTTTATTTCCTCCCTCTACCTATGAACTAAGACCGCTTAACGTAAGCTGTCACACATTAGAAATTGTATTTTCACTCATAATTAATGTCTTAACTTCCTTTGTAATGGCCTGAGTGCTGCTGAACTCTTCGCCTCGTGCCAAGTCTCTTGTTCTTTTTCCGGAAGCCAAGACTTTATTAACCGCATCTTCTACAGCTTTCGCTTCCTCTTCAAGCCCGAAAGATGTCCTCAAAAGCATTGCCGCTGACAATATGGCCGCGAACGGATTTGCCATCCCTTTACCGGCTATGTCAGGCGCGGATCCGTGAACAGGCTCAAAAAGATGAAGACCTGAACTTGACAGGCTGGCTGACGGGAGCATTCCGAGTGAGCCTGTAAGCATGGATGCTTCATCGCTTAAAATATCGCCGAACATGTTTTCAGTCACCACGACATCAAATTGATTCGGTGCATAAATCAGCTGCATGGCCGCGTTGTCCACAAGCATATGCTCCAGCTTCACATCAGGAAAGTCTTTTGCAACGTCCTCTGCCACTTCACGCCACAGCCTGCTTGATTCAAGAACGTTCGCTTTATCAACAGAGGTCACTTTGCCTTTTCTGGCCGCCGCCATTTTAAAGCCCTCTCTGATCACGCGCTCAATTTCCGTCCGCTTATAAAACAGTGTGTCTACAGCTTCCTGCTCACCTTCAGTGTTTACATAACGTTTGCTCGGCTGGCCGAAATACAAGCCGCCTGTCAGCTCACGGACGATAACGAAATCAACGTTATCAATATATTCTTTTTTCAAAGGTGAAGCGTCAGAGAGGCTTTCAAACACCTTCACAGGCCGCAAATTCGCAAATAAATCTAGCTGTTTTCTGATGCTGAGCAGCCCTTTTTCCGGTCTCAGCTCCGAAGGATTTTGATCCCATTTCGGTCCGCCTACAGCGCCAAGCAATATAGCGTCCGCATTTTTACAAGCCGAAACAGTTCCCTCCGGGAGGGGGTTGTTATGTTCATCAATCGCCGCCCCTCCGATCAGGCCATATTCAAATTCAAAATCATGTTTAAAGCGTTCGGCAACACTTTTCAGTACGTCTGTCGCTGATTCTAATACCTCAGGGCCGATCCCGTCTCCAGGCAATAGAGCAATTCGTTTCTTCAAGTTAACCGTTCTCCTTTCTTTTATGACCCGACAGCTGTATGGTTTTTAAGTCCGCTCATATTCGACTGGAAAACCAATTGACGGTTGACTGCGTTCAAATAAGCTTTCGCTGAAGCTTCTAATACGTCTTGCGCTATGCCCCGCCCTGCTGATTCTTTTCCGTTCAATAAAACTCTTACATACACCTGGGCAAATGCGTCTTCGCCTTTTCGATTTGACTGAATGCGGTAGTCCAAGAGCTCCACGTCTTTATCGATGCAGCGCTCAAGCGTGTTGTAGATCGCTTCCACGCTTCCTGCTCCAGTTGCCGCTTCCTGAATAAGCTCTGCGTTTTCTTGATTTTTCAAAGAAAGTGTAGCCGTAGGAACCTGGCTTGTTCCGTAATGCACTTGTAAGGAAAGAAATTCATACCCAATCTTGCGGTCTGTTACTTTTTCTTCTAAAATAAGAGAAACAAGATCCTCATCAGTGATTTCTTTTTTCTTCTCAGTCAACTCTTTGAACATCGTAAAGAATTTATTAATCTCTTCACTATCAAATTGAAATCCTAAAGCAGTCAGCCGGTCTTTAAATGCGTGGCGTCCGGAATGTTTACCCAGGACAAGTGCATCAGCTGTTACACCGACAAGCTCCGGTGAAATAATTTCATAAGTCGATTTTTCTTTTAAGAAGCCGTCCTGATGGATGCCTGATTCATGAGCAAATGCATTATCGCCCACAACCGCTTTATTGCGCGGAACAGCCATACCTGTCAGCTTGCTTACTAAATCGCTTGTTCGCTTAATCTCGTTCAATGTAATGCCTGTTTCAACTTGATAGAAATCTTTTCTGATATGGAGGGCAACGGCAATCTCCTCTAATGCCGCGTTTCCGGCTCTTTCACCGATCCCGTTCACAGCGCATTCGATTTGATCAGCGCCATTTTCAATCGCAGCAAGAGAGTTTGCGACTGCCATTCCCAAATCATCATGACAGTGGGCTGAAAGCTTTGCTTGATGAATGTTCGAAACGTTTTCCTTCATATATTTAAAGATATTTCCGTATTCCGCTGGAGCCAGGTAGCCGACCGTATCTGGAAGATTGATAACACTGGCGCCTGCGTCAATGACTTTCTCGACGATTTCCGCTAAAAACGGCAGTTCAGTCCGGCATGCATCTTCAGCTGACCATTGCACAACCGGAAAACGCTCTTTTGCGTATTTCACCATTTCAACCGCTCTTTCGATGACTTGCTCACGAGTCATTTTCAGCTTGTGTTTCAAGTGAATGTCCGATGTGGCGATAAATACGTGAACTCTCGGGTAAGCACCGTCCTTTAACGCTTCCCAAGCAGCATCAATATCACCTTTTACACAACGGGCAAGACCAGTCACTGAACAATTTTTAATGGTTCTTGCAATTTCCTGAACAGCTAAAAAGTCACCTCGGGACGAAGCGGGAAATCCCGCTTCAATGATATCTGCCCCGAGTCTTTCGAGCTGCTTTGCTATGGCAAGTTTCTCCTGTGTATTTAAGTTCACGCCAGGGGACTGTTCACCATCACGAAGCGTCGTGTCGAAAAAATTAATTTTGCGCAACGGAGACCACCGCTTCCTTCTTCTTGCCTTGTTTCACAAACGGCATCATTTCACGAAGTTTTCTTCCCACCACTTCGATTTGATGTTCGTTTTCGCTCGCATTGATGGCGTTGAAACGAGGACGGTTTACTTGGTTTTCGACGATCCACTCTTTTGCGAATGTCCCGTTTTGGATATCTTTTAATACTTCTTTCATAGATTCTTTTACTTTAGCGTCCACAACGCGCGGCCCTGATACGAAATCTCCCCACTGTGCTGTGTCAGAGATTGAATATCTCATGCCTTCAAGTCCTTCTTCGTACATAAGGTCTACGATTAATTTCAACTCGTGCAGACACTCGAAGTACGCAAGTTCAGGCTGGTAACCTGCTTCAGTTAATGTTTCAAAACCTGCTTTTACAAGCGCGCTTAATCCTCCGCAAAGAACTGCTTGCTCACCGAACAAATCTGTTTCTGTTTCTTCTTTAAATGTCGTTTCCAAAACGCCCGCTCTAGCGCCGCCGATTCCTTTTGCATACGCAAGGGCTTTGTCTCTTGCTTCTCCAGTCACATCTTGGTAAATCGCGAACAATGCCGGCACGCCAGCTCCTTGCTCATATGTTCTTCTTACCAAGTGCCCCGGGCCTTTAGGCGCTACCAAGAATACATCTACATCCGCAGGAGGAACAATTTGATGGAAATGAACGTTAAATCCGTGAGCGAATACCAATGATTTTCCTGCTGTCAATTCATCTTTGATTTCAGCTTCGTATACTTTTTGCTGCTGTTCATCCGGAAGCAGAACCATGATGATTTCAGCTTGGGCTGCCGCTTCTTTTACTGAAAATACTTTATGTCCGTCTTCTTGAGCTTGCGTGAAAGATTTCCCTTGTCTAACACCGACGATCACGTCAACTCCGCTTTCTTTAAGGTTCAGGGCATGTGCGTGACCTTGCGAACCGTACCCGATAACCGCTACTGTTTTCCCACTCAATACGTTTTCTTTGATATCACCGTTATAATATACTTTTACCATTTCAATCTCTCCCTTGTTATGTTTTATACAATAGATATTGTTTTATTGGATGACGCCTTTTGCTGGGTTCCCCTCGCAAAAGCCGTTGTACCTGTTCTCGCGATTTCTTTAATGCCATAAGGTTTTAACAATTCAATAAGCGCTTCAATTTTGTTAGATTCGCCTGTCACCTGAACAACGATGCTGTCTCTGCTGACATCAACGACAGAGGCTCTGAACGGTTCTATAATTCCATTAATCTCTGATCTCGTTGACGGTGCGGAAACGACCTTGATTAAGGCCAGCTCCCTCTGGACAATCGATTGATTCGTGATGTCTGTGACTTTCAGGACATCAATCTGTTTGTTGAGCTGTTTTGTCAGCTGTTCAACATCATTTTCTCCTTCAACGTGAACGACAAAGGTGATTCTGGAAACGCCGGTTGTTTCTGTGTGGCCAACTGTAATGCTTTCAATGTTGTAATGTCTTTTTGTAAATAGACCGGTGATCCGGTTTAATACGCCGGAACGATTCACCACAGTCAAAGTGATAATTCTTTTCAAGGTTTCACCCCCACCATTTCATGCAGCCCTTTCCCCGGAGCCACCATCGGGAATACTTTTTCTTCTCTGGCAACCCGCACGTCAATGACAACTGGCTCTTTTGATGTTAATGCCTCTTCCAGCTTTTCTTTCGCTTCCGCATCCGATGAAATTCTGATGCCTTTAATGCCGTATGCTTCTGACAATTTGACGAAGTCAGGCTGAGAAGCAAATTTAGATTCTGAATAGCGTTCTTCATAGAAAATTTCCTGCCACTGTCTGACCATTCCGAGACAAGCGTTATTTAAAATGATGACTTTGACCGGAAGATTCAATTCGCGAATGACATCGAGTTCTTGGAGCGTCATTTGAAAACCGCCGTCCCCGAGAACCGCCACTACAGTAGCAGCTTTATCCGCCAGCTGTGCGCCAATCGCTGCCGGAAGGCCGAATCCCATCGTTCCAAGTCCGCCTGATGTGACCCATTTATCTGCTTTTTGGAACGGATAGAATTGCGCTGACCACATTTGATGCTGGCCGACATCCGTTGCGACTATAGCCTCGCCATTTGTAAATTGATGAATATATTCAATTAATTTCTGTGGTTTAAAGCCTTCTTCTTCATTATCTACATACCAGAGCGGGTACTCTTCTTTCCATTCGGAGAGCTGTTTTTTCCATTCACCTGAATCGCTTTGTCTGCCGTCTTGTTTGATCAGCTCCTGCAGGACAATTTTGCTGTCTCCGACTACAGGAATCTGTGTTTTCATGATTTTTCCGATTTCAGCCGGATCAATATCGATGTGGGCAATCTTTGCGTTTTTTGCAAAGTACTTCAGGTTTCCTGTGACGCGGTCATCAAAACGGGCACCGATACTGATTAAAAGGTCACAATCATGGAGGGCCATATTGGCTGTATAAGTGCCATGCATTCCCGCCATTCCCAGGAAAAGCGGGTGATCAGCCGGGAAGCCTCCGAGTCCCAAAAGGGTGTGTGCCACAGGGATTTGCTGCTGTTCTACATAATTTTTTAATTCTTCTGACGCTTTTCCGTGCAGTACGCCTGCACCCGCCAGGATCACCGGTTTCTTCGCGCTGCTTACGGCTTCCACAAGCTTGCGGATCTGCAAATAATTCGGATCTATTGTCGGCTGGTATCCCGGGAGATTCATCTCATGTTCGTAGCTGAATTCCCCTTCAATTGTTGCTACATCTTTCGGAATATCAATCAATACAGGTCCGGGTCTTCCAGTTGTTGCAATATGGAACGCTTCTTTAATGATGCGCGGCAGATCTTCCGGCTGGCGAACCTGATAGCTGTGTTTTGTCACCGGCATGGTAATTCCTAAAATGTCCGCTTCCTGAAATGCATCGCTCCCAATAACGGATGTGGCCACCTGCCCTGTAAAGACGACTAATGGCAATGAATCAATCATGGCATCCGCAAGGCCTGTAACAAGGTTTGTCGCTCCCGGGCCTGACGTGGCAATGACGACACCCGGTTTTCCGGAGACTCTTGCGTATCCTTCCGCTGCATGGATCGCACCTTGTTCGTGACGGGGAAGGATATGTACCAACCCTGAATTGTAAAGCTTATCGTAGATCGGAAGCACAGCCCCGCCCGGATAACCGAATATCATGTCTACTTTCTCTTTTTTCAATGATTCAATCAGCATTAATGCTCCGCTCATCGTCTGTGTACATTTGGCAGACGCCGAATCCACCTGTACATTAGTCCCCATTTTCAGTTCCTCCTTTTGGATTTCCATCCTCTAAAGATCAATCTTTTTATTAGCTTGATAGCTGATTATTCAATAAAAAAAGCCCTTCCACCCACAATCAGCCGCGCAGTGAATGCGATAGCTAAAAGGGGCGAAAAGGCTCTTCTTTCCGCGGTACCACCCTTGTTTACGGCCTATTGAATCAGCCGTCTCATGGATATTTCTATCCGCTTTAATAACGAGTGAATCAGTTCACCCGGCCAAGTCCTACTATGATTTCAGACTGGCACTCTGAGGCGAGTTCACCTTGTAAAGCTTCACCGGTTCTCAGCTAACCCGGTTCTCTGTGGAAAGCTTTTATCAAGGCTACTTATCCTCATCTGCGCTTTTCATATTCAGTCTCCGGAACAGCACTTCAGCTGTTCAAGAAGGTCGTTTGTTTTTATTGTTTAGAAATCATATTGCGATCATTTTTGCTTTGTGAAGCTTGCATTTATCTTTTGTTGAACTCATATTACGCCGCTTTGGACGCAGTGTCAACAGCATTTTTTAAAATTATTAGACAATTTTGATTAATCAATTATATTGAATACGCTTTCATTATTGGCGTATAAGGAATCGCAAATGTTAAAAGTTTTTATAATTTTTTTATTAATCTATCAATAATACACCAGAATTTTTCAATCTGATAGAAACATGTTATAAAATTTGACATGCTATTGTTCCGACTGGATATATGCACAAGAAATCAGATAGGCACTTCCATTATTCCTCTGGCATACATTGAATGTATCTTGGATAGAAAAGGTGATACGATGAATAAATCATTAGCTGACATGCAAGGATTCCCCAGCTTACCACAGACATTTTATCCGACAGCTCCTGTCTTTTATCAGCAAAACACTCATCCTTTTGGCGGCTATGGATACAGTCAGCCATACAGCCCGATAAGCACTCCATCTGCTATGTACTCCTCATTCCCATATGCATCAGGATTTTACGGGCAGCAATTCGCAGGTGCCGGTTATAGCGGCCATGGAGGCGGTTTCAGTATCCCGGCGACGCACGTCGGCGTATTCAGCGGAGCACCCGGCGCCCACGTAGGTTTTCGATATTAAAAGGACACGAGGGCCGAACTATGTTTCGGTCCCTTTTTTGCTTTGAAACGCCTTTCTCAATTCATTTCATTCCTTAGCGGCAGATTTTCTGTCTTTCTATTTGGAAAAAGGACGGAATATGAATATGATGAAATCAATTATGTTCTGAAAACTTGCAAATTTTTGAGGAGGTATAGAATTGTTTATAAAAATAGATGATGTAACTGGACATGAAGTGATCTCATTTGTAAATGAGCATTTACATAGCATGGCGCTCATGTCCCCGCCAGAAAGCATCCATGCCTTACATGCAGAAAGGCTGAGAGGGCCTGAAATAACATTTTGGAGCGCATGGGAGGGCAATGAACTAGCTGGCTGCGGAGCGCTTAAAGAATTGGACAGCAGCCATGGAGAAATCAAATCGATGAGGACGTCTGCATCCCATTTAAGAAAAGGAGTTGCCACACGAGTTCTCCAGCACATCCTTAAGGAGGCTGGGAAGCGGGGCTATGAACATGTAAGCTTAGAAACAGGTTCAATGGCTTCATTTGAGCCGGCAAGAAAATTGTATGAAAGCTTTGGTTTTCAGTACTGTGAACCGTTTGCCGACTATGTGGAAGATCCAAACAGTGTGTTTATGACGAAGAAGTTGTGAGATATTTTTTCTGATGGTAAAGTGCAGAGGACATTTCGTGTTATCTCTTTTGTATATTTCATCAATTTCCCCGTTAAAATTCAATAGAGCAGAAGAAGAGCAGAACAAAATCGGTTATTGCTTTATCATACAAAAACCATCCAGCACTGGATGGTTTTTGTATGAATTATTTATATTTATTTACTTCATACATCAAAATGTTTTTAAACACAACATAATCCTTTTTACTTTCAAAAGGCCCTTTGTTGTTGTCATGCTCATCTATTTCATAAAAGCCTGGTCCCTCTCCCGCATCACGCTGCTTATACCATTTGAGGAATCCGTTTACTTCTTTCATGGACAGCTGATACTCTTTTTGCAAACCATTTACCATGGTGATAACTAGGAGAGCGTCTCCGTCTTCTGTTGCTGAATGATCCTCAGAAGGGGTTGTTGACCCTTTATCTTTATCTCCCGAATTGTCTTCAGAAGGGGTTGTTGATCCTTTATCTTTATCTCCCGGGGTTTCCTCCGCATCAGAAGGTACGTTTAAATCCTTTAATGAAATTGACATAACTGATTTAAAATTAGAGGATGCATTCCCAGTAAAACTGGATGTTTCCTCTCTTCCACCGATTACGTAAAGAGTATCATCAATAATGGCAGATGAATGAGCCATTCTGTAAGGGGCTTTAGGATTAGTTACTCCTATAACCGATTGATTTTTAGGATCATACACCCTGATTCGAGTTACACCTCCTGTCATCAGTATTTTTCCTTTATAAACAAGTGCAGAATAATATCCTGCTCTGAATCCCTTACCATTTTTTGTCCAGCTATCATTTTCTGGATCATAGACATAAACAATTCGACCAATGTATTGCGTTCCGCCAAGGATATATAGTTTATTATCGATTACTGCTGTAATACCCGCATAGATTTCATCATTTAACTTTTGTTTTTTCTCCCATTTCTTCGTTTCGAGATCATAACTGTAAGTCGTTGCATATCTTGTATTTTCATAGGCTACAACGTAAATTTTCTTTCCAATAGCTTCTGCATAAATTCTATAAGCTGGAACTTTTTTTTCAAAGGGGAGATCATCCGATTTTTCCCACGTATCTTTTTTTGGATCATATACTTCTACTGTCTTTACAACCCCATCGTTTGACATTCCACCCATGACATAAATTTTACCGTCAACTGTAACAGTCGCAGCTCCTCCCCTCTCTGTTGGCATGTCGGCTTTTTTCGTCCATTCATTTGTTTTAGGATCATAGACAAACGTTTGGTTCCCATAAGTACCTTGTTTTTGCATCCCGCCACCAATCACGTATATCTTTCCATCTACTACGCTGCTGCTTGCGCCCACACGCGCCTCAGGCAAATCTGCTCTTTCTTTCCATTCAACTGTTTCCGCGCTAACTGTTTGAAGCGATTGAAACAGCGTAATAACGAATAAGAAAAAAACAATGAACCATTTTTTCAAAAGAAAACACTCCCTTTATTTAATTGTTTCACATAACAAATATCGGCATGACTATGATTTTTTTCATATTATTTCCGGAATATTCATTTTTCAGGAAATTCATATAATAACAGGTTTGTTACTGAAAAACTTCGGATGCTTTCAATTTTGTTTATTTCAAAGTTCAGCGGGAATTAAAAACGACATGAACGATAAAATGCAAAATTGATAAAGGAGGAGATTAATATGAAAAGCATAGTTGGTGTATACGAAACGCCGCAGGAAACCATTGCAGCGATTGAAGGCTTAATAACAAAAGGTTTTGATTCTGACGATATTTCGGTTGTGACAAGCCGGCGAGATACAGATTATCTTGAGTCACGGACAGGAACAGAGGTCAATCAAGCCGTCGATGCACATGAGGATGAATCCGAATCATTTTTTGATAAGCTGAAAGATTATTTTACAATGGATGATACTGCCGCACACAGCAAGACATTATCAGATTTGGATATTACGACTGGCGAAATAGAAAATTATCAAGAGGATCTGGATGATGGGAAACTCCTTGTGGCTGTTGATACAGATGCAGAAGTCAATCCGCCTATTGATAACGGCAATGCTCTTTCAGGCGGCTTTTCAAGCACAAACGAAATGGCGGATTATACAACGAAAGAAGAAAAAACAATGCCGCTGAGGGAAGAACAACTGAAAGTCGATAAGGAAGACGTTCAAACTGGAGAAGTAGAGATTGGAAAAGAAGTGAAAACAGAACAAAGAGATATGGACATCCCGGTGAGACGCGATGAAATTTATGTTGAACGCCGCCCAGTGGATGAAAACACAGCGGACGCTTCTCCCGTCAATGATTCGGAAGAGATCAGAGTGCCAATCGTTGAGGAGAAGCTGGAAGTGACTAAAAAACCGGTTGTCACTGATGAAGTGGTTGTCGGAAAACGGACTGTCGAAGAGAATGAGCACATTTCCGACACCGTGAAAAAAGAAGAGCCTCGTTTCAATAAAGAAGGAAAAGTTGACGGCTTGGATGATGATACGTTAAATAACAAATAAAAAATCATAAACCAACAACAAAAAACCTCAAATCCTTAAAGGATTTGAGGTTTTTCTTTTGGTACGTCCCAGGAGAGATTCGAACTCCCGACCGACGGCTTAGAAGGCCGTTGCTCTATCCAGCTGAGCTACTGGGACATGTTTCGTTTTTCGTTTTTCGTTTTTCGCTTTAACTATCAGCGACAAGATTTATTATATAAGGGATGCAACAATAAGTCAACGGTTTTTTAGAATTTTTTTCATGAGGAAGAAAAATTTCTTCCTCATGACTTTTTCATAGTGTGACACGGTTTTGCAGATCCTCAATTTCATGGCCTGCTTGGTCGTAAAAACGCACTGTCGCGGCATCATTTTCTAACGTCAGTATAGCATAGCTTTCTATCCTGCGCACCCTCGGAAGCCGGATGCTGCCTGGGTTAATCATCAGTTTTCCGCGCAGCACTTCACTTCCCGCGATGTGCGAATGCCCGAAACAGATGATATCCGCTCCGAGCTCCTCTGCACGATAGTATACGTTTAACAAGGTCTGCTTTATACCGTGAAGATGGCCGTGCGTGACCAGTATTTTCTTTGAACCGGCATTCAGAAGAAGCTCGTCCTTAAAATCGCCTGTAAAATCGCAATTGCCTTTTACAACCGCATAAGGATCCAATGCCGGATGCCCGGTTTCAAGTTCAGAATCTCCGCAATGAATCAGGAGATCAACTTCTGCTTCATGTCTTTTTGCGATGGTTTGGAGTTCTTCTTCAAGCCCATGGCTGTCACTGATAATCAGCACGTTCATGTACAAGCTTCCTCCTTATGCCTCTAAAAGCTTAGACAGCTTTTTAAGCGCGTCAGCCCTATGGCTGATTTTATTTTTTTCATCACTTGTCAATTCAGCCATTGTCTTATCTTTATCTTTCACGATAAAGATTGGGTCATAGCCAAAGCCGTATTCTCCTCTCGGTTCTTCAGCGATATATCCTTCAACATGGCCTTCGACTGTTTTTGTTTCCTCACCGGGGATACTCACAGCCAGCGCGCAGCGAAAACGGGCGGTACGCTGTTCTTTTTCAATTCCTTTCAGTTCGCCGAGCACTTTAACGATATTTGCCTGGTCGTCTTTCTGTTCCCCTGCATAGCGCGCGGAATAAACGCCGGGGCTGCCGCCAAGATTATCGATGGACAGGCCGGAGTCATCCGCAATCACCATTTTATTCACTGCTTTTGCAACAGCTTCCGCTTTCAAAACGGCATTTTCTTCAAACGTATGGCCTGTTTCCTCGATCTCCTCTGTGTATCCGATTTCAGCTAACGATTTGACATCATAGCCTTTTGGCTCGAGGATTTCTTTGAATTCCTTCACTTTTCCCGGATTATGTGTCGCAATAATTGCTTCTTTCATGATGATCAAGCCTTTCTGTCTTTATTTCAGTTCTGGCAGAGAATCACCCAGCACTTCTTTTTGCTTGTCAATCAGTTCCTGAATGCCTTTTTCCGCAAGACCGAGAAGACCGTCCAGATCCTCCCTTGAGAAAGTCGCCTCTTCCCCGGTTCCCTGCAGCTCCACAAAGCGGCCGCCGCCTGTCATAATGACATTCATATCAACTTCAGCGGAAGAATCTTCTTCATAATTTAAATCTAACAAAATTCCCTGTTCCTTATCAATTCCGACAGAAATCGCAGCAAGAAAATCAGTAATCGGATTTGCCTTGATCGTTCCCGCTTTGAGCAGCTTGCCAATCGCAATTGCCATGGCTAGAAATGCTCCTGTAATAGAAGCAGTTCTTGTTCCGCCATCAGCCTGAATGACATCGCAGTCAATCCAAATCGTCCGTTCACCGAGCTTGTCTAAATCAACGACTGCCCGAAGCGCGCGGCCGATCAGGCGCTGGATCTCCATTGTTCTGCCGGTAATTTTCCCCTTAGAAGACTCTCTGATTGTTCTTTGGTTTGTTGCCCGCGGCAGCATGCTGTATTCAGCTGTAATCCAGCCTTTTCCCCCGCCCCGCAAAAACGGCGGCACGCGATCCTCAACAGACGCGTTGCAGATTACTTTTGTATTTCCCGCTGTTATTAGAACAGAACCTTCCGGATGGCTGATAAAATCCAAATCAAATGTGATTGGACGCAGCTCATCATGTTGTCTTCCGTCATGTCTCATGTTTTACCTCCGATTGTATGTACATAAACCATTTTTGTTCCGGAATTGAATAAAGAAAGAGGCAGCCGGAACGCTAACCTCTTTCTTTCTAGTATATCAAAAATTTCAATTTAAAAACTACCCGTATTCACTTGAGATGGTCTGGAGACCGGTTCAGTGAGCTTTTCGCCTTTTTCATTTACAAGCTCTGATTTCCCGTTTACTTTGACGGAAACGCTTTTTACATTCGGCTGCTCCGTTAACGTCAGTACAATGCTGTTCAGCACTTCTGAAGAAATCATTTTTGTCTTTTCATCAGCGCTGCCAAATATGGATTGATTGAAATCTAACGTCACGCGTCCGTCTTTGATTTTCGGCTTGCTGACCAGCTTTACGTCATCACTGAAATCTGTTAACAGCCCGCTCACTTTGCTTGGACCTTTAGCCAATTCGTTGATCGCTGCAGAAATATCATCTTTTTCAGTATTGTCGATCCGTTTCGTCACAGGCACATAGTACTCACTGTCATCGTTTTCCGCCAAATAATAAACGGTGAGCGGATGTGTTGCGGTAAGATCATTTACGCCCGATGTTTCCATATTAATCCCGTCTTTACGGCTTAAATCATCTGAGATCGGCGTGCCGCCTACAGGCATTTCCTTCAATTCATGGCCGTTTATTCTCAGCTTCACTTTATCTATCGAACTGAATTGCGTAAGCGTCCACGTCACGGATTGAACAATTTTCTGTTCGTCTTCTTTCTTATAATTTTTAAATTCATTAGAGAAGTCGGCGATTGCAGTTCCATCTTTTTTGATGTCAACGTTAACGGTTGTGTCAGCCGGCAATACGGCTCTGAAGCCATTCGGAAGAATTTCTGACACAGGTCCGCCCTGAACGAGGTATTCAAGCGCTTGCTTAGCCGTGCCTTCACTTTTTGGAAGAGGCAGCGTTTGCGCAACGACATACCCGTTTTTATCAATGAGATAAAGCTCCCTCATGATTGTAGATGCGGCTTGATCCGCTTTGGCGGTATCGTTTTTTTCACTTTCTGTTTTTTCGGCTGCTGTTGTATTTGAATCGGCCCCCGCTTCATCGTTCACGTATGTAACGTCTTGAGGCGGATCAATTTCCTCGGCTGCCTTATCAGATTGAAACAAACCGCATCCGGATAAAAGCAGGGCAGAGGTGAGACAAGTGGCACCAATGACTGCAGGTCCTTTTTTCAGCATACTTTTCCCTCCTAAGGCTGTTTGTACTATTATGTATACGAGCCCTTATCAGGAAATAGACCGAAGAATTCCGGCAAAACAGAAAAAACCCGCAACATAACGTTGCGGGGCAAAGCTATTTTCTAATCGGTTCTTGCAGTGAAGTGCACTCCACATGGCCCACCTCATGGCCAAACCAGTCATTTGCGATTTTCGCAAACTGATCACGTGCTCCTGTTGTCAGGAACTGATGATCCGGAACAATCGGAGACTGGTTCAGCAGCCCTTTATATGAGAGAATCGTGCTGACTTCCCTTGCTGTTTCATCGCCGGACGAAATAATGTTTACGCGCTCTCCCATATATCTCTGAATGGATTCTTTTAAAATAGGATAGTGGGTGCAGCCTAAAATCAGTGAATCAATCGATGTGTCTTTTAACGGATACAGGGATGTTTTGACAATTTCGTCTGCTGTCTTGTCAAGAAACTTTCCGCTTTCTACAAAAGGCACAAGCAGCGGGCAGGCAAGGTTCTCAACCTTCAGGTCAGAATTCAATGCCAAAAGCGCCTCTTCGTACGCATTGCTCTTAATTGTATTCTCTGTGCCGATGACTCCGATATGCTGATTTTCCGTCACTTTTATCGCTGCTCTCGCACCCGGCTGGATCACTCCGACCACCGGTATATCGACGCTTCGCTGTATGTCTTCCAATGCGATCGCTGTTGCTGTGTTGCAGGCGATCACGAGCATTTTAATGTGGTGGTTTTCGAGTAAATAATTCGTCAGCTCCCACGTATATTGAAGCACTTCTTCTTCAGGACGCGGCCCGTATGGACACCGTTTCGTATCCCCGACGTAGATAATATTTTCTTTTGGTAGCTGTCTCATGATTTCCTTTGCAACGGTTAAACCGCCAACCCCGGAATCAATGACTCCTATTGGTTGCCCCAACAAAATCGCCTCATTTTCTCTTCATTTCATGCTGCAGTTTCATCAATGATTTTTCGAAGATGGCTATTTCTTCATCTGTAAACGTTTCGAACATATCACGCAGATATTCCTGCCTTTTTGTAATGACCTCTTGAATAATCCGTTCTCCTTCAGGCAGCAGATGTATCCGGACCACACGTCTGTCCGCCGGGTCCTTGACCCGTTCGACAAGCTCATTTTTTTGCATGCGGTCGATTAAGTCCGTTGTCGTGCTGCATGCCAGATACATTTTGCCCGATAGTTCGCCGATTGTCATATCTCCTAGTTCATAAAGCCATTGCAGGCCGACAAATTGCGGCGGCGTAATTGCATATTGGTTAAGGATTTCTCGTCCTTTTTGCTTAATGATCGCGGCAATGTGGCGGAGTGACTTTTCAATATCCGCAACATGCTCCAAAGGTTTTGATGTCATTTGTCCATCCCTCACTCAAGGATCTCTTACGCACAAAAGCGTTCCGTGTCTATTTTCCTTCTTTTTTGAAGAAAATGCAAGACTCGCGCGAGAGAATTAGAGGACTTTAGGCAAACAACATCAAATAGCAAAAACTGTTTTAAGCTTTGCCATCCAAGTTCTGCATAGCATTCCAAATATGGTTTCAAACGCTCCAAACAAACAGCAATAACCGGCTCCTTCCTGAAAAGAAGGAATACCGGCAAGGATTAAAGCTCTAGCTCACCCATTCTAAGAAGCTCAACAACGGCTTGCGAACGCCCTTTCACACCCAATTTCTGCATGGCATTTGAAATATGGTTTCGAACGGTTTTCTCACTGATAAATAGCTCGCTTGCAATCTCCTTTGTTGTCTTATCTTGAACGAGCAATTCGAACACTTCTCTTTCTCTTTTCGTTAGCAGCGGCTTCGATTGAAATTCTTTCTCCTTCAAGTATTGTAACCCTCCTTGCTAAGGTGAGAGCGAATCAGAAACGAATGGGTTTTGATATAGTCAAGATATCTTATGTAAGAAGGGCACAGGAGGTGACGTTTACAAGAGAATTAGTTTATGGTGTATGGAGCAGCGTTTCTTTCTCCTCATCCGTCCAGCTGACAGTCTTGCCGCTTTCCTTTGAAACTTGGACCATCACAACTGCTCCGGTGAAGCAGGGCTCGCCTTCCCGATTTTCTCCGTGATAATGCAAGGTAAGGGATGAGCTGCCGACGGCGCTTGTTTTCACATAGATGCGCAGCTCTTCATAAGGCATGACTTGGCGCAGATAATCGCATTGCTGGCTTGCCACGACCGTCATAGTCTGTTTGTTTTGATTCATCATATTCAGCTTTTTAAAATAAGAAATCCGCGCCTCCTCAAAGTATATAAAAGGCGTTACATTATTCATATGTCCAAACATGTCCGTCTCGGAAAATCGCACGGATACTTCATTAAAAAAAGAAAAGGACGCTTTCCATTGTTGAAACGGCATATCAATATAAGCGGGAAGCTTCATCTTTACTCATCTCCTTATGGTTAAAAAAACCTCTCCCATGCGGAAGAGGTTTTTTCTTCTTATACTCTGTCGCTTCCGAAGAAATTGCGGAACGCTTGTAAGTTTGTATCTCTGTTTAAGGCTGCAATCGAAGTGGTGAGCGGGATGCCTTTCGGGCAAGATTGAACGCAGTTTTGCGAGTTGCCGCAATCTCCAAGGCCGCCTTCATCCATCAGTGCGTCTAACCGCTCAGATTTATTCATGGCGCCTGTCGGATGTGCGTTAAACAGGCGGACTTGAGACATCGGTGCCGGCCCCATGAACTTCGATTTGCTGTTCACATTCGGGCAGGCTTCGAGGCAGACGCCGCACGTCATGCATTTTGATAATTCATATGCCCATTGACGGCGTTTTTCCGGCATTCTCGGCCCCGGTCCCAAATCGTGCGTACCGTCAATCGGTATCCACGCTTTTACTTTTTTCAATGAATCAAACATTCTGCTCCGGTCAACCTGCAAATCACGCACGACCGGGAAAGTTTTCATTGGTTTTAAGCGGATCGGCTGTTCAAGCTGGTCGATAAGCGCCGTACAAGACTGGCGGGGCTTTCCGTTTATGACCATTGAACATGCGCCGCACACTTCTTCAAGACAGTTCATGTCCCATGTAACAGGGGTTGTCTTTTCACCTTTAACGTTAACCGGATTCCTGCGTATTTCCATCAGAGCGGAAATGACGTTTAGGTTCGGGCGGTATGGAACCTCAAATTCTTCATCGTAAGGCGTGCTTTCGGTTGTATCTTGCCGTGTGATAATAAATCGTATGGTTTTTTGTTCACTCATGATTATTTCGCCACCTTCTTCTTCGAGTAATCCCGTTTCCGAGGCGTTATCAGTGATACATCGACATCCTGATACTCAAATTCTGGCGCTTCATACGGGCTTACATGTTTAGCCATTGTTGTTTTGAGCCATTCATCATCATTACGTTCAGGATAATCCGGTTTATAATGGGCGCCCCTGCTTTCATTGCGGTTGTAAGCGCCAAGGGTAACCACCCTCGCAAGCTGAAGCATGTTCGAGAACTGGCGTGTGAACATCGCCCCCTGATTGCTCCATTTTGTCGTATCATTGATGTTAATCTTTTTAAACCGCTCCATTAATTCCTGAATTTTGTCATCCGTTTTCAAAAGCTTATCGTTATGGCGGACAACCGTTACATTTGCCGTCATCCACTCACCGAGCTCTTTGTGAAGGACATAGGCATTTTCGGTTCCGTCCATGCTCATAATGTCAGCCCATTTTTCTTCTTCTTTTTTGACGTGAGCGTCGAATAAAGAGGAAGACATGTCTTCTGCTGAAGATTCTAAGCCATTTACATATTTCACGGCATTCGGTCCGGCCACCATTCCTCCGTATATCGCGGAGAGCAGGGAGTTCGCTCCCAAACGGTTGCCGCCGTGCATAGAGTAATCACATTCCCCAGCCGCAAACAGTCCCGGGATGTTTGTCATTTGATTGTAATCCACCCATAAACCGCCCATTGAGTAATGAACCGCCGGGAAGATTTTCATTGGAAGCTTCCGCGGGTCATCTCCCATGAACTTCTCATAAATTTCAATGATGCCGCCGAGCTTAATGTCAAGCTCTTTGGGATCTTTATGGGACAGATCAAGATACACCATGTTTTCACCATTAATGCCGAGCTTCTGGTTGACACACACATCAAATATTTCGCGTGTCGCTATATCACGCGGCACCAAGTTTCCGTAAGCCGGGTATTTTTCTTCCAGGAAATACCACGGTTTCCCGTCTTTATATGTCCACACGCGTCCGCCTTCACCGCGCGCCGATTCACTCATCAGTCTTAGTTTGTCATCGCCCGGTATCGCTGTCGGGTGAATTTGAATAAATTCTCCGTTTGCATAATACGCTCCCTGCTGATAAACGATCGACGCAGCAGATCCTGTATTAATCATGGAGTTAGTCGATTTTCCAAAAATGATTCCCGGTCCGCCCGTCGCCATGATGACAGCGTCTGAACGGAAGGATTCAATTTGCATGTTTGTCAGGTTTTGCGCAACAATTCCGCGGCAGGTTCTGTCATCATCCAATACAGCGCCAAGGAATTCCCAGCCTTCGTATTTTGTAACCAGACCCGCAACTTCGTATCTGCGCACTTGCTCGTCCAGTGCGTAAAGCAGCTGCTGTCCCGTTGTCGCACCCGCATAAGCTGTTCTGTGGTGCTGTGTACCCCCGAATCGGCGGAAATCCAGCAGGCCCTCAGGCGTCCGGTTAAACATGACGCCCATCCGGTCTAATAAGTGGATGATAGAAGGCGCCGCGTCACACATCGCTTTGACCGGCGGCTGGTTCGCAAGAAAGTCTCCCCCGTATACAGTGTCATCAAAATGCTCCCACGGAGAGTCGCCTTCCCCTTTTGTGTTGACCGCTCCGTTTATGCCGCCTTGCGCGCAAACCGAATGAGAACGTTTGACAGGAACGATGGAAAAAAGCTTAACCGCCATTCCTGATTCCGCTGCTTTAATTGTCGCCATGAGGCCGGCAAGACCCCCGCCGACTACGATAATGCTTGATTGACTCATGATAGCCCCTCTCCCTCTAGTAATCTAGTACTCTTATACAAATGCGAAAATCGCTTTTAAGCCTACGTATGACAGTGCAACAAAAATAATCAGCGTAACGTATGTCGAAATTCTTTGAGAACGGGGCGTTACCGTAATGCCCCATGTAACAGCGAAAGACCATAAACCGTTCGAGAAATGGAAAATTGTTGATAAAACACCGACAATGTAGAAGCCAAGCATAGCCGGAGAGCTCAAAATATTCGCCATCATGTCGAAATTGACCTCAGCGCCCATTTGTGCTGCAATACGGGTTTCCCACACATGCCAGCTGACGAAAATGAGGGTGATGATACCGGTTACACGCTGCAGGACGAAGAGCCAATTTCTCATATAGCTGTATTGACCTGCGTTATTTTTTGCAGTAAACGCTATGTACACACCATAAACTGCATGATAAATTAATGGTAAGAAGATAATAAAAATTTCCAATGCATACCTGAAAGGCAGACTATCCATAAAATGAGCAGCACTATTGAATGCTTCAGCGCCCCTTGCGGCAAACTGGTTGACGACTAAATGCTGAATGAGAAAGATGCCGACCGGTATGACGCCAAGCAAGGAATGCAATCTTCGAAAATAAAACTCTCTGTTCCCAGACATTACTTTACCCCCTGTTTGATAAGTGCGAAATGTGCTAAATCTCTTCCCCCACTTCTTTCAATTGTAAGCACTTTATTAAGATTTATTGACAATTTCATTTTACTCCTCCCTCAAAAGGGCGTCAAGAAAACGCGTACATAAATTACAATTTTCCGAATTAATTAGTTGATTCAAAAATTTTATTTTATCAATATATATTTCTCCCTTAATTTTTCATAAGAATTACAGGATCATTCTGTAATCCTCCCCCCTCTTTGGGCTATAATATACGAAGGAGAGAGGGGAGACAGCTATGAAGTCTAAATTTGAAGGATCTATTGACAATCTAAAAGAAATTGAAATGAACGCCTATGCCTACGAACTAATACGAGAGATCGTTCTCCCAGATATGCTTGGCCAAGATTACTCTTCCATGATGTATTGGGCAGGGAAACATCTCGCCCGTAAGTTTCCTCTTGAATCATGGGAGGAATTTCCGGCCTTCTTTGAAGAAGCGGGCTGGGGAACCCTCACTAACACAAGCGCTAAAAAACAGGAGCTTGAATTTGAACTTGAAGGGCCGATCATTTCCAACCGCCTTAAACATCAGAAAGAACCATGCTTTCAGCTTGAAGCTGGTTTTATCGCTGAACAAATTCAATTAATGAATGACCAGATTGCCGAATCATATGAACAAGTGAAAAAGAGAGCCGATAAAGTGGTTCTGACTGTGAAATGGGATATGAAAGACCCCGTGTAACCAAAAAGGCGGTGACTGCATAGTCCCGCCTTTTTTGATTACACAGCTGAGGGGTGTTTTGAAAGCTCAAATGCATCGTGCAGCGCTTCGACCGCTTTCACCATGTCATTTTCGCTTACGACTGTTGACACTTTGATTTCAGATGTGCTAACCATCTTGATTAAAATGTTTTTTTCCGCCAGTACAGCAAACATTTCAGCCGCTACACCAGGATTTGATACCATACCTGATCCGACAATGGATACTTTAGCCAACTTGCTTTCTGTCTCGATTTTCTCAAATTCCAGCGCGCCTTTGTACTCTTCAAGCACCTCAACAGTCTGGTCCGCGTCTTCAGATTTAACAGAGAAGGAAATCCCGGCATCATGGTCTCCCGCCTGCGTTTGGATAATGATATCCACGTTAATATTTCTTTTTGCAAGAGTTGTAAAAATGGTAGACAAAGTGGTTAGGCCGCTTGTCAGCCCGTAGATTGTTACCCTTGTGATTTGATCTTCGAACGCAATGCCTCTGACAATTAAATTCTGCTCCATGGATGATTCCTCCTCAATTAATGTCCCTGCTTCTGTTTCTGTACTTGAACGCACTTCTAACGGCAATTGGTAATTTTTAGCGAATTCAACAGCTCTCGGATGAAGAACGCCGGCGCCTAAATTGGCAAGCTCAAGCATTTCATCGTATGAGATTCCGGCAAGTTTTCTCGCTGATTTCACATACCGCGGATCGGTTGTAAACACGCCGGGCACGTCGGTGTATATGTCACATTTATCCGCTTTTAATGCGGCAGCCAAAGCGACTGCTGTTGTGTCTGAACCACCCCGGCCCAATGTCGTGATTTCACAATCCTCCGTCATGCCTTGGAATCCCGCGACAATCACAACCTTTCCTTGCTCAAGCTGGTCTGCTAAAACTGTAGTGTCGATATCTGTAATTCTGGCGTTTCCGTGTACGGATTCCGTGCGGATTCCCGCCTGCCAGCCAGTATAGGACACCGCGTCATAGCCTTTTTCCTGCAGCGCCATTGAAAGCAGGGAAATCGTGACCTGTTCGCCTGTCGCCAGCAGCATATCCATTTCGCGTTTGCTCGGCTGATCGGTGATGTCTTTTGCAAGGCTGACCAATGCGTCAGTCGATTTCCCCATAGCTGAAACGACTACGACGACTTGATGGCCTTTCTGTTTTTCCGCGATGACGCGGTTTGCCGCATTATTAATTTTTTCGACTGAGCCGACGGAAGTACCTCCGAATTTTTGTACGATTAGACCCATGAATGACCACCCTTTACATTTTGGTTCGTGCGGGTGAGGAGAAAGAGCGCCTTGTCCACAATAAAAAAAGCAATGAGAGGAATTTGCTCTCATTGCTTATCAATTAATCATCATGAATGATTATGAACAACGAGATAGCCCTCCAAGAAAATGATTTCTTGACAGCCTTACATTTATTCAATGCACGGCCAGCAAATAACACCGATGGGATTTTATTTGCTTCGGCGACCTCCCCTTTCAGCCTTTTTCACGGAATCCATCTTTCTCCAAAGGCTTACTCTTGAAGTTCGCACCTCTATCTTCACCATATAACACGATCTAACTATGAAATTAGTTCACATTTTATCAGATCTTTTTTAAAAGGACAACATTATTTTTGCAATTTGTCGTAAAGGAGCTGAGCCGCCGCTATGGGAACACCCGCTTTTTTGAGGTCCTCGAGACTTGCTTCCTTCATTTTTTTAACAGAACCGAAATGCTTTAACAGCATTTTCTTTCTTTTCTCTCCGATGCCCGGGATGTCGTCCAATACGGATTGAAACGCGCTTTTACCGCGGATTTGCCTGTGAAAGCTGATCGCGAACCGGTGCACCTCGTCCTGGATGCGCTGCAGAAGGTAAAATTCCTGGCTGTTTCGTTCCAGATACACCGCCTCCAACGGATCCCCGATGAGTAAATTTGAGGTTCTGTGTTTTTCGTCTTTCGCTAAACCGGCGATGGGAATATCCAGACCGAGTTCATTTTCAATGACATCCCTTGCAGCGTTGATCTGCCCTTTTCCTCCGTCAATGATGATCAGATCAGGCAGCGGCAGGTTTTCACGAAGCACTCTTGAATAACGCCTTCTGACGACCTCTCTCATTGAGCCGTAATCATCCGGTCCTGTAACGGTTTTGATTTTATATTTGCGGTATTCCCTTTTGTTCGGTTTGCCGTCGATAAACACGATCATCGCGGAAACCGGGTTTGTCCCCTGTATGTTTGAGTTATCAAACGCTTCGATTCTGTGAGGCGTATAAATATTCAAGGCTTCACCGAGTTTTTGCACAGCCCCAATTGAGCGCTCCTCATCCCGTTCGATTAAGGAGAATTTTTCTTTCAGCGCGATTTTCGCATTTTTATGGGCCAGCATGAGCAGTTCTTTTTTCGGTCCTTTTTTCGGCTGGTGGACGTTTGTTTCCAGCAGCTGCTCAATCATGGATTGATCTACACTGTCCGGAACTAAAATTTCCTTTGGAAGGAAGTGGTTGTTTTTTGAATAGAACTGCCCGATGAACGTAAGGAACTCTTCATCAGCTTCCTGATAGAGCGGGAACATGCTGACATCGCGTTCAATGAGCTTTCCTTGCCGGATGAAAAAGACCTGTACGCACATCCAGCCCTTATCATATGCGTAAGCGAATACGTCACGGTCGACTAAATCGTTCATCGTCATTTTTTGTTTTTCCATCGTTGAGTCGATATGGGCCATTTGGTCGCGAAGCTCTTTTGCCCTTTCAAACTCAAGATTCTCCGCAGCCTCATGCATTTTCTCTTCAAGCTCTTTTTTGACATCATTATAGCCGCCCTTTAAGAATCGGGTAATGCTCTCAACCAGCTCTCTGTTCGTCTCTTCGGAAATATCCTTTACGCAAGGAGCGAGACATTGGCCCAGATGATAGTAAAGGCACACTCTGTCCGGCAGTTTGGAGCATTTTCTGAGAGGATACAGACGGTCAAGCAGTTTTTTTGTTTCCCTTGCTGCTTGCACATTCGGGTACGGCCCGAAATAGCGCCCTTTGTCTTTTTTGACATTGCGGGTGACAACCAGCCTTGGATGGCGTTCATGGGTGAGTTTTATAAAAGGGTAGGTTTTATCGTCTTTCAGCATGACATTGTATTTCGGATCATGCTTTTTGATCAAATTCATTTCTAAAATAAGCGCTTCGAGATTAGAGGACGTCACGATATATTCAAAATCCTCGATTTCCGTCACAAGCCTTTGTGTTTTCGCATCGTGAGAACCGGTGAAGTAGGAGCGCACTCTGTTTTTCAGCACTTTCGCTTTTCCTACGTAGATCACAGTCTGCTGTCGGTCCTTCATCAGATAACATCCGGGCTGATCAGGAAGGAGGGCGAGTTTTTCTTTCAGTTGTTTGTTCATATGTTACCCTTCCTTATATTTAGTCCTTTGTTTCCAGTTTAACACGAACGTTTGTTTTTCTCTATGGTTCACAATTGGCGAATAAAAAAAGCGATCCCTCAATCGGAATCGCTCTGGCATGTAAGCAGCCGTAAATTAAAGATGTTTGTTTACAAGCTCTTGAAGCGCTTCTTTCGGTTTGAAGCCGACAGAAGTTTCAACAACTTCTCCGTCTTTTAACACAAGAAGTGTCGGGATGCTCATAACGCCGTATTTTCCGGCTGTTTCTTGGTTTTCATCCACATCGATTTTTACGATTTTCAGTTTGTCTCCCATTTCTTGATCTAGTTCTTCAAGAACAGGCGCAATCATTTTACAAGGTCCGCACCAAGGAGCCCAGAAGTCAGCCAGTACGACGCCTTCGCTTGTTTCAGCTGGGAAAGATTGATCAGTTGCTTTTACGATAGCCATTATTGAATTCCTCCAATTGTGAATGATGATTTTTAGTATAGCATCTCCCATTCGTTCACGCTATTTTAATGCTTACAAATTATTTTTTCCTGATCACAATCGGTTTACTCATTTTTATCTGGATTGAATGGGATATGTCACTTTTATTAAAACACGAATCTGATAATTGCCCCGATCACTACAATAGCCCCGATGATCATTAGAATTGTACGAAGCATAAGCTAACATCTCCTCTTCACTGTCATGTACTTTACCATGCCCTCCCGGAGCTGTTTTAAAACCTGAAAAAGAGCGCCGGCATGAAGCTCCGGCGCTCTCGCGCATTAAGAATCCGCACGCAGCGTGAGTAAGACGACCGACATTGGCGGCAGTTTTACTTTCAGTTTGTTTTTGTTGAGGGTATATCGGCTGAAAGATTCCGGTTTGACGTGATGAGGATCGTCAAACGTGTTATGCGCATTCATTTTTTCTGCCGTGAGAATGACTCCGGAATGGTCCGCAGTCTTGTTAAGACCTCTCAGCTCAATTTCGGCCTCCGCTTTGTTTTGATGGTCGATGTTGCAAATCGTGATATTGATATCACCTTCCGCATGTTTCGATGCTGAAATACTGATTTGCGGCAGCGTTTCCCCCTTCCATTCATAGTCAGCAGAGGTTGTTTCAGTGTCTAAAAGAGAAGCATCCTGGTGTACCTTAAACATATCAAATACATGGTACGTCGGTGTCAAAAGCATCCGCTCTCCCTCAGTCAAAATCATCGCTTGAAGAACGTTTACCGTTTGGGCAATGTTGGTCATTTGTACCCTGCGGCAATGCTGATGGAAAATGTGGAAATGAGAAGCCGCGACCAGTGCATCACGAAGGGTGTTTTGCTGATAAAGGAATCCAGGGTTCGTGCCTGGCTCAGGATCAAACCACGTGCCCCATTCGTCAATAATCAGCCCGACCCGCTGCTCCGGGTCGTACCGGTCCATAATCGTACCGTGTTTTTGAATCAATTCATCGATGTATTTGGCTTTTTTCATCGTAATGAACCATTCATCCTCCGTGAATTCTGTCGCTGATCCTTTGCCCTTCCAGAAATCACCCGGAATCGTGTAATAATGAAGGCTCAATCCGTCCATCAGGCCGGCGGCTTTTTTCATGAGCACGTCCGTCCAATTAAAGTCATCTACATTTGCGCCGCCTGCAATTTTATAGATTTCATTGCCGCTGTAATTGCGGACATAGGTTTGAAAACGCCGGTACAGATCAGCATAGTATTCAGGGTGCATGTTTCCGCCGCAACCCCAGTTTTCATTGCCCACACCGAAATATTTCAGCTTCCAGGGCTCCTCTCTTCCATTTTGTATTCTCCAGTCTGACATCGGCGTGCCTGCATCAAACGTCATATACTCGATCCATTCCGCCATTTCCTGAACGGTTCCGCTTCCGACATTGCCGCAAATATAAGGCTCGCATTCAAGCAGCTCGCAAAGCATCATAAATTCATGCGTTCCGAATTCATTTGATTCAACTGTTCCGCCCCAGTGCGTGTTAAGCATCGTCTTTCGGTCACCGACACCGTTTGCCCAATGGTATTCGTCCGCAAAACACCCGCCCGGCCATCTGAGGACAGGAATATGAAGCTGCTTGAGCGCTTCCAGCACATCCTTTCGTATTCCGTTTATATTGGGAATGCTTGAGTCCGATCCGACCCAAATCCCCTCATAAATCCCTCTTCCTAAATGCTCCGCAAAATGACCGTATATATTTTTGTTAATGGTTCCTTTTACAATATCTGTCTGGATCACTGCTTGATGTTTAGACATGCCTGATCATTCCTTTCATACGAATATGAAAAGCACCACAGTCAAATATGTGATCTGTCTTTTGCCTGAGGAGTCAGCATGAATGTAAGCGCTTTTAAAGTAACCATATTATATATGTTCGTACATGTCAACAATATTTTTCATTATATATTTATTTGTACGTATATATTTAAACATATAAAAAACCCCGAACTTCAGCAGTCCGGGGTTTCCTTTACGAGTGAATATTTAATTGTTTGAATTCCTCAGTTAATAATGGAACCACTTCAAATAAATCGCCTATGATGCCATAATCCGCTATTTTAAAAATATCGGCTTCAGGATCTTTATTGATGGCGACAATGACCTTGCTGTTTGACATGCCGGCTAAATGCTGGATGGCGCCGGAAATGCCGCAGGCGATGTACAAATCCGGGGTGACGACTTTCCCGGTCTGCCCGATCTGGAGAGCGTAATCGCAATAGTCAGCGTCGCACGCCCCGCGAGAAGCTCCGACTGCGGCTCCCAGCACCTCGGCAAGCTCCTGCAGCGGCTGAAATCCTTCCTTGCTTTTGACTCCGCGGCCGCCCGCAACGATAATTTTTGCTTCGGAGAGATCAACGCCGTCCGCTGTTTTTTTCACGATCTCTTGGATAACGGTGCGGAGGTCAGTAAGAGAAACATCAACGCTTTCGATACTCCCCGACCTGCCGGCGTCTATTTCTGAAGCTTGAATGTTATTGGGACGAATCGTTGCAAAAATCATGGGATCGGTTGAAATCACACGTTCAAATGCTTTTCCCGAGTAAATCGGCCTTGTGAATACGACATTTTCTCCGGTAACGCTTACATCTGTAGCATCAGAAATTAAGCTTGTTTGCAGCCGGGCCGCAAGTTTTGGTGAGAGATCCTTGCCCATTGCCGTGTGCCCGCATATGACTGAATCGGGCTTTTCTTGGTCAATAATGACCCTCATGACCTGGCTGTATCCGTCTGCCGTATAGGCTTTCAGCTTCGGATCCTCGGCTGTGAGAACTTTATCCGCTCCGTAATGGATAAGCTCCTGTGCAATGTTCTGTACATTTTCTCCGATGAGAACACCGATGACTTCTCCATCGCCTGAAATGGTTCTTCCTGCAGCTAATGCTTCAAAGGTGACATTCCGCAATTCTCCATCGCGAATTTCCCCGAGTACGATCACTTTTTTTCCCATTCTAACATCCCCCTGTTTCTTTGAATGTCCAAGCTTTAAATGACTTTAGCTTCGCTGCGGAGCAATGAGACGAGCTCTTTTGCCTGTTCGGCAGGATCACCTTGGAGAAGCTTCCCGGCTTCTTTTTTCGGCGGCAGAAAACGTTCAATGGTTTTCATTTTTGGTTCGGCATCCTCTTCGTCAAGATCAAGATCATCAAGCTCTAGCTCTTCAAGTGGTTTTTTCTTGGCCTTCATAATGCCCGGAAGCGATGGGTAACGCGGTTCGTTTAAACCTTGCTGAGCTGTGACAAGCAATGGAAGTGTGGTTTTGATTTTCTCTACATCCCCTTCGACGTCCCTTTCTGCTTCTGCATCAGTGCCATTGATTTCGAGTTTGGTGATCGTAGTGATGCACGGAATATCCAGCAGCTCGGCAAGCCGAGGCGCGACTTGTCCTGATCCTCCGTCAATGGCAACATTTCCGCCGAGAATTAAATCAAACTCTTGATCCTTCATATAGTGGTATAAAACTTGAGAAATGGAATATTGGTCGGGTTCTTCGAGATCATCTTCTATGTTGATTAAAACGGCTTGGTCACATCCCATGGCAAGCGCCGTACGCAATTCCTTTTCCGCTTCTTCACCGCCGACAGTGACGGCGGTGATCGTGCCCCCGTGCTTTTCCTTCAGCTGGATGGCTTCTTCTATCGCGTACTCGTCGTATGGATTAATGATCCATTCCGCTCCGTCATCCTGAATCTTTCCTGCTTCAATGACGATTTTTTCTTCTGTGTCAAACGTCCGTTTCATCAGTACAAATAGATTCATGATCATATCCCCTTTTATTCGCCTTTGAACTGAGGCTTTCTTTTTTCGAGAAATGCCTGGATGCCTTCTTTGGCGTCCTCTGACTCAAATGCTTCTCCAAACCGCTTTGCTTCAAGCTTTAAGCTGCCATCATAGGAATACACCTTGTTTGAATAAAGAAGCTCAAGCAGTGATGCCAGCGTTTGCGGGCTTTTTTGCGCAAACTTAGCGGCAAGCGCATTTGCTTTTTCAAGCACTTCTGCTTCATCCTTTGCTCCAATTGAAACAAGTCCGAGATCAAGCGCTTCTTTTCCGGATATCGGTTCTCCTGATCCGATGAGCTCTAGTGCTTTGGCTGTACCGACATATCTCGGAAGACGCTGTGTACCCGCAAAACCCGGTATAATACCGAGGTTAAGTTCCGGGAGCCCCAGCTTGGCGTCTTCTGCCGCAATTCTGATATGACAAGCCATCGCAAGCTCCAGCCCGCCTCCAAGAGCAGCACCGTGAATCGCCGCGATAATCGGTTTTGGGAAGCCTTCAATTCTTTCCATCAGCTGCTGGCCGCGCTCAGCCAGCTCTGAGGAATCCTCATTGCCTTTTAGCGATGTAAATTCTTTAATATCAGCGCCCGCTGAGAAAAATCTTCCCTCACCGTGAATGATAATGCTTCGTACGCCTGCATCTGTCTCACATTGATCTAGACAGGAGGAGAGCTCTTCTAAAATTCGGCTGGAAAGCGCATTTGCCGGCGGATTGTGAATCGTCAAAACTGCCACAAATTGATCAACTGCCAGTGATATTGCATTCATAGGACAGAACTCCTTTACTTATTGTGAATTCCGGACACCAACAATTCTAAAACGCTGTCTGATAAGGCAGCTATATCGTACTTTTGGTCATTCATAACCCAAGTTGTCACGGTTTCGTCAATCGTTCCAAAAATCATCTGCCGGGCGAGGCGGACATCGAGGCCGTTTTTTAATTCGCCTGATTGTATGCCTTCCGTCAAAATGCCCTCTAAAATAGTTAAGTAGCCCTTTAATATTTCATTGATCTTCTGGCGCAGCTCCAAGTTGGACTGGCGGAGCTCAAGCTGAGTGACAATCGCGAGATTATGGTCATCCGCCAAAAGGGAAAAATGCTTTGAAATCACAAGCGCTAATTTCTCTTTGGCTGTCTCCTTGTCTTTTATGTCCTCTTCCATCCGCTCAATAAATTGGCCCATTTTTTCTTTAAAAAGGGAAATTAAAATGTCTTCTTTGTTTTTGAAATAGAGATAGATGGTGCCGTCCGCTACTCCGGCTTGTTTGGCGATTTTGGATACCTGTGACTGGTGGTAGCCGTTTTCCGCAATGACTTCTACTGCTGCATCAATAATCTGCATATACTTTGGCCGTTTTTGCTTCAAAGTTCATCGTTCCTTCCTATTGAAATGAATGACTATTCATTCATATTTTCATGATAAGGAGGATTTTCGACTTTGTCAAGTTTATTCATAGGTGTTCTCTTTTTCTTATGTCATGAGTTATTGATATGATGATTTTCGGCATCTTCTAGTAAACGCCTTCTTAAAATTTTTCCTACCGCCGTTTTCGGCAGCTCTTTTCTGAATTCATAGGCTTTCGGCACCTTGTAGGGAGCGAGGCGGGATCTGGCAAAAGCGTCCAGTTCTTCTGCATCGGCTTTTGCGTCTTTCTTCAACACGACAAATGCTTTTACTGTTTCCCCTCTGTAGGAATCCGGCACACCTGCAACGACAATTTCCCGGATGGCTTCATGTTCATAAAGCGCTTCTTCTACTTCACGCGGGTAAATATTATAGCCGCCGGCGATGATGATGTCCTTCTTCCTGTCGGCAATATAGAAAAAGCCCTCTTCATCCATATAGCCCATGTCTCCGGTGAACAGCCAGCCATCTCTCAGTACAGCGGCGGTTTCCTCCGGTTTGTTCCAATATCCTTTCATCACTTGCGGCCCTTTAACAATGATTTCTCCATGCTCATACGGAGCGGCAAATCCATCCGTCTCTTCAGAATAGATCGCGGCGTCCGTACTCGGCCAAGGACAGCCGATACTGCCGGGCTTGTTCTTCCCCCAGATAAAATTGGCATGCGTCACAGGGGATGCCTCAGACAAACCATAGCCTTCCACAAGCTTTCCGTCAGTCACCTTTTCAAATTTCTGCTTTACCTCAACAGGGAGTGCGGCTGATCCGCTAAGACAGCTTTTAATGGATGACAGATCATATTGCTGTAATTCGGGGTGATGCAAAAGGCCAATGTAAATCGTCGGTGCGCCTGGAAAGAGCGTCGGTTTTTGTTTGTCGATGATTTTAAGCGTTTCGAGCGGGTCGAACTTAGGAAGAAGAATCATTTCGAAACCTTGCTTCATCGAATAATTCATCACTGCCGTCAGTCCGTAAACGTGAAAAAACGGTACGATGGCAAGCACTTTTTCAGCACCTTCCTTTACATCGTACATCCAAGCCGCGCACATTTCGGTATTGGCCAAGATATTCCGGTGCGTGAGCATGACCCCTTTTGGAGCCCCTGTTGTTCCTCCGGTATACTGGAGAACAGCGATATCATGCTCAGGCTCGATCTTTGGGATTGTCAGGAGCTCCATTTTTTCCTGTTTCACGCTGGAGGCGAACGTGTGAATGTGATCCTTTTTGTCAAAATCAATTTGTACTTTTTGTTTTTGCGTCAGTGGATAAAGAATATTTTTCGGAAAAGGCAAATAGTCTTTTATGCTGGTTACTAAAATCTGATCCACTATTGATAACGTTTTCATTTTTATCGCCTTCGGAAAAAGCAAATCTAAGGTGATGATCACGCTTGCCTCAGCATCTCTCAGCTGGTATTCAAGCTCGCGCTCGGTATAGAGCGGATTCGCCTGGACCACGATACCGCCGGCAAACAAGACGCCATAATAAGAAATGACTGATTGCGGGCAATTGGGCAGCATGACAGCCACTCTGTCTCCTTTTTGCAGGCCATTGGACTGTAAAAAAGCTGCGAGTTTCAGCGCATCCGTCAGAATGTCATGAAAGGTGAGTTTTTTTCCATAAAAAGATACGGCGGTTTTGTCAGGGAATCGTGCGGCGGAGTCTGTCAGGATGGATTGCAGGGTTTGGTTCGGCAACGGAAGCTCATGCGGGATATTGTCAGGATACTCGGCAAGCCACGGCTTTTGAGACTGCATAAAACCTCCCCTTTCGGTTTTAAAGTTCCACCCTATCATTATAGCAGATGGACGGCAAAAAAAAGAAAAAGAAAGGCAAATCTTTCTTTTTCTCAATATACGAACAGATATATAAGACCGATTAACAAAAAGATTCCCGCCGCGGCGAGCAGTACCTTTGCAAGCTTTTCCATCGATTCTCCGTCCCCTTATATTCCGGCTGCCACCACAAATGAAAGCCCGACAGAAATGACAAATGAAATAAAACCGACAGCCCGATTATCATTTTCAATTTCTTTATCAATTTTAAACCGCGGAGTCAAAAACTCAAAAATAAAATAGCTGAGCAGAAGCATAACAAACCCGTACACGCCCCAGCCGATCATTTGCAGCAGAGAATTGTGCTGGGAGATGGAATGCTGAAATACGTTTGCGATCCCCAAAATTTTCCCACCGGTCGCCATTGCCACCGCAAGATTTCCTTTTTGAATCTCTTCCCAGTTTTTATAAGCCGTCACCAGTTCAAACACAGTCAAAAAGAGGACGAGGCAGAGAACCGCGACACTGTAATACGCCGCGATTTCCACAAGCTCGTTTTCCCAAAAATCACTCATGGCCATACTCCCTTTTATTTTAGTTCAACAACCGTAACACCTGATCCTCCCTCACCTGCTTCACCGAAACGGGAGCTTTTGACGCTGCGGTGGTTTTTCAGAAGATCCTGCACGCCTTTTCTCAAAGCGCCGGTTCCTTTTCCGTGGATAATTGACACTCTTGGATATCCGGCTAACACTGCATCATCCAAGTATTTTTCAACACGGCTAAGGGCATTTTCATAGCGTTCACCCCGAAGATCAAGTTCAAGCGATACGTGGTAATCCTTCCCCTTGACCGCCGTAATGATTTTTTCTTTTTTTGGTTCCGGAGCTGATTTGATAAACTCCAAATCTTTTTCTTTTACTTTCATTTTTAATATGCCGATTTGAACATTCCATTCATTGCCGCCGGTTTTTTCGAGCAGTGTTCCTTTTTGCCCGAAGGTGAGGACTTTCACCTCATCACCAGGCTTGAAATCACGTTTTTGCGGTTTCGGTTTTTCTGGTTTTTTGGACTTTTCAAAAGTAGGAATTGCGCCTTCTAACCTTTTCTTCGCGTTGATCAGCTCGTGATCCTTGAAGGATTTGTGTTCTTCTTTGATTGAGCGCAATTCATGAATAATGTCTTCGGCTTCTTCCGTTGCAGCTTTTACTTTTTCAGCCGCTTGCTGTTCAGCCTCCTCGAGCATTTTGTCTTTTTTGCTGTTGAGCTCAATGATTTGCTGCTGGAGCTCTTTATGCAGCTTTTCTGCTTCTTTTCTGATTGATTCTGTCTCAGATAGCTCTTCTTCTGCGCGTTTTTTGCTATGTTCGAGCGACGCAATCATCGTATCGACTTCGTTATGCTCGGCTGTCATTTCTGACTTCGCCTGCCCGATAATATGAGCTGGAAGTCCAAGGCGTTTTGAAATTTCGAAGGCGTTGCTTCGTCCCGGCACACCAATTAAAAGTTTATAAGTCGGTGATAGCGTTTCGATGTCAAATTCGACACTGGCGTTCATGACCCCTTCTCTGTTATAGCCGTACGCCTTCAATTCCGGATAATGCGTCGTGGCTAACACTCTAGCATTGGTGCGATGCACGTCATCCAGTATGCTCATGGCGAGGGCCGCCCCTTCTTGAGGGTCTGTCCCTGCGCCCAGTTCATCGAAGAGCACCAGGCTATTTTCATTGACATGTTCTAAAATGCCGACAATGTTCACCATATGGGATGAGAACGTACTCAAGCTCTGTTCAATCGATTGTTCATCGCCGATATCAGCGAACACATGCTCAAACACAGCGGCTTCTGATCCTTCATCTGCCGGAATATGAAGACCGGATTGCGCCATCAAGGTTAACAGACCTAACGTTTTGAGGGTTACTGTTTTACCCCCGGTGTTTGGCCCTGTGATGACAATGGTTGAAAAATCGCCGCCAAGCTCGATGTCATTGGCAACAACCTGATCAGGCGGAAGCAATGGGTGGCGGGCTTTTTTCAAACGGATAAAGCCGCTGTCGTTCATGATCGGTTTTGTCGCTTTGACCGCTTTTGAGTATCTTGCTTTTGCAAAGATAAAATCAAGCGTCTGCAGCACTTGCAAATCTTGAAAGAGTTCTTCTGTGTGTTCCGCCGTTTGCTCTGTCAGCACGCGTAAGATCCGTTCAATTTCTTGCTTTTCTTTCACTTTCGCCTGCTGAAGCGAGTTGTTCATATCTACAATCGCCTGCGGTTCAATGAACAACGTCGCGCCTGAGGAAGAGGTGTCGTGCACGATTCCTCCGTAGCTCGATCTGTACTCTTGTTTGACCGGAATAACAAAACGGTCATTCCGGATCGTAACGATCGTATCAGACAGCATTTTTGAAGCGGAAGAGGAGCGCAGCATTGACTCTAATCGGTCTCTGATTCTCGATTCGAGTGTTCTGAGCTGTGTCCGGATTCCTCTTAATGTTTCTGACGCGTGATCAAGCACTTCTCCGTGATCATCGATGCAGGAATTAATGTCCCGCTCTAAATCAGACAGCGTAATAAGCTGTTCAGCATGCTGATGAATCAGCGGGATGTCGACGCCGTCTTCAGCCATTTGGCTGATAAAATGTTTCATTTGTTTAACTGCGTAAAGCAGGCCTGAGATTTCAGTGAATTCTGAGGGACTGAGTACGCTGCCGATTTCCGCCCGTCTTAACGCTCCTCTGATATCAACAAGGCCGCCAAATGGCGCCCGGCCTCTCAGCCGGATAATGGCAGAAGCTTCATCTACTTCATCCAGCTGTTTTTTGATTTCGTCTATAGAAGCAGAAGGCTTAAGCTGGAGAAGCATTTCTTTTCCGAGCGATGATGCGGCGTGCTCAATAACCTGTTCTTTCACTTTATGAAATTCAAGTGATGATAATACTTTTTGCTGCACGATTGTGTGAGCCTCCTTACTTAATCGTTGCGCTTCAGGAATGCCTCTACGTCTTCAAGCGACCGGGCATTCAGAACGTTTTTCGTTTCCGTCCATCCTTTGCGCGCGGCAGTAACGCCGGTTTTCATATCGTCTAACATCTCACTATTATGGGCATCGGTATTAATCACCAATGTAACCCCTTGTTCGTTTGCTTTGATTAAATGCTCTGTGCGCAGATCGAGGCGCGCAGGGTTGGCGTTAAGCTCAAGCGCCGTATTTGTTTTCTTCGCTAGCTCAATCAGCTTGTCAATATCGATTTCGTAACCGGCCCGTCTGCCGATCAGGCGTCCGGTCGGATGTGCGATAATGTCAACATGCTTGTTGGCCAGTGCCGTCTCAAGACGTTTCATAATGACGTGTTCCGGCTGATTAAAGCTGGAATGAATCGATGCAATGACAATATCCATTTCCGCCAGTACGTCGTCATCATAATCGAGTGTACCGTCAGGCAGGATATCCATCTCGACACCCTTCAAGATCCGGAAATTCTCGAATTCTGCATTAAGCGCGTCAATTTCTTTTGCCTGCTGCTTGAGCCTTTCTGCAGTCAGTCCGTTGGCGACCTTTAAATATTGCGAGTGATCGGTGATCGCCATATATCGATAGCCTTTTTTCATGCATGCTTCAGCCATCTCTCTGATCGAAAACGCGCCATCGCTCCACGTTGAGTGCATGTGGAGATCTCCTTTGATTTGCTCGGGCTCTATCAGTTCAATGCTGTCGCTGTATGTTTCCACTTCTTGCCCGCTTTCACGGAGCTCCGGCGGAATCAGCGGCAGGCCGAAATGCGCATAAAATTCACGTTCACTAGGGAATGTTTTAATGGCTCCGGTTTCAACTGTCTCGACGCCGTATTCACTGATCCGCTCGCCTCGTTCTTTCGCGATTTGGCGCATCTTAATATTGTGATCCTTTGATCCCGTAAAATGATGGAGTGTTGTCGGAAACTGCTCTTCAGTCACAAGGCGGAAATCGACGCTTGTCTCATATTCAAAAGAAAGGATGACAGATACCTTCGTATCTCCGCTCGCAATGACGCTTTTGATGTTTGGCAGTGCAAGAAGCTGCTCCCTTATTTCAGCCGGATGATCTGTAGCAATAATATAATCCAGATCCTTCATCGTTTCCCGGGCTCTGCGGAGACTTCCGGCACGAGAAAATTTGATGATATCCGTAAATTGACCAAGATGCTCTTCAATATCCCGGGCAATCCGGAGGGCGTAGCCGATCGGGAACCGTTCAGGCTGTTTTCCGGCTTCCCCGAGCGCCTGTAATATTTTTTCTTCTGATTTTTTGCCAAAGCCCGCAAGGCCTTGTACTTTTTGCTGTTCACAGGCTTCCTTCAGAGATTCTGCATCATGTACGCCGAGCTCCTTATACAGCTTTGCGATTTTTTTGCCGCCGAGCCCCGGCAGTTTCAATAAAGGCACGAGCCCTTCCGGCACTTCTTTCTGCAGCGATTCGAGCGTGCTTGACTTTCCTTCATCTATATACTCTTTAATGACGCTGTACGTTCCTTTTCCGATGCCGGACAGCGACATCATATCGTCCATTTCTGATAAACTGCGGTCGTCCTGTTCCAGGGCTGCCGCTGCTTTTCGGAAGGCAGATATTTTAAACGGATTGTCCCCTTTGAGTTCCATGTAGACTGCAATGGTTTCAAGCAGCCTGATAATATCTTTTTTATGCATAAAATAACCCCCAGACGTTCACATATGTTTCCATCATACTCGAAAAAAACTTCTCCGGACAAGAGAAGTTTTTTATGCCCCGTACTGTGTCCACAGCTCCTGCAGGAGCCCTGACAAATACGGTGTATGGTTAATGATCACATTTGCGAGAGACGATTGCCCCATCATTTGCTGTAAAGCATCTACCGGAAGAACGGATGCGACATACAGCAGCACAAATGTAAATAAATAGACTTCTAGAAAACCGAGAACGGCGCCCAGCACCTGGTTAATTTGTTTGATCACCGGAATGCCGGCGACAATACTCAGAAATGACCCGAGGGTTCTCAGTAAGATTTTAGCGATGATAAATAAAACGATAAACGCAATCGCATTATAGTAGGCCGCTTCTAAATTTCCCGTAAAAAAAGAAAGTGCCGGCTGTCCCGCTGAGAAGTCGGGTGCAGGAATCCACTTTAAATGCGGCGCCACATTTTTATAGAATAAAGCCGCAAAGGCGATCGATAAAATAAAGCTCGTCAGGCGGATAAACTGCAAAATAAAACCGCGTTTTAATCCCAGTAAAGTCCCCATCAGGAGCAAAATTAAGATGATGATATCCAGCATGGTTGTTCAATCCTTTTCTTTAAGCTGACGCTCCAGTTCCTCATATTTCTCTTGTAATTTAACATAATCGTGCACCACATTTACCGCTGTCAGCACTGCAAGTTTATTTATATCAAGGTATGGATTTTGTTTATTGATTTCTCTCATTTTATCATCAACAATTCCGGCGACATACCTCATATGGGCTTTGCTTTCTTCACCGATCATCGTGAAGTGCTGGCCGTAAATGTCAACGGTTGTTTTTGTTTTTTTGCCGTCAGACAACGTTTCTCCTCCATTCCGTGAGAATCCTAGTACTTATCATAACACGTTTATTAAATGAATGGAAAGACGAGCCTCCCGCTGTTATGATACACTGGTAGATACAGCGAAAAGTGTAAAAAAAGGAGATTATTACGTGTCCCATTCTGTGATAAAAGTATCGTTGTCTGCGATTAATCAAATGAAAATGACGTACAGCGGTTCGCTTACTGCCTCTGTTCCGCAGGGAGCCGTTTTTCAGGCGAAACCGCCAGGCTGTACCATTACAGCATATCAATCCGGCAAGGTCTTGTTTCAAGGCAAAAACGCAGCGGCAGAATCCGCGCGCTGGGGAACAGCGGAGCCGCAGGAAAAGAAGAAAACGGCCAAAAAGCCGGCCGATCCCCGTTATGCCCCTCCGGCAAATATCGCCGGGATGTCTGTTATCGGCTCTGACGAGGTGGGAACCGGAGATTACTTTGGCCCGATGACGGTTGTTTGCGCGTACATTGACAAAACAATGCTCCCTTTAATGAAGGAACTCGGTGTTAAGGATTCAAAAGACTTAAAGGATCCACAAATCATTGAGATCGCCCGAAATCTAATCAAAACCATTCCGTACAGCCTGCTGGTGTTAAAGAATGAAAAGTACAACAGCATGCAGGAAAAAGGCATGAGCCAAGGGAAAATGAAAGCTTTGCTGCACAATCAAGCCATCACCCATTTGTTAAGAAAAATGGACGGGGTAAAGCCTGAAGCCATTTTGATTGACCAATTTGCTGAGCCCGGTGTCTACTTCAATCATTTAAAGGGCAGAGACATTGTGAAGGAGCGGACCTATTTCAGCACGAAGGCTGAAGGCATTCATTTGTCAGTTGCAGCCGCTTCCATCATTGCGAGATATTCGTTTTTAATGGAAATGGATAAACTGTCACGCGAGGCAGGAATGACACTTCCAAAAGGGGCCGGCCCGCATGTCGATGAAGCGGCTGCCAAGCTGATCCTTAAAAAAGGGGGCTCCGCTCTCAGAACCTTTACAAAATTCCATTTTGCTAATACGCAGAAAGCGCAGCGCCTTGCTGATAAAAAACGTTCATAGAAAAAAGCTTGCAGAGAAATCTGCAAGCTTTTTATTAGCCTCTCAAAACAGCCTGATACGTGTCTTCCAACGCTTTCAGCACTTTGCTGTGCGCCTTTGTCACTTCTTCTTCTGTCAGCGTTTGTTCAGGATTTACATATTGGAGTGAGAAAGCGACTGACTTTTTCCCTTCCTCCATATGCTCGCCTTCGTATACATCAAAGACGGATACGTCTTTCAGAAGCTTGCCGCCAGCCTCTTTAATGACGCTCTCGAGCTGGCCGCTTGTGACGGATTTTTCTGTGACAAGCGCGATATCACGTGTCACAGACGGATATTTTGGAATCGCTGTGTAGATAAGCGGCGCTGTTTCCGCTGCAAGCAGCGCATGTAGATCAAGCTCAAAGACGTATGTCTCTTTGATATCAAGTTCTTTTTCCAATGAAGGATGGACTTGGCCGATGAAGCCGATAAGAGAACCATTCAATAGAATGTTCGCTGTTCTGCCCGGGTGCAGCTGTTTGCGTTCAGATTGAACAAATTCAATGCAGTCAAGGACGTTCAGTTTGTCTAACAGCCCTTCCACAATTCCTTTGACGACGAAGAAATCAACCGGTTTTTTCTCGCCTTGCCACAGATGCTTGCGCCATAATCCGGTAACAGCTCCCGCCACGCGTTCTGTTTCAACAGGTTTTGTGTCCTCTTCTTTTGTCAGGAAAACAGAGCCGACTTCGTAAAGCGCGACTGAGTCAGTCTGTCTCGCCAAGTTATAAGAAACAGAGTCAAGCAGATTCGGAACAAGGCTGTGTCTGAGAATGCTTCTTTCTTCACTCATCGGAAGCGCAAGCACAGTGTTCAATGATTTTTCAATCGCAAACGCTGCCGCTTTCTTCTCATTTGTCAGTGAGTAAGTGATGGCTTGTGATAAGCCCGCTCCTTCAAGGAAACGTCTGACTTTACGGCGTTTTACTTGATATGGCGTTAACCCGCCTGTTGTTCCCGCTGTCTCAGGAAGCGCAGAAGGAATGTTATCGTAGCCGTACAGTCTTGCCGCTTCTTCGATTAAATCCTCTTCGATTTTAATATCGCCGCGACGTGATGGAACTGTCACAACGAGAAGTTCATTCGCTTCACCGACAGTAAAGCCCAGACGGTTGTAAATGCTGATCAGTTCTTCTTTGCTGATTGTCATGCCGAGAACGCTGCTCACTTTGTCGGCTGATATGTGAATGTTATTTGCTTCGATTGTCAGATGATCTTCCTCAACCGTTCCAGCGAGCACTTCACCGCCGGCATATAAATGGATCAGCTGTGCAGCCCGTTCTGCCGCAAGAGGTACGCGCGCCGGATCAATGCCTTTTTCAAATCTTACGCTTGATTCACTTCTCAAGCCAAGGTCTTTGGAAGCCTTGCGAACCGTCTGCCCGTTGAAATACGCAGCCTCAAGCAAAATCGTTTTTGTATCTTCCTGAACCTCTGACTCCGCTCCTCCCATCACACCGGCAACGGCCTGCGCTTTCGTTCCGTTTGTAATGACAAGGTGATCAGCAGACAGCTTACGTTCTTGATCATCGAGGGTTACGATTGTTTCATTTTCAGCTGCTTTTCTTACTACGACTTCTTTGGACCCGAATTTGTCATAATCAAACGCGTGAAGCGGCTGTCCGTATTCAAGCAAGACAAAGTTTGTGATGTCAACGACGTTGTTGTGCGGGCGAATGCCTGCGTTCATCAGCTTCGTCTGCATCCAAAGCGGTGACGGAGCAATCGTGACGTTTTTAATAATTTTTGCAGTGTACAGCGGGTTCGCTTCTTGATCTTCGACTTTGACAGCGATGTAAGCAGACGCTTGTTCTGAAGCAGCCGGATAATCCGTTTGCGGAAGTTTTACCTCTGTGTCTAAAATTGCCGCAACCTCGTAAGCAACACCAAGCATGTTCATTGCATCCGCGCGGTTTGGCGTTAAACCAAGCTCAAGAATCGCATCATCAAGCTGTAACGCCGCTAAGGCATCGCTTCCTGTTTGTGCGTCATTCGGGAATACGAAAATGCCTTCCGCATACTCCTGTGCCACAAGTTTGCTTTCAATACCAAGCTCCTGCAAAGAACAGATCATGCCGTTAGATTCTTCACCGCGAAGCTTTGCTTTTTTGATTTTGAAATTGCCTGGCAGCATCGCTCCGACTGTTGCAACTGCGACTTTTTGTCCTTTATCCACATTCGGCGCGCCGCAAATGATCTGTACAGGTGCTTCCGCTCCGATATCCACAAGGCACTTATTCAGCTTATCAGCATTCGGATGCTGCTCGCGCTCCAGCACATGGCCGATGACAACGCCTTTGACGCCTTCTCCTTTGTATTCAATTCCTTCAACCTCAATACCGGCTCTTGTAATTTTCTCAGCAAGAACAGCCGGGTCCATGCCTTTTATATCAACATAATCCTCTAACCATTTATAAGAAACAAACATCCTAGCATCCTCCTCTTACGCCTGTTTAAACTGCGAAATAAATCTGACATCGTTTGTATAGAAGTGGCGGATATCATCAATGCCGTATTTCAGCATCGCGATGCGCTCAACCCCCATTCCGAATGCGAAGCCCTGATATTCCTTCGGATCAAAGCCAGCCATTCTCAGCACGTTCGGGTGAACCATGCCGGCGCCGAGGATTTCGATCCAGCCTGTTCCTTTACAGACTGAGCAGCCGTTTCCTCCGCATTTAAAGCATGTCACGTCCACTTCTACTGAAGGCTCAGTAAATGGGAAGAAGCTTGGGCGAAGTCTGATTTCACGGTCTTGCCCGAACATTTTTTTCGCAACGAGTTCAAGCGTTCCTTTTAAATCACTCATGCTGATGTTTTTGTCAACGACAAGCCCTTCAATTTGCATAAATTGGTGGGAGTGCGTCGCATCATCATTATCACGGCGGTAAACTTTACCTGGGCAAATGATTTTAACGGGCCCTTTGCCTTCATGCTTTTCCATCGTCCGTGTTTGAACGGGAGACGTTTGCGTTCTCATCAGCATTTCCTCTGTGATGTAAAAGCTGTCCTGCATATCGCGCGCAGGGTGTTCTTTCGGCAGGTTGAGCGATTCGAAGTTGTAATAATCTGTTTCAACTTCAGGTCCTTCCTCGACTGTATAGCCCATACCGATAAATAAATCTTCAATTTCTTCAATGACAATAGTGAGCGGATGGCGGCCGCCGACTGCGACAGGGTTGCCCGGCAGCGTGACGTCGATTGTCTGTCCTGCGAGCTTCTGCTTCATTTCCTCTTCTTCAAGCTTCTCGTTTTTGACAGCAATCGCATTGGCGATACGCTCTCTTACTTCGTTCGCGAGCGCGCCCATTTTCGGACGTTCCTCAGCAGAAAGTTTGCCCATTCCGCGCAGCACTTCTGTGATCGGCCCTTTTTTTCCGAGATATTGCACCCGAATATCATTGACAACCTTTAATGAGCTTGCCGCTTCTACTTGTTCTAAAGCTTCTTGTTCCAGCTGTTTCAGCTTTTCTTCCATTTTGCATCCTCCTTTTATGTAAACAAACCGTCATATGTCTTTGGAAAACAAAAAAACCCGCCCCTTATACAAGGGACGAGTTGTGGCCGCGGTACCACCCTTATTTCAGACAGACTGATGCTGTCGTCAGCTTCATTGACATAACGGAATCAGATTCCGGTTCACCTTTACGCGCAGTGTACGCGGTCCCGGCGACAACTCAAGAGGTGAAGCCCATTTCCGGCTGCGTTTAAAAATGCTCTCAGTCAGCGGCATTTTCTCCCTGGAAAGCAGTTGATCAGAAATTGAGGTCCTCTGTCACGGTTTTTAAAATATTATGTTCTATTATAGATAAATCCATCGCTTGGCGCAACACTATCCTCGCAAGTGGTACACAAGGATGGCAGCCGCAATCGCAACGTTCAGTGATTCAGCTTGTCCATAAAGCGGCACGTACAGGTTCAAATCCGTTTTTTCCAGCAGGGCGGCATCGACCCCTGCCCCTTCATTTCCTACAAGAAGCGCGAAGGATTCAGACTGATGTATTTCCCGGTAAGGCGCCCCGTTTTGCAGCGCCGTGCCGTACACTTTTACGCCCTTTACCTTCAACTCATCCACGTATGTATGCAGATTTCTTCTTATAACAGGAATATGAAAATGAGACCCTTGCGCGGATCGAAGCGTTTTTCCGTTAAATGCGTCAGCCGTGCCGTCACCAAGCACAACCGCATCTAAACCGGCCGCATCAGCCGTCCGAATCATTGTTCCGAGGTTTCCCGGATCTTGAACAGCATCAATCAGCAGCACACGCTGAGGCAACGCCAGTTTTTCTTCAGGCATATGGCACACAGCGGCAATCTGCTGCGGCGTTTCTGTTTCAGTAACAGCTGCAAACGCATCTTCACTCAGCACATAGCACTGGATGCTCACATCAAGAGCTGACGGAATTTTCGTTTCATCCTTTACGAGGATTTCTTTCACCGTGCCCTCGCTCTTCAGCGCCTCTTCAACAAGATGTTCTCCCTCTATGAGGAATGTATTCGTTTTTGTTCGTTCTTTTTTCGTGTGAAGCTTTTTCCAATCCTTCACTTTTTGGTTTTTTGCCGATTCTATTTGTTTCACTGTCTGTGTGGCTCTCCTTTTTTTAACATGATGTTATTATATCGCAAGAACAGCACATAATAAACCAGATGCAGGGTTAGAATATGCGTATTACATTTTAGGAAAAGGAGCGTTTCACATGGATCTTAATTTGCGTCATGCCGTCATTGCCAATGTTACCGGCAATAATCAGGATCAGCTTGAGCATACAATTGTGGATGCGATTCAAAGCGGTGAAGAAAAAATGCTTCCTGGGCTCGGCGTTTTATTCGAAGTCATTTGGCAGCATGCATCCGAAAGTGAGAAAAACGAAATGCTAAAAACGCTTGAAGGCGGATTAAAACCCGCCCAATAAAAGATGAAACCGGGTGACAGCGCCCGGTTTTTTTCTTATATAATAAAAACATGATGAGGGGGATCGCCATGTTTTTACAGCCGTTATTAGCGAAAAAAATTATTGCTGAAGTCAAGAAAATGTATGAACGTGAAGTCATTATTGTGAATACAGACGGACTCATTATGGCAAGCACAAATGATGAGCGTGTGGGACGATTTCATGAAGGAGCGCTCATCTGCGCAAAAGAGAAACGGAATGTCATTATTACAATAGAAGATGAAAAAAAATTAAAAGGAGTAAAGGCAGGCCTGAATCTTCCTGTATTTTCCGACCGGGATGTAATCGCCGTCTTTGGGCTTACAGGTGAGCCTGCTGAGATTCAGCCTTACGGGGAGCTGCTTCGAAAAATGACAGAGCTGTTCATTAAGGAATCGCGGCATTTAGAGCAATCCCAGTGGCGGGAGAGAATGCTGGAGTCCTTTACGGTCGATTGGCTGCAATTAAAAGAGTGGTCTCCCGGTTTTCTTGAGAAAGCCCAGCTTCTCGGTGTTGATCTTTCCTCCCGGCGCCAAATGATTCTCATTCAAGGATATGAGTGGTCATCTTATGACATTGAGCAAATGGCACATATCTGGAAATCCGCGTACTCTTCTGATTTGTTCATCAGGTGGGGAAATGAACGGATTCTGATTAATCACGAAGTGCCAAAGCATGAACAAAGGGATCGGCTTTTGTGGCAGCTCCTTCACATTTGTTCATTTGTTCATACTGCAAACAGCTGTGTTGCAGCTGGCGCCGGAAGGGCTGTCGCAAGCTCCAGCCTGACAGACTCCTACGCGCAAGCTGAAAAAGCGCTGGCTGTCAGCCTTAAGCGGAAAACGCCCATCTTCGAAGAGGATCTGAAGCTTGATATGTGCCTGACGGAGATCAGCCCGGGCACCCGAAATGAATTTCCGCAAAGAGTATTCCAGGAGGCGCTTCAGCATCACGAGCTTATGAATACGATACGGACTTTCTTTTATCACGATTTGTCTTTGAAACAAACCGCTGAAGACATGCATATTCACATTAATACATTGCGCTATCGTTTGTCTAAGGCTGAACAGCTGATGGGTTTGCGTTTTGACTGCACAGAGGATATCGTCACGATGTATGTTGCACTCTATTTTTTAGATCAAGATATAAAATAGAGAGTGTTTCAGTTTCATTTTTTGTATGTTTCTCCATAGAAAACGTTGCTTTTTTTCTTTTACAATAGATTGAAAGCGTTTTGACGGGGGGATGGGTGAAATGATCACCAAAGATGTAAAAGAACAGCTGGTCCAAATCGTCGGCAAGGAAAACTATGATGACTCGAATGCCGGCCGTCTCGTCTATTCGTATGATGCGACGCCGCAGTTTCAGTCTATGCCTGATGCCGTGATTGCTCCGAGGAGTACAAATGAAGTATCACGAATTTTAATGATTTGCAGCGACCATCGAGTGCCGATCGTTCCAAGAGGATCAGGAACAAACCTATGCGGCGGCACGTGCCCGACTGAAGGCGGACTTGTTCTTCTCTTTAAGCATATGAACCGGATTCTTGAGATTGATGAAGAAAATTTGACCGCCACAGTCCAGCCGGGCGTCATTACATTAGATATGACCCGCGCGGTTGAAAGCAAAGGTTTGTTTTATCCGCCTGATCCGAGTTCTATGAAAATATCAACAATGGGCGGAAACATCAATGAAAATTCCGGCGGGCTCCGCGGATTAAAATACGGCGTCACCCGCGACTATGTCATTGGACTGGAGGCGGTGCTCGCAAATGGAGACATCATCCGCACCGGCGGAAAGCTCGCAAAGGATGTGGCCGGATACGATCTCACACGTCTTTTTGTCGGTTCAGAAGGAACACTTGGCATTGTGACAGAGGCAATCGTCAAACTCGTTCCAAAGCCGGAAACTAAGAAGACGCTGCTTGCCCTTTATGAAAATATCGATGCCGCTGCTCAAACGGTATCAGATATCATTGCCGCAAAAATCATACCCGCCACGCTTGAATTTCTCGACCAGCCCACACTTTTAGTCATTGAGGATTATGCTAAAATCGGACTTCCGACAAATGCAAAGGCGGTTCTGTTAATTGAGCAAGACGGACCGCTTGAAACCGTTGCACGGGATATGGAAAAGATTGAGGCGATCTGCAAAAAAGGCGACGCCGTTTCCGTTCAGACCGCCCAAACCGAGGAGGAAGCATTTGCCCTGACTGAAGCCCGGCGTTCTGCACTTTCTGCCCTTGCCCGCCTCAAGCCGACGACGATTTTAGAGGACGCAACCGTTCCTCGCTCAGAAATCGCCAATATGGTAAAAGCCATTAATGATATTGCCGCTAAATACGGGCTTTCTATTTGCACCTTCGGCCACGCGGGAGATGGAAACCTTCACCCGACATGCACGACAGACATAAGAAATGAGGATGAGATGGAGCGTGTCGAACAGGCTTTTGCCGAGATTTTTGAGAAAGCGATTGAACTTGGCGGCACGATAACCGGAGAGCACGGGGTCGGGGCCATGAAAGCGCCTTACTTGGAGATGAAGCTGAAAAAAGAAGGCATTGCCGCGATGAAAGCGATGAAAGCGGCATTTGATCCTCGGAACATATTAAACCCGGGCAAAGTGTTCGCGAAAGACGCCAGAAGACGTGTGGTGACGGAAAGATGACAACAGAAAAAGAAATGAACCAGATCCAAGATGAATTCAAAGAGCGCATGGATGAAGGCGAGCTTTTGAATTGTATGCGCTGCGGCTTCTGTCTTCCTTCTTGCCCGACCTATATCGAATCGGGATTTCAGGAAACTCACTCTCCGCGCGGGCGCATCGCCTTAATGAAAGCTGTAGTTGACGGTATGATTGAACCGGATGAAGATGTCGAGAGTTCGCTGTCACTTTGCCTCGGCTGCCGCGCCTGTGAACCTGTATGCCCGTCAGGCGTGAAATACGGACAGCTGCTTGAGGAAGCCAGAGATATTATCCACCAAAATAAAAAACACTCGCTCGGCGCTCGTGTCATGCGAAAAGCCGCTTTTCATGAGCTGTTTCCGCATCAAAACCGCATGCGCTCAGCTGTAAGCCTTATCGGTTTGTATCAGCGGTCTGGACTGCAAACCGCTGTTCGCAAAACCGGTATGCTTCGGGTCCTGCCTGAGCATTTGCGGACGATGGAAGCCGTTCTTCCTGATATTCCTAAAAACAAAGAAATGAAGCATCGGCCGCGTTTGCTGCCGTCAATTGGCCCCATGAAAAAACGGGTCGCCTTTTTTTCGGGCTGCTTAATGGATACAATGTTTTTACCGACCAACAATGCCACACTGAAGCTGCTGCAGCTGGCGGGCTGCGACATTGTCATCCCGCCTGATCAGGCTTGCTGCGGTGCGCTGCATGGGCACAGCGGGGAAAAAAACGCGGGGAAAGAGCTCGCGAAACAAAATATCGCTGCTTTCGAAGCGTTAGACGTCGATGCTGTCATTACAAACGCAGGGGGATGCGGAGCCTTTCTCACTGAATATGATCATTTGCTGAAGGATGACCCCGAGTGGTCGGAGCGGGCTGCAGCGTTTGTTCAGAAGCTGAAAGATTTTTCATCCGTGTTGGTTGAACTCGATTTTCATCAAATGGACCTAGCGCTCGAGACGCCGCAGGTCATAACCTATCAAGATTCATGCCATCTAAGAAATGTGATGCATACGTCGCTCGAACCCCGCCAGCTTCTTCAAAGCATCAGAGGGGCCGAATTCAGGGAAATGGAGAAAGCGGACAGCTGCTGCGGATCAGCGGGCATTTATAACATCGTGGAAGCTGAGATGTCTATGAAAATACTAGACAGTAAAATGGCTGCTGTCAAAGCGAGCGAAGCGATCGTCATTGTGACAGCAAATCCCGGCTGCCTGCTGCAGATGAAGCTGGGCATTGAACGTGAAGGACTAAATGGTAAAGTCAAAGCCGTTCACCTGGCTGATTTGCTGCTAGAAGCAGCTGGACACCAAACATCATAAGAAAGCCCAAAACAGAAATTGTTTTGGGCTTTTGAACATTATTCCACCGGACTGCAAATTTCAATATAATGTCCATCCGGGTCGGAGATATAGGCAACCATCTGCCCCCATGGCTTCACTTTCGGCTCCCCAATAATCGTGACACCTAGTTCTCTTACCCTTTTAATCACCTCTTCAACGTTTTCAGTCACAAATCCGATTTCAAATGTGTGGGAAGAAGATGTATCCGGAATGCTTAGCGGCGTGATTTCTCTGGCGCTTTCTCGCGTATTAAGCGCCAATATCGCAGAGCCTGTTTCAAATTCGACATACGTGCCGTGTTCAGCACGAATCGGCAGTCCTAAAATATCCCGATAAAAATGAATAGCCCGCTTGCTGTCCGATACGTATAGAATAAGATATTTCATTGATAGATTCATTGCCATTCCTCCTCAACATTTCATGAGTCTTTCTATCCCGGGATAGAAGCTTCCATCCTTAAGCTCGGATCTCTCCACATCTGCGCCCATTTTTTCACTGCCGCCACGATAATGATGAAACCTAACAGCAGCATAATGATCGATAATACGCCATTCAATACACTATAGCCTGATGCTTCAGGATTGAGATACACATTGCGCACCATCCAATAGCCCGCATAATTAACAGTGACATATAAATAGGCAAGCGGGATAAGGCAGGTCAGAATGTAACGGCGTTTATCGGCGATTTTCAGCACGATGGTCGCTCCGATAATCAGCCCCACTGAAGCCATCAGCTGATTGGACACGCCGAACAGCGCCCAAATGGAACCGATATCCCCTGAATACAGCAAATAGCCCCACATCAGGCAGGCGAGCGCGCTGGCAAATACAGATCCCGGAATCCAGTCTGTTTTTTTCAGCGGTTTATACACCTCTCCGAAGAAATCCTGAATCAGATAACGGGCAACACGTGTGCCGGCGTCAATCGCTGTTAAAATAAATACGGCTTCAAACATAATGACAAATTGGAAAAAGTATGAGGCCAAATGGCTGAAAAACGGCATTCCGGTAAAAATATAAGTCATTCCCACCGCAAGCGTAACGGCTCCCCCTGTTCTTCCTTCTAAGTCCAAACCGATTTCCCTGCTCAATTCAGGCAAATGGACGACATTCATGCCGAGCGTACGGAAAACCTCAGGCGTGCTGTTAATCGCAAAGTAATCAGCAGGCTGCAAGGCGGTCGCTGCAATCAACGCCATAATGCCGACAAGACACTCGACAAGCATTGCGCCAAACGCAACCGGCTTCATATCACTCCATTTATTCAGCATTTTCGGGGTCGTACCTGAACCGACAAAGGCGTGAAATCCCGAGATCGCACCGCAGGCGATAGTAATTGAAATGAACGGCCAGACGGGTCCTGCCAGCACCGGCCCGCCCCCTTTTACGAATTCTGTAAACGCAGGAAACGGGATGGACGGATTGACGACAAATACCCCGGCAATCAAAGCGATAAAAACACCGATTTTCATAAAGCTGCTTAAATAATCACGCGGTGCGAGAAGCAGCCAAACGGGAAGCGCCGCTGCAAAAAACGCATAAATAGGAAGTGCAATTGCAAGCGTTTTCGTATCTAGCGATAAAAAGTCACCGAGCGCGGTAGTCTGCACCCATGGGCCGATAAAGACTCCCGCCATTAAAAAAAGAAAGCCGATCGTTGACGCAAGCTTTAAATTTCCCGTTTTCTTATAAAATAAGCCCACGCCCATCGCAATCGGAATTGTAATTCCTACCGCAAATGTGCCCCACGGATTGCGTTCAAGCGCGTGCAGCACAACCATCGACAGCCCCGCCATCGTAATCGTGATAATAAACAGCATGGACAGTCCCGTGCAAAATCCGGCAACAGGGCCAAGCTCATCCTTCGCCACTTCTGACAACGATTTTCCATTTTTGCGCATTGATGCAAATAGCACAACAAGATCATGGACGGCTCCCCCTATTACCGCCCCGATTAACAGCCATAATAACCCCGGCAAATAGCCGAACTGCGCCGCCAGGATCGGTCCGACCAGCGGCCCGGCCGCTGCGATCGCTGCAAAATGGTGGCCGAACGAAACCCATTTATTTGTAGGCACATAGTCTTTTCCATCCTCAAGCGTGTGAGCAGGCGTCGGCTTATCATCATTCACTTTGAGAACCTTCACCATCATAAATGTTCCGTATAAACGATAGGCGATAGCCAAAATGCACATTGACGTTATCACAATTGTAACCGCATTCATTTTTCCCAACCCCTTTGCTGTTTTTCATAAATATATCATAATTTCATAGTGAAAAGCGGTCATTTTTTCCTATACAAAAAAGCCGGCTGAAATGGGCCGGCTTGAGACAGTCAGTTTAGTTCAATGTCTCCAGAGGTTGTGCGAATGTTTAAATGATTTGAGGTTTCGCTATTACCTATATATCCTGCAATACGCTTCTCTGATTTTTCCTGATACATCATTTGATCTAAGTTGACTGACGTCTCACCTGAGTCAGTCTGACAATCCATTGCCAAGGACGCAGGTTCTTTCTGATATTCTACGGACACACTTCCGCTCGTTGTGACGATGTTAATTTCTTTGTTCTGACTCTCCTGTAGAAGGTCAATATCTCCGGAGGTTGTCTTATAATTCACCTTTCCAGCTGTTGTGCGGCTGCTTTCTATTAATCCACTTGTTGTCTTTACCACACCTTGGCCGAATGAATTTTGGTTTTCTTGAATATCTCCGCTCGTTGTTTTTAGCGTCAACTCGTTTTCGATGCGTGCATGCTTCAGCTCAATATTTCCTGATGTAGAGTCAACAGCAGTTTGATCCGCGTGCACACTTTCAATGAGAATATCCCCAGAGGTTGTCGTTACCGTTAACTCACCATACTTCTTTTCAGGAATAATAATTATGATTTTCATATCCTTTTCGCTGCCCCACGGTATAAAAGAGATGATATTCTCGCGTGCTATTTGATTGATTTTTAATGACTTGCCATCTTGGCTCACATCGAACAGCTTTTTGCTTTTATCACTGACTTTCCCTTCAGCCGCTACCTGAATATCATCCGTTTGCCCAATTTTGACCTCTGCATTCATCGAGCTCGTTGTTACCTCAATTTTTTTAATATCTGTGGCAGAATACGTTTCGGCAGCTGTCACCTCGTCTTTTGTAAAATCAGAAGCAGCTGTAGTGATGACAGCTCCGATGACCCCGGCTGCAAATACTGCGATTAATCCTATTATGATTTTTTTCATGCCTGCGCCCCCGTCACCAGCTTTAGATTATATTTGATATAAAGTAAAATCATGCTATACAGCCGTTTGCCTAAATACCACAGCCCTATGCAAGATAGCAGCCCTAGACTGCCAAACACGAGTGATAAAAAGAATTCCAGCACCATGTGCGGATTCGTTTGAAACAAAACCATGCCGACAAAGATAATCGGTGACACAGAAAGTGCAAGCGCCGCCCCGCATAACCCCACGTACACTCCTAAAATGCCAATAGCCGGTCCCAGAACGAAAATCATATTTAAGAAGCTTATCGCTGCTGCTGAACATGCCATGTGAAAAAGATTCTTTTTAGGGCGTTGCTCTGCTGGAGCAGTTTCCGTGACATCTTGCATCAATTCCTTTGCAATTTGTTTTGGAGAGCCGAGTTCCCTGATGATGTCCGCTTCCAGCCGGCCTTCTTTCATCCCTTCGGCCATATGTTCTTCAAAATCAAATAAGATCTCATTCCGCTCTTCTTCTGAAAGCGGCATTAACGCTTTACTTAACTCCTGCAAAAACAGTTCTTGATTCATTGTTCTCCTCCCCTTGCCACGTCGATGATTTGATTGACAGATGCTGTGAACTGATCCCATTCTGCCAGCAGCAGTTTCATTCGCATGGAACCAAGCTTTGACATCGTATAGTATTTTCTGGCAGGACCTTCGGAAGACGGCGCCATATATGTTTCTAAATACTCTTCTTTCGTCAGTCTTCTTAGAAGAGGATATAAGGTGCCTTCAGCAATCGCCATGTGCCTGGAAATGTTTTGAGAAAGCTCATATCCGTATTGGTCTTTTTCAGATATTAATACAAGCACACATAGCTCTAATGCTCCCTTTTTGAATTGAGCATTCATCATAAAATCCTCCCCGAAGCTCGTTAATTTTGTTTATATTTTCCACCATTTATGCATATAGTAACATTCACTACTGAACATTACAAGGTACTGAATCATATCTACCTCCAAAAAAAAAGAAAAACCGGAGAGCGATCTCCGGCTAATGTTTCACTTTATGACTGTTTTTTCAAGCGGATCACATTCCAGGAAAGCGGCGTGAAATGCGCGGTTAAGCCGTTTTCGCTGACAGATGATGTTCCGTTGGAATGCGGGACGACATTTTTTCTGTTTTGCTGGTTTGTCGCTTTGATATCCTGATGCTCGAGTACAATGTGCTCTGCGATTTGGAAGGATTCAAAGCCTCTGAGCGAAATCTCCGTCTCCATCTGATCTTCAGCTTTGTTTACCGCAAAAATCGTGAGTGTTTCTTCCTCTTCGGCATACACAACAGCGGCATCAACATATGGCACATCAGTAAAATCTGAGCAGTCGTACTTCGGAGAAGAAATAAGCGGCTTCAGTGACTCGCCTCTTCCGTAAACAGAAGCATGCATGTACGGATAGAAGATCGGCTGTCTCCATGCTTCCCCGCCTTTTTCCGTCATGATCGGCGCGATGACATTTACAAGCTGTGCAAGGCACGCGATTTTCACACGGTCTGCGTGCTGCAGCATCGTAATAAGCAGAGAGCCGACCAATAAGGCATCTTCAAAATTATAAATATCCTCTAAAATCGGACGCGCAGTTATCCACGGCTCGACTTTTTTATCCGCCTCATTTGAGTGATACCAGACGTTCCATTCATCCAGAGAGAGATTGATTGTTTTCTTGCTGCGGGTTTTTGCTTTTACATAGTCACAGGTTGCAGCGACAGATTTAATAAAATGATCCAGATCCATGGAACGGGCCAAGTAGTTTGGCAGATTGTTATCCCTGTTTCCGTAATACGTATGGAGAGAGATATAGTCGACATGCTCATACGTATGCTCCAGCACCTTCGCTTCCCAATCGATAAAGGTCGGCATGCCGCTGTTTGAACTGCCGCAGGCAACAAGTTCAATTGTTGGATCAACCCACTTCATGACCTTTGCAGTCTCTGCGGCAAGCCGTCCGTATTCGTCAGCTGTTTTATGGCCGATCTGCCACGGGCCATCCATTTCGTTTCCTAAGCACCATGTCTTGATGCCGTACGGCTGTTCATAGCCATGCGATCTTCTTAAATCACTCCAGTAAGAGCCTTTCGGGTGGTTACAGTATTCAACGAGATTGCGGGCGGCATCTATGCCTCTTGTGCCAAGGTTGACTGCCATGTTGACCTCAGTGTTCACCTTTTTTGCCCAAGATAAAAATTCATTTGTCCCCACTTCATTCGTTTCTGTCGTTTGCCATGCCAAGTCAAGCCGTCTTGGGCGGTTTTCAACAGGTCCGACACCGTCCTCCCAGTTGTATCCGGATAAAAAGTTTCCGCCCGGATAACGGATGAGCGGAACCTGCAATTCTTTGATCAGCGACTGGACATCCTTTCTAAATCCGTCTTTATCCGCTTCAGGGTGGCCAGGCTCATATATGCCTTCATATACCGCCCGCCCCATATGTTCAATAAACGAGCCGTAAATCCGCTTGTCTACTTCACCGATTTTATATTCTTTGTCTACAATCACTCGCGCTTTTTTCATCACACGTTTCCTCCTTCATTAACCTTTGACTCCCCCTACCGTCAGGCCGGAGATAAAGTATTTTTGGAAAAATAAGAAAATGATAATGACCGGCAAAATCGCAAATACTGAGCCGGATATGAGCATGTCATAGTTGTTTCCGTAAGGGCTCAGCAAGCTGGACAGCCCAATTGGAAGCGTAAACATTTCTTTCGAACGAAGCACAATCAACGGCCATAAGAAGTTGTTCCAGCTGTTTAAGGACTGGAGGATAATCATCGCGCCGAAGGCCGGTTTCATCAGCGGCGCCATAATCCGGAAAAAGATCCCGAATTCCGTACAGCCGTCCATCCTTGCAGAGTCCAGCAGATCTCTTGGAAGACCGAGGGCATACTGCCTGAAAAAGAAAACAGCTACCGGTGAAACGATGAATGGCAGGATGACACCCGTATACGAATCGATCAAGTGCAATCCGACGGTCAGCTTAAACAACGGAAGCATCATTACTTCAAGCGGAACCATCATAATAATCAGCACAAGAACAAAGATGATATTCCTGCCCTTAAATTCGTAAACCCCAAGCCCGTACCCAATCATCGAAGAAAAAAACAGAGTGAGCACGGTCGTGAAAATCCCAAGCACAAGACTGTTAAAAAACCATTTGAAATAAATACTGCCCCCATTAAACAGAAATGTGTAGTTATCAAAACTCATCACTTTTGGATCAATATCAACATTCAGCCCCACACGCAAAAGCTCAGATGACGGCTTTAATGATCCTAAAAGCAAACAGAAAATCGGAAAAATATACAATAGGCTCAGCATAATAAAAAACAGGGTAAGCGCGATTTTGTAAACGCTGTACTGAGGACTGTGCCGCAACATTTATCCCTCCCCCTTAAACGAGCCTGACAGCTTTAACGAAATCAGGCTGACAACAAGTATCACAATCAAAAGCACAATACCGATGGCCGCTCCGTATCCCATTTCATTGTAGGCAAGCCCCTGCTGGTACAAATACCCGACAAGCGTCAGACCGATATTACCTGGGGAATTATTTTGCCAAAGGACGTAGCTTTCCTCAAACATCCTGAATCCGCCGATGATGCTGATGGTTAGCACATATACAGATACAGGCTTGAGAAACGGCAGCGTAATGTGCCGGAATTTTTTCATCGTATTCGCGCCGTCAATATCGGCGGCTTCGTACAGCTCTTTCGGCACATTTTGCAGGCCGGCCAAAAAGTAAAGGATGTTGATTCCCATCCATCTCCACGAAGCAAGCAGCACCATCAAAAACATGCCGGTATGTTCATTGTTCATCCAGTTCTGAGGTGAAAAGCCAAGTTTGAGTAAGATGGAATTGGCCAGCGACGTTTCCATTTCCCCGAAGATCAGCCGAAAAATGATCCCCGCCACAATAGTGGAAGTCAATGCCGGAATGAATAGCGCTGATTTGAATATATTTCTGAATTTGACCAGCTTTGAATTCAGGAATATGGCCAGAAGCAATGGGACAGGAATCAGCACAATCAGCGTCCAAAAGGTGTATTCCAGCGTATTCCAAAGGGCGGTATAGAACGTCGGATTGTTTAGCGCAGTGTAATTGGACAATCCGACAAACGTTACCTCTCCCGGCAATATTCTTTGAAAGCTCATGATGAAGACGCTAATGATGGGGTATAAAAAAAATACGAGAAAGGATAAAACGAATGGCGCTGTAAACAGATAGGGCGCCGCTTTTTTGGAATAAAATAGATCTCGCCAGCCTGATTGTTTCGCAGCTGAGGGAACGGGATGAACCGTTCCCGTTTTCACAGGTTTCATGAGAACCTCCCCGCTTTCACTTTTTGAATGGGATTCTATTTCTGTTTCAGTTCACCTGCCGCTCTGTCCAAGGCTTGCTTAGGCGTTTTTTGCTGAGATTTAAGTGCGTCGAACAATACGCTTCTGTTGACAAGGTCTGAAGCCTTGGCAAAATCCTCGTGTAAATAAATCGGATTGATTTCGTCCTTGATATCGAGCAGCATAGAAAAAATGCCTGTTCCGTTTTGGAAGTAATCCGTGTATTTGTTTTTCTCCTTCAATTCCTGAGAGCTCCAGACATCCCAGCGAAGCGGGTCAAACCCGAGTACGCTCCAAAGCTTTTTGTTTCCTTCTTTAGAGCCCTTCGCAAAGGCCAAAAACTCTTTTGCTAACTCAACATGCTTGGATTGCTTCGGCACAACAGTTGCCGTACCGCCCAAACCTGCCGAACGGTCGCCCCCCTCTTTCCACGCCGGAAGCGGCCGGATGGCAATCTTCCCTTTCAGATCAGGCATATAATCTATGAACCTTCCCATATACCAAATCGGCATCAGAACCGACGCTGCTCCGCCTTGGTTCATAAAGCCGTAATATTCTTCACTGTGATGCCCGCCGCCCGGTGCGGCAATCATCGTTTTATCATTAATCATGTCCTTTAAAAATTGAATTGTTTTTACATTGGTGTCATTATTAAGGATCAGCTTGCCGTTTTTATCAAAATAACCTGATTTTTGCTGTGAAATCATGGATAAGAACGTTGCGGAATCATTGGTTTCCACCGTTCCCATCGGCTTTCCGGTCACTTTGCGCACTTTCTGCCCGGCTTTATGGTAATCATCCCATGTTTTGATATCATCAGGATTGACATCGGCTTTTTTCATCACATCCATGTTATAAAACATCACTGTCGTTCCTACATGCGTATCCAGCCCGTAAAGCTTGCCGTTTTTGCTGTACAAGGTAAGCCGCGCCTCAACGAATTTATCGCGGTCCTTTTCAATCAGCGGAGTCAGGTCGGCAAGCGGTATGTCAGAGCCCTTTAAAAAGTTTGAAAAACGGGCCAATTCGACATCGGCAATATCAGGGACGCCTTCTCCCGCAATTAAGGAGATAGACAAATTATCGTGCATTTGCCCATATGGATAAACGACCGTATTCAGTTTAATTTTGCGGTCAGGATATTTTTTGTTCCATTCCTTCACCATTTCTACATAAAACTGCTCATGAAGTCCATTAAAAGTCCAAAAGGTCAGCTCGGTTTCACCCGATTTCCCGGATGATCGTTCTGCTGAACACCCAGCAATGAATAATGTCAGCAGCATCATGAGCACAAGAAAACAGGCAGTCATTTTTTTCATTTGCGTTACCCCTTCCATTCGAGGTGCGGGCTATTCATATAGACCATGATTGATCAGCGTTTTGTTTTCATTGATGATTCTTAATCCGGTGCAGCGGTCTCTTAATGTGTGCGCGTGTCTGAAGGCATTCTTGACGGAATCCTGCCCGACACCGATTTCGTCAAAAAACGCAGGGCCTCCTGCTGATCTCAGCCAATCGGTCAGCACTTCTCCTTCCGGGAGCGTTTCATAAGCCGATTGAATGGCTTGCCGCCAGCGCGGAGAAAATTCGTTCAGTCCGTCATCCTGGGCGAGCTTTCTGTATGTGTCAGTTAATAACACAGCGGCACAGCCCACCTTTGCCCCATGGAGAATCTGAGGCCGGTTTTTCTCCATTAATTCCATCTCAATCCAATGGGAAATATGATGCTCTCCGCCTGATGCCGGGCGGGAATGATCTAAAGCCAGCATGACAAGACCTGATACAATTAAAGATTCCATTAAAACCTGTATGCCTGTTTCCGTTTTCATCGCAATGTCTTCTGTGTGTGCGATACAGGCTTCCAGCGCCTCCTGAACGATCTTAGCCCCCGCTGGAGAATAAGGCTCGCCGGCAAGGTGGCGGGATATTTCCCAATCAGCTAAAGACGTGATTTTCCCGAGCATGTCGCCAAATCCAGCCGCAACCATTGACTGGGGTGCCGCTTTTAATAGATCCAGATCAGCGAACAGAGCGGACGGAGCCTTCGTTTGGATGGTTGTTTTCGTACCGTATAAAATAAGCGGCGCCCCGGCTGACGTAAATCCGTCTACAGATGGAGCAGTCGGATAGGAAATAAATGGCAAATCCCTCTGAAACGCTGCGAAGCGCACGATATCATGAATCGTGCCCGAACCGACCGCGATCATAACATCTGTTGTTTTTTTCGTATGGATCAGCGCATGAATGAGCGAGCGTTCATCAGCTGTCACATCTCCGGCTTCATTTTCCGGAATGATCAGGCACTCAGCCTGAAACCCTTCTTGATGCAGGCGGTTTTCCAAATCGCTTCCCGCAATGCGATGTGTATTCGAGTCGCAGACAAGGACAATCTGTTTGTTGTTTTTTCTTTTTACATAATCCAATAGCGAATCAGCTGCTTGTTTGCCGATAACAATTTCTTCAACTTCTATAGGAAGTGTCTTTTCTCCGGCGAGTTCAAAAGCTTGCTCAACGTCAGCTGCGATACGATTCATAACAGAATCCCCTCCTCAGCCAATTTGGTTATATCCTTAATGGATTCCAGCACATAATCCGGCGTGTACAAACGCTGCTCACCCGGTTTCGCAGAACCAGTAAGCACTAAGGCGCTTTTCATGCCATAAAGCTTTCCCATCGCAATGTCAGATTCAATACCGTCTCCGATAATCAGGCATTCCTGTGCGGACAGCCCCATTGCTGTACAGGCAGCCTCCGCCATCAACCATGACGGCTTTCCGACAACAAGCTCTGTTTTTGCTTGAGCGGAAGCCTCTATCGCTCCGATCATACCGGCCACATCGATCGCATTGCCGTCTTCATTCGGAAAGGAGCGGTCTTTGTTTGTAGCCATGATACGAGCGCCGCCAGCGGCAGCTTGAAAGGCTTGATTTAAATCTTCGTACGTGAGTGTTTCATGAAGGGAGATCACAAGCCAATCCGCTTCCTTCGGTTCGTTCGCGTGCTCTACACCGGCCAGTCTCAGCTCGTCTGCCAAGCCTTGTTCTCCAAGCACCCACACTTTTGAAAAACGATAATGTTTCTTCAGAAAATCTGCTGTGACACTTGACGACAGAACAATGTCGTTTACATCAGCTTCAATCCCCGCGCCGAGAAGTTTTTTTCTGCACATGGCACGGGAGATATTCCCCCGATTGCTCAAAAAGACGATTTTCTTCCCCATTCCCCGAAGCGTACTGATTGCTTCTCTTGCCCCTTCAATCAATTCATTTCCTCTGAATACAGTACCGTCCAAGTCAATCAGAATGCCGGCCGGTGACACAGCGGAATCATGACTGGCCATAATACGCATTTGCTCCGTGTTTTCGATAAAAATGCTTTTCGTGAAGGACTGTATTGATTGGGTTTACATCCTTGTTCAGCATCACGGAGTGATAGGCCATTTCCGCAACTGTTTCTAATACAACTGCGTTATGGATGGCATTTAAAGCGTCCGTGCCCCAGCAGAACGGGCCGTGGTTATTCACGAGTACGCCCGGCACCTGTTCATAGTTATGGTGATGAAAGGTTTCAGCTATGACTTTTCCTGTATTCAGTTCGTAATCATGGATGATTTCTTCATCGTACATCTCTCTTGTACACGGAATCGCACTGTCAAAATAATCAGCATGTGTCGTGCCTAAAGGCGGTATGTCTCTTCCCGATTGCGCCCAGCTTGTCGCCCATTGAGAATGGGTATGGACAATTCCTCCGATGTTCGGAAAGGCTTTGTACAAATAAACATGAGTAGGTGTATCTGAAGAAGGCTTGAGCGAGCCTTCGACGACCTCTCCTTCAAGGTTCAAAACAACCAAGTCATCAGCTGTCAGGTCGCTGTATTCGACTCCGCTAGGTTTGATGACAATTCTTTCTTTCTCACGGTCAATGCCGCTGACATTTCCCCACGTAAAGGTTACCAGCTGATGCTCTTGAAGCTTCAGGTTGGCAGCCAGCACTTCTTTTTTTAATGTTTCAAGCATGCTCCATCACCCTTTATGAATTCTTTTTGGCGGCAGATGAAAATTGAAGATTTTTGATTGTTTTCAGACGCTTCATCACATGGTTTTCTTTTCCGAAGTAGTGAACCAGTTCTTTATATTCAGCGTACAATTTTTCATACACCGCGGCGTTTTCGGCGTTTGGCGTATAAGATATATCTTTCAGTTTCCCCATGTGCGCCGCTGCCTCTTTGATGTCATTGTATCCGCCGTTTTCTTTACCTGCGGCAAGCGCGCCGAAAATGGCAGATCCTAGGGCAGGCGCTTGCGGGGAACCGGAGATTTTAATGTCCATATTTGTCACATCCGCATAAATCTGCATGACAAACGGGTTTTTCTCAGCAATTCCGCCGGCTGCGTACAGCTCCTCAATCGGAACCCCGCTTTCTTTGAACGTTTCGATAATCATCCGGGTTCCGTAAGCTGTCGCTTCAACTAAAGCTCTATACATCTCTTCAGGCTTTGTCAGCAGCGTCATGCCAAGCAGCATTCCTGTTAAATCAGCATCAACAAGGGTTGAACGGTTTCCATTCCACCAATCCAAAGCAAGCAATCCGCTTTCACCCGGCGCATGAAGGTTTGCCTTCTCACTCAGCAACTCATGAATGCCAATGTTTTTTTCCTCTGCTTCCTTTTGATACGCTTGCGGGACACATGTCTTCACAAACCAGTCAAAATGATCACCGACACAGGACTGCCCGGCTTCATAGCCCGCATAACCCGGAAGAATTCCATTGTCCACGACACCGCACATACCGGGCACGATATGCACCTCTTCGCCTAGAAGTACATGGCACGTCGAGGTTCCCATAATCATCAGCATTTTCCCCGGCTCTGTGATGCCGACCGCCGGTACGGAAACATGGGCGTCCACATTGGCAACCGCGACAGCTGTCCCTGGAAGAAGGCCTGTCAGCTGTGCCATTTTTTCAGTAAGTCCTCCCGCTCTTTCCCCTACTGAATGAATAGAACCTGCTAATTTGCCCTTTGTAATCGTTTTCATTAAAGGATTTAATTTGTTAAAGAAATCATCTGACGGATAGCCCGCTTTTTCACTCCAAATCGCTTTATATCCTGCTGTACAATTACTTCGCTTGAGCGAGCCGCACAGCTGGTACACGATCCAGTCTGCAGCCTCGATGATCCGGTCAGCCGCTTCATAAATGTGAGGCGCTTCTTCAGCAACCTGCATGACCTTCGGAATCATCCATTCTGATGAAATTTTTCCTCCGTACCGCTGTAAAAAAGCTTCTCCTTCTTCTTCCGCGATTTGATTGAGCCGATCAGCATGTTTTTGAGCCGCATGATGCTTCCAGAGCTTCACATAGCTGTGCGGCTCCTCTTCATATTCCGGCAGCATGCATAACGGCTGCCCTGTACTGTCAACAGGCAGGATTGTACATGCCGTAAAATCAATACCAATCCCGATAATGTCTTTCGGTTCAACACCCGTCTGTTCGAGTAAAGACGGAATGGTTGTTTCCAAGACTTCGAGGTAATCAGCCGGATCCTGCAGCGCCCAGTCCCGCGGCAGCTTATGACCCGTTTTTGGAAGGACGGTATCGATGACAGCATGCCTGTATTCTTTTACAGCAGCCGCCAGTTCCTCCCCTGTTTCGACATGAACGAGCACCGCTCTTCCTGATAAAGTTCCAAAATCAACTCCTACTGTGTAAGCCAAGTGGCATCCCCCTTTCTACTTTTGAAGCCGGTAAAGCGCCTCGTTCCATTTTAATTCGTGTTTCAGCTTGTGAATTGTCGTATCACGGGAAATGAGAACACTTTCGATTCCCGCCATTTCTGCCCAATCGAGCATTTGCTCCACTGTCAGTTCATAAGACAAGCAGGTATGGTGTGCGCCGCCGGCTAAAATCCATGCCTCCGCCGCTGTTTTCAATGATGGCTCCGGCTTCCAGAGAACACGGGCCACTGGCAGATGCGGCATATCTTTTTCTATTTCTTGTCCGTTAACTTCATTCAAAACAAGGCGGAAACGCCCGCCGATATCAACAAGGCTTGCTTGAATAGCTGAACCGCTGATGCCGTTAAATACAAAACGTGCAGGGTCCTCTTTTCCCCCGATAGAAAGCGGATGAACCTCAATTTTCGGTTGATCCAAAGCGACAGTCGGACACACTTCCAGCATATGTGAACCTAGAATCATTTCATTTCCCGGTTCAAAATGGTACGTATAATCTTCCATGAAGGACGTTCTTTTTCCTTCAGCCATGATTTTCATCATTCGTACAAGGGCCGCCGTCTTCCAATCTCCCTCACCGGCGAATCCGTAGCCCTTCTCCATCAGGCGCTGTACGGCAAGTCCTGGCAGCTGTTTCATTCCGTGCAGCACTTCAAACGATGTCGTAAATGCCGTGTATCCGCCTTGTTCAAGAAAAGCGGTTAATCCAAGTTCAATTTTCGCCTGTTCTTTAATGGACGCTACCTTTGCTTCGTCACGTTTTGTTTCCTCGCTGATCACATAGAGCCGGTCATACTCCGCATAGAGCGTGTCAACCTCGTCGTCGGTGATGCGGTTCATCACCTCTACAAGGTCTCCGATGCCATACCCGTCAACCTGCCAGCCAAATTGAATATGCGCCCCCACCTTGTCTCCGTCCGTTACCGCGACGTGACGCATGTTATCTCCGAATCTGGCAACCTTAATATATCTGCTTTCATTTAATGCAGCCGCCGTATCCATCCACTGGGAAATCTCTTTCTTCACTTCTTCATCATCCCAGTAGCCTGCAACGACTTTCCGGCTCAGACCCATTCGCGAGTTGATGTAACCGTACTCACGATCGCCATGTGCGGATTGGTTGCTGTTCATAAAATCCATGTCAATCGTACCCCAAGGGATATCGCGATTATATTGAGTATGCAAATGCATAAGCGGTTTTTGATAAGAAGAAAGACCTTCTATCCACATTTTTGCGGGAGAAAATGTATGCATCCATGTAATGATGCCAGCGCATGTCTCACTGTACTCCGCTTCTCTTAACAGCTGTCTGATGGTTTCCGATGAAGTGACGACAGGCTTGTGAGTGATTTTATATCTGGTAGAAACCCCGCTGAGCCCCTCGCAAATGCTTTTCGCATGCTGATCCACCAGTTCCAGTGTCTCTTCCCCGTATAGGTGCTGGCTTCCTGTTACAAACCAGAATTCATAATCCTTTGTCTGAAGCATGTAATCTGCCCCTTTCTTCCTATAGTAAAACGCTTTCAATTACCCAAACAGATACGGACTAATAACAAAAAATAAACTATTAACAATTAATTTGTACGAACAACTTTATTATATTAGTAGGTTTATTGACTGTCAATCATTTTTGTATTCTTTTACAAAAAGAAATGATTGGTTACTAGGTTTTTAGGTGAAAAAACGTATTCTTAAAACTATGATTTTTCTGTCAATTCATCTTCCGATTCCGCTTTCCATTAAAAAAAGCCCTGATGTATCAGGGCTAAACAAAGAGATGTGAACGATTGGCTTTATCTTAATAAGACGGCCAGCCTGAACTCCAATTCAAATCATTGATTAACATCTTTGGTATGCCGTTGTCTTTTGCATCATAAGCATGACGCACGAGTATGTTCCCGTTTACGATATCCTGTCCGCCCGGCCCTCTCCACTGTTCATTGCCGGCATCAAGAATCGTACCTCCTCCATTCATCATGCTTCTACCGTTTCTGTCTACATAAGGACCTGTAATATTTTTCGATCTGCCGTAAGCAATTTTGTACGTACTATTTACGCCTTCACAGCATTTATCGAATGAAACCATTAAGTAATAGTAGCCATTATGGTATGTTAATGTAGGGGCTTCCAGAGCACCGCCGTTATTTGGTCTGGCCGCTATTGAATATAATGAACCAGTCGGTTTCATCGTAGATTTATTTAATTTTGTTAATTTAATTCCGCCCCAAAATGAACCGAATGCTAGCCAAGGGTTTCCATCTTTATCAATGGTTAACTCAGGATCAATGGCATTATAATTATTGGCACTTGTTGACCGAGTAACTAGCCCTTCATCCTTCCAGTTGCCCGAACTGAGATTAGTAGCTGAAGCAAGGCCAATTAAAGAGGTATTGCTTCCAAACGAAGAAACAGAATAGTAAAGCCAGTACTTTCCGTTGTAATATGTCACATCCGGAGCCCATTGGTTTCGTTCGAAATTAGGCACGTATTGGCGCCACCATGATAAAGGACTGGTGAAAATGGATTTTTGAACTCTCCATACCCCGTTGCTGTCCGCTTTCAGTACGCGAAGTCCGTTTTCATCTGAAAGCCCTGTCCCGAAAGCATACCAAGTATTTCCTTCCTTTGCCATCGTCGGATCATGGAGAAGCTCATTTGATGCTCCCCAAAAAGCGGCTGATGCCGGTAAAGCGGACAACATCACAGCACCAGCTGTTAAAGCTGCGCAAGAAAAACGCAATAAACCAGAAAACGCTTTCTTTTTCATATTCATCAAATCCCCCTTTTTTTGAGATATAGAAAACTTGTCTATCATCCAGACTAGCACATATTTTCTATATATAACCTTATTGTAGGGTTACTTATTGAATTTGTACAGACAAAAAAATAGAATCCGCCTTTTATAGCGGATTCTGATGATTTTTATTCATATGTGATTTGGTCAACTGTCTTTCGATCTAACTTCTTAATGACTTCTGTAATTAATTTGACCGCATTTTCATAATCATCACGATGCAGCATAGCCGCGTGTGTATGAATGTAGCGGGTTGCAATGGTAATGGACAGCGCGGGAACACCATTTGCCGTCAAATGGATGGCTCCCGAATCAGTTCCGCCGCCGGCAATGGCATCAAATTGGTACGGAATGCCCGCTTCCTCCGCCGTAGCGACAACGACATCTCGCAAACCTTTGTGAGAAACCATGGATGCATCGTACACGATAATCTGGGGCCCTTCGCCCATTTTACTTTGCGCTTCTTTCTCAGAAATCCCAGGCGTGTCTCCTGCTATCCCTACATCAACACCAAACGCAATATCAGGCTGAATGGTGTATGCTGCTGTTTTCGCTCCTCTCAGGCCGACTTCCTCCTGCACAGTTCCCACGCCATACACAATGTTTGGATGAGCTGTGTTTTGTAAATTTCTTAACACATCAATGGCAATCGCACAGCCGATGCGGTTGTCCCACGCCTTCGCCAAGAGGAATTTTTCATTGTTCATGACTGTAAATTCAAAATGAGGAACGATCATATCTCCCGGAAGCACACCCCATTCCAAGGCTTCTTCTCGGCTTGAAGCTCCAATATCAATAAACATCTCTTTTATTTCCACTGATTTTTTTCTCGCTTCAGGAGATAAAATATGAGGCGGCTTTGAGCCGATAACCCCTGTGATTTCCCCTTTTTTCGTCACGATGGTTACACGCTGAGCCAGCATCACCTGAGCCCACCAGCCGCCAACGGTTTGAAAACGGATAAAGCCTTTATCAGTGATTTGCGTCACCATAAAACCGACTTCGTCCAAATGCCCGGCAATCATAATTTTCGGGCCGTTTTCCGCACCTGTTTTTTTGGCGATTAAACTGCCCAGACGATCTGTTGTCACTTCATCAGCAAATGGTTCTATGTATGATTTCATCACTTGCCTTACTTCTCTCTCATTGCCCGGTATGCCTTTTGCATCTGTTAAATCTTTCAGCATGGTCAATGTTTCATCTAATTTTGCCATGTTCCAAAACCTCCTTCATCAGTCCTGCATTCTTATTATACAAAACCTGACGCTAACCATACGACTATTTCACTTGAAAATCGGGTATATGTTTTTAGAACTTTTCTTTTAAAAAAGTGAAACCTTTTTCTATGCTCTTCGTATTACATCAGATCATCACAATAAGGGAGGTGCCTTCACACAATGTTTGTCATGGTTCTAAGGATTATAGTACTTGCACTTTTTGCTTATTGTATTTATGCCGCGGTCAAATATGTCGCCAGTCCAAAGAGAAGGCTCAAACTGGCCCAATCAAAAGAACATTTTTATATTATTGATGAACAGAACAATGCCCGTAAGAACTTTCAACTGACGTATAAAGGCGTGCTTTTTGAAGGAGAAAAGCATATTCCTTCCAAAGATCATCCGCTGTTTATCCATACCATTTTTGTCTGGACAGAATCTCCTGAGAAGCTGAAGCATTTGTCTGCAAAAGATTTTGAGAACATTGAAGAAAAAGTGCTGGAACGCTATCCGAATTGTAAGATTGACTGGGACCAGCCCATTAAACTCGCAAAAAAAGCAGAAGAGCGCTAAAACGCTTTTCTGCTTTTTATAAATCAAACGGGCTGTAATAAATGCCAATCAAGACCGCTTCAATCAACAGAAGAAGCGGCACTCCATACTTAAAAGAGACGTGCTTCGTTTTATGTCTGAAGGTTTGCATGCCAAGCCAGACACCGAATGCTCCAAACACGATCGCTATCAGCCACAGCCTGTCTTCAGAAATTCTCCATTTGTGCTGCTGCGCTTTTCGTTTGTCAGCCCCCATCACCCAAAAACCGCACAGATTTATCAGCACCAAATAAACAGCAATAACCATGTTGCCCCATCCTTTATATAAAAAAGCCGCTCTGCTGGAGAGCGGCTCTATATGATTACTTGTTTAATTGAGATTTAGCAGTATCAGCAAGCTGATTGAATGCAGTAAGATCGTTTACAGCAAGATCAGCAAGCATTTTACGGTTTACTTCGATACCAGAAAGCTTAAGACCGTGCATTAAACGGCTGTAAGAAAGACCGTTCATGCGAGCAGCTGCATTGATACGAGTGATCCAAAGCTTACGGAAGTCACGTTTTTTCTGACGACGGTCACGGAAAGCGTAGTTTCCAGATTTCATGACCTGCTGGTTTGCTACTTTGTATAATCTATGTTTTGAACCGAAATAACCTTTTGCTAATTTAAGAACTTTTTTACGACGCTGACGCGACACAGTTCCGCCTTTTACTCTTGGCATTAAATTTCCCTCCTAATTGTTCCTTGTCCGATTACTTGATGTTAGCAAGCTGTTGTTTGATGCGTTTGAAGTCTCCTGCGCTTACAACAGCACTCTTGCGAAGCTTACGCTTTTGCTTTTGAGATTTGTTGGCGAATAAGTGACTTGTATATGCGTGAGAACGTTTTAACTTCCCAGAACCTGTCTTTTTAAAACGTTTAGCAGATCCGCGGTGAGTTTTCATTTTTGGCATGGGATTTCCTCCTTATTGCTTTTCGTTTTTCGGCGCGAGCATTAAAAACATGCTGCGGCCGTCCATTTTTGGTTTTGTTTCGACAGTCGCAACCTCAGCACATGCTTCAGAAAAACGGTCTAGTACACGCTGGCCGATTTCTTTATGAGTAATTGCGCGTCCTTTAAAGCGGATAGAAGCTTTCACTTTATCGCCTTTTTCAAGGAATTTAATCGCATTGCGCAACTTCGTGTTAAAGTCGTGCTCATCGATTGTCGGACTTAATCTAACTTCTTTTAAGTTAATGATTTTTTGATTTTTGCGTGCTTCTTTGTCCTTTTTCTGCTGCTCGAATCTGAACTTTCCGTAGTCCATGATGCGGCAGACAGGCGGTTTTGCATTTGCTGCAACTAACACAAGGTCAAGATTTGCGCGGCCGGCGATTTCAAGTGCTTCCTGACGGGACTTGATTCCAAGCTGGTCGCCATTTTGTCCGATTAAGCGGACCTCACGTGCACGGATACCCTCATTAACCAATTGATCTTTGCTAATAATGAGCCACCTCCATAGTTTCTTCGAATTGATTCACACTCTTTTGACTGCATTCTGCAGGCAAACAAAAAGTGCGGGCATTATAAAACACCCACACTACGAACATCTGTATCAATAAAAATGTACGGTCAACCTGCCAACTACATGCATGTGTCAATCAGGTGAGAAGCGGGTGCTTCTGCTTGTGATTTATATTCAATTCAATAACTATTCTACACAATGCCGGATCTTTAGTCAAGGATGACTTCTCCGGAACAACTTTCTCATTGTAACATGGGTTTTCTATGAGTGCAAGAAAGAAAAAGAAAATCTTTGCATTCTCATCCAGAATGTAAAGTGTCTGAACCAGTCAGCTACACATCATAAAAGACAAAGCCAAGGCTATCAGCCTTGGCTTATCCTCCGATCAGCTGCACGAATACAGGGATGACCAGAACCGTTACCACTCCTACTACGACAACAGCAATACTTGCCATCGCAGCTTCGACTTCTCCCATCTCGATACCGACCGCTACACCGAGTGCATGTCCGGACGTTCCGAGAGCCAAGCCTTTAGATATCGGATTCTTTACTTTAAACACCTTCAAGAACAACGCCCCGAGCGCATAAACAATAACAGCGTTAAAAATAACCGCAAAGGCTGTGATGTCGCTGATGCCTCCGATGTCTTTTGATAAAGGAAGTGCAATTGCCGTTGTAGCCGCCTGCGGAAGCATGCTTTTCATCACTGACGCATCGAGGTGAATGCCTTTTGCGAGCAAATAAACAATTGTGACAGAGCAAATAGAGCCAACGATAATAGAGGACATGATTTGCCACCAGTATTTTTTCAGCTTATCTCTTTGTTTGTACAAAGGAATGGCAAAAGCGATCGTTGCCGGTTCAAGGAAAAACTTAATGATTTCTCCCCCGTTATTATAGTCCGCGTAGGAAAAACCGCCGATTTTTAAAAATGCGATCCCAAGCACCATGGCAACAAACAAAGGAGTGAAAAGGAAGAAGCCTTTCGTTTTCTTAAATAAAAAAGTGCCGATGCCGAATGCAGCCAGTGATACGACAATTCCGAAATAAGGACTCATTGTGCTTTCCATCTGCTGAACCTCCTGTTTCCTTAATGGTGAACGAGTTCGTTATTGTTCTGCGGGCTTTGCACTGTTTTTGTTTTCATGTCCGCTGCGGATTTGCGTTTTCCGCTTAGCGAAAGAATCAGCTGAGAAAACAATCCTGTAGCCCCCAACAATATAATCGTTGCCAGCAGAATGACAAGAACAATTTGCAGGCCGTATTGCTGCATCACACCAAGCGAATTCATAACAGATATACCTGACGGGACAAATAAAAATCCGATCAAAGAGGTTAAAGACGTCCCGAGCGTTTCTACTTGTTCCAGTTTAATAACTTTCAAACATAATAGGAGAAATAATAAGACCAACCCTACAACCGATGCCGGGATAGGAATTGGGACAATAGCGGCAATCATATTCGAAACCAGCATAATGACGGCAAAAATAAATGCTTGTGTTAAAAACCCGTACACTTTTTTAGCACTCATTTTCTTCACCTCTTTCTCTTTAGTACCCCCATTATAAATAAGAACAACCTGTTATAAAGCGCTTACAAGGTAACATGCCGAATTACGGGACTGAGTTGCAGAATCAAATGGCTGAAATGCAAAAAGCCGCCCATCAAATATGGAGCAGCTTTTTCAATTCCTTTGCGTATGTCCGGCTCACCGGTATTTTCGATCCGTCTTTCATGATCAGATTATATGTAGAATTAAACCATGGCTGAATTTCTTTAATATATTCGGTATTGACGACAAAGCTCCGATGGACGCGGATAAAATCAGCATCAGGCAGCTTTTTCTCAATGACAACGAGCGTATCGCTGACTGTATAAGAATTTTCGAAGGTTTTTACATTGACGTGACCATCTTCCGTTCCGGCATAGACAATGTCCTTCGTATCTGCGATCACAATTGATTCTCCGACAGATAGCGCCAGTTTGTGCTGGCCGGCATGGCTGCTCTGATCTGTTTCACCAATATCCCGATTGACTTTTTTATATTTTTTTAACGTTTGCTGAATTCTTTCCTCATCGAAAGGCTTGGTTAAATAATCTAAAGCGTCCACCTCAAACGCTTTGAGCGCATATTGGTCATACGCCGTCGCAAACACAACAGCAGGAGGATGCTTCATTTTCTTCAATCGCTTAGCAATATCAAAACCGTTTTCTCCCGATAAATCAACGTCTAAAAACAGCAAGTCAGGTTTTTGATCCATCATTTGGTCAAAAGCAGATTCGATATTTTCCGCTTCATTGATTTCCATTTCCTCATTGGTCCGCTTGAGCAAGTAAGCTAGTTCATCCCTCGCTAGCATCTCATCATCAACTATTAACACCCTGAGCATGTTCTTCTCCCTCTTTCATCTGTTGCATTGGCACTTGAAAGGAAACCTCTGTCCCTTTCTGAACCTCACTTTTGATATTCAGTGTAGCCTGCTGACCGAATAAACCAATCAGCCGCTGGTTCAGGTTATAGAGCGCTGTACCGGTTCCCTCCTTAGACGGAAACGGTTTCTTTCCCAGATCCGGCAGGACGTCCGGCGGAATTCCCCGTCCGTTATCCGTCACCTTCATATAGACGGATGTAACATCAGATAAGACACAGACCGTAACTTTGCACATGTCTTGTTTTTTCGGAAACGCATGCCGAAGCGCGTTCTCCACAAGCACCTGTAAAACAAACGGAGGGATTTCAATCTGCTCCAGCCTGCTGTCAATATTGAGTTCAATCTTATATTTCCCGGGAAAACGCGCCTGTTCTAATGACAAATAGGCGTGAAGGTGGTTCAGCTCCTTTGAGAGCGGAATTAGCAGCTGCCTCGCTCCTTGAAGGTTTGAACGAAAATAAACACTGAGCTGCAATAAGAGCTTCCGGGTTTTTTCAACATCCGTGCGGCATAATGCAGAAATCGTGTTGATCGCATTAAATAAAAAATGCGGATTCACCTGTGCTTGAAGCGCTTTGATTTCAGCATCTTTGAGAAGCTTGCTTTGCAGCTCTGCTTCCCCAAGCTCAAGCTGTGTCGAAAACAGCATGGCCAGCCCCTCAGCAAGCTCCTCCTCTACCTGGCTCAGGCCTGCCGGGCTTTTAAAGTACATTTTTAAGGTGCCGATTGTATTGCCGTTTGATGTCAGCGGCAGGACAATCGCCGCGTGCAAGGGACATTCAGCATGCGTGCATTCAATCTCTTCCTGAGTAACCGCCTTCATGATTTCTCCTGTTTTGATCACCTTTTTGGAAAGGCCGGTGATCAAGCTTTTTGATGGAATGTGATGATCTATTCCCGCGCCGACATGCGCAAGGATCTTCTCATTATCAGTGAGAGAAACAGCATCTGTTCCGGTCAGCTTATGGATAATAGCCGCCACACTTTTACAGGAGCTTTCATTTAATCCTTGGCGAAAAAAAGGAAGCGTCTGGTCAGCAATCGTCAGCACTCTGTGCGTTTCAAGCGCCCTTGCCTGCTCTTCCTTGCGAATGATCGCTTGAATAATCGACAGGAAAATAAAACTGCCTGTTCCATTGATGAGTATCATCGGAATCCCGATCATGCTGACAAGCTCCCAAGCGTCACTAAACGGCTTCGCCATCAGCAAAATAATCACCATCTGCAGTGACTCCATTCCGATTCCCACAAGAGCGGCGATTCGCGGTGTCGGCATTCGGTAGCGCTTCGTAAAATACCGTCCGATCAAACCTGCTAGAACACCCGCTAAAACCGATGATACCGCACAGCTTAAGGCCGTGCTGCCGCCGAGCGAAAAACGGTGAAGGCCCGCCAGTACACCGATTCCCGCCCCTACAAACGGTCCTCCGAGAAGGCCTCCGATTTCCACGCCCAAAATACGGGTATTCGCGATAGAGCCCGACGGATCTATCGCAAACACCCAGTCATTGTTTACAATCATATTTTTTTGAATTTCGATGCCTGTATAATTGCTGATGATGCTGAAGAGAGAAAAAATAGAGATTAAAACCGCTTTTCCTTTATAGCCGTCCAGATTCTGAAGAGCTTGCCTGAAAAGCTTCGTATGGGCGAGAATAAACCCCAAAATCACAATAATCCCTACCCTTTCAAGCATCATAATCATTAAATGAATCATGCATGTCACCTATTCTTTCCGTTTTCATTCTAGCATGTTTTCGATCAATGAGCTTCATGGCTGACTGTTTTTTTAAAATCATCTGAAAACATATTTCACAAGGCTTTTATCTATTGTAAAATAAAACATGAGCCTTTTGGCTGAAAGATTTGAATCTGAAGCAGAGGAGAAGATCATGAAAGCCGTATTTTTTGATTTAGACGATACACTACTTTGGGATGAAAAAAGCGTCAGAACAACATTTGCAGAAACTTGTTTACAGGCAGAGAAAAAATATGGCCTCGACCCGCAGGCATTTGAAGCAGCTGTTCGCGAAGCGGCGAGAGAATTGTACATGTCATATGAGACGTATCCATATACAGTGATGATCGGCATTAACCCGTTTGAAGGACTATGGTCCAATTTCTCAGAACCGATCAGTGAAGGATTTCAGAAGCTGAACAAGATTGTGCCGGAGTACAGAAAAAACGCATGGATAAACGGACTAAAGGCGCTTGGCATTGATGATCCCGCATATGGCGAATACTTGGGAGAGTTTTTCGCGGCAGAGCGCAGAAAACGCCCATTTGTATATGATGAAACATTTGAAGTGCTCGATCAATTAAAAGGCAAGTATGAACTGCTGCTTTTGACAAACGGCGATCCGAGCCTGCAAAAAGAGAAGCTCGCCGGCGTCCCTGAGCTCGCCCCTTATTTCAATGAAATTGTCATCTCTGGCGCTTTTGGCAAAGGGAAACCGGATGTTTCCATTTTTGAACATTGCCTTGAGCTGATGAATATTGAAACAGACGATGCGATCATGGTCGGCGATAATTTGAATACTGATATTTTAGGCGCCTCAAGAGCCGGAATCAAAACCGTTTGGATCAACCGGACGGATAAGAAAAACGAAACGGACGTGGCACCTGATTACATCATCAGCAGCCTTCATGATTTGTTTCCTATAATAGAGAAATAAAAAAAGCATGATCTCTTCAACGAGATCATGCTTTTTTAGCTTATTTTTTCGCTTCAGCTACTGCTTTTTTCAAAAAATCATCAAGCGAAATGGTTGCAGAGTTCTGCTCTCCGTACTTACGGACGTTTACCGCTCCGTTTTCTGCTTCTTGATCACCGACCACAAGCATGTACGGGATTTTTTGCATTTGCGCTTCACGGATTTTGTAGCCGATTTTTTCATCACGGCTGTCGACTTCTACACGCAGGCCTTCACGTTGCAGGCGTTCCTGCACTTTTTTCGCGTAGTCTAAATGCACAGCAGGAGAAACCGGGATGACTTGGAATTGAACCGGTGCAAGCCATGTTGGCAGCGCGCCTTTGTGTTCTTCAATTAAGAAGGCAACAAAGCGTTCCATTGTTGATACGACACCTCTGTGAATTACAACCGGACGGTGCTGCTTGCCGTCTTCACCGATATAAGTCAGATCGAAACGTTCAGGCAATAAGAAATCAAGCTGAACCGTAGACAATGTTTCTTCTTTGCCGATCGCTGTTTTTACCTGAACATCAAGTTTAGGGCCATAGAATGCCGCTTCACCTTCTGCTTCGTAATAGTCATGGCCGATTTCGTCCATTGCCTCTTTCAGCATGGATTGCGCCTTGTTCCACATTTCATCGTCATCAAAATATTTCTCCGTGTCTTCAGGATCACGGTAAGACAGACGGAATGTGTAATCACTTAAGCCAAAGTCTTCATATACGTCCTGAATTAAACGGACTGTACGGATAAACTCGTCCTTAATTTGATCCGGGCGCACAAAGATATGTGCATCGTTTAATGTCATGCCGCGCACGCGCTGAAGGCCTGACAGCGCACCTGACATTTCATAACGGTGCATCGTTCCCAGCTCCGCAATCCGAATCGGAAGCTCGCGGTAGCTGTGAATGTCTTGTTTGTAAATCATCATATGGTGCGGACAGTTCATTGGACGCAGCACAAGGGTTTCGTTGTCCATTTCCATCGGAGGGAACATGCCTTCCTGATAATGCTCCCAGTGCCCTGATGTTTCATACAGTTCTTTGCTTCCAAGCACTGGTGTGTATACATGCTCATAGCCGAGGCTGATTTCTTTATCGACAATGTAGCGCTCGATGACGCGGCGGATTGTCGCCCCTTTTGGCAGCCAAAGCGGCAAGCCTTGTCCGACTTTTTGAGAATTCGCAAACAGCTTTAACTCTTTGCCGAGCTTTCTGTGGTCACGCTCTTTCGCTTCTTCAAGCATGCGAAGATGCTCTTCCAGATCAGCTTTTTTGAAGAAAGCTGTGCCGTATACGCGCTGAAGCATTTGGTTATTGCTGTCACCGCGCCAGTATGCGCCTGCAAGGCTTAACAGTTTAAACTCTTTGATTTTTCCTGTTGAAGGAACGTGTACGCCGCGGCACAGGTCAAAGAATTCGCCTTGCTCATAGATCGAAACGGTTTCTCCTTCCGGAATCGCATCCAATAGTTCAAGCTTCAGGTCATCGCCGATTTCAGCAAAACGGGCTTTCGCTTCTTCGCGGCTGACCTCTTTTCGAACGATCGGGAGGTTCGCATTAACGATTTTTTTCATTTCTTTTTCAATTTTCGGCAGATCCTCCGGCGTAATCGCTTCTTCCATTTCTACATCGTAGTAAAAACCGTTTTCGATGACCGGACCGACACCGAATTTGACATCTTTATAAATGCGTTTAATCGCTTGAGCCAGCAAGTGAGCCGTACTGTGGCGCATTATTTGAAGGCCTTCTTCAGAGCCTTCTGTAATGATTTCCACTTTACCGTCTTCATTGATCGGCATTTTCAAATCGATTTCTTCTCCGTTCAGTTTTCCGGCTAATGATTTCTTCTTTAATCCCGGACTGATGGATGCCGCGATATCCTCTGTTGTTGTTCCTTTCGCAAACTCCTTGACTGCTCCATCAGGAAATGTGATTTTTACCATATCTGACATCTATGTCACTCCTTTTTTTGCATATAAAAACCCCGCCCCCTATGAAAGGGACGAGGTTGAATAAACGGAATCGTGGTTCCACCCTTTTTTCCGCAAAGCCAATATTCCGGCACTTGCGGCTCTAATCTCTGTAACGGGAGTTCCCGTCAGCCATTACTGCTCCTTATCAAGGGGTTCACAGCTGAAGTTCAAAGGCGGTAAAGCGAATGGTCCTTAGCTGGGAAGCTTGCAGCCATGGCTTCCCTCTCTTTGAGCCGGTTATCATTCCTTCATGTCCTTATCAATACGTGTGTCTATCTTAATCTCCTATGTATTATAAATTGTTCATTCCAAAAAATCAACACGATCGCATTTCCTTTTTTCCAAACCGACAGCCCTATATATACAGGCTGCCGGCCCTTATCCTTCTGAGTGCTCTACCGGTATTTCTGCGTCTGAAAAAGCATGTAGCGGAAGCATTTCCAGTCGCTCTTGAAATACGTTTTGAATGGTCCTTGCCATCATATGCTCGGGCTGGTCGGTATAAAGCACCACTTCATCAGGCGCGATGGAGATCAGCGGCGCGAGCAAATGAGAATCAATGTACATAGGATGATCCCGGACAAATCGCCTGTCTATGTATTTCATTTTTTCCCGTTCCTGCACATAACGCAGCTCCCAAATTGTAAATGAGCCGTCATGGACAATATGCACCTTTTTGATTCGCGGCTGTTTGGCCGTTACATAGTCTCTGAGTGTTTGAATAAAGTTTTGATATTCCTGTTCCATCTTATATTCATCTATCGCCGCTTCCGTAATGTCTCTCAGCTGCTTGTAGTATTGTCCGAGCCGGAAGGTCTGAAAGGAACGAATGGAAAATAAGCCTTCCTCTAAACGAATCGTTTGGAGTTCATCCAAAATTGATTGTTTCCGCGAAAGCTTTAGCGGCTCAAACGGAAGATCGCCCGCTTCTCCTTCAATAATACTATGTGCGAGCTGAAGGATTTGCTGCTGTTCATCCTGATCCGTGAAGCAGTATGTTTCCTCAATCAATGACAGCATATGTTCGTCTTCTTTGCACTCTAAAAAAAATTTGACCAGAATCGGCTCCATAAAACGCTGAATAGAGATAGCCGGCTTAGCTTTTTCAATCCCGATTTTTCGTATGCCTTCCCGGACAATGATATAGTTCCGATCGTCCGAATGCTGAATGAGATGTAAAAAAGCGGCTGCATCATGGTCATCTTCAAAGATTATTTCAAGCATGTTTGTCCCCCCTTACGGCATCTGTTACAAGTATATGGGGGATGTTTTTAAAATAGACGTAAAGGTCATTGGCAAATGTTAATTTGATTCTTGGAACAAGTTTTGCATTTTCTTTCTGAAGATAAACGGCAGCGAAATAAACACGCTATACAAAGCGAGCACCATAAAGAAAGCCGGCAGATTTCCAGTTGAAAAGCTCGCTCCCAGCACATTCAGCGCGATGGTCCCAGGAATGATTCCGGCGGCCGTCGCCGCAAAATACGGCAGCGCTTTGACATTGGAAAGGCCTGCCGCATAGCTGATGAAATCAAAATTGATCGGCATGATTCTTAAAAGAAAGATATAAAAAAATCCGTTATCCTCCATCTGCTTCTGAATGGCTTCAAGCTTGTCGTAATGGCCGTTCTTTTTCGCCGCAAACAAACCTGCGGCAAAAAACGAAACAGCTGAAGCGCACATTGAACCGAATAACGTGTAAAGCGTGCCGAGAAGCGGGCCAAATGCGAGTCCTCCCGCTAGAGAAACAACAGATACGGGAAATAAAATAAGAGGCCTGACGATGGATATCCCGATAAACATCAGCGGTGCAAAGGCCCCGAACGACAATACCCATATCCTGATCTCTTTCGGCGATAGATTCAAATACGTTTTATTTCCCCAAAAGATTACACCTGCACCTGCAAGCACTGCCAGCCATTTAACAGCTGTTTTTCGTTTCATACCCTCAGTTCCTTCCCCTTTGAACCGCAGCAGTTACGGATGTCGGCGGTTTTCTCCGTCCAGGCGGATTGGAGCAGCCAAATATAAAATTCGCTCCATAAGTCTTGCCGCTTTTACTTCTTCCTTTTCTCCCCTTTGCGAATACGTAAAATGATGCTTCAGCTCATCAGGTGAGAAATTAGACGAAAAGAAAGTCGGCAGCTGCTGGGACATTCTGTGCTGGAGCACTGTTCCGATGACTTCATCCCTAACCCAGCTGGTCATTGATTCCGCTCCGATGTCATCAAGCATCAATACGGGTGTTGATTTTACCATATTGAGTTTCTCTTCCAATGACTTGTCTTGCAGCGAATTCTTAAGCTCTCTCACAAATTCGGGCACATAGACGATCATCGAGGAATACTCTTTTTCCGCCAGCTCATTGGCAATCGCAGCGAGCATAAACGTTTTTCCTACCCCGAATTTCCCGTGTAAATACAGCCCTTTCCCTTTTCCCGTCTCATTATAGCTTTTCAGAAAATCCGTCACATGCTGGAACATCGCAAGCCTGCTCGGGTCACTGATATCAACTTGCTGGAAAGTCGCTCCGAGAAGATCCTGCTGAATATACATGCTTTTCATAAGGGACTTCTGTTTTTTCTGTTTATCGAGTTTCCGTTTAACCGGACATTCATAGTACTCAATATCAATAGATTGGCCATTGACAACAAGCTTCGGATGGTAGCCCTCCAATAAATTGTTGCAATCTTTATCTTCCGAACAATAGGAGCATTTCTTGCTTTGCCCGATATATTCATAAAGCTTGTTTAAGCTCTTTTCGATCATTTTTTGATCAATCACTTCTTCGTTTCCCTTCAAAAATGCCTGAACATCTTGATCCTTCATGACTTTTTCCTTCATTTGTTCAAGACGTTTTTGGAAATCCGGCCTGCCGGTTACGCCCTGCAGGGAACGGCCGATTGGTTCCATCTATTCCTTCACCCCGCATCTCTGTCTTTAATAGGCAGAGTATTTTTTCAGTTTTTTCATTTCTTCCATCATCTTTTTCTTCTGTTCTTCCAAGTCCTGCGGATGCAGCTTCTCCTGTCCGGATTCTGACTCGGAGGCTGTCTCTTTTTCTCCCATCCAGTCAGGAAGTTTTTCTTCGCGAATCACTTTTTGGTTTCGTTTCGAAGGCTGATTTGCTTTCCCTTCAGCCCATTCAAGGTATTGGCGGTTTTCTTCTATCGCGAGCTTCATCGCTTCTCTGACCGTTTTTACCTTTTTGCGCGCCCAATGCGAAGCGATTTTTTGGATATAATTTTTCGACAGCTTCATGTCGGTTTTCAGCATGACATAATAAATTAACACATTTGTAACGCCTGGCTCGAGCTTCTGTTCAAACATAATTTCTTCTATGATTTTCAGGTCAGCTTTTGACGGCTCTGTTCCGTCGGCAATGTCCTGCAGAAGCTTCTTCGGAGAAATCGTCTCCAGCAATGCGATCAGCTTCCCGTCCAGTGAATCCTCTTCCGCCGGTTTTTCGCCTTCTCGCAGATGCACCGGCTGTGTTTTTTCAACGACGTCTGGCAGCTGTCCGTTTCTTTCGATTTGATACCAGTCGCTAGCCGCTTTTCTTAAAGCCTCCGACGTAATAACGTCACGCTCATCAATTGCGCTCATCACGACATTTTGCATCTGCAAAGGGTCTATACCGTACAGATAAGAAAGCTTTTTGATTGTGTCCCGCACCTGCTGGGTCATCGCTTTTCTCGGAATCATCGTCTCAGAAAGTCCCGCTAAAAACAAATCAAAATCAAACACATCCTCTGTTATGGTGTAGGACGGAGCATGTCCGACAGAAGTATATTCTGTGCCCTCCGCAAGTCTCACCGTTTCCTCCATGTCAGATGTAAGCTTCCATTCACTCGGCTGCAGCGATTCAAACGCATGATTAAACGGCCGCGTAATGTCCTTCGCATCCTCTGAAATGGCCGGATGCGTGAAAAATTGTTTTAATTGTTGGTATTTTGTTTTTCCGACTCTATTATACAGAAAAACATTCAGCATCCCGTCTTCAAAAAACTCATTTGGCCTGAGCGGCGGAAGGAGTTCATATATAAAGAGGCGCTCCTGCCGCTCGGATTCTTTCATATATACTTTTAGCAATCCGATGCCCTCGAGCTTCCCTTGTTCCTGATGGATCGTTTTTAAATTAGACTGTGTCATCCCCATCAGCTGTCTATGTGTGGACTCGCCGCCCCACAGACGGTTTTGTTCCAGTTCTCCCCACAATGTCATATAAAGTGAGAATGCAACAGGGCCGATTAAGGGCTGGTACAGTTGTGTGATTATTTGTCTGTCTATATCCTGAAGCATCGATCTGCTTTTGACCGCATACGGATCTACAGGCAGTACATCTTTCCAATAGTCAGCCATACATTCTCAAACCTTCCGAATTTGTTTCTACCTTTCATTTTACACCGTTTCTTATATCTATCAAATGCCAATTTTGCACATGAGAAAAGAGCTAGAAGAATCCTCTTAGCTCTTTTAACGCTCTTTCTTTATTAAGTCTTTTAATTCGTCGATAAAGACGTTTATATCTTTAAACTGCCGATAGACAGACGCGAACCGCACATATGCGACCTCATCAATCTTAGCCAGCCGGTCCATGACCATTTCTCCGACGAATTCGCTTTTCACCTCAGAGCAGCCTTGATTGCGAAGTTCTTTTTCAATATCAAAGCACATGTCTTCAAGTGTTTTGAGTGGAACGGGTCTTTTTTCGCATGCTTTTATGAGGCCGCGCAGCATTTTTTCTCTGCTGAATTCCTCCCGCACGCCTTCTTTTTTCACGACGATGAGCGGGGTTTCCTCCACTTTTTCAAAGGTGGTAAACCGGTAATGGCAGCATTCGCACTCGCGTCTTCGGCGAATGGATTTCCCATCATCCACAGGCCGTGAATCAAGGACCCGCGTTCCGTTATGCTGGCATGAAGGACATTTCAATAAAATCAGCTCCCAACTATTTCGTTCCCTGGAATGTATTTTCGGCAGCCTCCGCCTTTTAAAAATAAATGTGACAGCCATCTGTCAGGAGAGCCGTTGTGAGTAAAGCTGTATCTACAGCATCAGGTGGTTTGTGAAAATCTCTTTCTATTTTACAAAAAAAATGAAAAAAGAAAAAGCTGACCGCGCTTGTTTGTTTATAAAAATAAAAGGAGCATAAGCTAAAAAGCGCATAACGGCTTTCTAGCTTCAGCTCCCTTTGTGTTCGTGTTTACTTTATAGTACTTTCGCTTGCGCCTGTTTAATTTGCACAGGCCCCATTCCTCTCGGTATTTCAATGTTTTCTCTTGTATCAGCATGTAATGCCTCTGCGATATAGTCAGCAGCGACATTAGGATCTAAGTCTCCACAAGTATAAACATCAATGCTCGCATATCCGTGTTCAGGAAAACTGTGAATAGTTAAGTGTGATTCAGAAATAATCACAACTCCGCTTACGCCTTGCGGTGCAAATTTGTGAAATGCAACCTCGCGCACCTCAGCACCTGATTTTAGAGCAGCATTTACAAACGTTTTTTCAATAAAATCCATGTCATTCAGCTTATCAAAATCGCATCCCCATAGCTCGGAGATAACGTGACGCCCCATTGTTTCCATAGTCATGGACCCCCCTTAACAAGAATTAAAAAGTGAAATTCCAACAACTGGGTCGGCCATTTACCACGGGGGAAAGTTAGTCCGGAGAGGTCCTAACCCTTTAAGTAATTCCGAAACAGTCTCAAGCAAGAAGTTCACGAAAAATAGTATACTGTGTTTAAGTCTAATTTGCAAGGTGCGTTTTTTTAGAAATATGCTGTTAAGGGTTTTTTCTTCAAAATATGTCCACGACCTTATTTTATACAGCAGACGGATGTTTCATTCGTGCCGCTACATGGCGGATCAGATCAACGACTCTGCACGAGTAGCCCCATTCGTTGTCATACCATGCGAGCACCTTAACTTTACTCCCTTCCATTACCATTGTTGTCAGCCCGTCAATGACCGCAGAATGCGGATTCGTATTATAATCAGTCGAGACGAGCGGTTCATCTGAATAATCAAGCACGCCGTACATCGAAGTTTTGGCAGCCCGTTTAAATGCCTCGTTTACCTCTTCAGCCGTCACATCCATTTTCAGATCGACAACGAGATCAACCAATGAGACATTCGGAACCGGGACACGCAAGGCGAGGCCGTGAAGCTTTCCTTTCAGATGCGGCAGCACAAGCGAAAGCGCCTTTGCCGCTCCTGTTGTCGTCGGAATGATGGATTCACCGCATGCCCGCGCCCGTCGCAAATCTTTGTGCGGATTATCAATATTTTTCTGGTCATTCGTATACGCGTGAACTGTAGTCATCAGCCCGCTCTCAATGCCAAACTCTTCATCCAGCACTTTTACAACAGGCGCAAGGCAGTTGGTCGTGCATGACGCATTTGAAATAATGACATGGCGGTCAGCGTCAAATTGGTCCTCATTTACTCCCATCACAATGGTAACGTCTTCATTTTTTCCCGGAGCAGTCAAAATGACTTTTTTTGCGCCCGCTTCTATATGGCCCATCGCTTTATCCTTTGAATTAAACTTCCCTGTTGCTTCGACGACTATGTCAATATCAAATTCCCGCCAAGGCAGCTGTTTTGGATCACGGCTGTTTAACAAAAGCACTTTCTTTCCATTTACAATCAGGCTGTCTTCACTGGCCACAACCTCTTTGTCGTACCTGCCGTGATTTGTGTCATACTTTATTAAATGAGCCAGCGTTTCTGCGGAATAGCTGGCGTTAATGGCCACTACTTGAATTTGATCGTCTAACATCGCTTTTCTAAAAACCATTCTTCCGATTCTTCCAAACCCGTTTATCGCTACTTTTACCTTCATGTTGGACACCCCTTATCAATTATGCCATCCTAATTTGTTGTTATCTGAAATTAGTATAACACATTAAAACGAATTCGCCAGTACATCTTGATAAAAATCAACGATTATAACGCTAATTTATGATGCATGATATATTTTCTTGCACACAATTTCAGTCCTCAGAATCAAAAAGCAGCCAGCGCTCCGCACTGACTGCCTTCATTTTTATCATTCCTGTTTTAACTTATCATTGAGCACACTTTCTTGTAACACTGAAAGCCCCGTACACTTTGTTAATATGATTCGCTCCCCAAGCACACATTATATCTAAAATCCCTTCTAAGCTACGGCCGTATTCGCCGAGCTCACAATCCACTTTCGGAGGAACCTGATTATATACGATCCGGTTAATGACACCGTCCGTTTCCAGCTTACGAAGCTGCTGTGTCAGCATTTTTTGCGTAATGTTGGGCATCGAGGCTTGAATTCACTCGTGCGTTTTTTTCCGTGCGTCAGCTGGCATAAAATGACGCATTTCCACTTTCCGCCGATCACTCAAGAGTGGCTTCAACAGAAATGTTATATTTTTTCTTCTCCATACAATTCATTCTCCTTACAGGCACCAAAAATTGACTATAGTACGTACTTTTCTTTCTTGACGATATCTTTCATAATCACATTTGCCGGCCTGATTTGAATCTGCTCTTTTTTATTTATACGGCACATCACAAAAAGGAGGAATATGAGATGAAGGCTTGGTCACATTTAATGCAGGAACAGCTGCTTGATCATCCTGTACTGGCAGGCATCGCTCAAACATATAACAAATCTGCAGCACAAACCATTTTGCGCTGGGATCTGCAGCATGGCATCATTACGATTCCTAAATCCACGAAGGAACAACGCATGAAAGAAAACGCCAGCGTATTTGACTTTGAATTAACACAGGATGACATGAATCGCATCGATGCGCTGAATGAAAACCTGCGCGTCGGTCCTGACCCGAACAACTTTGATTTTTAATCACAAAAAACACCGTTCATATTGAACGGTGTTTTGCATTATGCCCAGCTGCTGATGGTGTCATCAAGCTGCTGCTTAGTCTCTTCGAGCGTGCCGCTGTTATCGATGACTTGATCTGCTCTTGCTGTTTTTTCCTCTAATGGCATTTGAGCGCGGATTCGGCTGACCGCTTCTTCCTTCGTCAGCTGGTTGCGATTCATCAGGCGCTCAAGCTGAAGCTCTTTTGTCACACTAACCACAATAATTTTATCAACTAAAGATTCCAATTTACTTTCGAACAATAACGGGATATCTAATACAACAAACGCCTCCTGATTTGCAATGGCTTCATCACGGCGCTTAAGCATTTCCTGCCTGACTGCGGGATGAACAATTGCATTTAAAGCAAGGCGCTTTTGTTCATTTGTAAATACCAGTGCCCCAAGCTTTTTTCTATCTATATCACCGTTTGGGAGCAGAATGTCTTCACCGAATTCGTCAATGATTTGCCGGTGGGCGGGCGTCCCTTTTTCTACCGCTTGTTTGGCGATGATATCTGCATCTATAACTGTTATTCCTTTTTCAATCAGCATATTGGCTACCGTGCTTTTGCCGCTGGCTATTCCTCCCGTTAAACCAATGACTAAGGTCAAGAGATCCACTCCTTTTTACAATTTCCAGAGCCCAATCGTGATCAGCAGAAGCCCCGGCAAAAACGCCATTTTATCAATCCATTTCCACTTAGACAGAAAATGGCCGGCGTTAATTCCGATTGATACAAACAGCGAGCTCATAATGGCCACGGCGATGCTCATCATAATCGGTGAAAAACCGAGAATGGCTGCGCCTATACCTGCTCCGAAGGCATCAATAGATAAGGCAAATCCCAATAAGACCGCCTCGATTCCATTAATCACACCCGATTTGTCGATATCCGCACTCATAGGTTTTCTCAAAATATGAATCACAATCCCTAATGACCGAACCTCTAAATTAAGCAGCGTTTTTTCATGCAATAAGTATTCTTTGTCTTTTGCCGGTTTGAAAAATTGATACAGAACCCATACACCAATTCCGACCAATATCAAACCGCCAAGCTTCTCCGTCACATATACAGGAAAAAACTTTGTAAGAAAGCTCCCGATCAGCATGGATATAAACATGACAGCACCGGAACAGCAGGCGATAACCAAAATCGCTTTAAACGGTATTTTCATTTTTCTCAATCCGTACGTAAATCCGACTGAAAAACTGTCCAAGCTGACAGCCAACGCCAGCAGCAGTATAGAAACCATTTGCATATCCGTTTCTTCCTTTCTGTTGGTGCTCTTGAATCAGATGTGAAATGCCCGGGATTCATCACAATCATGTATATGGTAAAGTGAAAAATCCGTGTTTCGAAAATGGCATCCTCTATTACAGAGTTACTGATATATGCACCGACAGCTTGGACGATGAAGCGTTATGCTACTTTTTTTTCTGGCACTCCGCGCAAAAATGCGTGCCCCTGCCTCCGACGACAATTTTTGAAATCATCGTTCCGCAATTTTTGCACGGCTCGTCTTTTTTTCCGTACACAAAATGCTGCAGCTGGAACATTCCGATTTCCCCTTGGGAGTTGATATACGAACGGACTGTGCTGCCGCCCGCGTCAATCGCCTCCTGCAGGGTGTTTTTGATTTCAGCGTGAAGTGTTTTGATTGTTTTGTCTGACAATTCATTTGCTTTTGTCTCAGGATGGACACCCGCTCTGAAAAGAGCCTCGTCTACATAAATGTTCCCGAGTCCGACAACCGTTTTCTGATCCAACAGGGCGGTTTTGACAGCACGGTTTGTTTTGGCAAGCCGCTCTTTCAAATACACACTCGTAAATTCTTCTGCATCAGGCTCCGGCCCTAACTGAGAAAGCGGGAGCTCTCCCGCTTCCTCTCCCGGTTTAAATAAATGCATGGTTCCAAACTTCCGCACATCCCGGTAACGAAGCTGGGTTCCATCTGTCATCGTGAATATGACATGCACGTGTTTATCGTCCGGCTCCTCCGCTTGATGAAGCCCATATTTCCCTTCCATTCGCAGGTGGGAAACCATAACATAATGATTTAAATGAAACAGTAAAAACTTTCCCCGTCTACCGATAGACTGTATCGTTTCTCCTGCTAGATTTCGCGCAAATTCCTCCGGTTCGGCAGGACGTTTGATGATATTGGGCCATCTGATCTCTACCGATTTGATTGTTTTTCCCTTTACAAGCCCGGTCAGAGTGCGCCGGACTGTTTCAACCTCTGGTAATTCCGGCACATCCATCACTTCCTATCTCTGTTTATTTCGCATCGTACCAAGATGGTCCTGATGAAAAGTCCACCTTTAACGGGACATCTAATGCAAGCGCATGCTCCATCACTTCAGGAACAAGTTTTTCAAGGATTTCAATTTCTTCCTGCGGCGCTTCAAAAATCAATTCATCGTGTACTTGAAGCAGCAGCCTTGCTTTCAGCTGTTTTTCTTTCAGCTTGGCAGCCATATCAATCATGGCTTTTTTTATAATATCAGCGGCGCTACCTTGAATCGGCGTATTCATTGCTGTCCGCTCCGCAAAACTGCGGATATTAAAGTTTCGGCTCGTCAGCTCAGGAATGTAACGGCGTCGATGCATGAGCGTTGTCACGTAGCCTTTTTGCTTAGCGTCCTGAACCGAGTCCTCCATGTACGCCTTTACGCCTTGGAAGCTTTCCAAATAACGGTCGATGAATGCTCCTGCTTCCTTTCGGGTAATGCCAAGGTTCTGTGACAGCCCGTAATCACTGATGCCGTATACGATGCCAAAGTTGACCGCTTTCGCCTGGCGTCTCATCGCGGATGTCACTTCATCCTTTGCGACATGAAACACATCCATTGCCGTTTTTGTATGAATATCCATATCATTTGTGAAAGCTTCGATAAGATTTTCATCCTTTGAAATATGGGCTAGCACCCGCAGCTCGATTTGCGAATAATCAGCTGCAAAAATGAGCCAGTCTTTTTCAGACGGAACAAAAGCTTGGCGGATTTTGCGCCCTTCTTCAAGTCTGATCGGAATGTTTTGCAAATTCGGATCAGTAGAGCTGAGGCGGCCTGTTTGCGTTAACGCCTGGTTAAACCGTGTGTGCACCTTGTGTGAATCCGGTCTCGTCACCTTTAGAAGCCCTTCAATATATGTCGATTGAAGCTTGCCAATTTGCCTGTACTGCAAAATGCAGTCGACAATATCATGCTTGTCAGCCAGCTTTTCAAGCACGTCGGCAGACGTTGAATAGCCTGTTTTCGTTTTTTTCACGACAGGCAGGCCGATCTTTTCAAACAAGATGACACCAAGCTGTTTAGGAGAGTTGATATTAAACGGTTCTCCCGCAATCTCATGGATTTTTTCTTCATATTCTTTCAGCTTCGCGCCCAGTTCTTCACCCATCCGTTTTAAACGGTCAACATCAACCTTGACGCCAGTTGATTCCATTACGCCCAGAATAAGCGCAAGAGGCATTTCAAGCTCTTCAAACAGTTTAAGCTGATCGTTGTTCTCCAGCTCCTGAACGAGTTTCTCCCGAAGGCTTTGAATGGCTAACGCTTTTCTGACAAGGTGCTCAGACAGTTCATTTTCTGACGGCACTGCCCGTTTTGCTCCTTTGCCGTAAACTGATTCATCGCTTTGAACGATATGCAAGCCGTAATCCTTAGCCACGCTTGCGACGTCGTCATATGAATTGCCGGGGTTGATGATATAAGCCGCAAGAAGCGTATCAAACTCCGCCCCTTTCAGTTCAATGCCCTGCCAGCGCAAAGCGACAACAGCCCGCTTACTGTCGAAAACCCATTTCTTCTGCTCGTCATTTTCCACCCATTCTTTAAACACCTCAGACTCCACGGCAATGTCTTTCGGAATAAAATAAGATCCCGTTTCATTTGCGATCGAAAATCCGAGAATCGGCTCTTCGTGATAATTGTCGCCAATCTGTTCAACGACAAAAGCGGATGGAGAAACCAATATACCGCTTGTTACGTCTGTGACGGTTTCGACATTAATTTCTTCTAACGCCTGATCCTGCTCCGCTTCTTCACTGTCTTCCCCAAGACGTTCAAGAAGCGTGCTGAATCCAAGATCTTTAAAGATGGAAATGACCTGTTCACGATTAAAGCCTTGATATTCCAGGCCAGAAACGGATACCTCAATCGGCGCATCCGTCATGATCGTCGCCAGCTCCTTGCTCATCAATGCCTGATCCTTAAATTCCTCAAGCTTTTCCTTCAATTTCTTTCCGCTCACCTCGTCAATGGACTCCAGCAGCTTTTCAACGGAGGCGAACTGTTTTAATAGCTTAATCGCTGTCTTTTCTCCTACGCCGGGCACACCCGGGATATTATCTGAGGAATCGCCCATCAGACCCTTCATGTCAATGATTTGTTCAGGCGTAAGCCCGTATTTCTCTTTGACGTGCTCCGGTGTGTAAAATTCAACATCGGTAATTCCTTTTCTCGTAATGGCAACTGTCGTTTTGTCTGTTGCCAGCTGAGTTAAATCCTTATCTCCTGAGAAAACCTTTACTTCAAATCCGTCTTTTTCAGCCGATTTGGCCAATGTGCCGATAATATCATCGGCTTCGTATTGTTCCAGTTCGTAGCGGCTGACCTGATACGCATCCAGCAGCTCACGGATAAACGGCATTTGTTCGGAAAGCTCAGGCGGGGTTTTCTGTCTGCCGCCTTTATATTCTTTAAATGTGCCGTGACGAAATGTTGTTTTCCCGGCATCAAATGCAACCAGCATGTGCGTCGGTTTTTCATCCTCAAGCATCTTCATCAAAATCATCGCAAAGCCGTATACGGCATTCGTATGAACACCTTTATCATTGCTTAACAGCGGCAAGGCAAAAAACGCTCGGTAAGCCAAACTGTTTCCGTCTACAAGCACTAATTTTTTTCGTTCCGTCATTCAATATCCTCCTAAGAAGCCTCAGGCTTCCGTTCATCTCTTACATAGTCATTCGCTCCTCTTATTTTAACAAAGTTCAATTTGAAAGGAAAATGACGTGAACTAAAAGAGAAGACACAAAAAAAGGACGGGAACACAAAAAGGTTCCCGCCGTCAAAATTGGCTCCTTGGATGAAGGGGTTCTACTACATCCTACCAGCATAGGTTTAACAGTGCATGAAGATATTGTTAAACCTTTGTAAACATTAGGCGGATTTTTCAGCAGCACGTTTCAGCGTCACGGTAAAGACGGTTCCCCGTCCAGGCTCGCTTGTGACATCGATTTTCCCTTCATGTGCCTCTATTAAATGTTTGACGATCGCAAGGCCTAGGCCTGTTCCGCCAGAATTCCTGCTTCTGTCTTTATCTACACGGTAAAAACGTTCGAAGATGCGCGGAATTTCTTCTTTCTGAATTCCGATTCCGGAATCGGCAACTTCAATTTGAATGTCTTTTTCTCCGGGCTTTACATTGATAGCTACAGAACCCCCCTCAGGCGTGTAGGTTAACGCATTGTTTACGAGATTAAGAAATACCTGTTTCAGCCTGTGCGGGTCACCCGATACATAGAGCGGGTCTTTCGGGACATTCAGTTGTAAGGAGATGCCTTTCTCATCAGCCTTATGCTTTAGAAGCGTTTCAATTTCACTAAGCATTTTGGCTGACTCAAACTTTTCGATGCTGAGCATGAAATTTTGCTGCTCTATTTTTGAGAGATCGAGCAGATCCTGAACCAAAGACTGAAGCCTTTCGCTTTCCTTTAGAATAATAGAGAGAAAATCAGAAAGCGCCTCTTTGTCCTCCATCGCCCCGTCCAATAACGTCTCCGTAAACCCTTTAATAGACGTAATCGGCGTTTTCAGCTCATGAGATACATTGGCCACAAAATCCTTTCTCATCTGCTCTAATTTCTTGGTCTCCGTCATGTCATGGAAAACGAGCACAATTCCTTTCCATTCATCGTCCGGTCCCATAATCGGAACGCCGTCAACCTCAAAATAACGCCGTTCAATCTTGATCGTAAGCCTTAACAGCTTGCATTTCTTTGTCTCCGTCATAAAAATGTCTTCGACAAGCTGGATCACTTCTTCATGTTCAAATGCATCATGATAAAGACGGCGCAGCATCTGATTCGGATTGATATGGAACTGCTTGGCGTAAGACCTGTTCACGAGATTGATAAAACCTCTTCCATCAATCATAATCAGCCCGGAGCCGATATTTTCAATGACTGTTAACAGCCGGTCTCGCTGCATTTCTTGCGTTCTCGTCATTTCCATCAGATCAACGGCAAGGCTATTCATCGCACGGCCGAGCTTATCAGAGCGCCTGATATAGCCGCCGTACGTTCTGGCATCGTAGTTTCCCTTGGACAGTTCTGTTGCTACGTTTGTCGCTGCTTCAATTGATCTTTTGTAACGTGAGGTCATGCTGGAATAAAAATAAATAATGACGATAAATGCGGTACAAAGACTGGCCGTCAGCATCCCCCACATTTCGCCTTTCAAGCCGTAGCTTTTTTCAGAGGCAGAAAGCAGCACATATCCTGTTTTTTCACCTTCGCTTCTAAGCGAAAGTCCGTAATAAAGCTTGTTATCCGCTTTTGAAAGAACACCCTCATGGCCAGAAACAAGCGCCTGCACCTTTTGAGAATCTGCCGCTACCCCGTTTGACCCGTACAGCACCTTGCCGTCTGTATCGATAACGGATGCGCTCACATCGAGCGCGCCGCCTGCATCTTTAATGATTTTCTTATTTTCTTGATCAATCAGATTGCCGGAATCAAGAAGCGAAGCCATGTATTTGGCTTCTTTTTCAATGTGTTCCTCTGCTTTCCTTTGACCAGTTGTTTCAAAGAGCTGCTGCAAAAACAGCCCGAGGACACTAAACACCAGAATCATACAGACAACAAGTACAGAAAAAAGGCGCACACGGTATTTATTCATTCATTTTTGGCTCCTCCAGTTTATAGCCCAATCCCCTAATCGTTTTGATATAGATCGGTTTTTTTGTATTGCTTTCAATTTTGTCGCGGAGATGGCTGATATGCACATCAACAATTCTCGTATCTCCGGCAAAATCATAATTCCAGACAGCGCTCAGCAGCAAATCTCTCGTCAGCACTCTGCCTTTATGTCTGCCCAAATACAGCAGCAGTTCGAACTCTTTCGGTGTCAGCTCAAGCTGATTTTCTTTAAAGTACGCTTCATAATGATCAGGCAGAATTTTCAGTTCGCCAATGACGATCTGGCCTTCCATTTCATCATTCTTCATTTCACTAGAGGGCGCAGCCATTTCGGAACGCCTTAAAATCGCTTTGACTCTTGCATTCACTTCCCTTGGACTGAACGGCTTGGTCATATAATCATCAGCACCGAGCTCGAGTCCTAATACTTTGTCGAATTCCTCATCCTTCGCTGTCAGCATTAGAATCGGAAACATCAGTTTTTGCTGTCTCAGCTGCTTGCACACTTCGATTCCGTCCAGTTTTGGAAGCATCACATCCAGCACAATCAAATCAGGCTTCTCTGTTTCCGCTTTTTTGAGTGCTTCTTCCCCGTCCGAGGCGGTAATGACATCATAGCCTGACCGTTCCAAATTGTACTGCAAAAGAGTAACAATAGATTCTTCATCATCCACAACTAAAATTTTCTTGTTCATGCTGTGCCTCCAGTATTAAATTCCCCGACATCCTATTTCTCTATTTTATGTCATCTTAACATGTTTCATGATTTTATTTTAGCGAAAGCAGGATATTCCGGCAATTCGCCTTTTATATCATTTTTAAACGAAATAAAGAATCATTTGATAACGCTTACATTTATAACAAAAAGAGAAAGGCTCTATCAAGCAAGCCTTTCTCTCTTTTTACTAAGATAATACTTTCATGACATTTTTGACAGATTCAACTGATTGATTCAGCTGTGCTCTTTCATAGTCTGTCAGTTCAAGTTCAATGATTTGCTCAAGACCGTTGCCGCCTACAATTGTAGGAACACCAAGGTAGATGCCTTCATAGCCGTATTCTCCTTCAAGATAAGCAATTGTAGGAAGGACGCGGCGCTGATCTTTCAAGATCGCTTCGACCATTTCTGCCAGAGAAGCCGCAGGCGCATAGTACGCGCTTCCGTTTCCAAGAAGATTCACGATTTCGCCTCCGCCTTTTCTTGTGCGCTCCACAATGGCGTCAATCCGTTCTTTCGGGATAAGAGTTTCAAGCGGGATACCGCCGGCATAAGAATAACGCACAAGCGGCACCATATCGTCACCGTGTCCGCCAAGAACGAAACCTGTCACGTCTTTGACTGATAGGTTTAATTCTTCTGCCACAAATGTTCTGAATCTTGCCGTATCAAGCACACCGGACTGGCCGATGACGCGCTCTTTAGGGAAACCTGATTCTTTGTACACCGCGTATGTCATTGCATCAACAGGATTTGTCAGCACCACAATGATAGACTCAGGAGAATATTTCACGATTTCTCGTGTAACGCTTCTCATAATTTTTTCGTTTGTAGAGACTAGATCATCTCTGCTCATACCAGGTTTTCTTGCGATACCGGCTGTAATGACAACAATGTCAGAACCCGCTGTATCCTCATAATTGGATGTTCCAGTAACTTTCGCGTCAAAGCCTTGAACAGGGCTTGCTTCAAGCATATCAAGCGCTTTTCCCTTTGTCGGGTTCTCCAGTTGCGGAATATCAACAAGCACAACGTCTGCCAATTCTTTTTGAGCGATTAAAAATGCGGTTGTCGCTCCGGTAAAACCTGCTCCGATAACAGAAACTTTTTTACGAGTATTTCCCATGTCTCTCTTCTCCTTTATGGCTAATTTTAGGATGTTTCCTTGCTTAGTCCATGTTTTTAATCAGTTCTTCACCAAACTCTGAACATTTCACTTCAGTCGCGCCGTCCATTAATCTGGCAAAATCGTAAGTTACGACTTTAGAAGCGATTGTGTTTTCCATAGATTTGATAACCAAATCAGCCGCTTCATTCCATCCTAAATGCTCAAGAAGCAGAACGCCTGAAAGAATAACTGAAGATGGGTTTACTTTATCAAGGCCTGCATATTTAGGAGCCGTTCCGTGCGTCGCCTCAAAAATCGCATGTCCTGTTTCATAGTTAATGTTCGCTCCAGGTGCAATACCGATTCCGCCGACTTGTGCAGCAAGAGCGTCAGAAATATAGTCTCCGTTAAGGTTCATTGTCGCAACAACATCAAATTCGCTTGGACGTGTTAGAATCTGCTGAAGGAAAATATCAGCGATACTGTCTTTGATAATGATTTTGCCTGCTGCTTCTGCTTCGCTTTGCGCTTTATTAGCGGCATCTTTTCCGTCTTTTTCAGCAATGCGGTCATATTCAGCCCATGTGAAGACTTTTTCGCCATACTCTCTCTCTGCAAGTTCATAGCCCCAGTTTTTGAAGGCGCCTTCTGTGAACTTCATGATGTTTCCTTTGTGAACAAGCGTTACAGACTTGCGGCCGCGCTCGATCGCATAATCAATTGCTGCTCTGACCAACCGGCTTGTTCCTTCTTCAGAAACAGGCTTAATGCCGATACCTGATGTCTCAGGGAAACGGATTTTGTTGACGTTTAACTCATTTTGCAAGAAGCTGATGAGCTTTTGCACTTCTTCAGAACCTTTTGCGTACTCGATGCCGGCGTAAATATCTTCTGTATTTTCACGGAAGATGACCATATCAGTATCTTCAGGGCGTTTTACCGGTGACGGCACCCCGTTAAAGTATCTTACAGGTCTTAAGCAGACGAATAGGTCAAGCTCTTGTCTGAGCGCTACGTTCAAAGAGCGGATACCGCCGCCGACAGGTGTCGTTAACGGCCCTTTAATCGCGATGAAATATTCACGGATAACATCTAATGTTTCAGCTGGCAGCCACTCACCTGTTTTATTATAAGCCTTTTCTCCGGCATAAACTTCTTTCCACGTGATTTTCTTTTCGCCTTTGTATGCTTTTTCAACTGCTGCTTCCAAAACCTTTGAAGCAGCGTTCCAAATATCAGGACCGATTCCGTCTCCTTCGATAAACGGGATAATCGGATTGTTTGGTACGTTTAATACTCCGTTAGAGACTGTAATTTTTTCACCTTGTGCCACAATAAAAACCTCCCAGTATGTAATTCATATTTAGAAAACATTTTATTTTTCTTCTATAAAAAACAAAATGATTTTTCCCAATATTCAATTTAAATTGTAAACCACTTTTGCTGTTCTGAACAAGAGGCTAACTTCATTAACGCAAGCCAGCCTCCAATGGTTCTTTAGGCTCTTTCTTCAACCGGAACGAAAGTTTGTTTGTCAGGGCCTGTGTAATCTGCGCGCGGGCGGATTAGACGGTTGTTGTCATACTGCTCAAGAATATGAGCGATCCAGCCGGACATTCTGCTCACAGCAAAAATAGGTGTAAACAAATCATGGTCAATGCCGAGGCTGTGGTAAACAGAAGCCGAATAGAAATCAACGTTAGGCGGCAGCTTTTTCTCTGATGTGACGATCTCTTCTATACGAATCGACATCTCATACCATTTGCTTTCGCCTGTCAGGTTGGTCAGTCGCTTGCTCATTTCTTTTAAATGTTTGGCGCGCGGATCGCCATGCTTATAAACGCGATGGCCGAACCCCATTATTTTTTCTTTCTTTTCCATCTTGGTGCGAACGTAAGGTTCTACATTCTCCACTTCGCCGATCTCTGTCAGCATTTTCATGACAGCTTCGTTTGCACCGCCATGAAGCGGCCCCTTAAGTGCGCCGATCGCTGCAGTAATTCCTGAATAGATATCCGAAAGTGTTGCAACGCAGACCCTCGCTGTAAACGTTGACGCGTTCAGCTCGTGATCGGCATGTAAAATCAGTGCTTTGTTGAAGGCTTCGACCTCAATCGGCGAAGGCTCTTCTCCATTTAATGTGTAGAGAAAATTCTCGGCAATGCCGTAGTCTTCTCTTGGCTCAACGGGTTCAAGACCCTTGCGGATTCTGGAAAACGCTGCAACCAAACCAGGCACCTTTGCCTGAAGGCGGATCGCCTTTCTGTAGTTGGCTTCCGGGTTCATGGTATCAGCCTCGCTGTCAAACAGGCCTAGTAAAGAAATCGCTGTCCGAAGAGCAGCCATGGGATGAACATTTTCGAGGGAATAAGATTTGAAGTGCTCAATAATTTCTTGCGGAACGGCAGCTTCTTTTGCTAACTGCTGTTTTAACTCACCAAGCTCTTTTTTGTTTGGCAGCCTTAAGTGCCAAAGTAAGTAAATGATTTCTTCAAAGCTTGCATTCTCTGTCAAATCATCGATATCATACCCCACATATGTAAGGGTATCATCAATAATAGAACTCACAGATGATGTTGTTGCTACAACCCCTTCAAGACCGCGTGTCGCTGTCATATATAACATCCCCTTTTCAATAAATTTCCCCTTTAAGAGTGTTTTAAAAACATGAGGCTAACTTAAAAAGCAAGATGCAAGTTTTTCTCCCCCCAAAAAGAAAATGCTTACATTTTAATGCCTGCTAGTACTGAAACCGCTTGCTTATGAAAGACCATAACAAATTCTTATAAGCTTATTTAAGTTTATGCCTATTCTCATTATAAACAATAATCAGACATTTGTTAAATGTTTACCTATAATTTTTTTTTTCATTCTGTGATTTTCCCGAAAAAACGCCTTTATTTGCGGGTTTTTGCCTATAAAAAAAAGCGGCTTTCGGGCCGCTTTTTTCATGAAGAGAACAGTTTTACAATCTGCATGGCAATATAAGCAATCCCCGCTCCGATCAGCGGTCCCACCGCCACACCGCCAAAAAGCGCGACTGCGAGAATGGTCCCGATCACGAGAGCAGTTGTAATATGCGGGTCATTTTCCAGCAGAGTCAGGCCGTTTTTGGCAATCAGCGCCACTGCGATTCCCGCTCCCAAGGCGATCCATGCATAGGAAGACCGCATTGCTTCTCCAAGCTGCTTGAACCCGATTTCTCCCGTCGCAATCGGAACAAGAACGGCGATGGTAATAACGGTCACACCCCAGTTAATGCCTTTTGACTGGATGGTTGGTAATAATTTCTGATCAAGTCCAACGATTTTGATGATTAAAAGGACGGATACAGCAAAAAGCAATGATTGATTTTTTGCGATAAGTGCGATAGCCAAGAGTAAAATTAAAAATAAATTCGCTTGTGTAAACAATGCCATCCCTCCTTAAGATGTATGTATTCATATTCAGCCGGAGCGTGAATATATATATAAATAGGACATGCTGACTGGAGGAGGACCGTTTTCGTGAACCAATCTTATATCACTATTTTCTTCAGAACCCTCTTTGTCATATCAATTACCGCAGGATCGATAGCTGCAGCCTATTATTCGTTTCCGTTAACTTATCCGTTCCTGATCGCCCTTATTCTTTCATCAGCAATTCATCCTGTTGTCGACTATTTGGACAAAGTGACAGGATTCCCCCGAACGATAAATGTTCTGGGCGTGCTTGCTTTTTTTCTGCTCGCAGCCTTTGGTGTACTCACCATTCTAGTAGCCGAAATCGTCACGGGAACAGCCTATCTTGCAAAAACGCTGCCTCCGCATATCAGCACGTTTATCTCATATTGCGAAAAATTGTTTACGACTCATATCCAGCCGCTCTATAACGAACTGACCCTTTTGTTTCAAGAATTGGAGACCAATCAGCAGGCTTCCATCGTCACTCATATTCAGACACTCGGTGATTCCGCGGCTAAAAATGCCGGACTGCTGCTGTCCCACATATTAGAAATGATCCCGAGATTTTTCGCGCTTCTTCCAAATACAGCGGCTGTTCTGGTTTTTTCTCTTTTGGCAACTTTTTTTATGACAAAGGATTGGCACAAGCTGAAAGCCATGTTCGTTTCGATTCTGCCGGATCGGGTTACAGCCAACAGCAGAGCGATCAGCAATGAATTAAAAAAAGCAATGACCGGTTTTATCAAAGCGCAGGCGGTTCTCGTTTTCATTACGATGATAATTGTATTTATCGGCCTTTCTCTCTTAAAAGTTGAACATGCCGCAACAATTGCTTTTTTAATAGGGCTTGTTGATCTTCTCCCTTATTTGGGGGCGGGCTCCGTATTTGTGCCGTGGATTTTGTATTTATCGATTACAGGCCAGCTGCCTCAGGCAATCGGAATCGGCATACTGTACCTTGTTGTTCTTATTCAGCGGCAGCTGACAGAACCTAAAATACTTAGTAAATCAATCGGGATCGATCCGCTGGCAACGCTCATCGCCCTGTTTGCCGGTTTTAAATTATTCGGGTTTTTAGGACTCATTGCCGGGCCGGCTCTTCTCGTCATGATCCAGGCTTTCATCACAACAGGCACATTAAAGGAAATATGGTCCTATATCACCGTTCAGCAAAAATAAAACAGCAGCCCATATTTATGGCTGCCGTTTTTTATTTGATGATGATCCGTTTGTTCTTCGACATTCCTCTCAGCCACTTGAACAGAATCGGCTTACACCAGCTGCGGGTAAGCGGGATAAGCAAACAGGCGCCGGCCAAATCTGATAAAAAGCCCGGAAGCATCAGCAAAAGACCACCAATGAAAATGCACAGGCCGTCAGCAATCGCTTCCCCCGGCATCTGGCCATATTGAAGATCACGCTGAACCTTGTAATACACTTCGGTTCCTTGTTTTTTTGCAGCTGCTGCGCCGATAATGCCTGTCAGAATCATTAAAAAGACCGTCGGCAAAATGCCGATCAGCTTGCCTGAAAATAGGAATATCCCGATTTCTAATGCCGGAAACACAATAAAAAGCAAAAATAAAAATCTCATATCCGGGCCCCCCACACGTGTAACACACCTCTGTTCAACATAAGGCAAGATAAAGAGAAAAGGAAGGGATTCCCCTTCCGTTTTCACCTGTGACTAAAGAACGCTCGCACGGCCTTGGTAGACTGCGCCTCTGGATGCGTCAACTGTAATATCCTGGCCGTCTGTTAAAGTAGATGTCGCATTTTCCAGCCCAACGATAACCGGAATGCCGAGGCTTAATCCGACTACCGCAGCATGGCTTGTCAAGCCGCCTTCTTCTGTAATAAGGGCAGACGCTTTTTCAAGAGATGCAATCATATCACGGTCAGTGCTTTTTGTAACAAGTACCGCACCGTCAGTCATTTTTTGCTCAGCTTCTTTTGCATTTTGTGCAATGACAACCGGACCGAAAGCTGATTTGCGTCCGATGCCTTGGCCCTTAGCGATGATATCGCCGACAGTGTAAACTTTCATTAAGTTCGTCGTGCCAGACTCACCGACAGTGCCTGCTGTAATGACGATCAGATCGCCATTTTTTACAAGTCCGCTGTTCAATGATTTTTGGACAGCATCCTCAAGCATCTCATCTGTTGTGTTCGCATTTTGGCCGCTTTCCGCGAATACGCCAAATACGAGCGCAAGTTTTCTGGAAACAGAATCATTTACAGTAACCGCAATAACCGGCGCCTGCGGACGGTATTTCGCGATCATGCGCGCAGTATGGCCGCTTTCAGTCGGCGTGACAATCGCAGCTGCCTCCAGATTGATCGCTGTGTGCGCGACAGATTGTCCAATTGCGTCTGTTATCGTCATGCCTACTTGGTCTCTGCGTTTTGAAAGAATTTCTTTATAATTTAAAGCTTCTTCAGAACGGGACGCGATGTTGTGCATGGTTTGAACCGCCTCAACCGGATAGCTTCCTGCAGCTGTTTCACCAGAAAGCATGATCGCATCTGAGCCGTCGAAGATCGCGTTTGCAACGTCACTTGCTTCCGCACGGGTCGGACGCGGGTTGCGCTGCATGCTGTCAAGCATTTGTGTCGCTGTAATAACAGGCTTTCCAAGCGCGTTGCACTTTTTAATCAGGTCTTTTTGCACAAGCGGCACTTCTTCAGCTGGGATTTCCACACCTAAGTCTCCGCGTGCAACCATTAAGCCGTCAGACACTTCAAGAATAGAATCAATGTTGTCAACGCCCTCTTGGTTTTCGATTTTAGGGATGATTTGAATATCCTGAGCATTGTGCTCTTCTAGAAGCTCACGGATTTCAAGCACGTCCGTAGAACGGCGTACGAAAGACGCTGCGATAAAGTCTACTCCTTGCTCAATACCGAAAACGATGTCTCGCGCATCTTTTTCGGTGATACCAGGAAGGTTGACACTTACGCCCGGTACGTTAACACCTTTTTTATTTTTGAGTGTTCCGTTGTTTAATACTTTTGTTTTGATTTCGCGTTTAGCGGCATCAACATCAAGTACTTCAAGGCCGATAAGTCCGTCATCTAACAGAATCGTTGAACCTTGTCCAACGTCATCGACTAAACCTTCATATGACACTGAAATTTTGTCTGTTGTCCCTACAACCTCGTCCATTGAAACGATAAGCTCTTTGCCTGTTTCAAGCTCAATGCCGCCGTTTTCCATCGTATGTGTGCGGATTTCCGGACCTTTTGTATCAAGCAGGATACCAACGTTTTTACCAAGTTTTTTGCTTGCTTCACGGATATTTTTAATTCTTGCGCCGTGCTCCTCAAAATCTCCGTGAGAAAAGTTCAAACGAGCCACGTTCATTCCTGACTCCATTAATTTCGTAAGCATTTCAATACTTTCACTTGCCGGACCGATGGTACAAACAATTTTAGTTTTTCTCATTTGGTTCACTTCCTTCTGAAATCTTCAGCCTTCAGCTGCACATTAAATAGACAGTTCTTTTGAAAGCTGATACATGTTTTGCTCTACTGTGTGTTTTGTATTCAGTATTTCTATAATATCATGGTCTACAAGCTTATTGTTTTGTATACCCACACAGCGTCCGCCTTTTCCTTCAAGCAGCAGTTCAACTGCATATGCGCCAAGACGGCTTGCCAGCACGCGGTCAGCAGCGCTCGGAGAACCTCCGCGCTGAATATGGCCCAATACAGATACCCTAGTTTCAAGATTTGTTTCTTCTTCAATGCGTTTTCCGAATTCAACACCGCTGCCTACACCTTCGGCAACAATAATAATACTGTGCTTCTTGCCGCGTTCGTGGCCACGTTTTAAGCGGCCAATGATTTCGTGCATGTCGTAGTCTGCCTCAGGGATTAGGATTGATTCCGCGCCCCCTGCAAGGCCGGCCCACAATGCGATATCACCGGCATGGCGGCCCATTACTTCAATCACATATGTACGTTCATGAGAGGTCGCTGTATCGCGGATCTTATCAATTGCGTCAATTACTGTATTTAAAGCTGTATCGAAACCGATTGTAAAATCAGTACCCGGAATGTCATTATCAATTGTACCCGGTACACCTACACATGGAAACCCGTGTTCCGTTAATTTTTTCGCACCCATATAGGAACCGTCTCCGCCGATGACAACAAGACCTTCAATACCAAGCTTCTTCAAGTTCTCTATCCCTTTTTCACGGCCTTCAACCGTTTTGAATTCAGGACATCTTGCCGTATAAAGCTTTGTTCCTCCGCGATGTATAATATCGCCTACAGATCCGAGTTCAAGCTTTTCAATCTTTCCGCCGATCAATCCTGAGTATCCGTTGTAAATGCCGTAAACTTCAACGTCATGATAAATCGCTTTTCTGACTACTGCGCGAACTGCTGCGTTCATTCCCGGGGAATCCCCGCCGCTCGTTAATACCCCTATACGTTTCATTCTCCATTCACCTCAGCAACATATATGATTAAACATAACATGATCATTGCCCTAAAAACAATGAAAAGGGATCTCCATCCTCCCTATGAAACCTTACCTATTATACAATTAAATAAATTGTTTTTAAATAAAATTTAAAGAATGTCACAAAAAATAAACGTGAGCCAAAGGCTTCACGTTTATTTAGTTTACCCCGATATATTGGTCTTCATTCGAGACTTTGCCAATTGCTTTATATTTTTCATAGCGTTGCTGAACTAATTCTTCTTCATCCAGCTTCAGCAACGTTTTTAGCGATTGCTTAAGGGTTTCGTCCATATAGCTTGCCTGCAGCTTAACATCGTGGTGCGCTCCGCCTTTTACTTCTTTTATCATATGATCTATAATACCTAATTCTTTTAAATCCGGCGCAGTGATTTTCATTGTTTCTGCTGCTTTTTTAGCAAGACTGGAGTCCTTCCATAAAAGTGCCGCGGCACCTTCCGGAGAAATAACAGAATAAGTAGAGTTTTCCAGCATATGCAAGTGGTTGCCAACACCGAGACCAAGGGCTCCGCCGCTTCCGCCTTCACCGATGACGATGCAGATAACAGGCACTCGAAGGCCGGCCATCTCAAAGAGATTTTTGGCAATGGCTTCGCTTTGTCCTCTTTCTTCCGCTGCTCGTCCAGGGTATGCTCCCTTCGTATCAATAAAACAAATAATCGGTCTGTTGAATTTGTCAGCCTGCTTCATGAGACGAAGCGCTTTTCGGTAGCCTTCAGGATGCGGCATCCCAAAATTGCGGACAAGGTTTTCCTTCGTGTCTTTACCGCGCTGATGCCCGATTACCGTTACAGGAAGGCCATGGAACTTCGCAATGCCGCCGACAATGGCTTCATCGTCTCCGTAAGCTCTGTCTCCGTGACATTCAAAAAAGTCGGTAAACAGGTGTTCAATATAATCAAGCGTTGTCGGACGGTCCGGCAGACGCGCGATTTGAACACGGTCCCAAGGCTTCAGATTTTTGTAGATTTCATCCTGAAGCTTAGCGAGACGGTCTTCGAGCCGTTCAATTTCCGCACTCAGATCCATATCTGAATCCTGGGTGAATTTTTTCAATTCAGCGATTTTCGTTTGCAGTTCAATCACCGGTTTTTCAAATTCTAATCTTACAGCCACTCAAAGTCACCTCCCGCTTGATGCATATCCAGCAGATTTTCTAACGTTTGTTTCATGTCTTGGCGGTGAATAACCGCATCAAGCTGTCCATGTTTTAATAAAAACTCTGCCGTTTGGAAGTCCTCAGGCAATTTTTCACCTATTGTCTGTTCAATAATCCGTCTTCCTGCAAAACCGATCAGCGCGCCAGGCTCAGCGAAATTATAATCGCCGAGTGAAGCAAAGCTAGCCGATACGCCTCCGGTAGTCGGATGGGTCATAATTGAAATAATGAGGCCCTGTTCTTCACTGAACAGTTTTAAGGCAGAGCTTGTCTTAGCCATTTGCATCAAACTTAATACGCCTTCCTGCATTCTCGCACCGCCTGAAGCCGTAAAAATAATAAACGGAACTTTATCAGCTTTTGCTTTTTCAATCGCAAGCGTGATTTTTTCACCGACGACTGAACCCATGCTGCCCATTCTGAATGAAGAATCCATGACGGCGACAACAGCCGGGTATCCGCCAATGGCGCCCTTGCCCGTCACAACAGCCTCGTTTAAGGATGTTTTCTCGCGGTCTTTTTCAAGCTTTTCCAGATATCCCGGGAAACCTAGCGGGTTTTCTGATAACATTCCCTGGTTAAATTCCTCAAAGGATTGTTCATCCATCAAGCTTTCGACACGCTGTTTTGCGTTCATCGGGAAATGATAATCGCAGTTCATGCATACCCGCATATTTTTATCCAACTCTTTAGTGAGCATGATTTTTTTACACTTAGGACATTTTGTCATAATGCCTTCCGGAACGTCGTGCTTCGCTTGCTCAGACGGTACGGAAGCATACTTTTTCTTTTTCGTGAATATATCCTTTAACACATGATTACCTCCCTTTTGTGAAGGGTTCTCTTCACCGCATGTCATCAAACAGATAGACTTGCTAATAACTTTACCGAAACTATTGTACTTTTTTTGTCAAACGCTGTCATCCTCAATTCGACAACTTTTTATTCAATGACGCAGTCGGGACGACTCGTATGAGATCAGATAAGACGTTGAACTGACAAGGTTGGTAACGCATTCAAAAATAATGTTAAACCCGGATGAAATTTTTTTAAGTCCAGCCCCTAAAAAAATTTCAGCCGCCAGTTTAACTTGAGAACAGCGCGCCGGTATCGTCCAACGCGCTGCCATTTTTGAATGAATTAAAATTATTCACCAATAATCGTAAGTTTTCTCGTTTTTTCAGCAACTTCCTCAGGTTCAACAGTGATTCTTGCGACACCTGTTTCCATCGCCGCTTTAGCGACAGCCTTCGCAACAGCAGGTGCAACACGTTTATCAAACGGGGCAGGGATAACGTAGTCTGCGCTAAGCTCATCTTCTGAAACCAATGATGCAATAGCTTCAACAGCTGCGATTTTCATTTGTTCGTTAATGTGAGTGGCGCGAACGTCAAGCGCTCCGCGGAAAATACCAGGGAATGCAAGAACATTGTTTACTTGGTTCGGGAAGTCAGAACGGCCCGTTCCAATAACGCTTGCGCCAGCTTCACGCGCATCTTCCGGCATAATTTCCGGATTGGGATTTGCCATCGCAAAGATAATCGGATCTTTTGCCATGCTTTGCACCATTTCTTTTGTTAACGCTCCTGCTACAGATACGCCGATAAATACGTCAGCATCAGCGATGACATCTTTCAGAGAACCGTCTTTGCGGTCTTGGTTTGTGAATTTCGCCACTTCGTTTTTGACATCGTTCATGCCTTCCGGACGCCCTTCATAAATCGCTCCTTTTGAATCGCACATCACGATGTCACGTACGCCGTAATGGTGAAGGAGCTTGATAATCGCAATACCAGCCGCACCGGCGCCATTTGCGACAACTTTAATGGATGACATTGATTTTCCAGACAGTTTCAGCGCGTTTACAAGACCTGCTACCGTTACAATGGCAGTACCGTGCTGATCATCATGGAAAACCGGGATGTTTGTTTCCTTTTTAAGGCGCTCTTCAATAATAAAGCAGTTTGGCGCTGCGATATCTTCAAGGTTGACACCGCCAAATGTTGGTTCAAGCAATTTAACAGTTTCAACGATCTTATCAACATCGTTTGTGTTTAAAGCAATCGGGAACGCGTCTACGCCTGCAAAGCTTTTGAATAGAACAGCTTTCCCTTCCATAACAGGAAGCGCGGCTTCAGGGCCGATATTTCCAAGGCCAAGAACAGCTGTACCGTCAGTCACAACTGCTACCATGTTCCCCTTCATTGTATAATCATATACTTTGTTAATGTCTTCATGAATATCCTTACACGGTTCTGCAACACCTGGAGAATACGCAAGGCTTAAATCTTTCGCGTTTCTGACTTCTACTTTCGATTTAGACTCCAGTTTCCCCTGATTGACTTTATGCAGGTGTAATGCTTCTTCTCTTAATGACATTCTCCTAAACACTCCTTATGGATATTTTTGATTCGTATACTGGTGCGTTGATTGCTGCATTCTGCGGAGTTAATCTATCTAAATATTTAAACAGGATGACATAATTGCTCCAATTGTATAACAAAAAATGCATCGTTACCACTGTTTTAAAACGACGTTTTTTTGACCCAACAGCTCTTTTAAGCGATATAACACCTGGTAATCCGCATTGATATGAAACGACTCAGGAAGCTTAATCGTCTGTTTTTGCTTTTCATAATAAAGATAAACACCTGTTTCCCCTTTATGCTCCAGCAAAATGCGCTTAATTTTTGCCAGGATCTCCTGGCTGTGCTGACTGCTTTCTATTTTTATATACACCGATGGCGCATTTTCCGCATCCATATTTTCTAATAATTCTGCCCGGGACATGATGAACTGGACCTTATCCTGCCTTACTTCACATTTGCCTGCTGTGAATAAAAGAGCGCCTTCTCTTAAAACGGGAGAAAGCTGTCTGAATTGTTCAGGGAAAACAACGGCTTCTATTTCACCGGTTTCATCACTGAGCGTTAAAAACGCCATGTTTTGACCTGTTTTCGTCCGAATCGTTTTGATCTTCGACAGCAGGACTCCGAGAGAAAGCGGCCTTTTGACCGTCTGCTGGGCCTGCAGAATGGTCGCTGCTCCGTGTACAGCCAGCTGTTTTCGGAAGGCAGAGAGCGGATGATTTGAAAAATAAATGCCGAGCGTTTCTTTTTCGAACGCAAGTAAATCCACAAGCGGAAGCTCCTCTGTCTCCACATACTTCGGCTTAATCGAAAACGATTCATCTAAAAACAATCCCATTTGGTCATCGTCCGCGGCGAATAGCTCTGCATGTTCCAAAGCAACGTCAATGGATGCGAGCAGCGTCGCCCGGTTTTGGCCGAATTCGTCCATCGCACCAGAAAAAATAAGTGCTTCAAGCATTTTGCGATTTACGTTTTTTGACGGCACGCGAAAGCAGAAATCGAAAAGATCTTCAAATGGTTTCTCTTTTCTCGCTTTATATATATCTTTGACTGCTGAGACGCCTACACTTTTTATCGCGCGGAGGCTGTATCTGACAGATCCGTCTTCAACTCTAAACGGAAAGCTGCTTTTGTTCACTGACGGAGGAAGGATACGAATCCCGCTCCCCTTTGCTTCGTAAAGATATTGAGCTATTTTATCCTCATTGCCAATGACGCTTGTCAGCAATCCGCACATAAAATATAACGGATAATGAGCTTTCAAATACGCAAGCTGGCAGCCGATCATGCTGTATGCCACCGCGTGGCTTCGGTTAAAGCCATAGTTTGCGAATTTGACGATTAAATCGTAGACTTCAGTTGCAGTGTCTACAGAATACTCCTTTTTTAAGCACCCTTCAACAAAATGGCTTCGCTCTCTATCCAGGATTTCTTTTTTCTTTTTGCTGACCGCCCGTCTCAGCAGGTCCGCTTCTCCTAAAGAAAACCCTGCCATACGGGAAGCTATCATCATAATTTGTTCCTGATACACAATGACGCCATATGTATCTTCCAAGATGCTCCTTAAATCTTCATGGGGATAGTGAACAGGCGCCTGGCCGTGTTTACGGTCGATAAATAACGGAATATTTTCCATTGGACCAGGCCGGTACAGCGCATTGACCGCCACAATATCCTCCAGGCCTGAAGGCTTAAGCCGCTTCAGGACGCTTCTCATCCCTGTAGATTCAAGCTGAAAAATCCCTGTTGTATCCCCTTTCGACAGCAAGGAGAACGTTTTGTCATCCCTGTAGGAAATATTCGAAAGATCTATTTTGATGTTTTCTTCTTTTTCAATCATTGAAGTGATGGACTCAATGAGCGTCAGGTTGCGTAAGCCTAAGAAATCCATTTTTAAAAGACCCAAGTCTTCAAGATGATCCATCGCGTATTGCGTCAAATATATCCCTTCATGCCCTTCCTGAAGCGGAACAACATCTGTTAACGATTCTTCACTCAGGACAACGCCGGCTGCATGGGTCGAGGTATGCCTTGGCAGCCCTTCTATTTTTCGGGCAATTGTAAAGACTTGCTGAAGCAGACTTGACTCCCGAAGCCGCTTATTCAGCTCCGGCGATTGCTGTCTCGCTTCATCCAGCGTCAAGCCCGGCCTTGAAGGAATGAGTTTTGCAACCTGGTCTGCTTCCTTCGGGCTGACACCGAATACTCTGCCGACATCCCGAAGCGCCGCTTTTGCCGCAAGTGTTCCAAAGGTGATAATCTGCGCGACGTGCATCGCACCGTATTTCTGCTGAACATATTGAATAACTTCATCCCTTCTTGTATCCGGAAAGTCAATATCAATATCCGGCATACTGATACGTTCTGGGTTTAAAAAGCGTTCAAACAGCAGGTGATGTTTAATCGGGTCAACATCTGTGATATACAGGACATAAGCCACAAGAGATCCTGCCGCAGAACCTCTTCCCGGTCCTGTAACGATCCCTTTTTCATGGGCGTGCTTCATAAAATCCCATACGATAAGAAAGTAATCGCTGAACTTCATCCGTTTGATGACATCAAGCTCATATTGAAGACGGCGGAGGTATTGTTCATCAGGCGTGCCAAAGCGGCTGCGAAGACCCGCCATACAGATGTCCGTTAAATAATCGTCAGCGGACATTCCGTCTGGAGTTGGGAAGGACGGGAGACGGGTCTGTCCGAGGCTGACGTCAACTCGGCATTGTTCCGCGATCTCAACAGAAGCTTGCAGTGCTTCGGGATGCTCTTGATAAATGCTTTGCATTTCTTCGATGGGTTTCAAATCGAGATCAGGCAGATTTTCGACGGGGGCATCCGTCAGTTTTTCACCTGCTTTAATCGCTTTCAGACAACGGTAGGCAGCCTTATCTTCTTTCCTTATGTAATGCACATCACCTGTCGCCGTAACAGGGATACCTGTTTCTTCAGACAGCAGCAGAATCTGCTCAGATAAGACCTGATTCTCTTTAAAAGGCTGATAGGAAAAATAAAAGGCCCCCTCTCCGAATATAGACTGAAATTCAAGTGCTGCTTGAGCGGCCTGTTCAAACAGCCCTCCTTCAAGCAGCGTTTCAATATATCCTTTGTCGCCGGGCGTTATCGCGATAATGCCTTCCCGATAACTGTAAAGCCATTTCGGCTTTAGCCCGCCTTTTGATTTCGATTGCAGGACACTGCTGATTTTCAGCAGGTTTTGATAGCCTGTATTTGATTTGGCCAGCAGGACGAGCGGATAGGCTTCAAGCTCGTTATCGTCTGTAAAAACAGAAGCCGTCAAACCGATTATCGGGTTGATTCCTCTCGCCTTGCATGCTTTATAAAATTGAATAGCTCCGTACATGACATGATCATCTGTCAGCGCCAAAGACGCATATCCGAGCCTGTCAGCTTCCCTGACGAGCTCTTCCACAGCCGCGGCGCTGTTTAGCAGGCTGTACCCGCTATGCACTTGCAGGTGAACAAAAGACATGCTATCACCTCTTTCTCATTACGATCCATTTCTTTCTTCATTATAAGGCGGGTTTTCAAAAGAAACAAATGTTCTTTTTTGACTCGCCATCATACTTGTCCTGAAAGCTCAATATGATATAAAAGGTGAGGTGATCAAGATGGATCAGGAAGCTGGTTTTATGGTAAATTTCATCAACAGTTATTTTATCGCATTAGGGGTGCTGATCGGGGGCGCACTCATCGGAGGGCTCGGAGCATATTTGGCAGGCGAAGCCCCGCTTACGGTCATTACAAAGCTTGCAAACAGATTAAAAATATGGGCGCTGGTCGCCGCTATCGGCGGTACATTCGATGCGGTATACAGCTTTGAACGAGGCATTCTTGAAGGCAATACGAGAGATTTATTCAAGCAGATTCTTCTCATTATCTCGGCTATGGGCGGGGCGCAAAGCGGCTGGCTTATTATTTCATGGCTGACCCAGGAGCATATTTCTTCATGAGGGTGCCACAGCATTACAAAAAACCGGGGTGGCAGCGTTTTTTTGCGGGAATGATGTGCGGAGCTGTGATCAGCTGGTTCTTTTTCCTGTTTACTTACGGTACATTCCAAGAGGAACAGGTCAGCCTCATTGAAAAACAAAAAGAGCATGTCAAAGACTTAAACAATCAAATTTCAATCTATCAGGAAGACCTCCATAAACTGAACGAAGATAATAAAAGAAAACTGCTGATCCAAAGCGTCAGCGTTAAATTACAGAATGGGGATAAATATAAAATATCACAGCCGGATAAAACGAAATTCGAGGAGCATGTAAAGGATAATATTTCAGAGGTGATTACAAAAGACATAGAGAGCGTCTATCAAACAAAGGATCTTTTAAAACGGACAATCGAAAATAAAGTCTATATGATCAATGAAAAAAAATACGAGGCAACCGTCAAAGAATTAATTATTTATACGAGACTGACAGTAGAACTAAAAATATCATTTGCGGCGTAATTATGGATTTTTTTTAAATTCTCTAAACTTCTGTCGCTTTTTCCCATTCTTTTTTATAAACTATATGTGAGAGGCTTAATGGCAAAAGGAAGGAGGAAGGGAAATGGAGGTTTACAGTGACCGTCAGTTAGCAAAAGATCAAGCAGCCCGGCTCAGACAAGGTTTTTCTGCATATGCCGAAACAAACTCACTCGCTTCCCTCATAAAAAAAGAACTTCAATTTCACAATCTCCAAGTCTACGAGGACCTTACTGATTTCGGCTGCTGGTTCATCCCCGTCACAGATGAACACTAAGAGAGAGGGTCTCCCCTCTACTTGTGTTCTTTACATAGTGTTTCCAGATCAGCTAAAATCCGATCAGCTTCATCCCAGTTGTAGATAGAGGCGCCTGAAGCAAGCGGATGGCCTCCGCCGTTATATTTCCGGGCAAGTCCGTTAATGACAGGACCCTTCGAACGGAATCTGACTCTGATTTGATCATCTTCTTCTACGAAAAACACCCAAGCGCGAATACCTGAGATATTGCCGAGCGTCCCGACAAGCTGTGACGCTTCAGAAGCCGTGGTGCCGAACTTTTCAAGCGTATCCTTTTTGATGAAAACAGAAGCGGCGCCGTTTTCGGACAATGACACATTTTGAAAGATAAAGCCGTTAAGCTTCACCACATTCAGTTTTGTTTCATACAATTGATTAAACAACTGTGAGGAAGAGAATGGATACTGAATGAGCTCGCCTGCATATTTTAATGTTTTTTCCGTTGTATTCGGAAATAAGAAGCGTCCGGTATCTCCGACTATGCCGGCATAGATCAGCTCTGCCGCTTTCGTATTCAGCTTCCAGCCGTGCTCTTTTCCTTCTAAATACAGCTCGTAAATCATTTCACTTACTGAGCTGGCGCTTGTATCGACCCAGAGAAGGTCACCGTATGGATCTTCGTTCGGATGATGGTCGATTTTCATCAGTTTGGCACCTGAAGGATAACGCTGATCGTCGACTCTTTCCTGATTTGCCGTATCGCAGACAATGACCAGTGCGCCTTCATATGTTTCATTGTCCACCTCATCAAGGGAATATAGGAAAGAGAGGGACGGTTCAGGCGTACCGACCGCGAAAATATTTTTTTCTGGATACGTTTCACGCAGGATTTCCGTAAGCCCGCACTGAGATCCATAGGCATCCGGATCAGGACGCACATGTCTATGTAAGATAATCGTGTCATATAATGATATGGTTCTGATTAATTCTGTTTTCATTTGATACTCCTTTATTGTTTTTATTCATTAAATCACATTCTCTGCCGACGGAAAAGAAAAATAACGTCAAAACCAAGCCCGTTTTTGTATAGAATGGGTTTGTAAACTTTTACGATGGAGGATTTCATTTATGCTGGTTCTTGTTTTTTTGATTGGGCTTTCAGCCTGCTTTTATGTGTACTATAAAGTAAAAGGCGTACGGACAAAGCAAGCTTTGGAAAAAGAAATCTGTTCGGCAAAATCAAGCATGGCCTTAGGGTCACTGGTCCTGTTCTACGGGCTCAACCAAATGATATTATTCCATTCAGTATTAACGTTAGTAATCGGCGGTATCTTTATCGTCATAGGAGCAGGAAGCGCTTGGGCAGGTTATAAGGCCTACAGGCATTACAATCCCCTTCACGCCAAAGAAGCTGAAAGAGATCACGCGTAAGGGGCGCCTGAACGTCCCTTAGCTTCTTTCCATCAGCTGAACCATCAGCATCGCTTTAGACACGATATGGCCTTGGCTGTGCACTTCAACTTCCATTTTCCCAAACTTTCTGCCGGCCTCCAAAATGCGCGGTTTGACTTCGATGACCGATTCCATCTGCACAGGCTTCAAAAAGAAAATGGTGATGCTTTCTATTACGAGTTCACCGCGTTTTTTCGAGCGCAAAAACCGGTTTGCCGCTTGCGTCAAAATGGTCGTAAACACACCATAAGAAATTGTTCCGAGCTGGTTTGTCATCTGCGGCGTGACTTCATACTCGTAAACCGTTTGACCCTCTTTATCATCATCCTCATCTTTAAATCCCCTTGAAACGATATCATCAAGCTTTTCCCCGACCTGCGGCTGCTTTTGAATCATTTGAAGGGCTTTTAACACGTCTTGGCGGCTGATCATGCCGATCAGTTTTTGGTGGCCGTCAGTAACGGGAAGCACTTCAATCCCTTCCCATACCATCATTTGCGCCGCCGAGGCGACAGATGTTTTCCCAATAACCGTGACGGGATTTTTTGTCATGACCTTTTCGATGGATGCGTTTCGCTCATGGCCGGCAATATCTTTCGATGTCAAGATGCCGTGGATTTTCATCTGATCGTCGACAACTGGGAACCGGCCGTGTCCCGTTTCAAAGTTTTTCTCATACCATTTTTCAAGTTTATCCTTAGGCGAAAGATATACCGTACGGTCAGCTGGCGTTAGAATGTCCTCCACCAGAACGATTTCTTTTTTGATCAGCTGGTCATAAATCGCCCGGTTAATCATTGCGGCTACTGTAAAGGTGTCATAGCTCGTGGATAAAATCGGCAGCTCAAGCTCATCTGCCAGCTGTACAATACTGTCATCCGTGTTGAAGCCCCCGGTCACCAATACAGCCGCGCCCGCTTCAAGCGCCTGTCTGTGCGCGTTGATTCTGTTTCCGACAATCAGAAGATTCCCCGCTGCGGTGTATCGCATCATCGCGTCCAGCTCCATCGCGCCGATGACAAATTTATTTAATGTCTTATGGAGTCCGGCCCGGCCCCCGAGCACCTGTCCGTCTATGACATTTACAACCTCTGCATAGGTAAGCTTTTCAATATTCTCTTTTTTCTTTTGCTCAATCCTGATTGTGCCCACACGTTCAATCGTGCTGACAAACCCTTTATTCTCTGCTTCCTTGATCGCTCTGTATGCGGTCCCTTCGCTTACTTTCATTTCCTTTGCAATTCTTCGCACAGAAATTTTTTCACCGACAGGGAGTGAATCAATATACGTTAAAATTTGTTCATGCTTCGTTGCCAAGCCTTTCACCTCTAAGGACAGTCTTCTGCTTTTATTATAAGGGCTCGGAGGATTTGTACGCAATGAGCGGGAAAAATAAAAAAACATCTCCTGATGAATCAGGAGATGTTTTCAGCCGATTAAAGCTCGATCGTCTCACCGACCGCCATGACTTTACCGACTCCGCCCGGCAGGCTGTCAGCGAATGCCTCAGGGTCTTGTTCGATGACCGGGAATGTATTGTAATGAACCGGCACGACCTGTTTTGCCCGCAGCCATTCAGCGGCAAGCTTGGCGTCTTCAGGCCCCATCGTAAAGTTATCGCCAATCGGCAGGAAGGCAAGGTCAATATGATTCAATTCGCCAATCAGCTTCATATCAGAGAAAAGAGCCGTATCGCCCGCGTGGAAAATCGTTTTATCTTCCACAGTCAGCAAAATACCGGCTGGCATGCCTGTGTAAGTGATCGTTTTGTTTTCTTCATCTGTGATGGCTGATCCGTGAAAAGCCTGTGTGAGCTTCACTTTTCCAAAATCGAACTGGCGGGATCCGCCGATGTGCATTGGATGAACATTCAAGCCTTTCCAGCCTAAGTACACGGCGAGCTCGTTCGGAGCTACAACCAGCGCGTTGTTTTGCTTGGCAATTTGTTCTGTGTCGCCGACATGATCATTGTGTCCGTGCGTCAATAAGATGACGTCTGCTTTTACATCCTCCGGCTTTAGATCCGTTAACGAATTCCCTGTCAAAAACGGGTCAAATATCATATGATGATCCTTCGTTTCCACTGTGATAACAGAATGTCCGTGATATGTCACTTTCATTTCTTTCACCTCGTCACATTATGTTGATTTTATATTTTCCCTTTTCAAGAAACTGAAAAACTTATGTCGATTGATTCTTATTAATGACATTGAGGCCTCCGGTGGCTTCAATGACAGTCCCTGTCACAAGGTCTGAGTTCCCTTCACACAAGAAAGCGATAATCCGGGCGATATCCTCGCCTGTGCCCGATCTTCCTATCGGCGTTTTTTCTTTGCCAATTCGCTTTCTGGCTTCCTCTATTGACGCTTCCTTCATATCGCCCACAATATCTCCCGGGCAAACCATGTTGGCGGTTATGCCGAATTCGGCTTCTTCAATGGCAATGGTCTTCGTCAAAGAAGCCAAACCCACTTTCGCAGCGCCAAATGCCGATCGGTGAAGCCAGCCTGGCGCGTGCGCCGCACCTTGAAATCCGTACGTGATGATGCGTCCGAACTGCTGTTGTCTCATGGTCGGAATAACCGCTTTGAATAAATGAAAGACGGCGCTTAAATTCCCTTCCAGCATACCGTACCATTCATTATCAGTATAATCGGCTAACTTTTTACGTTCAAATATGTATGGTCCCGCGTTGTTAATCAAAAAGTCGATCCTTCCGAAGCGGTTTAAGGCAGCCTCTGCAATACGGCGCAGATCTTCTTTTTTGGTGACATCACCTTTTACAAATTGCAGCCGGTCAAGAAAATCAGGACAGGCTTCCTTCAGGCGGCTGACAGCCTCCTCATCCCGCCTGTAATTGACTGTTACTGAATACCCCTTTGCAAGCAACGTCTCAGTCACTTTGCGGCCTAAACCCTTCGAACCGGCAGTAATTAAAGCATGTCGCACATGAATACCTCCCAAAGCAACGTCGCCGCTTTCAATAAAGTGTTTCTTCTTCTACTTTACTATAAAAGGCCTTCAATATCACTTTTTACACTTTGACATACAAAAAAAGCTGCCTGTACAGACAGCTTATTTCTCAGAAGATGAAGGCTCTTGATCAGACATATCCACATAACCGCTTTGATATGCTTCTGAAATGAGCCTTGTTGTCTCCTGACTTTCTTGATCATCATAAATATAGCGTTCCGGTTCTTTTTTCATCATCCTGCCTCCCATCATTATAGAAGTAGGTTGGCTATAATGACGGGATTTTATGAAGGAAATTTTAACAAACGCCTGCTGCCACGCAAGCTTTCGCTTTTTCAAGCGCCTGCTCTACCTGTTTGAACCCGGTGCCTCCGGCGCTCATTCTTTTTTCTACTGCGTGATAGGGGTCTAACACAGTGTAAATATCTTCTTCAAAGAGCGGGCTCGCCTGCTGAAAATCGCAAAACGGCATATTGCTTAAATAGATCCCTTTTTCGATGCATGTGTACACAAGTTTCCCAACCACTTCATGCGCCTCTCTGAACGGCATTCCTTTTTTCGCTAAATAATCGGCCAGTTCTGTCGCATTTGAAAAGTCTTGTTTTGTCGCTTGCTTCATATTCTCTTTGTTTACAGTCATTGTTTCGATCATGCCAGTGAAGATTTGCAGGCTGCCCTCGACCGTTTTCACCGTGTCAAACATGCCTTCTTTGTCTTCCTGTAGGTCTTTGTTGTAAGCGAGCGGAAGGCCTTTCATGATCGTAAACAGCCCCATCATATCGCCGTATACGCGTCCCGTTTTGCCGCGGATCAGCTCTGCCATATCAGGGTTTTTCTTTTGCGGCATCATGCTGCTTCCCGTTGCGTACGTATCGTCAAGCTCGATGAATTTAAACTCCTGAGAGCACCAGAGAATGATCTCTTCAGAGAAACGGGATAGGTGCATCATCAGCGTACTGCTGTTGCTTAAAAACTCCAAAATAAAATCTCTATCGCTGACGCCGTCCAGGCTGTTTTCATAGATGGAATCAAAACCCAGCAGTTCTGCTGAATAGTCACGGTCGATTGGGAAGGTTGTTCCCGCGAGCGCTCCGCAGCCAAGCGGAGATTTGTTAATCCGCTTCATTGAATCCTGAAAGCGCTCCTTATCGCGCTCCAGCATCCAGAAATACGCAAGCAAATGGTGAGCTAATGAAATCGGCTGGGCGCGCTGCAAATGTGTGTAGCCCGGCAGAATCGTTTCAACATTCGCTTCCGCCTTTTCGATCAGCGCGTTTTGGAACGCCTCAATCAGCTCAATGATGTGATCGACATGATTTTTCAAATATAAATGCATGTCAGTCGCCACCTGATCATTCCGGCTTCTTCCGGTATGCAGCTTGCCGCCGAGAGGGCCGATTTCGTCAATAAGCATTTTCTCAATGTTTAAATGAATGTCCTCATAATCGACTGAGAATTTCAATGCCCCCTCCTCTGCTTTTTGCAGAAGGGTATTTAGTCCCTCACGGATTTTCAGCTCTTCTTCCGCTGTAAGGATACCGCATTTTTTCAGCATGGCAGCATGTGCGAGAGACCCTGTAATGTCTTCAGTCACTAAATTTTGGTCAAATGATATGGACGCGCCGAACTCGTCGACCCATTTTTCCGGTGTTTTTTGGAATCGGCCTCCCCAAAGCTTTTTCATGCTTTCATCTGCTCCTTCTTTTTCACGATGCTGTTCACTTTTGTCGGAAGTCCCCAAAGCTCGATAAACCCGATTGCCGCATGGTGATCAAACGCATCGTCTTTTGTATATGTTGCAAGTTTTTCATCATATAGAGAGTATTCTGATTTGCGTCCTTCTACAATCGCATGGCCTTTAAACAGCTTGACGCGGACAATGCCTGTGACATGCTGTTGCGTTTCTTTTAAGAAAGCGTGCAGCGCGTCTTTTAACGGAGAAAACCATAAGCCGTTGTAAATGATTTCTGACATTTTTTGCTCGATGATCGGTTTAAAGTGGGCTACCTCTTTTACCAGCGTCAAATCTTCCAATTCTTTATGCGCTTTGATCAGTGTCATTGCACCTGGGCATTCGTATACTTCACGGGATTTAATGCCGACAAGGCGGTTTTCCACGTGGTCGATACGTCCGACACCGTGAGCGCCTGCCATTTCATTCAGCTTCAAAATCAGTTCAGAAAGCGAGTAGGCTACGCCGTCAATGGATACAGGCACGCCTTGCTCAAACGCAATTTCAATCACTTCCGGCGTGTCCGGCGTTTTTTCCAGCGGAGCTGTTAGATCGTATGCACCTTCAGGCGGAGCCGCCCATGGATCTTCTAAAATGCCGCACTCGTTTGCGCGTCCCCATAGGTTTTGGTCGATAGAATACGGGCTGTCAAGATTGATCGGAATCGGAATGCCGCGGCTTGCAGCATATTCAATTTCTTCTTCACGTGACCATTGCCATTCCCGAACCGGCGCGATGACTTCGAGATCAGGATTTAATGATTTAATAGAGACCTCGAAACGAACCTGGTCATTCCCTTTCCCTGTGCATCCGTGCGCAATCGCCTGTGCATCTTCTTTTTCAGCGATCTCAACCAGTTTTTTCGCAATCAGCGGTCGAGATAATGCGGAAACGAGCGGATATTTTCCTTCATACATCGTATGAGCCTGCAAAGAGATAAGCGCGTAGTCCTGTGCGAATTCTTCTTTTGCATCGATCACGTAGGAGTTTGTCGCGCCTACTTCCAGCGCTTTCTGCTGAACAAATGCCAAATCCTTGCCTTCACCGACGTCCAGGCAGCAGGCGATCACATTATACCCTTGCTCCTGAAGCCATTTTATTGCAACGGAGGTATCAAGGCCTCCTGAGTATGCTAATACAACTTTTTTCTGTTCTGACATGATAAAAATCCCCTCTCAGCCATGTTTCGTTTTTGTATAAAAATAAATTATATTTAATAAAAATACATTTTGTATGTATACACTTTAACAAGTACTTTTCGTTTTTTCAAGCCTTTTATTAAAAAAACTTCACCTGAATTTCCAGATGAAGTTTCTTAGTATTTATTCATTTACTTGTCTTTTCTGATTTCTCTGACGACATGTGCAAGTTCGGGAATAATCAGCTTATTCATTGCCAGCTTTACCGCGCCGCTTGAGCCTGGTGTTGAGAAAACAGCTGTATGCTGGATAACGCCGGCAGTTGCTCTCGACAGGATTGCGGCTGAGCCGATATCCTCTGTATAGCTCAGCATTCTGAATATTTCTCCAAAGCCGGGCAGTTCTTTTGAAAACAGTGGCGAAATGGCTTCAATGGTGACGTCCCGATTTGCTATGCCCGTCCCTCCGTTTAAGAGTACCGCGTCTGTCTGTTCATCCATGCAGCTGGTAAGGACAGCCCGCTGCAAAGCATCCTTTTCATCTTTTACAATTTCATATGCAGAAATGTGATGACCGGCTTCTTCTAAAAATGAGATCATCAGCTTGCCGCTTTTATCCGTTTCTTCCGTCCTCGTGTCACTGACTGTGATCACTTTGCACCGAACAATATCAGGCGCTTCTTGTCTATGCTCTTGAACGCTCATCGGCTCACCTCTTTTGTTTTTTCTGTCATTATCATGCATGAACAAAAAAGCACATTCAAGTGAATGTGCTTTTTAAAAACGATTTATTTTGCTAAACGAGTAACGTCGCGCGCAATCATGACTTCTTCATCAGTCGGAATGATCATGACTTTTACTGGAGAATGCGGATAGCTAATGAAAGCTTCCTCGCCGCGTACGTTATTAAGCGCAGTATCCCAGTAAACGCCCATGAATTCTAAGCCGCGAAGAACGCGCTCTCTGACTTCCACACTGTTTTCACCGATACCGGCAGTAAAGATGATCGCATCCACACCGCTCATTCTTGCAGCGTAAGAACCAATGTATTTGTGGATTCTGCTCGCGAAGACTTCAAGGGCCGTTTCCGCACGGTCATTTCCTTCTTTCGTTGCTTCAACGATGTCACGAAGATCGCTTGAGAAACCGGAGATGCCGAGCAGTCCGCTTTTTTTGTTTAATGTATTCAGTACTTCGTCAGCTGTCTGGCCTGTTTTCTCCATGATGTATGGGATCAGGGCAGGGTCGATGTTTCCAGAGCGTGTTCCCATTGCCACACCGGCAAGCGGCGTAAAGCCCATAGATGTATCAATTGATTTTCCGCCTTCAACAGCAGCAATACTAGCGCCGTTTCCAAGGTGGCAAGAAATCAGGCGTAAGTCTTTTAACGGACGGCCAAGAAGCTCTGCTGCACGCTCAGTCACATATTTATGTGAAGTGCCGTGGAAACCGTATTTACGGATGCCGAATTTTTCATAGTATTCATAAGGCAGGCTGTACAGGTAAGACTGTTCAGGCATAGTTTGGTGGAATGCCGTATCAAAAACAGCAACCGCAGGAACATTTGGAAGCACTTCTTTGAACGCTTTAATTCCAACGATATTCGCCGGGTTGTGAAGCGGTGCCAATTCAGAAATATCTTCAATTTCCTGAATGGTTTCATCACTTAATAAGACAGAATCGCTGAATTTTTCTCCGCCGTGCACGACACGGTGGCCGATTCCGTCAATTTCATTCAAATCTTTAATAATGCCGAATTCCGTTAGCTTATTCAGCAGCATTTTAACCGCTACCGCATGATCCGGAATATCAGTTACTTCTGTATTTTTTTCGCCGTTTACAGATATCGTAAATACGCTGTCGGCGATACCAATTCGTTCAACTAAACCCTTCGTTAAAACCGTTTCTGAAGGCATTTCGAAAAGCTGAAATTTCAAAGACGAGCTTCCTGCGTTAATTGCAATAATTTTGGACATGATTGACGCTCCTTTATACTCTGTATCAACAACTTCTTTTTTTCGTACTTTTTTCCCGGTGAATATCATCTTCTTCTCCGAAAAATATCTGACTTTTCCATTTAAACATTGTCATGTCGGCATTTCAAGTCAACTTGTATATTGATAACGCTTACAGTGAGAAGTCGTTATTTTCAGACATATCACCTATAGGTTTTGAATTGACAAACGCTTACATATTGCGGTTTTCCCTTCTATATTTTGTGTTTCAAAGCTTGATTCAATTCGCCCGTCCGGTCATCAAGTGCCACAATAAAAACAGCTTAGGCATCCATCGTATGACGGCCGCCTAAGCTGCTATTCGACATCTATTTTTCTTTTCCAACCCACGCATCTATTTGGGCCATCATATCAAGCATCGCCTTCTGATTGGAGAAAGACGGAAGATTCGCAAGCAGAATTTGCCCCGGCGTTTTCGTCCCCTCTCCTTTTTTCTGGAGCACAAGGATGCTTTTGGCATGAGCCTCTTCTTTAAAAATAGATTTTGGCAGCTGCAAAAGGGCGTTGATATGAACCTTTTCTTTAAAAAACTGTTTCAGCTTGTCGCTTTGGGAGCTCTCAAACAAATGATTCGGGATCATAAAAAATAAATAGCCGCCCGGTTTGGTATGTTTGAGGCTCTGTTCTATAAACAGATGATGTGCGAAGGAATGGCCTTCGTCCGCTTTGAGCTCAAACGCTTCTGCTCCTTCGTCATTCGGATAATAGCCGACCGGCAGATCGCATATGACCGTGTCAACAGGATCGATAAACAGCGGCTCAAGGCTGTCCTGATGGAACAGCTCAAGCTCTTTTTTCAAAAGGTTCGCTTGGGCATACGCGATCTTCAGCAGTACGTCATCAATTTCAATGCCAAAGCTATTCGCCGTTTTTTCAGACAGCTGGTTCAGCACGGTGAACAGAAGGTTTCCCGTTCCGACAGCCGGATCAAGGACCGTAAGTTCCTTTTGGCCCGCCATAAACTTATTCACCAAATAACTGATGAAAAGCCCGATCGTGTCCGGCGTCATCTGTCTGTTCGGATGAGAGATATCTTTCAGGCCTTTCAGGACAGACAGCTGAAAAGCTTTGCGCACCCACTCGTGCTCATATGTGCCGAATTCTGCTTTTTCAAGCAGAGCCTGAAGCTGTTCGGTTTTCTCATCAGACAGTTTCAGCTGATCCGTTTTTTCAAGAAAATACATTTCTCCCGCTTCAGCCAGCGCCTCTATATATGAAATTTGCAATTCATTCTTTATGATGATCGCGGCTTCGTCTAACAGCTCGTACACCGCGCCCACATGGTCTTTTTGCATATGTGTTCCTCCTTGCCATAAAAAAAGCTCCGGCGGCAGCCTGGAGCTTCTTCCCTGCTTACTTCACTAATGCCTTGGCAGCCTCGATTGGCTCTTCATAGTTCGGGTGGTTTGTTGCTTCACTTACATATTCTGCGTAAACGACTTTTCCATTCTCATCAAGGACAAATACGGAACGCGCAAGCAGACGAAGTTCTTTAATATACACACCGAACGCTTCGCCAAATGACATGTCTCTGTGGTCAGACAGCGTTTCTACTTTGTCAATTCCGTTAGCGCCGCACCAGCGAGCTTGTGCAAATGGAAGGTCTGCACTAATTGTGTAGACGTTGACATCTCCAAGCTTTGCTGCTTCTTCGTTAAAACGGCGTGTTTGCGCATCACAAACACCTGTGTCAATTGAAGGGATAACAGAAATAATCGTTACCTTTCCTTTCATATCAGCTAACGATTTTTCTTCAAGGCTGTTAGTCAGCACAGTGAAATCAGGAGCTTGATCCCCTACTTTCACTTCTTGTCCGACAAGTGTAACCGGACCGCCTTTAAATGTAATTTCAGCCATTATAATTCCTCCCTTTTGTTATGTATGTCTCTATCATAGTAAAGTTTCCTGCAAACTGCAAAGTTTATGCCAAAAAAAAGTTAACTGCGGCGGCCGCAGTTAACCCTTCTTTAATAATTCATATTGTTCATATTGTTCATTTGATTTGGGTTTTGGTTTTGATTTTGATTTTGGCCTTGCCCTTGGTTCTTGTTGTTTTTCTTAAACATTTGCTGGATGCGCTCTAGTGTTTGAGGAGCTGCGTCTAAAATTTTCTCGATCAAATGAGTGTTTTCATCTAAATGAAGCATTCTGATGCCGGTCGATCCGACAATTAAAAACGCGATCGGTGTAATGGACACACCGCCTCCGCTTCCGCCTCCGAAAGGGAGTTTTTGTTCTCTTGTCTCATCGTCTCCGGATTTCTTTTCTGCCGGCTTACCGCCAAACTCGCTTCCGCCTGCGGCGAATCCGAATCCAACTTTAGAGACCGTTAAAATCACGCTTCCATCCGGCGTTTCCACCGGGTCTCCGATGATGGTGTTAACATCAATCATTTCCTTCAAGTTTTCCATTGCGGTTTTCATTAAACCTTGAATGGGATGGTCTGCCATATACGCTTCCTCCTTAAACTGATGAATCATTCTTTGAAGTCATTCGAGACGACGGATTCTTCTTTAATGCTGATAACTTCCGTCCGTATTTGACGAATTTGAAAGCTGCAAGCATAGCATGTCCAAAGCGAAAAAAGAATATACACTGAAAATGGGTCTTGGAGACAGGGACTTGAAACGACGGAATCACTTCATAGACGGGTTTCTCCACAAAATCCAGATGCTCATACAGCATCGCAGCGATACCGCCTTTCACACCCCATACAGCGCCTGTTAACACGCCTGTTACTGCTGCGTCATGAATTCCGACGATTGTAACCCATTCGAGTTTTGTGATGTGTAAATGCGCCAGAAAAGACGCGCTGATTTTCCGTAAATTTTTGACCTGGTGCAGAAGCATTTCGATTTTTTGGATACTTTGGTGCACATCATCAAATGTGATTTTTTGCTTGCTGCTGCTTTCTTTCACTTTGGATTTTGATTTTTGTTTGATGTCAACTGTTCCGTCAGCTTTGTTCACCTTAATGGCCGGGATTGATTTTTTGACCCGGATCAGGCCAAACAGCGTTGTAATCTTCAAGGTCAGTTTGTCGTTATCCTCGGCATGAAGATACTCGACCGCAACATGTACTTTCATTCTGAGAAGCAGCACGATACCTATAAGAATAAGAATGGCTGTCAGCACATATACCATATTCTTCACTTCCTCTAGGAGCATTATCGCCAATCCAGAAAAAAATAAACCCGGACGAGGTCCGGGTTTATCGGTTATTTGCGATATAGTTTTTCATGCACCACAGTCGTGTCCGCGATGTAGTCATGAATCCCCTGTTTTGCAGGTGAAAAAGCAACGACGATATATAAAATCCAAATCTTATCAATATACCGTCCGACTACTTCACGAAAAATCACTGTACTCCATGTCAGCTTATGGTCCGGCTTCACAGAAACCACTTTGAGGCCGAACACCATTTTTCCAAGCGTCTGCCTGAAGAACTTTGTCATCAGGGCAAAATAGGCAAGATACACTACAAGCGTAGTCACACTGTAGGCCGAGAAGGTAAACATGCCGGATGTTTTCGGCAGATCCAATACGGTAAAGAGGGGAGAAACAAGTAAATGGTTTAATCCCCATACAACGAGCCAATCAAGCAGGAAAGCCCAGAAACGAACCCAAAAGCCCGCATAAGCATGTGTCAGCTGCTCCGCTTCTTGCGTGCCTTTGATGTCATTGCGCTCAAACTCTTCATATGTCACATCCATTATTGATCCCTCCTACTTCGCATAGAGATACATCATTCTCGGCGAACCGGATTGTGAAAGAATTTCTCTCATATTAAGAAAATCGATTTCACTCTTAAACATTTTGTTGGCGCCCATGGAAAACAGCGAGCCTAATCCTAAGCTTTCCTCGTAAGAAATGACAGAGGCGTTTTTTAAATCCTTATGATCCTTTTTCATCGCTGAAATGGTATCGTCATAAAAACCAAGTTCATCAACGAGCTTCAGTTTTTTCGCCTGCCGTCCGTCATACACACGTCCGTCCGCAATTTTCTTTACCTCCGCTTTCGACATGCCGCGGCCTTCAGAAATGACATCAACAAATCCTTCATAAGAATTATCAACCATAGATTGCATGATGTTCTTTTCTTCTTTCGTCATCTCACGGGAAGGAGACATAATATCCTTATGGGCCCCGCTCTTAATCGTTTCAAAAGAAATTCCGAGCTTATCAGCAAGCTTTGAATAATTAACACTTTCCATAATGACGCCGAGTGACCCAGTTAAGGTTTCCGGGGTAGCAAAAATCTTATCAGCCGCCGTCGAGATGTAATAGCCGCCTGATGCTGCCATCGATCCCATTGACACGTAAATCGGTTTTTTTGTTTCTTTCTTGATCTCTTCCAGCTTCTTATGTATTTCAGCACTTTCATATACTCCGCCGCCCGGAGAATTCACTTTCAGAACGATGCCTTTAACTGTCTTGTCATCTTTTGCACGCTCAAGGTTTTTTAAGAACGTTCTGTGGTTATATCCGCCTGATCCGAGCAGACTGCTTGAATCCCCATTATCCTGAATGGTGCCGCTGACCTCCAATACGGCAATTTTACTTGAGAGACTGCCGTTTTCCAGCGTCTTTTCCTGCGATTCATCCGTCAGTGATGAGAAATCCGTTTGAGCGCTTTTGACGCTTTCAAAGAAACTCATTGAGATACTGACGATGATGGAAACGCCGAAAATCCCCAGGGCAATCACTAATGCGATCCATCTTTTAGCATTCATTTTTTTCTCCTCCTTTTTCCCAAACTCTCTCATAATACGATTCAATATCAAAAATGTTTCAATTAATGAGAAAGCTCTGGCTTAACGGGCTGCCGCCAAACGTGGTACACTTATGGCCAAAGGTATTTTATCACAAATACTAAATGACAGAAAAACTTAAATATGACAGCTAAAGGGGAAATGGGATATGACCGATCAACGCCGTAATGTTTATTTTTTTCACAAACAGGACCAGAAAACAAACGAACAAGCCAGCACGTTAACACAATTGGCTGAAGAGCATGGATTTACGGTTGTGAATCAGCCCTCAGACGCCAATATTATCGCAAGCATTGGCGGGGACGGCACATTTTTGCAAGCAGTCAGAAAAACGAATTTCCGTGACGATTGCTTGTACGTCGGCATTACCAAAAAGGGGAAAGCTCATTTATATTGCGACTTTCATAGTGATGATCATGGGAAAATGGTCGATGCAATGACGTTTGAACAAATAGAAGTCAGAAAATATCCGCTGATTGAAGTGACAGTGGATAACGCCAGCCCTTTTCACTGCTTAAACGAGGTTTCCATCCGTTCAAGCATTATTAAAACCTTTGTGATGGACGTGCTGATTGATGATCTGCACTTTGAAACGTTTAGAGGAGACGGAATGATCATCTCAACGCCGACAGGCAGCACCGCATATAACAAGTCTGTCGCAGGAGCAGTTGTTGACCCGCTGCTTCCATGCATACAGGTATCTGAGCTTGCATCCCTTAACAATAACACCTATCGGACACTCGGCTCGCCATTTGTCCTCAGCTCTGACCGAAAGCTGACCCTTCGTGTAATGCAAGACGGCAATGAGCACCCGATCATCGGTTTGGACAATGAAGCACTCAGTACGAGAAACGTGAAAACGATCGAAATCAAACTGTCTGACAAAAAAATCAAAACAGTCAAACTAAAGGACAATTCATTTTGGGAGAAAGTGAAGCGTACTTTTTTATAGAAAATGAAAAGGACAGGCTGCCGCCTGTCCTTTTATGACTTCTCATATACAATCTGGCCGTTGATCACGGTTTTTTTAATCTCCAAAAGATGAAGCTGTGCAGGGTCAATTGCAAATGGATCATCGCTGAGAACCGTAAAATCCGCGTCATAGCCCTCGGCAATTTTTCCGCGTGAATTGTCTTTATAAATGATCCCCGCGCTTCCTTCTGTATAGAGCTCAATCGCTTCATACACCGTTAAACATTCGCTTTCATGATAGCTTGGCCCGTTCTGTTCATGGGTGCTTTTTCGGAGCACCGCGGACTGGATGCCAAGAAGCGGGTCAGCAGGCTCAATCGGGGCGTCTGAGCCGCCCGCGCATAAAATACCTTTGGACATCAGCGTTTTCCATGCAAAGGCAGTTTTCATCCTTCCTTTTCCGAGACGGTCAATGACCCAAGGAAAATCACTGGTGACGAAATGAGGCTGAATATCAAGTGCGATCGGCATACGTGCCGCTTTTTCAATTAATTCGTCATTGAGCACTTGAGCATGAATCAGCCGATCATGCCGGCCGTTTCGGGGCGGATGCTTTTCAATTGCGTTCAGCACTTTTTCAAACGCAAGATCGCCGATCGCATGAACGGCAACCTCCATGCCTTTTTCTCTCGCTTTTCGAATAAGCCGGCCAAGGGTTTCATCATCATGAACCTGAACACCATTAGTGGTTGGATCGTCCTGATATGGTTCTTTTAATAAAGCCGTTCTCCCGCCAAGCGCCCCGTCAGCAAATATTTTCATGGCACCGAATTCCACATACGGGCCCGACGGCTTCTCCAGCTGCTCCCATCGATCGACCGCTTCATGATGAACGAGCAAATGACAGCGAAACGGATACTTTCCGCTAGCGGCAGTTTTCTCATAAGCTTTCATCGGCACCGAAACATCACCATAATAGGACAAGTCTTCCGAATGTCCGCCCGTCAGGCCTTTTGTCCAGCAATCCTCTATCGCAGCTGTGAGCGCCTCATCAACATAGTGCTGGGAGACTGGCGGGACAGCCTTCAGAATCAGATCCTGCGCCTTATCAAACAGAAGCCCGGTCGGCTCTCCATTTGCATCTTTTACGATGACTCCGCCGTCAGGGTCAGAAGTGTTTCTTGAAATCCCCGCCGCTTGAAGAGCCGCAGAATTAACAGTTATCGCATGCCGGCATACCCGCTTAAGCAAGACGGGCCTGTCCGGAAATAAACGATCAAGATCGTGCTTGGTCATATAGTCCGGTGTCTCAAATTGATTTTCATTCCAGCCTTCTCCAATGAGCCAATCGCCTTCAGGATACTGCCGCTCTCTTTCCTTGACAGCCTGTAAAACAGCTTCTTTCGACGTCAGCGCAGACAGATCGAGCTGAAGCTGTTTCTCGCCGTGGCCGATCAAGTGTAAATGGCTGTCGACAAATCCGGGAAACATCACTGCCCCGTTCAGGCTGATTTCTTCTGTGTCCGGGGACCCGTATTTTTTCTTCAGACGCTCATAGCTGCCGGTGCCTTTTATGACACCATCCTCAACATAAACCGCCTCTGTCCGATCGCCTTCTTCGAGCATCGTATAAATGAAACCGCCGTGCCATATCGCCTTCACTTCACGTCCACTCTCTTTCTTTACGCCTTTTTATTAGCTTTGAGCTGTTCTTCACGTTTTCTTAATTCCACTCGTCTGATTTTTGCAGAAGCCGTTTTCGGCAGGCTTTCCACAAATTCAATTTCTCTAGGATATTTGTACGGAGCGGTAATGGTCTTCACATGATTTTGCAGGACTTTGACAAGCTCATCACTGCGTTTTTCGTGATCCTGCAGGACAACATACGCCTTAACGATGGAACCTCTGATTTCATCAGGGCTTGCGACAACAGCACATTCTTTTACTTCGGGGTGCTTAACGAGCGCGTCTTCCACTTCAAAGGGCCCGATCGTGTAGCCGGAGCTGATAATGATATCGTCGTTTCGGCTTTCAAACCAGAAGTAACCTTCTTCATCTTTTTTTGCTCTGTCTCCTGTTAGGAAATAATCGCCGCGAATTTGTGTTTTCATTCTTTCCGGGTCTTTATAATATTCTTTAAAGAGCGCCGGCGTGCTGAGGTGGACAGCGATATCGCCAACCTCACCAGATTTACAAATTTCACCGGCTTCATTAATGATCTCCACCTGATTTCCCGGTGTCGGTTTTCCCATGCTTCCTGGTTTAATATCCATGTCTTTTAAGACACCGACTAAAAGTGTGCTTTCTGTTTGGCCATATCCGTCCCGCACCTTAATGCCGAAGTGCTTTTGAAAAACATCAATGACTTCACGGTTGAGCGGTTCGCCTGCGGAAACGGCACTGTGCAGGGCGGAAAGATCATAGCGGTCCAAGCCTTCAACCTTCGCCATTAAGCGGTATTCCGTCGGCGTACAGCAGAAGACATTGATTTTGTAGCGGCTTAAAAGTTCTAGATATGTTTCTGCTTTGAATCTGCCTTGGTACACAAAACCCGTTGCTCCGCTGCCTAGCACAGCTAAAAACGGGCTCCATACCCACTTTTGCCAGCCTGGTGCAGCAGTTGCCCAGACGGTATCCTTTTCAGAAATATCAAGCCAAGCGCCGGCCGATGTTTTTAAATGAGCAAATGCCCAACCGTGCGTATGTACAACACCTTTAGGCTGACCTGTTGTTCCGGAAGTGTAAGATAAGAAGGCCATATCTTCTCTTGTTGTGTCAGCTGTTTGGAATCGGCTTCCGTCCGCTTCAATCGATAAGAGATTCTTCCAGCCGGCCTCGTTTTCGCCAATAGACAGCTTAATCAGTTTGTCAGCCGTACTGACATCACGGAAGGCGCCGATAAACGCAGAATAGACAATAGCGCCTTTCACTTCTGCATGTTCAATCCGGTATTCAAGATCTTTCGCACGAAGCATTTCGGAGCACGGAATGACAACCATGCCTGATTTCAGGATAGACAGATAAACCGCATATGCTTCAAGCACCCGCGGAACCATTACAATCAGCTTGTCGCCTTTTTTAAATCCAAGGTCAGCCAAAGCCGCTCCGATTTTATTTGTTTCTTCCATCAGCTTTTCATATGACCAAGACTCTTGCTTGCCAGACTCATCCTCCCATAGAAGAGCGGTTTTTTGTCCAGCGGCACTGAATTTTTCAATTTCATTCACTAAATTATATTGCATAGGGGCAATTAAATCTTCTCGTTTTAACACGAACAACTCCTCACTTTCTCCTCCCATTATACATAAATACAGGCTCTTCCCGTAAGGATTTGCCTAAAAACCAGCTCGATAAACATATGTTTTTATAGGTCGCTGGTCCTTTTATATATATAAAAACGAAAAAGAGTGGGGGAAAACCCCACTCCTAAGCCATTATGTGAAATTGTAAATTAGAATTGTCCTCCGCCCATGTTTTGTTGAGCAAAAGAAACAAGACGTTTTGTGATCTCTCCTCCAACAGAACCGTTAGCGCGAGAAGTTGTGTCTGCTCCAAGGTTTACACCGAATTCAGAAGCGATTTCTAATTTCATTTGGTCGATGGCTTGAGCAGCTCCTGGTACTAGGAGTTGGTTACTGCTGTTACCGTTTTGACTGTTTTGTGCCATGTGTCTCACCTCCTTGTGAGTATAGAATGTGTTAAAACACATGGCTTCATACAGAAAAACTTTGGTAATTACAGACAGAAGCTGCGGCTGCTTAAAAGAGTTCCGCGAATTTATCGTTTGCTTCTTGTTCGCTATACAGCGTCATTGTCTCAATGTTTTCAACCGCTTCTTGGATATACGGCTCAAAATCAACAAAGCTTTCATAGTGTTCAATTTTTTCTTTTTTAGGACGTGTTTTCGGGCTTGGCGGCGTAAAGATCGTGCAGCAGTCTTCAAACGGCTGAATGCTTGTCTCATATGTGCCGATTTCCCGTGACTTTTCGATGATGTCTGTTTTATCCATGCCGATCAACGGACGCAAAATCGGAGTTGACGTCACCGCGTTTATCGCATACATGCTTTCAAGCGTTTGGCTCGCTACCTGACCGAGGCTTTCTCCTGTAATGATGGCAAGTCCGTTTCTCTTTTCTCGGATTCTGTCGGCAATTTGAAGCATGAGGCGGCGGGTTGCCGTCATTGTGTAGTTCTCAGGAATTTGTTTTTGGATGAGCTCTTGCGTTTTTGTAAACGGAACGATATGAAGCGTCATGCTTCCTCCAAAACGGGACAGGCATTTTGCCAGATCCATTACCTTTTGTTTTGCGCGCTCGCTTGTGTATGGCGGGCTGAAGAAATGAACAGCTTCTACCGACAGTCCCCGTTTCATCGCATAAAAACCGGCCACAGGGCTGTCAAAACCGCCGGAAAGCATCAGCATTGCTTTGCCTGCTGAACCGACTGGCAGGCCGCCTGCACCTTTTTCATCGCGAATCGTCAAAAAGGTCGCTTCCTCCCTGATTTCGATTCTGAGCGGGATGTCAGGGTTGCGGACATCGACCGTCAATCCTTCTGTATTTCTCAAAATATGGCCGCCGATTTCAGCGTTCATTTGGTTTGTATCTAACTCAAATTGTTTATACGCTCTCTTCGTTGCGACTTTAAACGTATCACCAGGCTGATACTGATCCTTAATAGCATGGAGAGCAGTTTCCTTAATAGCATCAAGGCGGCTGTCACACTTAATCGCCAGGCTGAAGCTTTGAATGCCAAACACCTGCTTTAAAAGAGGAAAAAGAGCCTCCGGATCTTCTCCATTTAATGTAATCGTCATGCGGTCACGATTGGAAAAGTATTTTAAGTTCGGATAGTCTTTCAGAACGAGTCTGACGTTTTGCTTTAAGCGCTCAATAAAGCTTTTTCTGTTTTTGCCTTTGGTTGATATTTCCCCAAAACGAATTAATATATGATCGTAATTCATGTTCTACCTCATCATTTTCTTTAATTTTTTGATGCCGGGACGAAGCGCGTTCATAAACGGTTCTGCCACATCGCTTGTCTGGCTGTAGTTTAAGCTGATTCTGATGCTGCTTCCGGCAATTTGCTCTCCCTTGCCCATCTGTAAGAGAACTTTGCTGGGCTTATGTTCTTTTGCTGAGCAGGCCGATGTTGTTGAGACGAATATATCCTGTTCTTCGAGCATGTGTAAAAGCACCTCTGCTTTAATCCCAGGAACAGAGAAATTAATAATGTGCGGCGCACTATCTATTTGCGGCGTGTTGACAACGACGCCTTCAGTTTCACTCAGCTTTTTCATAAACCATTCTTTTGCGGCAGTCATCGTGTCAAGCCGCGTTTCAAAATCGGCAGCGGCAAGATTAATGGCTTTGGCAAGCGAAACCGCACCCGCAATATGTTCCGTCCCGGCCCGAATGCCTTTTTGCTGAGAGCCACCCGTTATCAGCGGAATAAGGCGTGTCCCTTCTTTTACGATAAGCGCGCCTGTCCCCTTCAGGCCGTGAAATTTATGCCCGGAAATCGAACAAAGATCAATGCCGGCCTTTTCAATGGCCAAAGGCACTTTATAGATCCCCTGCACATAATCGACGTGGAACAAAATGTTCGGGTGCTCTTTCAGCACTTCCCCCGCCTCTTCAATCGGCTGCACGGAACCGACTTCATTGTTCACATGCATCATGCTGACAAGCACGGTATCCGGGCGGATGGCTTGTTTCAGTTCTTCAATTGAAACAAATCCGTCTTCATTCACCGAAAGATAAGTGACGTCAAACCCGAATAACTCTGTCAGCTGTTCTAACGATTCCGCCACAGACGGATGCTCGATAGAAGTGGCAATGATATGTTTGCCTGCTTTTATTTTTGACAAAGCGGCTCCTTTTAAAGCCAAATTATTAGCTTCTGTAGCGCCTGACGCAAATACAATATCATAATTCTTTAGACCTAAGGCCCTTTTTATCTGATGTTTAGCTGCCTGAAGCAGCTGTTCCGTTTCAGCTCCATACCGGTGCAAAGATGAAGGATTTCCAAAATATCGTCTGCTTGTTTGTTCATATGTATTCAAGACTTCATCGTACGGTTTAGTCGTTGAACTATTGTCTAAATATAACATCTTTTTACTCCTTTAATATGAAAGCATACAAAACTAATTTTATATGTTACCATAACAAATTAGTGCTGAAAAAGTAAATAAAATTACTATTGACTTCTTCATACATTCACCTATAATTAAATTTGTTACTTTCGTCATATTATCTGACAATTAATTGACAGAATATTCTATCATAGTGAAATAGGAGGATTTATACGTTATGAAATCATCACTATCAGCCAAGGAAACGATCGCCATCGGGCTTATGCTCTTTGCTTTGTTCTTTGGCGCAGGAAATATGATATTTCCGCCGGAACTTGGGCAAGCGGCCGGCGAAAATGTTTGGAAAGCGATGGCAGGATTTCTCGTGACGGGTGTCGGCCTGCCGCTTTTAGGTGTTGTCGCTGTTGCATTAACAGGTACGGATGCCAAAGGCCTTGCTGATAAAGCACATCCGGTCTTTGGAACTATTTTTACAGTTGTTCTTTATTTAACAATCGGACCGCTTTTTGCGATTCCGCGAACAGGCACTGTTTCTTATGAAATTGCGGCTGTACCTTTTGTAGACGGCATGCCGTCATGGCTCACACTTCTTCTGTTTACGTTCATTTTCTTTGCTATTACGTACTACCTAGCTTTAAACCCTACAAAGCTTGTTGACCGGATCGGAAAGGTATTAACACCTATTTTACTTGCTGTTATCGCAATTTTAGTCATCAAAAGCATCGTGACGCCGATGGGGGACATTCAGTCACCGCATGAAGCGTATGTTTCCGGATCATTGTTTAAAGGATTTTTAGAAGGCTATAAAACAATGGATGCACTTGCTTCTATCGTATTCGGAATTGTCGTTGTTAATGCCGTTAAGGACAGAGGCATCACCAATCGTAAATCAGTTGCTTCCGTATGTATTAAAGCGGGACTTGTTGCAGCAGCAGGACTCGGTCTTGTTTACGTTTCACTCGCATATTTAGGGGCAACAAGCACAGAATCTATCGGTCTGCTTGGTGCGGGAAGCAAAATTTTATCAGCATCATCGCAGCACCTGTTCGGGTCTTTGGGAAATATCATTTTAGGTGTCGCTATCCTATTCGCGTGCTTGACAACAAGCATCGGCCTTGTCTCTTCATGCGGAAATTATTTCTCAAAGCTGATTCCTTCTTTATCTTATAAAACCGTTGTAACGATTGTCACTGTGTTCAGCTTTATTATTTCTAACTTTGGGCTGTCAAATATCATTTTATTCTCAGTTCCTATTTTATCAGCTATTTATCCATTAGCAATTGTTATCATTTTGCTTTCGTTTCTTGAAAAATTATTTAAAGGCAGACGTGAAGTATATATTCTTTGTTTAATCGCCACTGGTATTTTCAGTATTATCGACGGCCTGAATGCCGCAAGCATTCCGCTCGGTTCTTTAAATAAAGTTCTCAGCAATACGCTGCCGCTTTACAGCTTAGGATTCGGCTGGGTCATCCCTGCTATCATTGGAGGCATTGCCGGTTATCTGATTTCTCTTATCAGTTCGAATAAAAAACCAGCTGATATCAACTAGTAAAAACGAAAAGCCTTTTTGGATCTAAATCCAAAAAGGCTTTTTTATATTCTGAATACATATAAAAGGCCAAGCACTTATGCTTCGGCCTTTTGTATACACTTTATTGATATTGATGCTCTTTAGTCTTTTGTGATTCTATTTTTTGAACAGCACCCGGAGCCGCTTTTTCAACTGCGGATGCTGCAATTTCATACGCTTCACTGTAATCAAATTCATAAAAACGTCTTTCCGCTTCTTTCAGCTGTTCAGATAAAATATGATTCTGGCTCCTGAACCGGTTTCCAAACTGAATGATTTTTTCAATGAGGATGACCTGCTCGACAAGTTCCTCTGATTCCCGGCTTGCCCTGTTGACGATCTCTTCTGCTTGCTTCAAATGGGCTCCGGCTTCTTCCATATTTAATGGAAGATCGTTTAGTTGGTTGACTGTTTCTTGAATGTGATGATGCGCGTTTTCCAGCATTTCTTGAATATGACTCGGAATGCCTGGAATATTGCTTGTCTTCAGCAGTCTTGCTGTCTCAGAAATTGTTTTTTTCAAATTGCTGAGCGTCTCTCTCGCTTGAAGCTCTTCTTTTCTCAGCGCTTGCAGCTTTTCACGGTATTCAGCATGCTCTTTTTTCACTTCTTCAATCTGCTTCTCTATTGAAACAACTTCTTCTACTAAGAGTGAGTAGGCGACATGCTCTGCATCGAGCTTATCTTTAACCGAGGAGAGCAGCTTGCCAATTTCATCAAGGCGCTTTTCAAAAGCCTGCTGTTTGCCAAGCTCGCCGGCTGTCAGTCTGTAGCTTTCCTTCACCAGCTCAGTTTCCGCCTTTGTATGCTCTTCATCCTCTTTCAGCTTGTCATAAGCAATGATCAATTCAGGCATTTTGCTTAGCACAGATTGGCCGGCTTCGACTTCACCTTCCAGCTGCTGGTACACAGATTGAATATTTTCGTCTATGAGCTGCAGGATCGCGGACGCTTCATCGATATCCAGCTCAGTCATCAAGACATGCTCCGCCCGTTTCAACTGATTTGACAGATTTTCTAATTCCTTATCAAGCTGGATATGCTCAAGCTTATATCCTTTCTCTTTCATTTCGCGATAGCCGTCCTTGAGCTTTGCAATCTGGCCGGGCACCGTCTGCTTGCAGTCAGCCAGCAGCTTCGGCACATCATCTATATATGACTGAAGCCGTTCAAGATTGCGGTCCTGCTCAAGCAGCACTTTTCGTGCGGTAATATAGTTTCCGCCTTCTGTTTCTTCTTCATATTGTTTGATTCCGCTCCAAATTTCGTCAAGATCCTTTTCAAGACTGTCATAAAGCTCCCCGTAAAGGTGGCTGTAAGCCAGCAGGTTTTTTCGCGATTTTGAATAGCGCTCTCTCACCTGTTCAATCTCTTCGCGGCTCTTTTCCTCACTTGTGACAAGGTCGCTGATTTCCCGCAGAATCTTTTCAATGTTTGATTCCGCCGCGGTCAGCAGGTCGTCGATATGAACGAGCACTTGATTGGCCTTTTTAAATCGGTATTTGTCTGCATTTTCCTCAGCATCATAAAGGAGCTCTTCAACTTTCGGCATGTGAGCTGTGACAATCTCATCCCATTCTTCACGCCACTTTTCAAAGAACTCTTCTGTCTGACCCGTCATTTTTAAATGTTTAATTTTGGACATTTCTTCCACAATCGACCGGTTCAGAATTTCAATCTTCCACGATTCCAGCCGGTCAATATCAGCGTAGATTTTTTTCCTGAAAAAGTAGCCTGCCGCAAACAGGGCAAGCAGTACAATTAATAATCCAATGACAAACTCCATAATGAGCCCCCTTGCTGTTAACCTTAATCTGTCAGGGTGTTTTATTTATTCAGAAAGATTTCAGGATATGTATTGAGAAAAACTGTCGTTTTCATTGTTATTATGATACCATGTAACCAACATTTTTTGACCAGAATTCAAAAACTTTTTGTGCAAAATCGGCAGGATTTGACTATTTTTTTCACGGGGTGACGCCAATGCAAAAGCGAGACGGGCATATTCACACACCATTTTGCCCTCACGGCTCAAATGACACACTCAGACAATATGCAGAAGAAGCCTTAAAAAAAGGCTTTGAATCGATTACTTTTACCGAACACGCCCCATTGCCGCCCTCTTTTACTGATCCGACGCCGCAGAAAGACAGCGCGATGGCGCAAGCCTCTTTGGAACGCTACATCGATGACATTTCCGGATTAAAAAAAGAATATCGCGGGCAGCTTGCCATACATACAGGGCTTGAGGTCGATTATATTGCTGAATTTGAAGATGAAATTAAATTATTACTGGACACATACGGGTCATATTTAGATGATAGCATCATATCCGTTCATTTTTTGCGCGCAGATTCTTCCTATCTGTGCCTTGATTATGATGAGCATACCTTTAAAAAGCTGATTTCAGCCTGCGGAAGCATCGAAGCTGTATACGAGCGGTATTACCGCAGCATCTATTCTTCCATTGTATCATCTCTTGGCAGCTATAAGCCAAAAAGAGTCGGTCACATCACACTCGTCCAAAAATTCATCAAACTGTTTCCGTACAGCATGTCTGAACATATTCGCGGAATCGTTTTTCAGTGTCTGGATGCCATTGCAGAAAACGGAATGGAGCTCGACTTCAATACTTCCGGCTTAAGAAAAACGTACGCAGGAGGCATTTATCTCGAGGATTGGATGATGAATGAAGCGAAGCAAAAGAAGATCCCGCTTGTGTTCGGGTCTGATGCCCATCAAGCGGGAGATGTCGGATACGCATATGAAGCGTTTGCGGAGCAGGCTAATTGATAAGCGCCACGTCCCCTGTCCGGAAGACGCTTCTGATCCAAATCTTGATTTCTTCAAAATACATTTTATAAAAGTACGGCTCGTGCGGCTGCATGTAGAGCACTTCTGAAATATATTGAGGCTGGAGATAGGGCATCATCAAGAGAGATTTTAATTGGAGAATAAAATGGGGCAGCGGCAGCGTCAAATGTTCACGCTGTTTTTCTCCTTCCTCAATGATCAGCTGGAAGATATACTTTTCCTTCATTAGATATGTCGACATTATTTCTCTGATTAACGTGGAGTCAATCGTGACTTCCCGGTAGACAAAACGAGTTAATTGACGATGATTATGCTGATAGGATAAAATATCGAAAACCAATTGAAGAAGCTGTTCTTGCGTGCTTTGAGAAGAGATATTGCCTGCCGCTGTTTCAAGCGTTTTACTGTAGCCTTCGTAAAACTCTGAAACTAAGTGTTCCATCAAACCTCCCTTGCCTTTAAAATAGTAGGAGATGTGCGCAACATTTACATCAGCTGACTTTGCGATTTCACGGACAGACGTGCCAGAAAATCCTTTTTGGTTAAAGAGCATGACAGCAGATTCAATAATTTTGTCTTTGGTGCTTACTTTCATTCGGCTCACTCCTTCCTCTTGATACAATTCAAGCAGAAGGCCGCTGTTCCTGTAAGAACTTATCGACAAATGCCGGCAGAAAAGCCGGAACTTTGTTTTATATTATAGAAAAAGTGAGGGTTTTCCATGTTCCATGTCGAAAAACAATCTGGAGATAAAGAAAAAGACTATCAGCTTCTGCTAAAACAGCTCGAAGCCATGACCGAAGACGAAACAGATCAAATCGCAAACTATGCGAATGCCTCAGCGCTTCTGTATCATTCGCTGCCTGAAGTCAACTGGGCGGGTTTCTATTTTGCCAAAGAAGAAGATGGACAGCTTGTGTTAGGACCGTTCCAAGGTCTGCCGGCATGTGTTCGGATTCCTTTCGGCAGAGGCGTTTGCGGCACAGCCTATGCAAACGGAAAAGTGGAGCGTATAGAGGATGTAAACGCGTTTCCGGGACATATCGCCTGCGATGCAGCGTCTCAATCAGAAATTGTGCTTCCGATTCATGTAAGCGGAAAAGTTGTCGGCGTCTTGGACATCGACAGCCCAGTGAAAAACCGTTTCGACGAAATCGACGAAAAGTATTTATCACAGTTTGCCGAAAAGCTTGAAAAAGCGTTAGCACAGTAATATAAAGGCCCAAAACGAATAGTGTTTTGGGCTTTTGTTATTTTATTGATTCATGTATCATCAAACGGTTTTTTCCGTTTCGTTTCGCGCTGTAGAGCGCTTCATCAGCCTCATGCACAAGCTCTTTCAGTGACTTTCTTGTTTTTGCCGTCCAGCAGGAGATACCGCATGAAATGGTCACCTCGGGTTTCGTGTTTTTTCTGACCGCATAAACCAGTCTCTCAGTAATCCGTTTTCCCGCCGCTACCGTCACATTCGGCAAATAAATCGCCAGCTCCTCGCCTCCCCAGCGGGCGCCGACATCATGCTTTCGGATGTTGTTTTTAATAACCGAAGCGACTTGAATTAAAATCTCGTCCCCAGTCTGATGACCGTACGTATCATTTACATTCTTGAAATTATCAATATCAACAAGTATAAAAACACCCTTTTGGTGGATCTTCATACTGTATTGAATTTTTTCATCTAAATACACCCTCGAATACAGCTCAGTCAGCTGATCTGTTTTGACGAGATGCTCAAGGCGGTCGCGGAGCATTGAGTTGGTTACAGCCAGAGTTGCGTGACGAATCAGCGCCTGAAACAGCTTGTACATTTCAAATGTAAAAGCGTACAGTTCCTCTTTCAATAAAACCGCGAAACCTAAAAGCCTGTCATTCTCAATCATCGGAACAGCCATCAGCGAGCCATAGCCGGCCTTTCCGAAAACAGACTGGCCATTTCCGATGAAAACTCCTATTTCCCCTTCATACAGCTTTTCTTTCATTTCATTAAAAAATTCAGACGGCTTCGCTTCCTTAAAAAACGCTGTGCTGCCAGGGAGCAATGTCAGGTTTTCAAAATGGTCTATATGAAAGAAACCCACTTCTTCCGCCTGAAACGATTCTGCCATTCTCACAGCCAGGTCATTCATCGTATCGGCCAGTGTCAGCCGCTGATTCAGGCGGCGTGACGTTTCATTAATCAATTCCAAATTTGCGATGCTTGCTTTGGATTGCTCATAGAGCTGAGCGTTTTCAAACGCTTTTCCCGCCGCGTTTGCTATCAGCGACATTTCATCAAGATAGGCGTCATTAAGAAAACTGCCGCCCGTTCCTTCAGCCTTCAACACCCCGTACGTTCCCTGCTGTCCTTTGATCGGAATATAAGCGGCAGATTCATTTTTCCGCAAAATATCCCCGGATAAATACACTTTGAGAGCAAAGGAATCGGATTTTTCCCCTTCCATATACAGCTCTTTTGCAGGAACACCTAAACATTGATCTTGATCGTGCGATATATATAGAGAAAACTCAAACATAGAAAACGTGCCGGTTAAGCTTTCTAAAAGCTGCTTCAGCACTTCTGTCTGATCAAGCAGTGAATGGAACAGCTCTGTCATTTTGTATATCTTTTTTTGATAGATCGTTTTGATATAGAGTTTTTCCTGTTTCATTGACTGGTTTAAAAATGTTGAAACCAAGTCGGGAAGCCCTTCAGGTATCTCTACATCCTGCCTGCATGTCAGATGATAGCGCCTGCCGCCGGTGTCCTCAATCAGGTAAGATGAGGCGTTTATTTTCGAAGCGGAAAATCGAACTTCATCATCCGCCTGTTTTGAAGCAGAACCGACGGATGGTGTCGGTGTAAGCGAAACACATAGGGATGAAAAATAAGTTTGAATAGCCGAAGTCAGCCATATGAAAGAGTCGGTGAACGTGACTTTTTCAGATTTGGTTAATAAAAAATCGAGCATATGATAATGAAAGGCGGATAATTGTTCTTTTGTTTGTTCTACCATGTTTTTATCACCTGAAAGTTTACCACTAATTTTTGTTTATTATATCATAAACGGCGAAGCAATAATGAAGGAATGGTTGACTTCAAATCAAATAAATTATATAATGACCTTTGTGTGAAATATTGCAGCCTTTTTGTTCAGCTTCTATGTTTTCATTTTGTTCCTTATTCATAAGGTGTATCGTGTAACTCTCTGCTGCTGGAGCGAGGATACATGAAAACAAAATGTACATGGTTGAATAGAGCAGACGGTTTTTATTTTCCACAAAAATAAAACCAAAGGAGGAGTCACATTATGGCTCGCTATACAGGTCCATCTTGGAAACTGTCCCGCCGTCTAGGAATCTCTCTTAGCGGTACAGGAAAAGAATTAGAAAAACGCCCTTACGCTCCAGGTCCACACGGTCCAGGACAACGTAAAAAATTATCAGAATACGGTTTGCAATTGCAAGAAAAGCAAAAGCTTCGTCACATGTACGGTGTAAACGAACGCCAATTCCGCACTTTATTTGACAAAGCTGCTAAACTAACTGGTAAACACGGCGAAAACTTCATGATTCTTTTAGATTCTCGTCTTGATAACGTTGTGTACAAGCTAGGTTTAGCACGTACTCGCCGTCAAGCTCGCCAATTGGTTAACCATGGTCATATTCTTGTTGACGGAAGCCGCGTTGATATCCCGTCTTACCAAGTAAAACCTGGTCAAACAATCGGTGTTCGCGAAAAATCAAGTAACCTTTCTATCATCAAAGAATCTGTAGAAGTGAACAACTTCGTTCCTGAATACCTTACTTTCGACGCTGAAAAGCTTGAAGGTACATTCACTCGTCTTCCTGAGCGTTCTGAACTTGCTCCGGAAATTAACGAAGCGCTTATCGTTGAGTTCTACTCTCGTTAATCGTTTTAAAAACCCCTGCCGCTATGCGGTCGGGGTTTTTTTATCGTCTGTTTCGTCTGGTGCCTCTTGCTGGCCAACACTATCTCGCGTCTGATGCTCCCAATAATCCCGCTGGAGCCTTTCTTTTGCAATCGTACACATGAGATTCATGGTCAGCGCTCCTTTCTTAAAAGGTGGTGCTTGGGAGGTGATTGGTCGTGTTTGCCCTATCTAATATACTCTTTTCCTTTCATTCCTATGCGATAAACCAAAAAAAGATCCTTTGCCCATATCGGCAAAGGATCTTTTTTTATTTATACGTCACAAGAAAGTATTTTTTCTTCCCACGGCGCAGGACAGTAAATTGACCTTCGATACGGTCTTCAGCAGATAAGAGATAATTGATTTCCGTCTGGCGTTCGCCGTTAATGTAAACAGCTCCGTTTTGAATGTCTTCACGGGCTTGGCGTTTTGAAGGAGATAATGTAGATTGCACCAATACATCTACAAGTGAAAGCTCTTGGCTGCTGTCAGCTTCCATGGACGGGACATCCTTAAAGCCCACTTTTACGTCCTGAGCAGAAAGCTCTTTAATATTGCCGCTGAACAACGCTTGGGATATGTTGATGGCTTGCTCCAACGCCTCACGTCCATGAACGAGCGCTGTCACTTCTTCTGCGAGGCGTTTTTGCGCTTCACGCTTTTCTGGCGCTGTTTCTGTTTTCTCAGCGTATGCTTCAATTTCTTCTTTTGATAGAAATGTAAAGTATTTTAAGTATTTGACAACGTCACGGTCATCTGTGTTGATCCAGAATTGATAAAATTCATACGGCGATGTCTTTTCCTTATCAAGCCAGATCGCGCCGCCTTCCGTTTTTCCGAACTTCGTGCCGTCTGCTTTTGTGACAAGCGGAATGGTAAGGCCGAACGCTTTTGCCCCTTCTTCTTCTGATTTTCTGATCAGTTCAAGGCCCGCTGTAATGTTGCCCCACTGATCGCTTCCGCCAATTTGCAGCTTACAGTTTTTCTCTCTGTACAGATTTAAGAAATCATAAGATTGAAGAATCATGTAGCTGAATTCCGTGTATGAGATGCCGGATTCAATTCTAGAGCTGACCGTGTCTTTTGCCAGCATGTAATTGATACCGAAGTTTTTACCGACATCACGAAGGAAGTCGATCACATTCATTTTGCCGATCCAGTCAAAGTTGTTCGCGATGACAGCAGGGTTTTCTGCTGCATCAAAATCCAGAAATCTGGACAGCTGGTTTTTGATTCTTTGGGACCATTCAGATACGATGTCAGCAGTGTTTAATGTACGCTCCGCTTTTTTTCCGCTCGGATCGCCGATGAGGCCCGTCGCCCCACCCACAAGCGCAATCGGATGATGGCCCTCAAGCTGAAAACGGCGAAGTGTTAAAATAGGCAGCAAGTGTCCGATATGCAAGCTGTCCGCTGTCGGATCAAAGCCTGAGTACAGGCGGATTTTTTCTTCATTCAGCTGTTTATTTAATCCTTCTTCATCCGTCATTTGCTGAATCAATCCGCGGAAGGATAAGTCTTCAAGTAAGTTTGTCATAAGATAAAGCTCCTTTTTGATTAAAATAAAAAACGCCCCTTCGTTTACACGAAGGGACGATTGATTATCGCGGTACCACCCTACTAATAAGAGAACGCAAAACATTCATCTTATCACTTTGCCTGATAACGGATCAGGTCCGTTCTTTCACTACTGAAAGCCTGGCCGGCTTTGTTTGCAAAAGCGGTTCATGAGTGTATTCGATATATCCGTCTGTGCTGATTTTCACCGGCCATCAGCTCTCTGGAACGTAAGGATAGTCTACTTGTCTCAATCTTTACCTTTTCATATGAAGCTATATCATTTGTAACATAAATAAAATCCCGTGTCAACGTCGCCTTTTAATCCTCCATCGTTGACAGATCTCCTGCCGGCAGGTTAAGCTCCCATGCCTTCAGCACCCGTCTCATGATTTTTCCGCTTCGGGTTTTCGGAAGCTTATCTTTAAATTCAATTTCACGCGGAGCCGCATGGGCTGCAAGACCCTGCTTTACAAATAGGCGAATCTCTTCTTTCAGTTTATCGGACGGCTCATATCCTTCTCTGAGTGCGATAAAGGCTTTAATGATTTCTCCCCGCACCGGATCAGGCTTACCGATCACGCCTGCTTCTGCAATGGCCTGATGTTCGACAAGCTTGCTTTCCACTTCAAATGGGCCTACGCGCTCACCAGAGGTCATAATGACGTCATCGACTCTTCCTTGGAACCAGAAATATCCCTCATCATCCATGTAAGCAGAATCCCCGGACACATACCAGCCGCCCGGCATGAAATACGATTCGTACTTTTCAGGGTTATTCCAAATGGTATGCATCATGGAAGGCCAGCCCTTTTTAATGGCGAGATTGCCCATTCGGTACGGCGGAAGCTCATTGCCCTGATTGTCAACGATCGCCGCCTCCACACCGGGAATCGGCTTACCCATTGAACCCGGTTTGATATCCATGCAAGGATAGTTGCAGATGAGCTGGCTGCCCGTTTCTGTCATCCACCATGTATCATGGATTCGTTTGTTAAAAACCTTATGCCCCCATCTGATGACTTCCGGGTTTAACGGCTCACCGACACTGAGCACGTGCCGGAGTGAGGTTAGATCATATTTCGCAGCCATCTCATCTCCAGCTCCCATCAGCATTCGAAAAGCGGTCGGCGCGCTGTACCAGACGTTGACGCCAAGCTGTTCAATTGTTCCATACCAGCTTTCAGGGCTGAAACGCCCGCCGACGATGACATTTGTCGCTCCGTTCAGCCATGGTGCAAAAATGCCGTATACCGTACCTGTCACCCAGCCCGGATCTGCTGTGCACCAGTAAATGTCTTCCTCCTTTAAATCAAGGACCCACTTTCCTGTCTGATATTGCTGAATCATCGCTTCATGGACATGCAGCACACCCTTTGGCGTTCCAGTAGAACCCGATGTATAGTGAAGCAGATAGCCGTCTTTTTTGTCCATCCATTCGATATCCAGTCTTGTGCCCTCCTGTTTTGCTGCTTCATCGTAATTGATGATGTTTGCGCCGCTTTCAGCCTTTCCGCCGACTACGAATATATGCTGCAAGTGAGGCAGTGTATCAGCCGGTATTCTCTCCAGCAGCTCAGGCGTCGTGACAACTACCTTCGCCTCGCTGTTTTCAAGCCGGTCTTTCACCGCTCCCTCCATAAATGCTTCGAACAGCGGCCCGGCGATGGCGCCAATTTTGATAGCGCCAAGCATTATAAAATATAGCTCGGGTGATCTCGGCATAAAAATAAAAACGCGGTCCCCTTTTTCCACATTTCCATACCGTTTCAGCACATTCCCTGCCCTGTTTGTTTCTTCCTTCATTTCTTTAAATGTGTATTTTTCATCCCGGTTTGCGTCTTTATAATAAAGCGCTACTTTGTTTTTTCGAAACGATTCGGCATGGCGGTCAATCGCTTCATACGCCGCATTCAGTTTCCCTGTCTCATGCCAGGAGAAATGTTTCTCTGCCTCGGCCCAATCAAAATGCCGGTACGTTTCTTCATAATTTTTTAAATGATAATCCCCTTCCACTGCTGGTAACGCTTTCAAATTCATGCCCAAACATCCCCCTTTGCTGAAGTTGTCACAATTATTATATTATATATTCATATTCTTCTCAATTTTTAAAATATAAACCATATTGAAAACGCTTTAAAATTTGTTATTCTTAAAGAAGCATGTATTTTTATAAGAATTGATGGGACGGTGGATCAGTGGAACATCATAAAACATACCATTCAGCAAACATCAAAACAGCAACCGGCTCCTTACTGATAGAAGGGCCTGTCTCTCCAGAGGATCTGGCAGGTTACGAGTTTCATACAGATTTAACCGCATTTCGCCCGCCCCGCGAGCAGCATGAAGCGCTAGTCGACATTGCCGGCCTTCCCGAAGGGCGTATTATCATTGCCAGAGACGGCAGAACCATTATCGGCTATGTGACGTATTTATATCCTGACCCGCTCGAAAGATGGTCTGAAGGAAATATGGTGGATTTGCTTGAGCTCGGGGCCATCGAGGTGGCGCCGGCCTATCGGGGATGTTCTGTCGGAAAGACGCTTTTGACCGTCAGCATGATGGATGAACAAATGGAAAACTACATCGTGATGACGACGGAATATTACTGGCATTGGGATTTAAAAGGGATGAAAAAAGATGTGTGGGAATACAGAAAGCTCATGGAGAAGATGATGAATGCAGGCGGATTGGCCTGGTTTGCGACGGATGAGCCAGAGATCAGCTCCCACCCTGCAAATTGTCTGATGGCACGCATCGGAAAAAACGTCAGCCAAGAATCAATTGAACAATTTGACAGACTCCGTTTTTATCATCGCTTTATGTATTAACTGACACTGACAAAGGGGAAAAAATAATGATTGTTGAGCAGATCATGAAAAGGGATGTCATTACATTAACGAAGACGGATACGCTTGAAACAGCAATATGCAAACTGAAGGAATTCCATATCAGGCATCTGCCTGTTGTAAATGAAGACCGCCATGTGATCGGCATGATTACAGACAGAGACATGAAACAGGCCAGCCCGAGTATTTTTGAAGAAAGCAAACGAAGCCGATTTCTCACACGGAGCGTAGATTCAATTATGAAAAAAGATGTCGTGTGCGCCCACCCGCTTGATTTTGTTGAAGAAATTTCTGCGGTGTTCTACGAGCATGGCATCGGCTGTCTGCCCGTGGTGCAGCACCAAAAATTAATAGGCATTTTGACAAAAACCGATTTGTTGCGGACATTTGTCAAATTGACAGGCGCTGACCAGCCGGGGTCACAAATTGAAATAAAAGTAAACGACATCACCAAAAGTCTTGCGGAAATCAGCAGCCTTTGCCAAGACCTCCAAGTGAAAATATTGAGTGTGCTCGTCTATCCGCATGAAGATTCCGGTGTGAAAGTGCTTGTCTTCCGTGTAAAAATGATGAATCCGCTGCCGTTTTTGCAGGCATTACAAAGAAATGGGCACCACGTCGTTTGGCCGTCAGAGCAAAGGGATTTACTATGAGAGACAGTGTATTTATCTATTCTCCATCCTATCAAACCTATATGTTTCATCAGGAACATCCATTTAATCAGCAGCGGGTTCTGTTAACATATGATTTACTCAAGACGATCAATGCCTTTGATGATGGAGACATTATCAGCCCGAGACTCGCAACAGAAGAGGAGCTTGCCCTTGTCCACACGGACGATTACATTCAGGCGGTAAAGCTTGCGGGTGCCGGTAAACTTCCCGCTGAAGAAGGAGAAAGCTATGGGCTCGGCACTGAAGATACACCTGTCTTTGCCGGCATGCACGAAGCGGCATCACTCTTAGTCGGCGGCACCTTAACGGCCGCAGACTGTGTGATGTCAGGACAAGCCCTGCATGCCGCCAACCTTGGAGGAGGCCTTCATCACGGATTTCGGGGAAGAGCTTCAGGATTTTGCATTTACAACGACAGTGCTGTGGCGATTCAATATATCCAGAAAAAATACAGAGCCAGAGTGCTTTATATTGATACGGACGCCCACCACGGGGACGGTGTGCAATTTACGTTTTACGATACCCCCGGCGTATGCACACTGTCTATCCATGAAACAGGAAGGTATTTATTCCCCGGAACCGGCCAGATTCAGGAAAAAGGAAGCGGAAAGGGATATGGCTATTCCTTTAATATCCCGCTTGACGCTTTCACAGAGGATGATTCTTTTCTCGAAGCTTATCGGACAGCAGCTTCCGAAGTCGCCGCTTATTTTCAGCCGGATGTGATTATCAGCCAAAACGGTGCCGATGCCCATTACTATGACCCGCTAACGCATTTATCTGCAACGATCAACATCTACGAAGAAATTCCGCGGCTTGCACACACGTTAGCGCATCAATATTGCGCAGGGAAATGGATTGCCGTCGGAGGCGGAGGATATGATATATGGCGTGTAGTGCCCCGCGCCTGGGCCAGAATATGGCTCGAAATGAAGGGCATTGATCCGGGACACGATATTCCACCTGAATGGATCGCTAAATGGCAAAAATACTGCCCTGTCACCCTTCCGTCCAGTTGGAGCGATCCGGCCGATTTATATCCTCCGATTCCCCGCAAGCCTGAAATCACAGAAAAAAATGCCCAAACCGTCAGCAAAGCATTATATGCAATACGATCCGAGCAACAGCAAAGAACGAAGTAAAAAAACGACCTTCACGAAGAGGTCGTTTTTGATTTTTTGATAACAATTTCCACACGCCGGTTTTCCTTCATGTGTTCGTTTGTCTTGTTATCCTTTACAGGTTTTGTATCCGCATAACCAACAGCGATAAAGCGCGTGGAGGAAAGTTTCTCTTTTGATGTGAAGTATTGAATGACTCCGCTTGCGCGTGCTGCTGACAGCTCCCAGTTAGACGGATATCGGTATGTCGCAATATTTCGGCTGTCTGTATGGCCCTCCACCTGAATGTCATTTGGAATGGTTTTCAGAAGAACGGCAATTTGGTGAAGAAGTGTTTCAGCATTTTTCAGCACCTTGGCCTCCCCTGAATCAAACAGCACAGACTCCTGCAGAACGAGCACGACACCGCGTTCATCCCGTTTGGCTGTCATTTGGGCCTTCAGGTGATGGTCTTTTATATATGTATTTACTTTCTTGAGAAGCTGATCCTGCTGATCCTTTTGCTTCTTTGCATTGGCTGGCGATGTGTTCTTTTTTTCTATGGACGTTTGGTCAGGCTGGATCCCGCCGCCTTCCTTTTGGATCGATTCGACTGCCGCTTTAAATTTTTGCAGATCGATTTGGGACATCGAAAAAAGTAAAATAAAGAACACAAGGACCAAAGTGATCAGATCTGAAAAGGTGACCAACCAGCTGGATGAAGATTGTCTTTTTTTCCCGCTTCCTTTCCTTCTTTCAAACCGTTCTCTTCTAAGCTTCATGTATAGATCCCTTTTTTGTTTTTACTTGATTTGGCTGCTTCCGCCATTCTTCCCGGGAGCTGAAAACGACGAGCTGGCTTTCGAGATTACGGGGGTTTTTACCGGATTGGATTCCGATAATGCCTTCCACCATTACTTGCTTGATGAAGATTTCACTTTCTGTTTTTTCTTCGAGTTTGGCGGCAATCGGGTTGAACACCATGTTTGCCAGCAATGAACCGTATAAGGTTGTTAAAAGCGCAACGGCCATATTCGGTCCAAGCATGTGCGGATCATTTAAGTTTTTAAGCATCAGCACGAGCCCGACGAGTGTTCCGATCATTCCCCATGCCGGAGCGAATTCCCCCGCTTTTTCAAAAACACGCCGTCCTTTGCGGTGCCGTTCCTCCATTGCCGCGATCTCTGAATCCATGACGAGCCGAATCGTTTCTTCATCCCAGCCATCAATTGCTAAAAGCAGCCCTTTTTTCAAGAATGGATCTTTGATTTCCCGGGCCTGATCATCCAATGATAAAAGCCCGTGTTTTCGCGCGTGATCCGAAAGAGAGACAAAGGTTTTCACGAGATCTTTCACATTGTCTTCCTGGCGGATAAATGCCTGCTTTAGCACAGAGGGCGCTTTTCGCAGCTCTCTCGGCGGAAAACTGATAAAAACAGCGGCGCATAGCCCTCCTGTAACGATGAAGAAAGAGGTCAGATCTAGAAAAGAGCGGAAACCGCTTATTCCTGATCCCGAAATTATTCCGATCACAATCATAATCGTTCCTAACACAAAACCAACAGGTGTAAGATAATCAAAACGTTTCATCATTTCTCCCCATGAAAAAAGCAAGAATTCACCTTAGAGGTGAAGCTTGCTTTCTAGTTTTTCTTATGACTTGGTTGACTGCCTTAGCTCTATACGGTGCGGCAGTTCGACAATATGCTCTTCAACCGGCTCTTTATTCATGAGCTTCGTCAGCAGTCTCATCGCAACGGCGCCAATATCGTATGTCGGCTGAACCACTGTTGAAAGCTGCGGACGAACCATAAGGCTTAATCTCGTATTATCAAAGCCGATAATGTCGATATCCTCAGGAATGGATAAGCCTTGATCCTGAGCCGCATGGATAATGCCGAGTGCCATTTCATCAGTTGCAGAAAGAATGGCTGTCGGTTTTTTGTCCAGGCTCATCAAATGCTGCAGCGCTTCAAGTCCGGAATCGTATGTGTAATCCCCTTCAGCAACAAATTGTTCATTAAACGGAAGGTTCGCTTCTTGAAGCGCGCGTTTATAGCCTTGAAGTTTTTTCGAGCGGTTGATCGGTTCTGTCATTGGTCCGGAAACGAATGCGATGTCTGTATGTCCTTTATCAACCAAAAGCTTCACTGCATCATAAATCGCCTCTTCGTAATCGATCGCGACTGACGGTGTTTCCTCCTGCTCTTCTACAGAAGCGGCAAGTACGATCGGCACTGGAGAACGCTTAAATTCCGCAACGTGCTCGTCCGTAATGTTTCCGCCCATAAACACGATGCCGTCCACTTGTTTGCCGAGCATTGTGTTTAACAGGTGCAGCTCTTTCTCCATGTTTTGGTCCGAGTTGCTCAAAATGATGTTGTACTTATACATTGTCGCGATATCTTCAATCCCGCGCGCAAGCTCTGAATAGAAAATGCTTGAGATATCGGGAATGATGACTCCTACTGTTGTTGTTTTTTTGCTTGCCAGTCCTCTTGCCACCGCGTTTGGACGGTAACCGAGACGGTCAATGGCTTCCAAAACTTTTTTCCGCGTTGTCGGTTTTACATTCGGGTTGCCGTTCACGACACGGGAAACAGTTGCCATGCTTACATTAGCTTCTCTCGCTACGTCGTAGATCGTAATATTGCTCATCCTAAAACCACTCCTTTTACTGGATACACTTATCCTTATCTATAGCATAAACACTTTATGTAGAGAAATGTCATAATGTCCAAATTTATGTCGTTTATGATTTGTAAGCGTAAGTCAGTAGTTTACATTATTTTTCATTATTCATCAAATTTAAATACTTCTCATGAAATTATACACGTTTTTATAGATGATGAAAACGTATACTTGGATTTTATAACTAAATAAACGAGAAAACACAAAAAAAGGCCGCAGACGCGGCCTTTTTATTGTTTACTAAGCGTTGACTTTCACCATTGGTTTCAGTTCATTCAGCCATTTTTCGAATTCAGGAATCGCCATTTGCTGAGCAGAGTCAGAAAGTGCGACTGACGGATCAGGGTGAACCTCAGCCATTACGCCGTCTGCGCCGATCGCTAAAGCAGCTTTAGCTGTCGGAAGCAAGAGGTCACGGCGGCCAGTTGAATGCGTCACATCAACAAAGACAGGCAAATGCGTTTCTTGTTTCAAAATCGGTACAGCAGAAATATCCAGCGTGTTTCTCGTTGCTGTTTCATATGTTCTGATACCGCGTTCACAAAGAATGATTTGATCGTTTCCTTGTGACATGATGTATTCAGCGGCATTGATGAATTCAGAGATCGTTGCAGCAAGTCCGCGCTTCAGAAGCACTGGCTTTTTCACTGCTCCGGCCGCTTTCAGCAATTCAAAGTTTTGCATGTTGCGCGCTCCGATTTGAATCACATCAATGTAGTCCAGCGCTTCTTCGATATGAGCCGGAGTTACGATTTCACTGATCACTGCCAGATCAAATTCGTCCGCTACACGTTTTAAAATTTGAAGGCCTTCAACACCAAGGCCTTGGAAATCGTATGGGCTCGTACGAGGCTTAAAGGCTCCTCCGCGCAAAATTTTAATTCCTTGTTTTTTCGCAGCTGCAGCCACTTCAGCCACCTGCTCGTAGCTCTCTACCGCACATGGCCCGACAATAAATCTTTGCTGGCCGTCTCCGATTTTTTCACCTTTGATATTTACAATTGTATCTTCAGGTTTTTTCTTGCGCGAGACAAGCAGCGCTTTGCTGTGATCTTCTTCCTGGAGCTCTAAACCGGCTTTGAATATCTCTTTAAAAATGTGCTGGATGGTGGAGTTTTCGAAAGGACCATCATTGTTTTCAATGATATTGTTTAACATTGTGCGTTCTCTGACAGGGTCAAATCGATTGACACCCTGTGCTTCCTTCGCTTTACCGATCTCTTTTACAACATTTCCGCGTTCGTTGATTAATTTTAAAATTTGTAGATTTAATTCGTCTGCTTTCTGCCTTAAAAGCTCTAACTCTGTGTTGCTCATTTTTTTCATCCTTTCCCTGCACATTCATTTTTTATTTTGTAGTTATCATGCATCTTACTATAAGTAATTCCAAATGGAAATACTGAAATAAAAAAAATTTTATAAAAATTCCTCTTTATTACCCAAACGCTTTTAAGTGATAAAGTGATCTATGAAGCTATCCTACATCATGTGAGAACAATGTTCAAGGGTTTTTTCAAAAAAAAAAGCGCCAGATTGAATCTGGACGCTTTTTTCTATGACAAATGCTGCTTGATGCCCGCTTCTGTAATTTGTGAATGTGAGGTATGCCATTTCACTTCACCGTTTTGGATGACGAAAACCTGAGGGCTTTCATGCTTTACGCCGTATGTTTCTGCGATGAAATTTGACAGCGGCCGGGCTTCTTGTACTTGCAGATAGTAAGCCGGCACATCCTCATGCTGATTTGCAAAGGCAACAAACTCATGAAATGCTGCCTGGCTGATCGGGCATGTGGTACTGTGTTTAAAGAAGACGAAAGTGCCTTCCTGTTCTGCAATCCGTTTAAATTCTTCCTCAGATTGAATAAGCTGTTTTGCCATGGCTCAAGATCTTCCTTCCCGGCTCAGCGATTGATATGCTCAGCCTGTTTTTGCGCATCTTTCAGTTCGTCTTTTACATCTTCTTTCGTTTGAAGGACCTGATCTTTTGTTTCGCCGGCCGCCTGCATCGCTTCTTCTCTCATCTCTTGCAGATCAGTTGATGAATCCGTGTTTGCAGTTTTAGACCGGTCTCTTAAATCCTTCACCTTGTTCATGATCTGCCCTGACTGATCCGCTACAAGCTGTGTGATGTTCGAAGTTTTGTCTTTTGCGATGCTGACATATTGCGTGCCTTTTTCCTTCGCATCTGCCGTCATTTTGTCAGTTTTGTCCCGCAAAGCAACAGCTTGGCTGCCAAGATCGTCACGAAGTTCTTTGCCTGATTTCGGCGCTAGAAAAAGAGCGGTAGTGGCACCGATGATTCCCCCGATTAAAGTCCCGATTAAAAAATCTTTACTATTAATTCCATCTTTGCTCATCATTATTCCTCCTCATAGTGTTTTTTCTCTTACAGAGCTGACTTTTTCTTTTGCTTCCATTTCTCCCAAATTTCCATCGCTGCTTGGCTCCATGTGACAACTTGATTGATCTTGTCTTGATTTTCTCTTACTGATGCCGATACAGACCCCGCCGCCTGTTTCATGGATGTATTGAACTGCTGTACAGAAGTTCCCACCCCTTGAACAGCATGGACGACCGTGTTCAACTTTTCTGATTTTTCCTGAATATCTTCAGCCAGGCGGTTGGTCTTATGTAAAAGCTCGGCTGTTTCAGTTGTGATGCCCTTCATTTGTCCCTCCAGCCCTTCGAGAGTGGATGCGACATGTTTTAGGGTCAGCTGCAGTGACTTCAATGTCTTAGACAAGTAGATCACTAATACGAGAAATGCGACTGCGATGAGTGCAACGCTTAAATAAAGAATAATAATCATCTTAAACCTCCTTGCTGCAGGATATACTGCTGTTTACCCGTTTTCATAAATCATAAACATGTATACTGGGCTGTATACATAGTATTCTCCGTTATGTAAGAAAATCCTTTAACAAGCTTTCCATCAGATAAATAAAAAGCAGTGAGAACACTGCTTTTTTATTATGCCATGACGTTTTCGTAGGCTCTCATATATTTTTGGATATCTCCTGCTCCCATAAAGATGAGAACGGCTTTTTCATGAGCTTTTAAAACAGATGTATCATGTTCTTCAATGAGCTTTGCATTATGAATTTTTCCCTGCAGGTCGCCGATCGTCAGTTTTCCTGCATTCTCCCGGGCTGAGCCAAAAATATCGCATAAATACACACAATCAGCCCCGCTCAGGCTTTCTGCGAATTGGTCAAGGAATTGGTGCGTCCGCGTAAATGTGTGAGGCTGGAATACCGCGACGATTTCACGATCAGGATATTTCTGTCTTGCCGCCTCAATTGTCACTTTTATTTCTGTCGGGTGATGAGCGTAATCATCAATCAGCACTTGATCCCCGAGCTGCTTCTCATTGAATCTGCGTTTGACGCCGCCGAATGATTTGAGGGCATGCTTAATGATGTTGGAATCAATTTCTTCATAATGGCATAACGCAATGACCGCCAATGAGTTTAATACATTGTGGTGGCCGTACGCAGGAATATAAAACGTATCATAGAATGTATTGCGGACAAATACATCGAAAGTTGTCCCTTCCGTGCTTTTTACGATGTTTCTGGCTTGAAAATCATTTTCTTCCCCAGTGCCGTAATACACAACCGGGACGTTCGCATGAATTTTCGGCAGATGCTCATCATCTCCGCAGGCAATAATGCCTTTGTTGACTTGAAGAGCCATCTCTTGGAAAGCGTCAAACACATCGTCAATGTTTGAGAAGTAATCAGGGTGATCAAAATCAATATTCGTCATGATCGCGTAGTCAGGCTGATAGCTTAAGAAATGGCGGCGGTATTCGCACGCTTCAAATACAAAGTATTCGCTGTTTTCATTTCCCTGGCCCGTTCCGTCCCCGATTAAGAAAGAGGTCGGTTTTGCGTTTTGGATCACGTGAGCCAGCAGGCCCGTAGTCGACGTTTTTCCGTGTGCGCCCGTAACGGCAACACTGGTGAATTTTTTCATATAGTCGCCTAAAAACTTATGATAACGTATCACCGGAATTCCTTCAGACATGGCTTTTTCAATCTCTGGATGCGTGTCTGGGAATGCGTTTCCGGCAATGACTGTCATGTCGGGTTTGATATTATCCGCGCTAAAAGGAAGAACCGTAATATTTCTTTTTTCAAGCGCTGTTTGCGTAAAAATAAATTTTTCGATATCCGATCCTTGGACAGTATATCCATTATCATGAAGTATTTGGGCAAGCGGACTCATACCCGTCCCTTTTATTCCAACAAAATGATAAACAGTCATAATTGTACCTCCAACAAACGTCTATCTGTTCCCCAGTATATGACGCTCATTTCAATTTGCGACCGCGGCGGCTGAAAAGCCGCCATTAGCGGCGTATTTTTATATGTTTTGTTATGTTCAGTATCCGGTTATTTCTTTCCGATTAAACCTAGATATCAAGATTTGTCTATGCGCATCTGCTGTAAAGCGGCATAGCTGTTAAATGCTCTAAACACTATCATACCATGTTTGGTGTGAAAATGAACCCATATTATTCGTTTATTAAATCACTTGCTGTGATCAGCACCTCACGAGGTTTGCTTCCTTTTGCCTCAGAGATCATGCCTTCCGCTTCCATCATATCAATCAGCCTTGCCGCGCGATTGTATCCGATTCTGAATCTTCTTTGCAGGCTTGAAGTGCTCGCGCTGTTTTGCTCAACCACATACTCACACGCTTCGTCAAACAGCTCATCCTCTTCTTTCAGGGCTGAGCCTTGTCTTACCAGCTCTTCTTGTTCAAATAAATAGGTTGGCGGCATTTGAGTTCTGACGTGGGAAACGACGCGGTCGATTTCGCGGTCCGATACAAAGTTACCTTGCAGGCGGACCGGTTTTCCCGAGCCGTTTTCCAAAAAGAGCATATCGCCTTTTCCGAGAAGCTTTTCCGCACCGGCTATGTCAATAATTGTTCGGGAATCAACCTGGCTTGAGACAGAAAATGCGATTCTCGTCGGGATATTCGCCTTAATCAGACCGGTAATGACATCGACTGACGGCCGCTGAGTTGCGACGAGCAGATGGATTCCGCACGCTCTGGCTTTTTGGGCAATCCGCGCAATGCTCTCTTCGACATCATTTGGAGCCACCATCATCAAATCAGCAAGCTCATCAATAACCACAACTAAATAAGGCAGCTTTTCACCCGTGTGGTGATCTGCAGTTAATTGATTAAACCGATCAATGTCGCGGACACCCGAATGGGCAAACAGCTCATAGCGCCGCTCCATTTCCTCAACGACCCATTTTAAAGCAGCCGTAGCCGCTTTGGCGTCAGTGATGACCGGGCTGACGAGATGAGGAATTTTATTGTAGGGAGCCAGCTCTACCATTTTCGGATCAATCAGCAGCACCTTTACTTCACTCGGATCAGCTTTATACAGCAGGCTGACTAATATTGTATTGATGCATACGCTTTTCCCCGAGCCCGTAGCACCGGCAATCAAGCCATGCGGCATTTTCTTCAAGTCGATGACGACAGGGTTTCCTGAGATATCCAATCCCAGTGCTGCTGTAAGCGGTGACTTGCTTGTCCTGAAAGCTGAGCTGCGAATCATCTGGCGTAAATCAACCACCTTGCTCGTGCGGTTCGGCACTTCAATTCCGATCGTGTTTTTCCCCGGAATCGGCGCTTCAATCCGAATATCTTTTGCGGACAGGCTGAGTTTAATATCATCAGACAAGTTGGTGATTTTATTCACTTTTACGCCTGGCTCAGGATGCACTTCGAATCTTGTGACAGACGGCCCCTGGGTCACATGGACGACATTGGCGCGGACATTGAAATTTTTCAAGGTCAAATCAAGAAGCTGACGCTGTTCTTCGATCCACGCAGTATCATCTTGAACTTGCGCTGGCGGGACATCAAGCAGTGCAACATTCGGAAACACATAGCTTCCGCGGCGCTCCTCTGCTTTTTGCTGTTTGTGCGTATCTCTTTTTAGCATCATGACATTAAAAGGAACGGACGGCCCTTTTTGAGGAGATGCGCTTTGTTCAGTATGTTTCTCCTGCATGACAGGCCTTTTTTGCGATTCATCTGCAGCTGCATGTGTCTCTTCTTCACGGATCTCCCGCCGGTTTTCATGGGCTTCAGAAAACGGTCTGGAACCCAGTTCCATGTTGTCATCGTGCTCCGATTCTATATGATTGTCTGGCTGAACATCTATCTTCGTGTCCTCAGTTTCTATTATGCTGCCTGATGGCTCTTCTGATTCTCTGGCCTCTGTTTCTGCTTGAGTCAGAGCCTCAGATGCTGAACGCCCATAGCCAGCTTGCAAGAAAGGCTCTTCCTGTTGAATTTCTATTTGCTCTTCTCGAACAGCAGGGGTCTCAGCAGTTTCTGGCGCGCTTGCGCGTTCATTATTTACTGCGCTGTCTGACGATTCTTCCGATAATTCATCCTCAGATACTGCCTCTGTCAGAGACTCAGGTGCTTTTTGTTCCTCATCATATTCAGCTTGGAAGACAAGTTCTTCTAATTTCTCAGGCTGTTTTACTGCTAGTTCTTCTTGATTCTCAGCCGTTTCAGTGTCTTCAAGGTTTACACTGCTGTCTGACGATTCTTCTTGTCTCTCGGTCACGGTATTTGTCAGTGTCTCAGGCTTTTCATCAGGTTCAGCCTCTTTTTCTGGCTGCTGAATGCCGGATGCAGCTGGCCCTTTGTTATCTGACGGCTCGGCTGAGTTCTTCGCCAGCGCTTCATCACGCTCTGCAGACTTTCCGTTTAAGACACCAGAAGGCTGTTCTTCAAATTGGGTATCCCGGAGGAAAGACCCTTCTTTTACGTGCTGTTCCGCTCTGTCAGCAGCTGGATCTGAATAGAAGCGTTCACGTTCAATTTCTTCTGACAGCAGTGTTACCTTCTCTTTTTCAACAGATTTGTCCGGTGCCTTCAATGCGTCAGAAGGCTGTTTTGGCACATCCTTATTGACGGATGGTTTTTGATTGAATCCATATATAGGCGAAGGGATATTTGTCGGTTTAAACGGTTTCTTCGCCGGCTCTGATGTTTGATATGTATGCTGCTCTTTTTCATTTTTCGGGCGTTCCTTGTGCGGCGCGGCGCTTGGTCGGGGCGCGGATTGCGGCTTGTCCGATGGTGCGCGGCGCCTTCTCAGCTCATGATTGTTGTATCCATCAGGCACGACTGGAAAACGGAACTTGCCGTTTGGATATTCATAATATATTTTAGGATCTTCCAATCTTTTTAATTGTCCTTCGGAATGATGTACTTCTTGTTGCTGCGGAATTTGAGCGGGTTTTGTTTCCCGTTCAGCATCCTCTTTGCTCTCGCCTAAAAACAAATCAAAAAATTTATGAAGCCAACTCATAATTTATCTCTAACTCCCTTATCGTTTTATGGGACGTTTTTTAGTATACCATTGCTGGTCTGCCCAGAAAAGATTAAGCTTTCAGCAAAACAAAGCCGCTAAACAAGGGCTTAGCGGCTTTTCACATGATTCGTTTTTTTGGGCGGATTTATGGGAGTCTAAAACTGAAATGCGTCTCCCGCCTCATGGTCTCCTTCTAACACAAGGATTCCTTTTTCAGCCGGAGCATCCGGCAAAGCGAGCTCTTTTGCTGAACAGATCATTCCGCTTGACGGAACGCCGCGAAGCTCAGCATCCTTAATGACAAGTCCGCTCGGCATCACAGCTCCGACTTTGGCAACGACCACTTTTTGTCCTTGGTCAACATTAGGCGCGCCGCAGACGATCTGAAGCGTTTCTTCTCCTACATTGACTTTACATACGCTTAATTTATCCGCGTTAGGATGTTTTTCTTTTGATTCCACATACCCAACAACAAACTTCGGAGATAAATCAACGACTACTGTTTCTTCAACGCCGTTTCGGTTTAGAATCTCATTCACATCTTGCACGAACGTTTCTGAGAGCGCAACAGGGCCGTTTTCATCAATGGTCAAGTAAGAAGACGCGTTGAAAATGTTGAAGCCCGTTGTTTCCTTTGTTTCGTTATTAAAAATTTTAACGACATCGCCGTGTTTTTCATAGCCTATTTGTTCGCGTGTCACATCTTGAAGAGAGATCAGAAGCGTGTCTCCCACACCTTCATTATTATAAAATGCGTTCATAAGTAAAAATCCTTTCTAATCCTTTTTCGGACGGCTTTTCGCCAGGATAAACACCGGTTCCAGCTTTCCTTCATTGTACAAAAATGAAAGGGCTGTAATCGGAACGGTGCCGCCTGCAAAGAAGCTCATCGACATTTGCCCTAGAATATCATACCCCGATTCATTCCGGATGTCAGCAAGAATCAGAACGTCCTGATGCGGAACAGAGATCGCCAGCTCACCTTCTGCACGTTCCTTGTACTCATTTAAAATCGCTTCGTTCAGAATCCGGCTGGCGTCGTAACCGTCGTTTGCTCTAAAGAAATAAAAGTGATTGTCCGCAACTGTATCCTCTTTGACAACCGCCGGCAGGGAACGGAGATTAAATGCAGCCGTCTCTCTGATCCGCTCTTTTGTCCAGTTTTCTTTCTCAAGCATGCGCTGATCGATTAAACGGTAGGTTTTCCCGAGGTCAAGCGCGTAATAAATTCTTGTCTCCGCGGTATGATCATCATAAATGAGCGGAATATCTTCGCTGGACTTGTCCGGGAAAGAAGTCGAGCGGATCACCGGGTAAATACGGCTTTCTTTTCCGGACATTTCCTGAGCCTTCCCTTCCATTGCCGTCATTGCTTCTGAGACGTAATACACAATTTCATCAATGGCTTCGTCTTTTTTCAGCTCCCATTTTGCAATAATCGGCGGCAGGTCGAGCGTAATTCCTTTTTTGGTCGTTTGATCCTCAACACGGAGGGTGTCTTTTTCTCTGTCAAACAGAAAGGAGCGATTCACGTGCTGAAGGCGCTGTTTCAGGATATCTGACAGCTTCCTTGAGGTCATTTTCAAACCGATGTCCTCCTTTACGCTTTAGCGAGAGAGTCTGTTAAAAATTGTTCAATTTCTTCTTTTGTTTTGCGGTCTTTGCTCACAAAACGATTCACTTCTTTTCCTTCATTAAATACAACAAAGCTTGGGATTCCGTAAATTTCCCACTCTGCACATGTATCAATGAATTTGTCGCGGTCTACGTAGTAGTAAGTGAATTCAGGGAAGTTCGCTTCCAGTTCAGGCAGAAAAGGCTCTACAAAACGGCAATCAGGGCACCAATCAGCTGAAAACATAAATACCGCCCAATCATCCTTTACCGCTTTTTCCAGCTCTTGAGTTGATTCAATTTTTTTCATTTCTTATCCCTCCAGTTGTTATTCTTACATGTTGGTTTATCGATACTCGTCCATTTGGATCATACCAAACTGCTTGCGGCAAAACCACCTATATGCAACAAATGAATATGTAAGATTGGCTTTCTCATTATCATTATCATATTTTATTTGCATTATCAAGCTCGTTTCGTTTAACATCGTGTTCATGAGGGTCAAATTTACAGATGGACATACATAAGGAGGGATTCAGTATGAAGTTTATCGTCTATTTAGCTGGAGAAATCCACAGCAATTGGCGGGAAGAAATCAAAGAGAAAACAAAATCACTGAAGCTGCCGATTACGTTTGTCGGCCCGATGGAGAATCATGACCGCTCAGACAACATCGGAGAAGAAATTGTGGGCGTTCAGCCAAATGCCATTTTGAAGGATGACAAAGCCTCTGACATGAACAACTTCAGAACCGCTGTCCTGATGAATAAAGCAGACTTTGTGATCGCTCTGTTTGGCGAAAAATACAAACAGTGGAACACGGCAATGGATGCCTCATATGCGATTGCAAAAGGAAAACCCCTGATTATCATCCGGCCGGAATCGCTCCATCACCCTTTAAAAGAGCTTTCCAACAAAGCAAATATAACGGTTGAAACCGTGAATCAAGCCATTAAAGCCCTCTCCTATCTATTTGAAACAGAATAAGAAAAAAGCTTGTCGAGCCGGGCTTACTGCCCCGTTCAACAAGCTTTCATAAAATCTTACATATTTTCTTTAATCGCATCCACCGTCTGCTTATCGCAGGCTGTCACAAGTTTGATGAGCATTTCTTTAGCAGCAGCATAATCATCAATATGAATGATCGAAGCGTTCGTATGGATGTAGCGTGAACAAATTCCGATAACCGCTGACGGAACGCCGCTGTTCGAAATATGAACTCTGCCCGCATCCGTTCCCCCGCCGGATACAAAATATTGATACGGAATGTCATGCGTTTCCGCCATATCAAGAACAAATTCTCTCATTCCGCGGTGCATGACTGTCGTTCTGTCAAGAATGCGGAGCAAAAAGCCTTTTCCAAGCTGGCCAAATTCATTTTTGTCTCCGCTCATATCGTTTGCCGGGCTGGCATCGAGGGCGAAAAACAAATCCGGTTTAATCATATGAGAAGCCGTCTGCGCGCCCCTGAGCCCTACTTCTTCCTGAACCGTTGCCCCCGCATAGAGCGTATTCGGAAGTTCTTTTCCGTGCAATTCCTTCAGAAGTTCAATGCTCAAGCCGCAGCCATACCGGTTATCCCATGCTTTTGATAAAATTTTCTTTTCATTCGCCATCGTCGTAAAAGGGCAGACAGGCACAATCTGCTGTCCCGGTTTTATGCCGATTTTAATAGCGTCTTCCTTATCATCCGCTCCAATATCGATCATCATGTTTTTGACATCCATCGGGCGGTTTCGCTGAGCATCTGTCAGCAGGTGAGGCGGTATGCTTGAAATCACACCCGGAACCGGCCCGTTATCTGTTTGAATTTCAACTCGCTGTGCCAGCAGCACCTGGCTCCACCAGCCCCCAAGCGTCTGAAATCTGAGCAGCCCGTTGTCTGTAATGGATGTTACCATGAAGCCGACTTCGTCCATATGCCCGGCTACCATGATTCTCGGTGCGCCCTCTTCACCCTTTCTGACTCCGAAAACACTTCCCAGTCTGTCCTGAACGATGTCATCGGCATATTTGGCTAGCTCCTGCTTCATAAAAGCACGAACCTGATGCTCATTGCCCGGCGCGCCGGGAAGCTGCGTCAGTGTTTGGAAAAGCGCTTTCGTTTCTTGATTCATGTTTTCCCCTCATTTCTATGTAGTCCTTTTATTTTATTCGAAAAAATCTAGTTTTCCAAGCACCCTGACCGAATCTGCTCCATCAGCCGCGTATTGCTTAACAGGATTTGGCGGTTTCTGTATAATGAAAAGTACGATCAACCAGGAGGTGCTTTATCTTGAAATTGCGTCATCTTCTTTTAGGAGCAGGACTTGGAATTTGTACAGCTGTCGTTGTAAAACAATATGTGATGAAGCCTTATATTTCTTCAGAAAAAGCGCTTCGAATTGTAAAATCCGCTTTTAAGCAGCGGGGGCCGATTGACGGATCATGGATTTACACCCAGCCGGAGCCTTACAATGTAAACGGAGAAACGGTACAGGTGTACAAAACCGGCATTACACGATCCGCTTTCGGAGAATTAGAGCAGTATGAAGTCATGGTGGATGCGAAAACAGGGGAAATTGTAGATGTCATTGATACAATTGCCTCCTAACGCCGGACAAGCATAAAATAGAAGCCGCTGCTCATGCAGCGGCCCTTTTTATGAAATCGCGCGTATCGGTTTGTATACCGGATACCACATGGCGTCCTGCACAGCCTGTATGATGTCTTCAGGCTCTTCCGTCGCAACGCCTTCCTTAATCGCGGTTTTAGCCACTTCCACCGCAACGGTTGCCGATACAGTCCGCAAATCCTCTATCTTCGGCAGCATCGGCGCGCCCGGCACTCCGACATTGACCATACTTGCGATCGCCCGGGCACATGCTTCAAACATGCCATCAGTCATTAATTTTGATTTGGTGACAATCGTTCCAAGCCCAAGGCCCGGGAAGACAAGCGCGTTGTTTGCCTGGCCGATATGGTACGTCACGCCGTTATATTCCACTGGCGGGAAAGGGCTTCCTGTCGTGACAAGCGCGCGGCCTTCTGTCCATTCGATCAAATCCTGAGGTTTCGCTTCAGAAAGAGTTGTCGGATTCGACATTGGCAAAATGGCCGGCCGTTTAACATGTGAAGCCATTTCTTTTACAATTTCTTCAGTAAACGCGCCTGAAACAGTTGATGTCCCGATCAGGATCGTCGGTTTCGCCTGCCGGACCACTTCAAGGAGATCAATACCTCCGCCTTCTCCCTTTCGCTGATAATCCTTGACCTCATCAGCCGAACGTGCGTATGGCTTTTGGAAATCAAAAAGCTGTTCCATATCATTTGTTAACAATCCGTTTCGGTCTATGCACCAGAAGCGTTTGAAAGATTCTTCCTCACTCAATCCTTCTCGCACCAAAGCCTCGCGCAGCTGTTCAGCAATCCCGATACCTGCCGTGCCCGCTCCGAATATGACGACTCTGTGATCTCTCAGCGGCACTTTAGACGCTTTTGCACAGGATAAAACGGCCGCCAGTGAAACAGCGCCTGTACCTTGGATATCATCATTAAACGTACAAACCTTATCTTTATACCGTTTCAAAATGCTGCGCGCGTTTTCCGCCCCGAAATCTTCCCAGTGCAGCAATGCATTCGGGAATGTTTCTCTCGCCAGCGCAACATAATCGTCAATAAATTGGTCATAGCGTTCCCCGCGCACTCTGGAATGCTGGTTGCCGACATAAAGCGGGTCGTTCAAGAGGCTCTCCTGGTTTGTCCCCGCATCTAAAACAACAGCCAGCACTCTGCTCGGATCTATGCCGGCAGCAGCCGTATAAACCGCTAGCTTGCCGATAGATATCGCAATCCCGCCGACACCCCAGTCTCCGATTCCTAAAATACCTTCCGCATCAGTTGCTACAATTAAATCGATCGTATCGCGTTGATCTTTATACTGTTTAAATGCTTCTCTCATACCGTCTGGGTCATCGATTGACAAATAAAGCCCTCTTGGCTTTCTGTATTCATGGCTGTATCTCTGGATCGCCGTTCCCACTGTCGGAGTATAGACAATGGGGAGCATTTCCCCTAAATGGTCATTTAAGAGTCGGTAAAACAGCGTTTCGTTCCGATCGTGCAGCGCCGTTAAATAGACATTTTTGCTCAAATCATCAGGCTGTACGGAATATTGTTCGTACGCTCTTTTCGCTTGATCTTCAATCGTTAATACCTTTGGCGGCAGAAAGCCTTTTAAACCTAGTTCTTTTCTTTCTTCCTCATTAAAAGCAACACCTTTGTTCAAAAAAGGAACAGAGAGTACTTCAAGGCCTCTTAACGTTGTTTGAATGTCTCCTTCGTTTGTTACTTTGAATTGTTTCACCCTGCCTCTTCCTTTCTGAGCATAATTAGTACTAGGTTTGCATTATTAGCCGGAAAACATGCAGGGCAAACATTAAAATATGCTATGGCTTCTTGCGCTTGACTGCATCTTTGATGCTTCCATCCTCATCCCATTTCAGAGCGTGATACTGGGCGTCATGGTAAAAAATAAACCAAGCGTCTTTTTCCGCCGCAAATGCCTGCCATTTCTGCTTTTGCGGTATAGAGGTCATTGGATAATCATCATAAGCCAGCACCCATAGCGGATTGCGGTGGGCGTGTGTCGGCATTAAATCTGCCATATGTACGGCGGTTTCACCCGCATCCTCGCATATTAGCACACTGTGTCCGTCACTATGGCCACCGGTATGATGCATCGTAATCCCCTCTGTGATCGTTAAGGTGTCTTCAAAGGTTTTCACTTGGCTGGCAATAGCCTCCCAGTTTTCTTTCCAATACGTATTTTTCGATCTGATATTCGGATGGCGCATTTCATTCCATTCAACAGCCGATGCATAAATCACTGCATTCGGAAAGACAGAGATGAGCTGTTCTCCTTCATATTCTGTTAAACCGCATGCGTGGTCGAAATGAAGATGTGTCATAGCGACTACGTCTATATCAGCAACAGTTAATCCAAGTGCCGTTAATGATGCTTTCACGCTCGACTCTTGTGTCACGCCATAGTTTCGTTTTTGTTTTTCAGACATCTTTCCGGACCCGATTCCTGCGTCGACGATGATATTGAGCCCGTCCTTTTGAATGAAAATAGGGTCTGTCCTTAGTTCAATCTGGTTATTTTCATTGACTGGATATTTTTTAGACCATAACGGCTTTGGAACGACGCCGAACATGGCGCCTCCGTCCATATGCGTCACGCCTCCGTCAAGCCAGGTCAACGTGATATTTCCGATTTTCATTGTTTTCATTTTCATCCCCCCTGTCATCATGGTAGCAAACGGCCCATAAAAAAAACAGACTCCTGTATCAGAGTCTGTTCATCGTGTTGGCAAACCCTTGCATTCGTTGTCAGGACTGCGCTCCGATGCTCACGAATTTCAACATTCGCTGCGCTCCGGTGCTCGTCCTTCCTAGACTTCAAGGGTTTTCAATTACGCTGAAAAGATGACAAAATCCTAAAACAATAAACTGTTTTAGGATTTTGTCAATAAATTGAACAGACTCCTGTATCAGAGTCTGTTTTACGTTCTCCATTCAACCTCAGCCCGATAGATCGGCTGGCCAAGCGCTGAAAATTTTTCTTCATATTCTGTCATAATATTGCCTTCCAGATTGCTGTTATGCAAATCGAGACTGACATATGTCAGCAGCAGGCCGTATTCAGAGAAGCTCTTCAAAGAGTACTCAAACAAGCCGCGGTTGTCCGTTTTAAAATGAATCGCTCCGCCTTTTCCCATCACTTCTTCATATTTTTTGAGGAAGTGGGAATACGTCAGACGGCGTTTTTCATGACGGTTTTTCGGCCAAGGATCAGAAAAGTTCAAGTAAACCCGATTGACTTCACCCGGCTCAAATACATCCGTCAGCGTGTCCGCATCTATATTCAGAAGCTTTACATTCGTTGCTTCGCTATCTTTTACTTTTTGGACGGCTGTCACGATGACGCTTTTAAATAACTCAATCCCAATATAATTGATGTCTGGATTTTGTTTGCCCATTCCAGAAATAAATTGCCCTTTTCCTGTCCCAACCTCGATATGAATCGGATTGTCGTTGCCAAACACTGTGTTCCATTTCCCTTTATAATCAGCAGGGTTGCTGATGGCAATATGTGCGTTTTCAGCCAAAAAGTCATCAGCCCAAGGCTTGTGGCGCATTCTCATATGATTGACACCTCTATCTATTATTTCGACTAACAACATACCATGAATTAAAAAGACCCGCAAGCTCGTTTTTTAAAGCGTGCCCGCTAAAGCTGAGTATATAAAAAAAAGAGGTTTCCGTCTGCCGGAACACTCCTTTCACATGTATAAAAACGCTCTGTTTTGAACAATTTAACCCGTATGATACTGAAGGGATGTGTACCGCTATGGGTTTACATTATGAGCATCAAGTTCATTTATTAAAGGATATATTGACTGACCATCAATTGGACTGCTGCGGAACCGTCGCAGAGTACGAACAGCTTGAGCGTGTGATTAAATCGCTGATGGCAAACACCGAGCTTGATTCAAACTTCAAAAACGTGCTGGAAGATGTTTACCGCTATAGCCAATCAGGAATATCGTCGAAATCCATCGACTCACACATACAAGAGCATCAGAACAGCCTGTCTCAATGGGTAGAGCAAATGAATTCGTATTCCTGATTATTCAACGATGCGTTTCATGAGAATATGCAGTTCTTCCATTGCATCATGAAATTCTTTGTCATTGCCTTTTGCTTTATGCCAGGCAATGAAAGTGATTGTTTCAGATAACACATACCAAGCCATTCGTAAGCGCAGGCTCTCTGTTAACTCAATGCCGTACATGCTCAGCCAGCTCTCCCAAGCTGGCTTTTCGACGTAGTGGTACAGCAAAGGTCCTAGATCCATCGCCGGATCAGCGATCATGGCGCCGTCCCAGTCAATTAAATACAGCTGGTTGTCTTCAGACAATAGCCAGTTATTATGATTGACATCACAATGGCAAACGACTTTCTCACCGAAATGCACTTCATGCAGATGTTCTTCTAAATACTTGATCCCTTCTTGAATCAGCGGTGAAGATTGCTGCACAGCAAATACAGCCTGCTTGAGCTGAGACAGAAGAGCCCCCGGGTTCAGCGGTTCTTTTCCAAGTCTCTTCAGCATGTCCAGCAAGGCTTTTGATGTGTGTATTTTACGAAGCAATTCAGCAACGGGCCGTCCGCTCATATCTTTAGGCTTCAGCTCTCTGCCGGTCATCCAGTGCTGGGCCGTAATCACGTCCCCATTTTCCATCCGTTTTGTCCAAACCAGCTTCGGAACAATGCCTTCGGCGGATAAAACAGCTAAAAAAGGTGAGCTATTACGTTTTAAAAAAAGCTGCTGCCCGTTATGTTTCGCATAATATGCATCTCCTGTAGCTCCTCCGGCGGGGAAGATCTCCCAATCGCTACCTAGTAATTGTCCCAACCAGTTCATATCAATGTTCAACCCATCATTTCTTAAAATATTTTAGAATAAAGGCTAATCGTCTAGTCTATCCCAGCGAGTGCCTTTTTCGTACGAATCGTATGAAAATAAAAAAGACAGCTATTGAGAGTCTCATATGCTAATCAATAGCCGTCCTTTAAATTTTAGCGCTATAGCACAAACTTCGTCAAGCAAAACTCTTAAGATCTGATGCTAAATATAAGATAACCGTTCCGATGCCGTTTACCGCAACCGCTTTCTTGATTTCTTTCGGATCATGCCGAAAACCTGATGTATCACTTAAAAGCAGGTACGTTTTGTCGTTTGGCAGCTTCCATTCAACAGTTTCCGGACTCGCGTGGTGGATAACGATGATGTCTTCCCATTCATCAACCTCGCCGAGATCAGAAAGCCTGAATGCAATGAGGTGTTCTTTTAGCGTCAAACATTCAAGATGGCGCTGGATATCTGCAGCCGACCTGAGACGGAACGCCGGATGCGTTTTTCTCAGCGATATCAGCCTGCTGATATAGTCAACATCTTTTTTGAATGTATCACGGCGATCCCAATCCAGCTGGTTAATGCTGTCACTGGATTGATAACTGTTTTCCACTCCCTGCTTCGTTCGAAAAAATTCCTGCCCGCTGTGGATGAACGGCACTCCTTGGGCAAGCAAGATAACCCCGGCTGCCAGCCTTTGCCTGCTTCTCTTTCGGCTGTCAGTTTCCTGAGGATGCGCAAGGGCCATTTTATCCCAAAAAGTGTGATTGTCGTGTGACTCAACATAATTGATGGACTGGCTGGGTTCAGGAACAATTGGTGCAAATGCCTTCCATCCCGAAGACCCGGCAATTCCGTGCATAACGGTTTCCGCTGCTTCACCGCCGCCGAGCGCAAAGCCCGCTGCCGTAAGGTGAAAGGTGTTCCCTTTCACAGCATCACGAAACGTATCATTGAAAAAGCCGATGCCCGGCATTTTTGAAGCGTTCGCCAAGGTCGCTTTCTGTTCATGCGGCAGCGGTGTCGCCAAATCCCATCCTTCCCCAAAAAGCAGGATTCCGGGCTTTACCGCAGTTGCTTGTTCTTTGATGTAAAGCACGGTGTCAATATCTAAAATACCGAGCAGATCAAAGCGGAAGCCGTCGGCATCGTATTCCTCAATCCAGTAGATGACGCAATCCGCGATGAATTTTCTAGCCATCTGCCTTTCTGAGGCGATGTCATTTCCAACACCGGTGCCGTTTGACGGCATCCCAAATTCGTCATGCCGAAAAAAATAACCGGGCACTGTCTTTTCAAACGATGACTTCTCCCGTTCATACACGTGGTTAAAGACGACATCCAGAATGACTCGCAGGCCGTGCTGGTGAAGGGTGTTGACCATATGTTTTAGTTCTGTTTTTCTTGTTTGAGGATCATGAGGGTTTGAGGCATAGCTTCCCTCCGGGGCAAAGAAATGGAGCGGGTTATACCCCCAATTGTAAGCATCAAGCGGCTTCTCTTCATCAACTCCGGCAAAATCATTCACCGGCAGAAGCTCTACATGTGTAACGCCGAGCTCTTTTACATACGCCAGTCCGGAAGAACAGCCATTTGCGGTTTGCGTATCTGTTTCTGTCAGCGCTAAGTATCTCCCTTTGTTTTTCATGCCGCTGTTTACATGGATGGAAAAGTCGCGGATGTGCATCTCATAGATCACGGCATCCACAGGGTTTGAGAATGGTGCGGCCGAATCAACCCATTTTATCTCATCCGGGCGCAGGACGACGCCCTTCTCTCCATTTACCGTCACGGCCTTTGCATACGGGTCAACGGTTTCCGTCCATTCTGAATTGTTGCAGATGCAGAACACATACTCATATCCGTGGAGATCGCCGGTGACCGTAACGGTATAAACGCCTTTTTCCATCCGAATCATTTGAAAGGTGCGCCCGTTTTTTTCAGGATGAGAAAGCTTGACAGCAGCTGAGGCTGCGGCAGGCGCCCATACTTTAAATTCAGTATAATCCGCAGTATAAACAGCCCCCAGCTCTCCGTCATAATAAAATGCATCATCAAACGCGTCCGTCCGGATGACCGCGCCTATTTGGAGATCCGTTTTGTCGCCGCTGGACGCTCTCACAGCATGTGTTGTTCCGAGAGTCACTGGACGGTCGGATACGCAGACGTACTTGTATTTTCCTTCAAGCGGATATTCCTCTCTGACAGCCAGAGGAATATCTGTTGTTTCTGTCTCAAGCCGAAAAGGCGGTTTCATGATGCCTTTTTGTTCAGCAGGAATTAGAACGGTAATGATATTCATGTCATCGACATACGCTTCGAAGCTGCGGCGGATGCTGACCATCGGAAGCTCTCTCCTCCAAACACGTTTTAAGTTTTAATCCTTAGCGGTGAAGGACTCGATGCCAAACGAAACGGGGTGGTGCCCATGATTTCTCCGTCAGCATGAAACGGAATTTTGTCCTTCGTGTAAAACGTAATGTCCTTTGCTTTAAACATCGTAACGCCGTCCATTTTGATATGCTTACCAAATGCCATCAGACATAATAGCCAATATTTTTTCAAAAACGGCTGATTTTCAACGATCACGATATCAAACGCCTTTTCGCGCGGATTTGCAAGAGGTGCCGCCTTCATGCCGCCCCTGTAGAATGGGTGGTTGGATACGACCGCAAACCAGACATCATGAAATTCTTGTGTTTCTCCTTCAACTGTACAGGCTAACGAAAACGGCTTAAAGGTGGCGGAGGCGCGCAAATGAGAAAGCGGATAAACAAGAAATCGAAGGCGCAAAAAAAGAAAAACCCGTCTTAACGGAAATTCCAGCGCCTTTTTATTGACATATGCGTCAAACCCGATCCCGATATGATTCATAAAATAAAGAACCTGCGATTTATCCTGAAAGAAATTGACGCTCCCTAAATGAAAGGATCGGGTTAACGGACGCTTCTGCTTCCTGATTTCGTGCATCAGATCCATTTTTTTGATAGAGAATCCCCGCGAAAAATCATTATACGCGCCCGCCGGCACAAAGCTCAGTTCAATATCGTCAACATCTTTCAGCCCGTTGACAACTTCATGCATAGTTCCGTCTCCGCCAATGACAATCAGCCGCTTCAGTTTATATTCCTGTATCGTTGAAATCTGCCTGGCGAGCACCTCGGCGTGCCCCGGATGTTCAGTTAAAAATGAACGATGCTCAACCTTGCGTTTGATCAGTTCCTTTTGAATGGACTTCCAAACACGCAGGCCGTTTCGGCGGCCTGCTGTCGGATTAATAATAAAAAACCAATGGCTCATCTTTCTCACCTGCTTATGTTATGAGAAAACCGCTCATATCGTTCTCTTTCACTCCAGCCACTCTTGTCTGCGATAGGAGTCAGACATGCAGTAAGACAGCAGAGCCTTTGCAGCCTTTACCTGATGATGTTTAATCGGGGCAGTGTTTTTCTTCTGCCGCTCAATCCATTCTTCCGCTCCCCGCTTATCCGCTATTTCTAAGCCGTATGGCGGCTCCGGATAATCGATGTACGACGTTCTGCTCAGAAGCAATTTTCGAACCGGAATATCAGCCTGTTTTTCCTTTATGATCTTTGAGACAACGGATTCCGTACGAAACAGGCTCAGCCCCGGATTTAACACTGATGCAGTCTGAGAAGCTGTTTTCTTCTCCCAAAAACGATTTTTAGACCCTATGTACACACTGTCTTCCTCCGCCTCTAAGAAAGAAACGCAATAAATCTCAAGGGGAGAAATAATCACAATGCTTAATTCAACCGCCGCCTGCTGAATTTTCAGCACAGGCTTATACATAACGAAATAAGAATCAGGCAGCTGCTGGGTCAGATAACGCAAAATGCGGTCCTGCTTCACCTGGTTTGAGAGATGGGATATTTCTGCAAGAGTAGAGCTAGCCCATTTGAGCTGAAATTCATATAAATGTCTTTTATAAAAGGAAGCAAGCGCCATCCTGCTCTTCGGCAGCCTTACATGTAAATTGTCTTCTTCCTCAAACCATTGGTGTCTCTCTTCTTGTATATCGGCTTTTATCTCTTCTTTTCTTCTTTTCAAAGAAAATTTTTTTCGTTTCTGCACCGGTTCCGGCTCTTCGGCACTGGCTTGTTTTTCTTCATGCTGGCGCTCCGCTGCCTCTAATAGTGAAAGCCAGCGCTCTTTTTTCAGCCGTACAAACTGGTTTATATAATGGTACGGATCAAGCTCATATCTTGATATATAATCATGAATTTTGATGATTTGTGCCATGTTTGTTTCTCCACTCCGCAATGAATTAAGTTAAATGAAATTTGAATAGTTCCTCATACTTTGGTGATTGATTCAAATGTATTTGAAAGAGCGAGAATCGTTCAGCCATCATCGAAACCTCGCCGCTTTCAAACGGGACATGTGCCGGAAATCCTTCTTCGCCTGTCCATTTTCTGGCCAGCGTCATATGAGGGTGGTACGGTCTCTTTTCCACTTGAAAGCCGGCTTGAAGAACAGCCTGTTTTGTATGTTCCCGCAGCATTTCAAGTGTTTTGTTTTTCTTTGGCTCGAGGTGTAAAACACGCGGCCTTCTGCGGTCGCCGAATACATCAATTTTGCCAAACTCAATCGGAAACGGATCGGTTTCTGAAGCAATCGCAGCTAGCGAGCCTTCAAGCTGCTGGATTTGTGTCTCATCCGCCGCTCCGAGAAAAATCAACGTGATATGATAGTCAAGCGGGTGCACCCATTTTTGAAACGTTAAAACCGGCTCGTTTTTCGCAGCCTGGTCAATCGGATTCGCAATTCCTTCAGGAATGGGAACGCCGATGAAATAATGAGGCCTTATATCTGGCATCCGTCTGACACTCCCTTCTGTAACAGCTATTATTTTATCAATAAAGAGGCTGTGCGGATAGAGGAACAGTGTATGAAAACACTCTCGCACAAACGTTTATTATGTTAGGATATTATACGACACTTGTTTTATTCAGAAAGGAATGACAATGTTGAAAATCGTTGAAAATACAGCTGATCTGATTGGAAATACACCGCTTGTGAGATTGAATCGGCTTCAGCCGGAAAACGCGGCACAAGTCTATTTAAAGCTTGAATTTTTCAATCCGAGCGGCAGTGTGAAAGACAGAGCTGCTTATCATATGATTATAGAAGCAGAACAAAACGGTTTGCTCAAACCGGGATCAGTGATTATCGAGCCGACAAGCGGAAATACCGGAATCGGACTCGCCATGAATGCGGCCGCGCGCGGCTATAAAGCGATCTTAGTTATGCCTGATACGATGACGAAGGAACGGATCAACCTTCTTAAAGCTTACGGTGCAGAGGTTGTATTAACACCCGGAGCGGAAAGAATGCCGGGCAGCATCAAAAAAGCGAAGGAGCTTGCTGAACAAATTCCGAACAGCTATATCCCAATGCAGTTCGATAACACCGCAAATCCTGACGCGCACCGAAAAACGACGGCGCCTGAAATTGCCCGGGCAATAGAGGAAATCGGAAAGCCGCTCGGCGCTTTTGTCGCCTCTTCCGGAACGGGCGGAACCATTACCGGAACAGGTGAAGCGCTCAAAGAGCTTTTCCCGGATATCACAGTTCATGTTGTCGAGCCCGCGGGTTCGCCTGTATTATCCGGAGGAAAACCCGGCGCACATAAGCTTGTAGGGACGAGCCCAGGCTTTATTCCTCCGATTTTAAATCAAGACGTCTATGACGAAATTATTAAAATCTCTGATGAAGACGCCTATACGACGACAAGACGCCTTGCTGCAGAAGAAGGAATTCTTGTCGGGCCCTCATCAGGTGCTGCCTGTTTCGCGGCAATTGAAACAGCGAAACACCTCTCTCCTGCCCAAGTCGTGGTTTGTATGACAGCCGATACGGGAGAACGGTATTTATCAACTGATTTATGGTCATTTGTTTAAAAAAGACGGGCTTCAGAAGAAGCCTGTCCTTTTATTTTGCAAGCTCGTAGATTGCCTGCGCATATAAAGCTGTCGATCTCAGCAAATCATCAATTTCGATATATTCATCCTTTTGGTGTGCGCTGTCAGGACGTCCGGGGAAGAGCGGGCCGAACGCGACACCTGCTTTTAAAGATCTGGCATAAGTCCCCCCGCCGATTGAGATTAAATCAGCTTTTTTGCCCAGCTGGCCTTCATAAACCTTTTGCAGGGTTTTGACTAACGGATGGTCTGCTGACACATGATGCGGCTTGCTGTCTTTGAATTCTCCCAGCTTAAATTCAGATGCGCTTTCGAATGCATCACGGATCACTTTGCTTTCCGCGGTCACAGGATAGCGGATATTGATCCCGAGCTCGCCTCCTTGCCCTTCCGTATAGCGAAGTGTTCCGACATTTAATGTCAGCTCGCCGCTAATGTCATCTTCACAATCAATATTCAGTTTCTTTCCTCTCGTATCGCCTGAAAACTTGTCTGTGACGACTTGCACAAATCGCTGTCCTGCTTCGTCAAGCTCAGCCTGCTGCAGAAATTCACACAACAAAATGCCGGCATTGATTCCATTGTTCGGTTCCATCGCATGGCAGGAAAGCCCGTACATACGCAAAATGAGCTGACCGTTCTCTATGCCAGCTTCTCCTTTTTGATCCGTCGTGCGAAGCATATCTTTAAATGAAGCAAGAATCTCTTCTTTTTTCAGCCCTTCAATGACAGCTTCAGCGGCATCAGGCACCATGTTCAAGCGAAGACCCGACTGAAATGAGACAAGCATTGCCTCAGAATCGGCTAGGTTTGAGCGGGGCGGGATAAGTAAAGACGCATCAATGATCCCTTTTTCCGCGTTAATAATCGGAAAATCGGCGTCAGGCGCAAATCCCAGTGTCGGCATTTCTTCATGCTTGAAATAATGCTCTACACATCTCCAATCGCTTTCTTCATCTGTTCCGATAATGATTCTGACGCGCTTGGACAGCGGCAAATTCATGTCTTTCACGATTTTCAGCGCGTAGAATGCGGCCATTGTCGGACCTTTGTCATCAATGGCCCCCCTTGCATAAATCCGTCCGTTACGGATATCAGCTGAAAACGGATCACTCGTCCATCCGTCTCCGGGCGGCACGACGTCAACATGGCATAGTACGCCGACAATGTCATCGCCCTCGCCCCATTCAATATGACCTGCGAAGCCGTCAAGATTTTTTGTTGTAAAGCCTTCTTTTTCTCCAAGCTCCAGCAAGGAAGTCAGGCTGGCGTTTACTCCTTCTCCAAACGGTTTGCCGATCCCTGCGGTTGTTTCATCCATTACACTGTTGATTCTCAAAAATTCCTGTGTATCACGAATTAAATCCTCTTTTCTTCTGATCACTTCAACTTCCCAGTTCATAACGTTCCCCTTTCCGCAAGAAATCACTTGCAAAAACCAAATAAAACGAATAATATTAATGGTGTTTTGTTAAAACGTTCGTAATTGGAGGATACTATGTTTCATCTAAAAGAGCAGAAAACATCCATAAAGCAAGAAATCATAGCAGGGCTGACGACCTTTTTCACAATGGTCTATATCGTCGTGGTCAATCCGGTCATTCTGGCTAACGCAGGGGTTCCTTTCGACCAGGTTTTCACCGCAACGATTATTGCCTCCATTGTCGGAACGCTGTGGATGGCCCTGGCAGCAAATTATCCGATTGCTATTGCGCCCGGCATGGGCTTGAACGCTTATTTAGCCTTTCATGTCGTAAGCGCCAGCGATGGCGGCATCACATACGCAACAGCTTTCAGCGCCGTATTTACAGCAGGGGTTCTCTTCATTATTCTATCGTTAACGCCTTTAAGAAAACAACTTATTGAGGCGATTCCAAACAATTTAAAATACGGAATCACAACAGGCATCGGGCTGTTTATCGCTTTTATCGGTTTGCGGCAGGCGGGAATTGTGGCAGCTGATGAGTCAAACTTGGTTACTCTCGGCGATTTGCATTCACCTGGTGTTATTTTAACACTGATCGGGCTTTTGATCAGTGTGGTCTTGATGGTCCTGAACGTAAGCGGTGCCTTATTTATCGGAATGGCAGCGACCGCTTTGATCGCCTTTTTTACCGGCCAGCTGCATTTACCGAAGGGGTTAATGTCGCTTCCTCATTTGCCAGATGGCCTGATCATTTCAAATCCGTTTTCCGCTTTTGGCGATGTTGTACATCACGGCCTGTACGCTGTTGTCTTTTCTTTTCTTCTGGTCACGATATTTGATACAACAGGCACGATGATCGGTGTTGCTGAGCAAGCCGGGCTGATGAAAAATAACAAGCTGCCGAACGTGCGAAAAGCGCTGCTGGCTGATTCAACGGCGACAACAGTAGGAGCGGTTTTCGGCACAAGTCCAACGACGGCATTTATCGAGTCATCCGCTGGTGTCGCAGCCGGGGGAAGAACGGGGCTTACAGCTTTGACTGTTGCGGTGCTGTTTGCGGTTTCAATGTTTTTCAGTCCGCTTGTCAGTGCCTTATCCGGCATAGCCGCCATCACCTCTCCTGCTTTAATTATCGTCGGCAGCCTGATGATGCGCTCGGTATCCAATATGAACTGGAAAGAGATGGACGAGGCATTCCCTGCGTTTCTCGTCATTCTGTCGATGCCTTTGACATCCAGCATTTCTACAGGAATCGCGCTTGGCTTTATTTCGTATCCGATTGTAAAAGCAGCGCGGGGAAAATGGAGAGAGATTCATCCGCTCGTGATCGTTTTCGCTATTCTATTTTTCATCCAGCTGTTTATTTTATAGCACATACAGAAAACCCAAACGTCAGCCGTTTGGGTTTTTTATGTAAACAATAAAGAGACAGCAGCCGCTAAAAAACAGCATACGGCAAATGCATAGTGCAGGGTGTTGATACAGCTTTTTCTGGCCCGGTAATAATCATCACTTTCCTTATCGGCGCCAATTAAAATAGGCGCATCCATCACTTTGTCAAAGATAAGCGTAAGGATATAACGGCAAACACCTATATATACCAAGAGCGCAATCAGCTTCAGCCAGATCGGGGAGACAAAGATTAGAACAGCGAAAGCTGACAACAGCATACACATCCGTCTTATATACTCGCCATTCCTCAGCAAAACTTTGAAAAACAATTCCTTATAGCCTGTGTATATTGTTCTTTTTTTAAATATCCTTCTTGAATTTCGGAATAATAATGGTTTTCTTCTCATCCTGTCTTTCACTTTCGGCATTCCCGCCTCCTGGCTCATCATCATCACAAGCCCGGCAAGCGCCAGCCTTCTTTTTTTCTCTTCAGTCACCTCTGCTCCAAAAGCCGAGAACGAAGCTGTCTTTTTCAAACTGTGGACGAATGCGAAAATGAAAAACAAAATGCCAATGAGCGCAAGCAACCCCCACTCAGTGAAAATGATTAGGCCAGCAGAACCAGCAAAAAAAACAGCTCTGACAAGAATTTCGGCAATCCGACTCGACATGGAGCGCGGCTTTCTGATCCTGTCTTGCTTTAAGGATAAGAAGAACATATGAAGGCCAAACAGGTAACATAATAAAGCCGCGCTTTCTGCCAATGTGATGTGAACAGAATGACTGATAAAGGGAAGAACAATAAAAAAGAGAAGCAGCCATTTGCCGAGCGTGACCAAAAAAGAATACACCAGCGCGTACCGTTTTAGCTGGTAGATCAGCTCTTTCTTTTGCAGCAAAAACACGTTGTCCGCTTCCATTAAAAACGTATGGATCGAGCCTGTGCACACGATCAGCACACACACAGCGTACAGCCATCTCCATCCCATCACCTCAGACCACTCATAAAAAAGGCCTCTTCCGTTCATCAAATCGATATACTGATAGATGACAAAGGCAAGCGCCGGCAACACAATGTATAGAGCGACTGTCCAGTCAATGACCGCATGGAATACTTTAAACTGATACCTGTAATAGTCGAACAACCTTCGAAAAAAGAGCGATCGCCCGTTCATGGCCGGTCACCTTGGACCGCCTTATAAAAACAGTCAAGCAATGACTGCCCCTCTAATCCGGTCTGGTCCTGAATATCTTTTAACGTGCCCTGGAGAAACAAAGAACCTTTCTCAATCATGTAAAACCGGTCGCAGATTTTTTCTGCGGTATCGAGTACATGTGTGCACATGAGAATGCCGGCTTCCCTTTGTTTTTCATCCTTAAGCATGTCCACAAAACGTTTCGTTGATATCGGATCAAGGCCGATAAATGGTTCATCAATTACATACATATCCGGCTTAGAGAGAAAAGCTTGAATAAGCATCAGTTTTTGCTGCATGCCTTTCGAAAAGGTGATTGGCAGCTCATGCATAACATGATCAAGTGAAAATGTCTGCAGCAGGCTTTCTGCCCGAGGCGCAAATTCACGCTCATCAATACCGTGCAGCGTGCTGACCAGATCCAAATGCTCCCACAGCGTCAGTTCTTCGTAAAAGGACGGGTGCTCCGGAATGTAGGCAAATGAAGAGTCATTCCAAGCAATATGGCCTTTAAAGTCTTCTGAGAGGCCGAGTATCGTCTTGATTGCGGTGCTTTTCCCGGCACCGTTTGCTCCGATCAGCCCGACTATCTCCCCTTTTCCGACTTCCAGAAAAACATCGGTGAGCACTTTTTTTCGGCTCGTATACCCCGCCTGTTCTATTGAAGCCTCAAGCATTTTTGCCAAATCTCACTCCTCCTCCAAAATTTACTACGAAACAGAATAAAAAAAGTTTCTTTAACCATAATAATATTGTGCCGAAATACATAGTAATCCAACAAGGATGGCTGCACAGCTTAAATTGGAAAAAATTAATAGGAGTTATCCCTAGATTCATCACTGCGATATCGTGTATAATGAGGGCGAATTATCTAAGAACTATAATATAAAATGTCTGCCTTTGTTGCTATTTCGTACGCAGTTGATAGTCGTGAGTTGTGGTTAGTCAAGTCCATCCGATCTTATGATAGGGAGTGGTTTTTTGAAACCTTCAACAAACCGTATGCTAACTCGAATTAAATCAGTTTACATGTTTATCCAAGAAAAAGGCCTTGTGACAACACAGGAACTGGTTGACGAATTCGGCATTACACCTAGAACAATTCAAAGAGACTTAAATGTGTTGGCATATAATGATCTTGTTCATAGTCCAAGCCGTGGCAAGTGGGAGACAACGAGAAAGAAAGTAAAGATTACATCATAAACATTGAAAATTACATAGGGCCGCCTGAGAGCGGCCTGATAGATACAGGGCGAAGAACCTTCTGAGCCTTGTTTTTGTGTGCTTACTTATATATAAAAATCCCGCATTAAAATGCGGGATTTCAGATTGTTGACAAAATGCTAAAACGGTTTGTAGTTTTAGCATTTTGTCATCTTTTCAGCGTGATTGAAAACCCTTGAAGTCTAGGAAAGGCGAGCATTGGAGCAGAGCGAATGTTTTAATTCGTGAGCACCAACGCGCAGACTTGACAACGAATGCGAGGGTTTGTCGACACGCTGAAATCCCGCATTAAAATGCGGGATTTCTTCATGCCTGCGGTTCATTCAGCCAATGAAGTTCTTCTGCTGTAAGCTCACGGTATTCTCCCGGTGACAAGGCCGGATCCAAGGAAACACGCCCCATTGATAACCGCTTCAGATAAATCACTTCATTGCCGACCGCCTTTGCCATCTGCTTGACCTGATGGTATTTTCCTTCCGTAATCGTCAGGTATATCACGGTATTGCCGTTGTCGTTTGTCTTGATTTCCGCTTTTGCCGGCTTTGTTTGATAGCCGCCTTCTATGTAGACACCCGCTTCTAAATCCGAGATGTCTTCCGGTGAAATCTGTGATTGTAAATGGACTTCATACGTTTTTGGAACATGCTTTTTAGGCGATAGGAGCCGATGTGCCAGCTGGCCGTCATTGGTGAGCAGTAAAAAGCCTTCTGTATCCTTATCAAGCCTGCCGGCGGGAAAGGGTTCAAATCTCATCTCTTCCGGCGTCAGCAGATCGACCACTGTTTGCTGACGGCTGTCCTCAGTCGCCGACAGCACTCCCTGCGGCTTATTCATCATGAGATAAATGAACTCGCGGTAATCAACCGGCTCTCCGTATACGGTAACCTCTTGCGTATCAGGATCAACGTGCGCCTTTACATCTTTTGCCGGTTTGCCGTCGACCATGACGGCCCCCGCCTTCACAACGGCTTTGACTTCTTTTCTGGAACCATATCCGCTGTTGGCAAGCAGCTTATCAAGTCTCATTCCCGATCTCTCCTTTATAAAAGAAAGCCCGCAGCATGCGAGCCCTCTGTTTTTTGATTATCTAGTCCATCAGCCGGCATGTCTGCCTTTCTTTAAGAACCCGGGCAAACGGCGGCCTAATATTTTCTGCAAAAATCCTATTCGGTAACCGCAATACAGGTAGACAGCTCCGCCAACAGCGGCCGCAATGACTACAACGATCGCAGCTTGCACTTGACCATCCTGGTAGGAAATAAAGAAGCTTAATAGCCACTGTACGATTTTCACGGCTATCCCCATAATGGCTGACAAGACCAGCATCAAAACAGTCCGTTTGACTAATATCTTATACGAATAGCCCGCGTGGCGTTTGATCATGATAAATCCGTATAAAAGCGACGCGCTATATCCAAGCGCCGTCGCTAAAATCGCACCGTCAGCCTGCATCAGCTTGATCAGCGGAACATTCAGCACAAGTTTGATCACGACGCCGATCACAAGGCTGACAACCGCAAATTTTTGTTTATTGATGCCCTGCAGAATCGCTGCGTTGACCGTAAATAAAGAGAACAAAATCGCGACTGGCGAATACCAAAACAGAATGTTTGCCCCCAGTTCAGGAAGAAGGCTCTCTGATCCGTAAAAGAACGTATACGTCGGTCCTGCTAATACTGAAATCCCAACAACTGCCGGAATAATTAAAAACAGGATCGTCTGCATCGTTTGATTAATCTGCTGATTCAACAGCTTATAGTTTCCGCTAGTAAACGATTCAGTAATCGTTGGAATTAATGTCAATCCAAAAGCTGTTGCAAGGGAGACCGGAATCATTACGAGCTTCTGCACATACAAGGTAAGAATCGCCATCATGTCCTGGCTGATGGCTTGATGGCCGGCTTCGATCATCGCTTTGTTAAACGTATTTGTATCAATATAGTTATACAAAGGGATGGCTAGTCCGACAAAAACGTACGGAGCGGCATAGCTGAACAGCTCGAGAAACATTTTCTTGTAGCTTAAGTTTGCTGTCGGCCCCGTATTCGGCATCATCGCCAGCAGGCTGCCCTTCCGTTTATTCCAATAAATATACAGTACGATCAGTCCTCCGAAGGCGCCGATCAGCGCTGCGAAGGTCGCATAACCTACAGCGATCACAAGGCCGCCGTTCAAAACCTTCAAGATCAAGAATGTCGCACTCAATAAAAAGATGATGCGGACAATCTGTTCAACAACTTGGGAAACAGCCGTCGGCCCCATCATTTGGTGCCCTTGAAAGAATCCGCGGACAAGGCTCATAATCGGCACGACCAAAAGCGCTAAGCTGACCATGCGGATGACATAAACGACATGATCAATTGTCAGGCCGTTATTATCCTTGCCTCCCAGCGATATTTCCGCAAAAAACGGAGCTGATAAATACAGAATGAAAAAGGCAATCATACCGGTGACAAGCATAATCGACATACCCGCCTTAAGCATTTTTCTGCTTGTTTCATAGTCACCTTTGGAATTATATTTGGAAACAAATTTAGAAACGGCGGCCGGAAAGCCCATCGTGGCAATATTCAAAAATAATGTGTATTGGTTGTATCCATATTGAAATAATGCACCGCCTGTCGCCCCGACCATAATGCTAAAAGGAATTAAATAGACCATTCCGAGAATCCGCGATATATATGTACCGAGCGTTAACACAAACGTGCCTCTTAACAGTTTGCTTGACATGTTTCTTCATCACCATTTTCTACGAAGATTCAACTTTTCTATTTTACCACAACTGGGCATTTAGACGGTAATAAATACAAAAGCAATCTTGTGAACGATTCAGGTTCGCAGCAAAAGACGTTTAAGGAGAGGCTTTCTTTCGCTATAATAGTACTGCGGGCGGGGTGTCCGCAGACGAAACAGAAAAAGAAAGTTGATGATAAAGATGAAACAGTATGACGTTATCGTAATCGGCGGAGGCCCTTCAGGTTTGATGGCCGCAATTGCAGCAGGAGAACAGGGCGCTGATGTTTTACTGATAGATAAAGGAAATAAGCTAGGCCGGAAACTCGCGATTTCCGGGGGCGGCCGCTGCAATGTGACGAACCGCCTTCCTGTGGAAGAAATTATTAAGCACATTCCAGGCAACGGCCGTTTTTTATACAGCGCGTTTTCTGAATTTAATAATGAAGACATTATCAAGTTTTTTGAAAATCTCGGCATTCAATTGAAGGAAGAGGATCACGGCCGGATGTTTCCTGTGACAGACAAAGCGCAAAGTGTCGTCGACGCGCTGTTAAACAGGCTGAAACAGCTGCACGTAACCATTCGAACGAACGAGAAAATTAAATCTGTCATCTATGAAGATGAACAGACAGCAGGGATTGTGACGAATAACGGCGAAATGATCCATAGCCAGGCAGTCATTATCGCTGTCGGCGGTAAAAGTGTGCCTCATACCGGAAGCACGGGAGACGGCTATGAATGGGCTGAAGCTGCAGGCCATACGATTACAGAGCTGTTCCCGACAGAGGTTCCCGTCACATCTTCCGAACCGTTCATTAAGCACAAAACACTTCAGGGCTTATCACTTAGAGATGTTGCCGTCAGTGTGTTAAATAAAAAAGGCAAACCGGTCATCACACATAAAATGGACATGCTGTTTACCCATTTCGGCCTCTCAGGACCGGCCATTCTCAGATGCAGCCAATTTGTCGTGAAAGAGCTGAAAAAACAACCGCAAGTGCCGATCAAAATTGATCTGTATCCTGATATCAATGAAGAAACGTTATTCCAAAAGATGTATAAAGAACTGAAGGAAGCACCGAAAAAAACCGTTAAAAACGTGCTGAAGCCTTGGATGCAGGAGCGCTATCTTCTATTCTTGCTCGAAAAAAACGGCATCTCTCCGAACGTATCGTTTTCCGAGCTGCCAAAGGAGCCTTTCAGACAATTTGTAAAGGACTGCAAGCAGTTTACCGTACTCGCAAACGGCACACTGTCTCTTGATAAGGCATTCGTCACAGGCGGCGGGGTATCTGTAAAAGAAATTGACCCGAAAAAGATGGCTTCTAAAAAAATGGAGGGGCTGTATTTGTGCGGTGAAATTCTGGATATCCACGGCTACACAGGGGGATACAATATTACCTCCGCCCTTATCACAGGAAGGCTTGCGGGGCTCAATGCCGGTCGCTTTGCCCGCTCTTGACCAGACCTTTCAATTTTTTACAAAACGCTGAACATTTGAAAATTCTCCGCATTCATGGTACGGTGAGACTTGTTTTGTTTCACCTGATTGCGGGGTAATTTTAAGAGAGGAATGATCTGCCATCGTACGACCATACTAAGCCTGCGAGCAAGATATAGGCGTACACAAAAAATTTAGAGGGTGAGAATATTTGAAAAATATATCTAGTGTATTTTGGATTGTGATTGTGATCACAGCTGCTGCTGTATTGTGGGGCGTTGTGTCTCCTGACAGCCTGCAAAACGTAACCCAATCCGCGCAAGCTTTTATCACCAATTCGTTTGGCTGGTATTATCTTTTAGTTGTCTCATTATTTGTCGGGTTCTGTCTCTTTTTGATTTTCAGCCCGATCGGAAAAATTAAACTCGGTAAGCCCGATGAAAAACCGGAATTCGGGTTATTATCATGGTTTGCCATGCTGTTCAGCGCAGGCATGGGGATCGGCTTAGTATTCTACGGTGCGGCTGAACCGATCAGCCATTACGCAATTAGCTCTCCATCAGGTGAAACAGAAACCCCCCAAGCCTTCAGAGATGCGCTCCGTTATACGTTTTTCCACTGGGGTCTGCACGCTTGGGCCATCTATGCCGTTGTGGCATTATGCATTGCATATTTCCAATTCCGAAAAGGCGCTCCTGGATTAATCAGCAGCACGCTGTCACCGATTCTCGGTGATAAAGTAAACGGCCCGATCGGAAAACTGATTGACTGTATCGCTGTTTTTGCCACAGTCGCCGGGGTAGCGACAAGCCTTGGTATCGGGGCAACTCAAATCAACGGCGGATTGAATTACTTATTTGGTATACCAAATAACTTTCTCGTTCAATTTATTTTGATCGCTGTTGTTACTATCCTTTTCTTGGTTTCTTCGTGGTCCGGACTCGGAAAAGGCATTAAGTATTTGAGCAACACCAACATGGTATTAGCTGGACTGTTAATGCTGTTTGTGCTGTTTGCCGGGCCTACCGTATTGATTATGAACTCTTTTACAGATTCTATCGGACAGTATATACAAAACATCGTGCAAATGAGCTTTAGACTGGCGCCGTACGATCCTGAGAAACGTGAATGGATTAACGGCTGGACGATTTTCTATTGGGCATGGTGGATTTCCTGGTCTCCATTTGTGGGCATTTTCATCGCCCGGGTATCCAGAGGACGGACGATCCGTGAATTTTTAATTGGTGTCTTGGTAACACCATGTATTCTCGCGTTCCTATGGTTCTCTATCTTTGGCGTATCGGCTATGGATATTCAGCAAAAAGGCATCTTCAATGTAGCGAAACTGTCAAGTGAAACGATGCTGTTTGGAACACTCGACCACTATCCGCTGACGATGCTGACATCTATTATGTCATTGATCCTGATCGCTGTGTTCTTTATCACGTCTGCCGACTCCGCAACATTTGTGCTCGGTATGCAGACGACATACGGTTCATTGAACCCGGCCAATTCAGTAAAATTCAGCTGGGGCATCATTCAATCTGCTATGGCTGCTGTCCTCCTTTATTCCGGCGGACTTTCCGCTTTGCAAAACACAGCTATACTCGCGGCGCTGCCGTTTTCTATCGTCATTCTGCTGATGATTGTCGCTCTTTATAAATCATTGGCAAAAGAAAGAAAAGAGATTAGAAAAGCAGAGAAGCTTCAGAAACCGAGAAGCCCGAGAGTGAAAAAGGCTTAATCACAAAAAAGATCTTTCCGCTTGTGCGGGAAGATCTTTTTTATTTGCGATATAGAATAAGGGCGGAAAAACAGTAAAGCTGCTCGCCGTCTGGGTCGCACGCCGCCGAAACCGTATATTTGATATCAATCAGCTGTTCCTCCGCTATCCCTTTTAAAAACGAATTAATTTCCGTCTGTAAGTCTTTTTCATGCTCTTCATCAAATACCGCCACCTTCAGCATCTTATCCGCTCTCCTTTCTCTATCAATCTATTCCGCTTGGAACAGCGTTATGATAGAGAAATCTTGATTACCTCGTCTCCGGATAAAAAGCCCGTTTATGGCGTTTCTTCTGCGGCTCATCTTCTTGCCGCTCCACTTTGAGGAGCACGGCATAAACAATTCGCATATGACAGTAGCTGATCAGGCTGACGCTGAAAAAAGGGACAATGCCGGGCAGGTACGCAAGCAAGAAAAAGAGAGCGACAGTCAGCGCCAGCATGACGAGCGTATATTGCAAATACGCCACACTGAGCAAGAGCGAAAACTTCACATACAGACGTTTTTTCCATTCAAAATGGACAAGCAGCGGAAATACATAAAATAGCATGGATACGAACAAAAAGCCAAATATCATAATGGCAAAGCGGAGGACATGCAGAAGGAAATGGCTCGGATAAATAAAAGCCAAATCGATATAAATAACCAAACCGATGATCACCAGTACAGCGCCGATCAGATTTGAACGGAGAAATTCAGCCTTGTATTCTCGCCAAAACGTTTTTAAAACAGGGATGTTATCCTGCCCCTGAACCCATTTCCGCATGACAGCGAATAAAGCCGCGGTCGCGGGCATGATGCCGAACAGCCCGAGACCGATCACCGTAAAAAACAGCCAAAGCAAGTTTGTATACGCAAATCTCATGATCCACTCACAAAAGCTCAGCACCCGCCCCATTGAACCATCATGCTCCACGGCGGTCCCTCCTTTTCGCATTACACATTTTGCATCTGAAACAGCCTCTTAATGTTGATCGGCTTCTTTTCGGCAACCGAGCGCCACATCCCCTCACCAACCGCGATGGAATAAGCTCCTGCTTCAGCTCCGGCTAAAATGTCATAACGGCGCAGCGGGTCTTTTCCTAAAAAAAGATCCTCAAGCAATAACGGATCACCCCCGCCGTGCCCGCCCTCGTTTTTGACCACTTGTATCGTCTGCTTTGATTCAAAAAGCGGATAGTATTCAATCGTCTGCTCAGGAAAAGCAAACGGAATTCTGGAAGGCTCGTGAAATTCATTTGATTCGATACGCCCTTTTGTGCCATTGATCGTCAGCCGGTAGCCTTCATACGGGGCGGAAAATATGATCGAGTAGCTTAAGAGCGCACCTCCGTCATATTTGACAGCCGCCACGTACGTATCCTCAATGTCAATCTCCTCGTCAAAAATACACGCGTCAGGCCTGTACGCTGTATACAAGCTGGACTGGTCTCCCGCTTGAAGATGATCATCCTTTACAGAGGCTATAGAAGAACGAGAATGCCATCTTGAATAGTAATGACATTTTTCTTTGACCCCGCACGTCCCACAAAAACGCCCGTCTTCTTCCGGCAGCGGGTTCCACTCACTGTCCGCCCCATAGTAATTCAAGGCGCCATAAGCAAATACCTCAACCGGTTTTTGCCCGAGCCACCAATTGACGAGATCGAAGTGATGTGTTGATTTATGGACAGAAAGACCGCCGGAAAATAGCCTCGACCGGTTCCAGCGTTTAAAATAACTGGCACCGTGATACGTATCAATATACCAATTCAAATCAACAGAGGTGACCCTGCCTATTTTTCCATCCAGAATCATTTCTTTCATTTTCCGATGAAACGGGCTGTAGCGATAGTTAAACGCGACGGTGACTTTCCCTTTGCTTTTCGCCTCCGCCTCAAGCACCCGATTCGCATCCCGCACCGTCGTCACCATTGGTTTTTCTGTCATCACATCCGTATCCCACTGAAGGCTTCTTAAGATATATGTGACATGTGTGTCATCCCTGCCTGCCACAATGACAATATCAGGCTTTGAAACACACATCATCTCATCAAAAGCATCTGCGTTGTACTCCGGTACGTGGGCAAGCTCGGGAAACCTCTTCTTGCAAACGGCAAAACGCTTTGGATCGGCATCCAGCAATCCCGTAATCTCATATTGTGTTGAAAACCGCTCCATCAGCGGTTTGATAAACATACTGAGCGCTCTGCTGCTCACTCCGCAAATGACGATGTTCTTCAATGTCCTCACCTCTATCGGGCTTCAGTTAGTTGGGAAATCAGCTGCAGCGCTTCCTCTGTTTTTTTAGCGTACACAGGGATAAACGCCGCCATATTGCGATTCAATCGAAAAGAATAGCCGTTCAGCTGTTTTTTCCCTTTTTTGATCTGAACGGCATAGACCGTTTTTTCTCCTGTTTTTTGATCAACAGTTGTATAGGGAGATGTTTTTTCAGGCGGCAATCCGTCTAACGGCTGAAAATTTTCCGGATCATCATACGCTTGAAACATGTCTTCAGGCACGATGAAAACATCTCCCTCACGAGCGGTGATTTCAGTCAGCAGTTTTTCCGGAAAGGCTGGAAAGATATCCACCTTCCCGGCCTTCTGCCCAGCGGCCTCTTTTATGTTTTCCTGTACGCCAGCCTGCATATCAGAAAAGAGGATGACATGCAATCCGTCCTTCCTGCTTGAGCATGATGCCAAAAAGAGAATTGAGATGATCACACACAAAGCCGTACGTGTACTTGGTATCATTTCCCCGCTGACCTAAAAAGAGGCTCCAGCTCTGTCATGGCCAAAATAAACGCACCGGCCCCATGCAGGTCATTTATGCTTCTTTCGCGGCTGACATAATAGTCATAGAAACCGGCCGACGTGCCGACACATATATCTTTGACAAGAAACGCACCGTCTTCTGCCATCTCGGTTTTCTGCTGAATCAAACCTTGATACGCTTTGAACAGTGTTGTTTCGTAAGCTCTGTCAAGATATCCTTTATTGATTCCTTTCGCGATTGCGTACATGTACAGACAGGATCCTGAGCTTTCCAGCCAGTTATCGGCTCTGTCGCCTTTGTCAACGATCTGGTACCATAATCCCGACTCCTTGTCTTGATAGCGGCAGATGCTTTCGATCATGTCCTGTAGCGTTTTTTTCCACACGTGACGGTTTGGATGCTTCTTCGGCAGCTCTTCAATCATGTCAGCAAGAGATATCACGTACCAGCCGATAGAACGCGCCCAGAATTCCGGAGAACAGCCTGTCTCTTCATTGGCCCAAGGCATTTTTTTCGCTTCATCCCAAGCGTGATAAAAGAGCCCGGTTTTTGAATCCTTTGTATGCTTTCTCATCAGCGACTCCTGAAGCACGACCTGATCAAACAACTCCGGCTCCTGCTTCAGATTGGCATATTTCAGCGCGAACGGCCCGCCCATGTATAAGCCGTCAAGCCACATTTGGTAAGGGTAGCCGTCCTTGTGCCAAAAACCATCCTCAGACGTCCGGTTCAGTGTCCCATACAAGCCGCGCAGCCTTTTTGCCGCTTTGACATACCGCTCATCCTTCGTCGTTTCGTATAATGGAAAAAGAAGAAGGCCCGCTTGAATGGCATCGAGCTCATCTCTTCTAAATAATAGATTTCCATAATCATCAATTAAGAGATCTGCATAGGCCTTCACATACTCAAAATACCCCTTTTGCCCGGTTGCTTCCCACAACCGCAATACCCCGCATAAGAAAACACCCTGATGGTAGTGCCAGCGGTTTGCAGGCGGCAGCTCCTTCACTGTGTACGTGTCCATAATGGTGTTTGCCAATGCCTCCGCGTACGTAAGAGGTGATTTTACGGCGATTGATTGATCCATTGATCCCATCCCTTTCTTAATAGATTCCTTCCTCGCCAAATTTCTTCGCCAAACGATTCGCAAGCATAACCAAAATCAGCCCGACCGCCGCTTTAAAGACGCCGACTGCTGTACTGTAGCTGAATTGGCCCTGTTTCAGCCCCGCAGTATAAACGTACGTATCAAAAATTTCCGCCACTTCCCTATTTGTCGCATTTAACAGTAAATACACATGCTCGAAGCCAAGCTCCAGCGTATCCCCGATTTTTAAAATCAGCAAAACGACGATGACACTTTTGATGGCGGGCAGCGTAATATGCCACATTTGCCGCAGCCGTCCCGCTCCGTCCATTTTCGCCGCTTCATACAGCTGAGGGTCAACCGCTGTAATGGCCGCAAGATAAATGATCGTCGACCAGCCCGCTTCCCTCCAGATGACCTGCAGAATATACAAGGGCCGGAACCATTCTTCATTCAGCAGAAAATTGATTTTTTCGCCGCCAAAAAACACAATCAGCTCATTAATCAAGCCTCCGTCTACCGTTAAAAGCACAAACGAAAGCGATACAACGATGACCCAAGACATAAAATGCGGAATATAAATCAGCGTCTGAACAAATTTTTTAAAGAGAGCCAGCCGCACTTCGTTTAATAGAAGCGCCAGCAGAATCGGCACCGGGAAAAATATAACCAGGTTTAAAGCAAATAACACGAGCGTGTTTTTTAACAGGAGAAAAAATGTAGGCTCTGTAAACAGCCTGATAAAATGCTTCAGCCCGACCCATTCGCTGCCCAAAATGCCGAGAAACGGCTGATAATCCTGAAACGCAATCACAATTCCCCACATCGGGACATACTTGAATAGCAAAAAATAAATACAACCCGGCAAAATCATCATATACAAATATTTCTGCTGGACCAGCTTGTTTAGTAAGCGCTTTCTTTTTTCTTTTTTTAAAATGACTGCATCAACAGCCGGCACTTGCGCTTCTGCTGTTTTCATCTTTCCCAAGCCTCCTCTCACGGGTTCTTGCATTCACTGTAGCGCAGCAGGCAAAAGTCCGTCTACAATCATATGATCACATCCTGTCTTATCCCTTTATGATCAAGGATTCAGCCATTCCATCTGAAAAAAAGACACCAATATTAGAAAATGATTATTGACAATATCTATCAATCTTTGGATTAATTGTATTAAGGTGAAAGCCGATGTTATGAAATGGGGGGTTTTATGAAAAGAAGCCAATACAAGTTTTATTACAAACTGATCACGTTTTTCTGTCTGCTCAGCACCATTCCGGTCATTCTGGTCGGATTGTTTTCGTACGAGCACTCGCAGAAAACGGCTATCTCCAACGTTTCGGAAGAAAAACTCGACACACTCCAGCAGACCCAGCAAAGCATCGAGCATATATTAAAAACCGTCGATCACTCTTTAACCCACTATGTGAGTTCGCCGCCTCTCCTTCGCACACTGTCCGAGCCTTTGCACTCTGATCAATTTCAAATCTATAACCAAGTGAACCAAGAGCTCAACTACCTGCAAAGCTTCGATACCGACCTGTCCAACATGACGCTAGTCAGCTATATGAAACAATGGTACATGAACAATTCCGGCTTGTACCGTTTGAATACAGACTCTCTTCATGAAGCAGCCGAAGCATACACGACACACAAAGCGAGCCGCTCGTATTGGACGCTTGAAGAAAACAATCATTTAATTTCGACAAAGGAAGGGACCTCAGAAAACTGCCGCTACAATATCAATTTAATTAAACAGCTTCCTCTGAACAGCACAAATACAAAGGGATTGGCCGCCGCAAGCATCCCGAGCTGTTCGCTTGTCAAAAACATGCCCGACTATTCAAATGCCAATAACCTGTTTATCATTAATGAAAAAGGCCGCATCATCCTGCATAACAACATGTCTGACATCGGTGAATCTCTTCAGAACGACGACTTTGTCCAAAAAATGCTGGCGCAGACCGCCAAAAGCGGGCAGTTTGAAACCGTTATTGACCGGATTCATTATAAAGTCACCTATCAAAGATCCGACTATAACACATGGACTTATTTCTCTCTCGTTTCCTTGCCTGAACTAAAAAAAGAAGCCAAGTCAATCGGCTGGATCACTTTTACGGTATGCTTTGTTTTGTTAGCGCTTTCATTATTGTTCTCTTGGCTTGGCTCCCGCCATTTTTACAAACCGATCCGTCTGCTTTACGAATCAATCGCAAGGCATGGTGCCATACCAGAAAAACAGCCGCCTCAAAATGAATTTGAGTTAATTGAACAGAGCTTTATGCAGCTGAAGGACAGAAATGACGACCTTGAAGAAACGATGAAACAGCAGGCGACTCATCTGCAGCAATATTTTATGGTCAGGCTCATGCTTGGAAAACTGACGGATGAGGAGGTCAATAACCGTTTTGAAAGCCTTGGTTTAAAGCAAAATTGGCGGCATCTCGCCCTGCTCGTGCTTCAAATTGATTCGCTGAATCATACGCCTTATGAGAAAAAAGATATGGATCTGCTTTTGTTTGCCGTCAACAGCATGATTGAGCGAAACATCCCGGCGGACAAACATCTCGCACCCGCTGTCGTTGACAAACAGCAGGCAACGATTTTGATCAATCAAAACGGGACAAAGGAAGCATTCATGGCTGAGCTGAATGAGACTGCAAGGATGATACAGGATAAGGCGGAAGCGGAGCTGCAGCTGTCTGTCAGCATCGGCATCAGCCAGCCGTTTGATGCGCTGGTAAACGCGAATACAGCCTATGCAGAAGGATCAGAAGCGTTGAAATACCGGCTCAAAGCGGAAAACAAATCGATTATCTTTTACGAAGATCTTGACCAGAAAAAAACCTTCAACACCCATTTTCCAAAACAGCTTCAGCATGAGCTGTTTGATGCCGTAAAAGAGGGGGACAAGGAGAAAGCGGACATATGCCTGCACGCAATTTTGCAATCGATCTTCACCCAAAACACCAATCCGTACCAATTCCAAATCGCAATCGCCCGCTTTTTGAACCATGTGATTGAACTGATGCATGTGCTCGGGATCGAATTGTTTGAGTTTGAAGAAAATAAAATGCTGTACGATCAAATTTTCGAGCTGAAAACGTTCGAGGATACCGAAAACTGGCTCAAGAATGAGTTCATTGATCCGATGACAGACAAAGTGAACGCCCGCGCGGATGCCCAGTACAAAAACATTTCCGACAATATCATTCATATCATCCACCATGAGTTTGAATCCGATTTGACATTGGATGAAATCGCCCGCAGGCTGCATTACAACCCAAACTATTTAAGCAGCATATTCAAAAAAGAAATGGGTATTTCATTCAGCGATTATGTCTCCGGCTACCGCCACCATATGGCGAAAAGCTGGCTTGCCGAAACCGACATGGCGGTAAAAGACATTGCCGAAAAACTAAAATACAAAAACTCGCAAAATTTTATCAGGTCATTTAAAAAGCTGGAGGGGATTACACCGGGAAACTACCGCCAGCAAAAAAGAAGCATGTAAAAAACCCAAAACTGCGTTTTGGGTTTTTTACATGTTATTTTGCCTGTTTAAACGCTTCTTCGTATTCCTGAATAATCTGCTTCCCGCCGCTTGATTCCCATTTTTCCACTTCTTTATCAAACTGGCTTTCTGTGATGTCTCCAATTATATATTTATAGGTCGCGTCATCAATGATTTTCTTCAGTTCATCTCCCCGTTCCGACTCCGCGGCGGAATACAAGCTTTCAGCAGGGTTTGAGACGATAATCTTTTCATTATCTTCCGTCAGCTCCTCGTACGCCGTCCGAAGCGGATCCCCAGTGTTTTTTAAGAAGGCTTTATCAATAGCGATTAAGGCGGACAACGGCTGAATATCAGTCTGCCAGTCTTTCACTTGGCTTTCCTTGCGTGTGAACGTTTTGCCCTCTCCTTTGTTGTAATGAACGCCGTCAATACCGTAAGTCATCAGGCTATAGACGTCTTCTTCAGCGGCTCGGTCGAAAAACGCCAAAATCCTTTTAAGCTCCGCTTCTGTTTTCACACTCGTTTTCGGGAAAGCAAACACGCCGTTATGGCCCCCTGATGCCCACACCCGCTCTTTCCCATCCGGGCCTTTTATGCGGTTGATGATCTCAAGGTCCATAGACTTATCAGAGGCATGGTCGCGCAGATTGACCGCATCTACCATATTCCCAATGTATATGCCGGCTTTTCCTTGAGAAAACAGCTCCTGCTGCTGGGTTTTGCTTGTGACGGGAAAATCCTTATTCATATAGCCGTTATCACGCAGTTTTTTCATGTAGTTCATTGTGTCTTTGTATTCCTGCGTCATGAAATCAGGCGTGAACTTGCCGCCTGATTCCTTCCAGTCTGTCGGCATGCCTTCATACGAGCCAAGTGTTTTAAACGCGCCGTAAATGAAGTCATTGCGGTCTGTCAGTCCGAATGTATCGTCTTTCCCATCCTTATCCGGATCGTCCTCCGTAAACGCTTTGGCCACTTCATAAAGCTCATCAAGCGTTTCCGGCGTTTTCAAATTCAAATTGTCCAGCCAGTCCTTCCGAATGACGATCCCTTGTCTGGAGAGCGGACGTTGTCTGTATATCCCGTAGAGCTTGCCGTCGATCGTCACGTTTTTATTAATAAGTTTGTTCATTTTGCTTAAGTTGGGGTAATCTTTGATATAATCGCTAATTTCCCAAAACATTCCTGATCTGAAGGCATTCATGACTGACGAATTTTTAATATCCTGGATGGTCACGATTTGCGGAAGATTGCCGGCTGCAAGCGCCGCATTCAGCCTGTCTTCTTTCACCGCGTCAGGAACCCAGGTGATGTCCAGTTCTGTATTTGTCAGCTTTTCAATTTCTTTAATCGCCCTGTCTTTCGGCGGCTGCTGGTGATACAAAATCGCCATCCAAGACAGCTTTACCTTAGAATCCGAGTCAGCTTTACCCTCAGCCGAAGACTGATCAGCCCCTTTACAGCCCGCCATCACTCCGCCGAGTGCAAATACAAGCACAAGCAAAAGCACCCTCCATTTGTTTCCCATCGTACCCCTCCGTTTCATATTCATTATCCTTTGACAGATCCCAGCAAAGCTCCTTTTGCAAAATGCTTTTGTATAAAAGGATAGACAAGCAGAACCGGGATGGTCGCCACCACTATGACCGCCATTTTGATAGTTTGCTCGGGCGGCGGGCTGCCCGACCCCATTTCTGACATATCCCCCTGCATCCCGCTTGATACAATTACGATTTGGCGCAGAAGCACCTGAATCGGCCATTTTGCTGAATCATTTAAGTACAAAATCGCTGTCATATACGTGTTCCAATACGTGACCGCATAAAATAGTGAAATCGTTGCGATCGCAGGAAGAGACAGCGGCAGCACAATTTTAAAGAAAATGCCCAGGTCATTGCACCCGTCAATTTTCGCAGACTCTTCCAGGCTTGACGGGATATTTTGAAAGAAGTTTTTCAGAATGATCAGGTTAAAGGCATTAATGGCTGTCGGCAAAATGAGCGCCCAGTAAGAATCGAGCAATCCTAGCGATTTGACCACAAGGAAAGTCGGAATCATGCCGCCGCTGAAAAGCATCGTAAATACGACGAGAAACATGAGCGGCTGCCGGCCGATTAACTCGCGGCGGGATAACCCGTAAGCCATCAGGGAAGAAAGAAACATGCTGACCGCAGTGCCTACCACTGTCACAAACACAGAAACAAGCAAACTCTTATAAATAATATCTGTTGAAAAAATGTAACGATAAGCATCTAGCGAAAAAGTAGACGGTATTAAAATGAATTTTTTCGACACAACTTCTTCTACTGTGGCGAAGGATGCCGCGATGACATGAATAAACGGAAGTACGCATATTAAAGCGAACATCAGCAAAAACCCGTAAATCAAAATATCAAACAGGCGACTTTTCAGTGAATGTGCGATAGCTCCCACCTCTCTTTTGTAAGCGTTATCATTCTTTTTCAAACGAGCTGCAGCACGTGACGATATCGTGTCTAAAATGTAGCAAATCTGTCATTGCCATGTCTATAATCATTTGAACAGAGTCCCCGGTCTGGCGGGGACTCTCGTGAAGGAAAAGCCGATGATAAAAGAAAAAGAGCATAATCTTAGAAAATGATTATGCTCCGTTCTCTTCCTCTTCCAGAAGTTCGGATGTATTGATTTGGGGCGAAAAACCGAGTTCGTTAACAGCGGATGCAATAGACCACGGCCGGCCCTGGTTGTCAGAGACGGCGTAATACGTGCCGTACCGGATATTGGTTTCAATGGCGGCTTTGAAAATCGACAGCAGATCAGGATGAGAAAGCAGTGTCTTTTTCGTCCGTTCTTTTTCATGCAGCGTATCCATTTCATCTGTGACGACTGTTCCGATTCGAAGGTTGATTACTGAAAGTTTATTTTCCAAATAAAATAAATGGCCGATCTGTTCAGAGGTCAGCTTTAATACACCGTACAAGTTTTTTGACAGCGGATAATCGCTTGTTGTGATCTCACGTCCTAAGAGCGAATGCCCGTCTTTTTCATACACATCTGTCACATGATTGCTGCTGGCGAACACGAGCTTTTGAATGCCGAGCTCCGCTGCGGCGCGGCACAAGTAATAGCTTGCCCTATAGAAAACATCCGTCATTTTCTCAAATTCATTGATGTCCATGACATCGTATTTGATTTTAACAGCCAATAAATTCAAGATCACATCTGTATCTTTCGGAATCTTCTTCAACAGCTCCCCATAATTTGCCGCGTCAGCCTGAATGGAAGAAGCTTTGCCATCGAAATGATCTTTATCAAGCACTGTCACTTCATAATCTGCTGTAAGCCCTTCAGCCAGCAGTCTCCCAATCACACCATTTCCGCCGGCGATCAGCACTTTTTTCACTGTGTTCACTCCCCTTTTTTATAGATTGCCCATTCTCGGCGGGGTTGACACTTTTTTTGGCACTCACATGCTGGTTTAGTCAAAAGTCACTGGCAGCTCTTCAAGCGCCCGAAAGCCAAAAAGCGGCCGGTATCGGCATTCAGAAACAGCGAGCTTAAGACCGGTCATTCGCTGCAGCAGGGTATGAATCGCAATTTGTGCTTCTAATCGTGCCAGCGAGGATCCTATGCAAACATGATGGCCATGTCCGAATGAGAGGTGCGGATTAGGGTTTCTGGTTATATCGAAGACATCTGCCTGCGTGAATATGTTTGGATCTCGATTGGCAGCCCCTAATAGAAGATAGATTTGTTCCCCTTGACGGATCGTCACCCCGCTAATGTCAATATCTTCTGAGGCAACTCTGGCTGTCATTTGCGTGGGGCTCTCATAGCGTAAACATTCCTCAATTGTGGTACCGATCAGATCAGGGTTTTCTTTTAGCTTCAAAAGCTGTTCTGGATGCCGCAGCAGACAAAGGATTGAATTGCTGATAAGATTGACCGTTGTCTCATGTCCGGCAATCGCCAGGAGTATGCACGTAGATGCCGCTTCCTCTTCCGTCATCTTATTCTTTTCTGTCCCATTCAAAAGCATGCTGATCATATCCTGTTTAGGATGGCGTTTCCGCTTTTGAATCAGCTCTCTAAAATATGCCATAGCCTGTACAGCGATATGATTGCCCTCTGTTAAAGCCTTTCTTGACCGGGTAAAATCAATTGTTTGAACGAGACTTGAAGCCCATTCTTTTAATTGCTCCCTATCTTCGGCCGGCACACCTATCATGTTAGCAATGACGTAGCTTGCCAAAGGAAAAGCAAAGTCCGAAATGACCTCCATCTTTTTTTCACCTTGCACTTGATCAAGCAAATAGTGGACAGTTTCATCGATATACGGGCGATAGCACGCTGACATTCTCGGGGTAAACGCTCCGCTGGCCATCGTCCGCAACCGCCTATGATCAGGCTGATTCTGAAACAGCATCATTTGATTTTGTACATGTTTAAGATCTTGATATTTGATTGACGTTTCCGGCAGCGGAGCACGAACTTTGAATCTCGCATCTTTTAAAATAGCTGCCGTTTCTTCATATCCTGTGACATACCAGCCCGGATATTTCAAGAAACTCCCTTTATATATAGGATGGACAGCGCGCATTGTTTCGTAAAAAGGATATGGATTTTTCAAAAACTCAGATGATGCAGCTGAAAATGCAATTGTCATATGATCTTCTCCTTTCTGTCAAAAATAAAAGCAATCGACATCACACCGATTGCTTTTATTGATTCTTTCAGCTTTTCGCGCTTAAACTGGCCTTCATTTCTTCGACTGATTCGACTTCAAAACCTAAATCACTCAGCATTTTATGGTCCTCCGTCTCCTCCTGTCCGGCAGTTGTTAAGTAATCTCCGACAAAAATGGAGTTAGCGGCGTAAAGACCCAATGGCTGCAATGAGCGTAGATTGACCTCTCTTCCTCCGGAAATGCGGATTTCTTTTGACGGGTTGATAAAACGGAACAGCGCCAGCACTTTTAAACAATACAGCGGATTTAATTCGTTAACGCCTTCTAATGGCGTGCCGTCAATCGCATGTAAAAAATTCACCGGAATGGAATCCGCATCAAGGACCTTCAAGCTTTTGGCGATGTCGATGACGTCCTGTTTCGTCTCCTTCATTCCGATAATGGCGCCTGAACACGGAGACAGCCCTGATTCTTTTGCCACTTCAACCGTATTGACCCTGTCATCGTATGTATGTGAAGTCGTGATGTTGGAATGGTTTCTCTGTGACGTATTCAAATTATGGTTATAGCGGTCTACTCCGGCTTCTTTCAGCCGCTTCGCCTGCTCCGGCTTTAACAGCCCGAGACACGCACAAACCTTAAGTCCATACGTCTCTTTAATTTCCTGCACCGCGTCTACGACCTGATCCACTTCTCTGTTGGACGGCCCCCTGCCGCTTGCCACGATACAATATGTGCCGATATTCAGATCGTGCGCCCGCTTTGCGCCTTCGAGAAGCGTATCCTTATTCACCATTCGGTAAGCCTGAATCGGCGCTTTCGAAATCGAAGACTGTGAACAATAGCCGCAGTTTTCCGGACAGAGTCCCGATTTCGCATTCATAATCATATTGAGCTTTACTTTTTTGCCGTAAAAGTGTTTTCTGATTTGAAAAGCTCCATGCATCAAAAGCAAGATGTCTTCATCTGGACAGTTTAATATCGAAAGCGCTTCTTCGTTGGTCACTTCTGTTCCAGCCAGCACCCGGTCTGCGAGTTCCATCCATTGATTCATTCTCATACCCCCACTTGATTCATCAGTAATGATAGATTGATATGGTCTTTTACCATATGTAGAACGGTTTCTTTCGTCACACTGGCAAGCTGTGGCGTAACCCCTAAAATCGGCACACCGCATAAGCGCTCAATCATTTCAGGATTGGTTTTTTCATCATCAGCAGGAGAAGCACTGATTCCATTGATGACAATTCCGGCGATTGGCAGACCCATGCTTTTTGCATATTGGACAGTTAAAAATGTATGATTAACCGTCCCAAGATGAGGACGTGCCACAATGATCATGGGAAGCTGCAGCGCTTTTATGACATGGCTGACTAAAAAATCCTCTCCCAACGGCACAGAAATACCGCCCGCACCTTCTACGATGAAGCATTCATGTTTTTCTCTTATCCGCTCCCAATGGCTTAAGACCTCTTCCATGGTGACAGCCTTTCCCTCCAGCTTCCCTGCAACGTATGGTGCAAGCGGCGCTTTGAAGGCAAAAGGTGTAATGTCTTCCTGAGAAAGACTCGTCTGCGACATAGACTTCAGCAGACTTGTATCGCTATCCGGATGATGGCGAGATATGCCGCTTAAAAATGGTTTAAACACCCCGACATCTCTGTTATGTTCTCGTAATAAAGCGGCAAGACCGCTAGATATAACCGTTTTCCCCACTTCTGTATCTGTTCCTGTCACAAAAAAACCCCTCAAATGATGTGCAGCTCCTTTCCAATGGAATGAAATGTTGTCAGCAAATGATCAATATCACTCATTCTGTGGTCAGCGGTGATTGTTAATCTGATCCGGCTTTCACCTGGCGCAACGGTCGGCGGCCGAATGGCCGGGGCATAAATCCCCTTGTCCTGCAGCTTTTCAGCAAATGTGACCGTTTTTCGAGCATCGCCGATGACCACAGGAATAATCGGCGTGTGATCCCCTTTTACCAAATACCCCATGTCCTTCAGACTGGTTCTGATCATGTTGATATCAGAAAATAAAAGCTGCCGTTTTTCCCTGCTGGCTTCAATGATGTTGAAAGCTTCATAAGCAGCCGCACAGCTGGCTGGCGGAATGGCGGTTTGAAAGATAAATGTTCTGGCATGGTTGAGCAAAAAGTCGATGGCGACCGCTGAACCTGCGGCGAAACCTCCCTCTGCGCCAACCGCTTTGCTTAAGGTGCCGATCACAATGTCAGGACAAACGCCAAAGTATTCACTCGTTCCCCCTCCCGAATCACCCAAAACACCTGTGGCGTGGGCATCATCAACGATCACGAAGGCATGATAGCGTTTCGCAAGCGAGATAATCTGATCAAGAGGGGCAATCGTGCCATCCATGCTGAAGACCCCATCTGTTACGATAAAACGGTGCTGATAACGCTGTGTTTCGTTCAGCTTGTTTTCAAGATCATCCATATCAATATGCCGATAAACAACTGTATCAGCCTTAGACAGCCGGCAGCCATCAATGATACTCGCATGATTTAATTGATCACTTAAAATGACATCTTCCTTTTCCGGCAATGATGAAAGGACACCGGCATTGGCCAAATAACCGCTCGAAAACAGCAAAGCCGCTTCCGTACGTTTAAAGCCGGCAATCTTTTTTTCAAGCTTTTCATGCCAAACCGAATTGCCTGTCGTTAAACGTGATCCGCTGCTTCCCGCCCCATATTGCTGCAGTACTTCTTGGGCCGCAGAGATCAAGCGGCTATGGCTTGCGAGTCCTAAATAATTGTTTGAGGACCAGACCGTTTGATTCTTGCCGTTCATTTTCCTCTCTGGAAACGGAGCCCCATTCATTGCCCGCAAATTACGGTATACGCCGGCTGCCTTCACTCTGTCTAACCGCTCGTTTAACCAGGCGTCAAGCTTCAAGGCTTGTAACCTCTTCGATCGCTTGTTTCATAATGTCAATCATTTCAGCGAGCTCTTCAGCTGTGCTGGCGAGAGGAGGCAGAAATGCAATCACGTCCCCAAGCGGCCTTGTCAGCATGCCAAGCTCTCGCATTTTTAAGGAAACTTTGTATCCGACCCGCCGATCAGCAGGATAAGGCTTTTTGCTTTCCTTTGATTGAACAAGCTCTGCGCCGCACATAAAGCCCAGCTGCCGAATATCCCCCACATGAGGAAGAGCGTACAGATCTTGAAGAAGGAAATGGAGCTTTTCACTTTTTTGCGCTACTTGTTCCACAATGTTTTCAGATTCAAATAATGCCAGATTTTCTAGCGCAACCGCACATCCTAACTGATTTCCCGTATAGGAATGGCCGTGGAAAAAGGTTTTTTGTTTTTCATAATCACCATAGAATGCTTTATAGATGTCTTCAGTCGCAAACGTAACGGCGATTGGCAAATAGCCTCCCGTAATGCCTTTGCCGGCAGCCATCAGATCAGGCTGGACATGCTCGTGCTCACACGCAAACATTTTTCCGGTACGGCCAAAACCTGTAGCGACTTCATCAACGATCATTAAGACATCGTATGTTGTACATAGCTTGCGCACACCCGCCAAATATCCTTCCGGCATCACAATCATACCGGACGCTCCTTGAACCATTGATTCAATGGAAAGCGCGGCAATTTCCCCGTGATGTTCCTCGAGCAGCTGTTCAAGCTCTCGCAGGCATTCATCACGGCACTCGTCAGGATCACCGCTTTCAGAGCGGTACACATAAGGAATCGGAGCTTTGTAGCTATCAAACATTAACGGGCCGTATACGTGGTGGAACAGCTCAATTGAACCGACACTGACGGCGCCAATCGTATCACCGTGATAGCCATTTTTCATTGCAATAAATGTTTGTTTCTCAGGCCTTCCGATGTTCTTCCAATATTGAAACGCCATTTTCAAGGCGATTTCCATCGCTTCTGCACCGCTGTCTGAATAAAAGACCCGCGTAAGGTTTTTCGGGCTGATGTTGATTAATGTTTCGGCAAGCTGGGTTGCAGGAACATTGGTCATGCCCAATAACGTGGAGTGCGCGATTTTTCCGAGCTGTTTTTTTATGGCTTCATCTAATTCCTTTTTGCGGTGCCCATGGACATTAAGCCAAACAGAAGAAAAACCGTCATAGTATTCCTTGCCGTTTATGTCTTTGACTTTGATTCCATTGCCGCTTTCGATGATTAATGGGTTTTCATCATAATCTTTCATTTGGGTAAATGGCAGCCAAAGGTGCTTTTTACTGTTTTCTATCAAATCATGAGTCATGGTCTTCCTCCCACTCTATCAAAATAGGCTGTTTCTCCAGTTCATGTATGTACGTGTTGACATCTTCAGAGCCATCAATAAAAAAGATGCGGCAGCCCTCTTCAATCCCGTATTCTTTCATTGGTGTAATACGCTGATAGCCCATTTTTTTACCCGCAACGTAGCCTGTTATGTAATCAGGGTCATCTGACCAGCATAATTCCGCAATGGTTATCGGGTGCCGGCTAACCTTTGAAGCAAGTGCAAGAGCTTCTTTTATTCTTGGATGTGCCGGCACGTGAAAGCGACTCGCCCATTTTTCAAAATTGGCGTCCGTCCAATCTATTCTGGACACCCGCGTTTGATCAACCCGCTTCCCTGAGTGAATATCAAACACAACTGCTCCTCTGACACCCGACCATTCAGGGATTTGTTCATATGCTTTTTCAATCATTTCCCGTGAAACGCCTTCTCTTTCCAGTAACAATCGGGCAAGCACTTGTCCCTCTTCCGGGGAGCTCACTTCGTGTGTATGAACTGGCAATGGCTGAATAGCTTTAATCGGTTCATGAACCTCTTCGAATTGTATTTGCATAAAATCCGGTTTTCCTCTTGAATGGGATAATCCTTTTTCTAATAAGGCATTGACTGTGCGCTTCATCTCATGAAATGGAATAAGCCGTTCTCCGCCGGATATATGCTTTCCGCCATCCTCATGAGATCCATTCATAGAAGCCCTCATTCTGACACTATAAAATGATTCTTCTTGCATCCCATCTCGCCCTTTCACTGATAACTGAAGAACGTATATCATATCCTATTCTAATTGTTAACCCATTATAAATAAAAGTTAACAATTAGAATATTATTATTCACATATGATTCTGTCAATATAAGAAATCTTCATTTTGTTTTGAGGCTGATTGTTGAAACGAGCAAAAAGACCGTTTTACAGTAAAACGGCCCTAGCCTTAAATGTCTATTCCTCTTTGTTTTTTACGATTTCGATACTTAATGAACAAGCCGATCCCATTTACCATCACCAGCCCAAAAATCGTATTGCCTAACGGCGCCCAGCCATTCTCGCCTGTGAAAAATAAGGAGAGGGCCACCTTCCCAGCGAGTGTCACATTCAATAGGATTAAACCAAATACAAGCGACCGCTTCCAGAAAGCAGCCAAAATAAAACCGAGAAAAACCATCATGAAAGAAATTGTTAAAACAGCCGAGACCGGACTGCTTAAAAGCATTTGCTCGAATTCGAGCACTTTTTGCATTTGCAAGTGAATCTTCTTAGGTTCTGGAAACCAGACCATACTGCTCATCATCAATACAAAAGTGATGATGATGCCTTTCCAGCTGCGCTTATACGCAGCATAAACCAATACGAGTAAAAAGAGGGGACGAATATACCAGCTTAATGGATTGAGATGCCTCCGGAAAGCCCAATCCAATATGTCTTGTAGTTCCATAAGCACCACTTCCCTCGCTCATTCATGAAATTTGGTGCGTTTCTGACAAAACGTTTTAACCTGCTCCCTTCCGTCGATTTCCAATCATTCATAGATACTTTTGCAAAAAACAGACAGCTTCATGCCTCATGACGGCCGTTTCGAAATGCCCTGAAGCGGAACGGGCCACCCGATAACAATCAGAAGCTCCCTGTTCAGCATACACAGCTGACAATTCTTTTTCGATTTTGTTCACACCCTCAGCCGGCGTTAACCGGTCGTGTGCACCAACAAGGCTAAGGTGCGGGCGCGGCGCGATCAGGCTTTGGATTTCAGATGCGGAAAAATATGTTGCAAGCGACGGGACGTAATAATAAAAGCCGTGCCGGTCAAGGTTCTGTGTTTTCATCAGCACATGATGATCTACCTGGCTGCACAAATCCACACACACCTTGATCCGGTCATCGAGCGCCGCTGTCCACCACGCCATCAACCCTCCCATAGACATGCCGATCGTTCCGATTCTGTCAGGCTGAACATCAGGGCGAGACTGCATATAATCTAGCGCTCTTAAACTGTCATAAATCATCATGCCCCACATCACTCTTCCGGTAAGAAGCATTTCTTTAAAAATCTCGCTTTCCGCTTTTCCCCGCCGATCTCCAAACCCCCAATGATCAATCGCAAGCACGCTATACCCGAGAGAAGTCAGCTCACTGGCAAAAGAAGGCGCTTTTAAGTAGTCTGCTCCTTCAATCAGTTCACTTTTTCCCTTGTCATACCGCCCCCCATGCGAATGCTGAAACAATACGGACGGACACTGTCCATCTGCGGACTCCGGCTTCACAAAATAAGCAGGCACCTTTTCATGTCCGTTTAAGTCGAGCAGGAGCGTTTCAATGATATTTCCTTCTCTTTCTTCAATACGTAATGTCTCCGCCCTAATTTGCCTCCGATCAGGCAAATCTCCAAGCAATCGAAACAGCTGCTTTCTTCTCTCCTCTCTCATTCCATCATCCTTCCTTATTCGCTTACTTCACATTTACGAGACAGAACTGATTTACCCTTTATTTTTTCAAACTAAATCGCATCATTTACTAAATGTTTAGTAAATATAACGAAATATTCCGAAAATAATTATTGTAACCGCTTACTTTCACATGATAATATCAATTTATAAAAAACAGATGAGTTCATATTTTACTAAATAGATGAGAGGGATTACCATGGTTCGAATTAAAGATATCGCCTTAAAAGCTAATGTTTCCAGTGCGACTGTTTCCAGGATTTTAAATGAAGATGAGTCGCTTTCTGTTGCGGGCGAAACGAGACAAAGAGTCATCAATATCGCTGAAGAGCTCGGCTATCAAACGGTTGCTAAACGCCGGAAAGCCCGCGGGCAAAAACAGCGGACCCAACCACTGATCGGCGTACTGAGCTGTCTGTCCCCTGATCAGGAACGGCAGGACCCTTATTTTTCTTCGATTCGCAAAGGCATTGAAAAAGAATGCTTTGAACAGGAAATTTTCATTACAAATTCGATTCATCTCGGTTCCTTTCAGGAGCATATCTTTCGGGAACTGGATGGTGTCATTGTCATCGGCCGTGTTCATGATGAAGCAGTTAAGCATATCAGCGGAAGGCTGGAGCATGCCGTATTTATCAATCATTCTCCTGATCCGCAAACATACGATTCGATTGGCATTGATTTTGAATCCGCTTCACGCCAAGCGGTTGATCACCTTTTCGGTCTTGGTTACAAACGGCTAGGTTACATTGGCGGACAGGAAAAAGAGCATACGCTGAAGGACGGCCAAAGCATCCGCAGAACAATTGAAGACAAACGGCTGACCGCCTTTTTGGAGTCCGCCGTCCCCCAGCCTGAGCATGTGCTGATCGGAGAATACAGCATGCGTGATGGTTATCGCCTGATGAAGAAAGCAATCGCTCAAGGTAATCTGCCGGAAGCATTCTTTATCGCCAGTGATTCCATGGCGATCGGCGCATTAAAAGCGCTCCAGGAAGCCGGACTGCAAGTGCCGCCGGATACAGCGATTGTCAGCTTTAACGGCATTGAAGAAGCTGAATTTGCCAGCACGCCATTAACAACGGTGAAGGTGTACACAGAGGAAATGGGCCGTACAGGCGTAAAACTGCTGCTTGACCGCCTAAATGGCCGAACGCTTCCTCACCATGTCACCATGCCCACAACATTAATCGTGAGACAAAGCTGCGGCTGTACAACTAAGGAGGTGACATAAGAAAACAATCATCACGATGATAAGGAGGAAAAGATGAAACACACTTTTGTTTTATTTCTCTCTCTTATTCTAGTTATTCTGCCCGGCTGCTCAGCAGAGAAAAGCTCAGCAGATATCGAAAAAAAGACGTTAACCATTTATTCTACAATGTCAACGGACAGTGAAAGAGCTACGTTCAGAAAACTGGCGGCAGCGTTTGAAAAGGAACACAGTGACATTCGAGTCAGCCTTCATTTCCCAGGCAATGACTATGAAAATATGATGCGTGTCAGAATGGCAGCCAATGACTTGCCTGATCTTTTCGATACACATGGCTGGGGGAAAATCAGGTACGGAGAATATACAGCGGATCTCCGGGATATGGAATGGACTCAAGGTCTCGATCCCAATTTAAACAGCATCCTTAAAAATAAAAGCGGAAAGGTGTATGCCTATCCGATCAATCAGGCAAAAGACGGTCTGGCATATAACCGCAATATGTTAGACCGTTACGGCATTGCCCCGCCGGAAACGATGGATGACTTTTTGAAAGCACTGAGAACGATTAAAGAAAAGAGCAAAGGAAGCATCGTTCCCTTCTGGTTTGCCGGATATGACAAAAGCTCATTTGCCCAATATTACGACCAATTCGCTACGCCTCTTCTCATCACAGATCCTGCCCATAATGAAAAAAAACAGCTCATCAACGGCACCTTTAATTGGAGCAAATTCACTTACTTATCAGACATCCTTAAACAAATGCAGAAAGAAAAACTGATTAATATTGACGCTGTAACCGCAAAAAAATCACAACTCATTGAATTAATGGCTCAAAACAAAATCGCCTTTACAATGCAAGGCGGCACACTCGGCCAAGACGTTGCCCAGATCAATCCGAACGTCAAGGTTGGCATCATCCCGACACCTGCCATACATGCCGGAGATGATCCGATATGGATCGGCGGTGAACGCTACACGCTTGCAGCTTGGAAAGACTCGCCTCATGTAAAAGAAGCGAAAGAATTCATCGCATTTATGGCCCGTCCCGCCAATGCCAAACAAATGGCTGAAGCCACATCGCTTCCATCAGGGCTGACCAATGTAAAAGCTGATATTTTCTACGCAAATGACTATGAGCATTATCAGGATGTCAAAGTCGAGCCTTACTTCGACCGTTTATACCTGCCAAACGGAATGTGGGACGTTCTGGGCACGGCCGGGCAGGAACTTGCTGCTGACATTTTGACGCCTCAAGAGATTTCAAAGAAGCTGGGAAGAGAATACAAACGACTACGGGAGCAATCGGAAACACAGGGAGCTGAAAACAATGAGTGATATCGCAAGAGACGTTCATGTGAAACAGGTTAAGCCGAAAAAGCAGTCCTCACTTTGGTGGATGTACATTCCTGCTTTGCTCTCCGTTCTAGTCTTTATGATTTATCCGTTTGTGAAAGGCGCATTGATCACCTTTACAAACTGGAACGGCTTTTCACAAATCTACCAATGGGTGGGATTCGTGCAATATGAAAGGCTGTTTTCTGATCCCGATACTTGGCACATCTTAAAAAACACGCTGCTTTACGGGCTCGGCAGTACCTTTTTTCAAAATGTGGTCGGACTCCTGTACGCCCTGCTCTTGAATCAAAGCATCAAAATGAAGGCGATAACAAGAACAATTGTCTATTTGCCGGTCATGATAAGCCCGCTCATCATGGGCTATATTTGGTACTTTTTCTTCTCCTACGACGGAGGCGCGCTTAACGATTTGCTCGGTGTATTTGGCATCGGCCCGATCAATGCGCTCGCCAGTCCGTCGCTCAATCCGTGGCTCATTGTCATGATAAACACGTATCAATATGTCGGGATTGCTATGGTTGTCTACTTAGCCGGCCTGCAAAGCATTCCGAAAGACTACTATGAAGCTGCGCAAATGGATGGCGCGAGACAAGGCCAGCAGTTTTTCACGATCACGCTGCCGCTGTTAATGCCCTCGATCACGATTAATATGGTCATCAACATTATCGGAGGCTTAAAGCTGTTTGATATCATTATCGCGCTCACCGCGGGCGGCCCCGGAAATGCGTCACAATCCATGTCCACGTTTATGTATGATTTGTATTTCAAACGGCAGGATGCCGGCTATGCCGCAACGCAAGGCATATTTATGGCATTTGTCATTTTGATCATCAGCTTTTGCGCGCTTGCGTACTTTAAAAGAAAGGAGACGGAAATGTCATGAAAGCCGCCCGTTCAAAAAAACTGCGGATCGTTACGCTTTTTGTCGCCATTGTAGCCTGTGCGCATTTTATTCCTTTTTACATCCTGCTGACCACTTCATTGAAAGCAAAAGGAGACTACAGTTCGAAATGGCTGTTTCCAGCTGACATCTCCTTTCACAATTTTTCAGAAGCATGGGAACGTGCTTCATTAGGAAATTCTTTTATAAACACCATCATCATCACAGGTTTTTCTGCCTTGTTATTGATCATATTCGGCTCTCTTGCCGCCTACCCTCTTGCCCGGCGGGAAACGAAGCTGAATAAAGCCGTTTTTGCCTTGCTGATTTCCATTATGATCATCCCTCCGTTAACATCCATGGTCCCCTTGTACAGAATGGTTGTGGACGCCGGCATGGTTAATACACACGCAATCGCCATTTTGATCAATACAGCGGCTTATATGCCGTTAACCGTATTCTTGTATTCAGGCTTTATCCGTTCGACCATTCCAAAAGAGATTGAAGAAGCCGCACGAATAGACGGCGCAGGCATGCTGAAAATCTTTTTTACGATCGTGTTTCCTCTATTGAAACCGATCACTGCGACCATCTGTATTATCTCTTGTGTCTTCATCTGGAACGACTATCAGTTTGCGATTTTCTTTTTACAAGACCAAAAGGTTCAGACATTAACAGTGGCCATGGCAGGTTTTTTCGGAGAAAACGCCAACAATCTGCACTTAGTTGCCGCAGCCGCGCTTATGGCGATGCTGCCGATGGTTATTCTGTTTTTGGCGCTGCAAAAATACTTTATTGCCGGCCTGTCATCCGGAGCGGTAAAGGGATAAGGTTAAAGGAGGAAGCCATATGAAAAAGATTACATTTATTGGTGCAGGGAGCACTATTTTCGCCAAAAATGTTTTGGGAGACTGCTTGTTAACAGAAGCGCTGAATGGTTTTGAATTCGCCCTTTACGACATTGATCCAAAACGCCTGCAGGAATCCCAGCTCATGCTTGAAAACCTGAGAGACCGCTATAACCCGAGTGTGGCCATCAACAGCTATGATGATAGAAAACTCGCCTTGCAGAACGCAAGCTATGTCATCAATGCCATTCAGGTTGGAGGATATAAACCGAGCACAGTCATAGATTTTGAGATTCCTAAACGGTACGGGCTGCGTCAGACGATTGCCGACACAGTTGGCATCGGCGGGATCTTCAGATCACTCAGAACCATCCCGGTCTTATTTGATATCGCAAAAGATATGGAGGACATGTGCCCGGATGCGTGGTTTTTAAATTATACAAATCCGATGGCCTCTCTTACAGGCGCCATGCTTCGCTATACTAGCATCAAAACAATCGGGCTCTGCCACAGTGTCCAAGTGTGCACGAAGGATCTATTCAAATCTCTTGGAATGGAGCATGGCGGAATCGAGGAGCGCATCGCGGGCATCAACCATATGGCTTGGCTTTTGGAAGTCAAAAAAGACGGCGTAGATCTATATCCAGAAATCAAAAGGAGAGCAAAAGAAAAACAAAAAACAAAACACCATGATATGGTGCGGTTTGAATTGATGGATAAGTTCGGCTATTATGTCACGGAATCGTCCGAACACAACGCAGAATACCATCCATACTTTATTAAACGGAACTATCCCGAGCTGATCAGCGAGCTGCAAATCCCGCTCGATGAATATCCAAGAAGATGCGTCAAACAGATTCAAAATTGGGAGAAAATGCGGGATGAAATCGTCAATAATAAAAACCTTACGCACGAACGCTCAAAGGAATATGGTTCAAGAATTATAGAAGCAATGGAAACGAACGAGCCGTTCACCTTCGGGGGAAACGTCTTGAATGCAGGGCTGATCACCAATCTTCCTTCAAAAGCGGTTGTGGAAGTGACATGCGTCGCCGACAGAAAAAAAATAACGCCGTGCTTCGCCGGAGAACTGCCTGAGCAGCTTGCAGCCTTAAACCGGACGAATATTAATACACAGCTGATGACAATTGAAGCCGCTGTCACACTGAAAAAAGAAGCGGTTTACCAAGCCGCAATGCTGGATCCGCATACAAGCGCGGAACTTTCCATGACTGACATCATCTCCATGTGTGACGATTTATTCACAGCACACGGCGATTGGCTGCCGGAATACAAATAAAAAACTAGGGGACCGCTCTCCCCTAGTTTTTTGGTTTTGTTTCGCCTTCCCAGGCCATCATGCCGCCTTCAACGTTGACGGTTTTAAAGCCCTGCTCATCCAAGTACCTGCAGACATTCATGCTACGCATGCCTGAGCGGCAGATAAACACGTACTCTTTGTCTTTATCAAGGGTGTCCATTTTTTCAGGAATATCCCCCATGCGAATATGAACGGCTTGCGGGATCATGCCTTCCGCCACCTCTTCATCTTCTCTGACATCAATCAAATATAACTCTTCGTCCGCTTCAATTTTTTCTTTTAAAACGGCTGTGCTGATTTCTTTTATCTCCAAAGAAAACACTCCTATTCACAATGATCATGTTCAGTATAGCAAAGTCAGCCGGGCGATTGCTATTCAGAGGCTGATGAAAAAAATCCCCTTTCGGCAAGGGGATTTTTTCTCAGGCTTAGTTTGCCACAATATTGACAAGCTTGCCAGGCACCGCGATGATTTTTCGAATCGTTTTGCCTTCAAGCTGCTCTTTGACCTTTTCATCTGCTTGAGCAAACTGTTCCAGCTGTTCTTTCGTCGCATCGGTAGGAACCTGTAATTTCGCTTTTACTTTTCCGTTCAGCTGAACAACGATTTCAACTTCATCATCCACAAGTTTTGTTTCATCATATACGGGCCAAGCTTCATAAGCAATCGTATCGGAATGGCCAAGCTTCTCCCAAAGCTCTTCCGCTAAGTGAGGCGCGATTGGAGAAAGAAGCTTTACGAAGCCTTCCACATATTCTTTTGGAAGCTCTGACGCTTTATAAGCTTCATTAATAAAGACCATCAGCTGGGAAATACCCGTGTTGAAACGAAGACCTTCGTAATGATCTGTGACTTTCATGACCGTTTCATGATATACGCGCTCCAATGTTTCACCAGCGCCTTCAACGATTTTGCCATTAAGCTCACCGCTTTCTTCAACAAACAGGCGCCATACACGGTCAAGGAAGCGGCGCGCGCCGTCTAAGCCTGATTCAGACCAGGCGATTGAAGCATCAAGCGGTCCCATGAACATTTCGTACAATCTTAACGTATCAGCGCCGTGAGAGGCAACGATTTCGTCAGGGTTGACAACGTTCCCTTTAGATTTACTCATTTTTTCGTTGTTTTCGCCGAGAATCATTCCTTGGTTGTACAGCTTTTGGAACGGTTCTTTCGTCGGCACTACACCGATATCATAAAGGAACTTATGCCAGAAACGGGCATACAGAAGGTGAAGCACGGCATGTTCTGCGCCGCCGATATACATATCAACCGGAAGCCATTTTTCCAATTTCTCTGGTGATGCCAGCTGATCCGGGTTACGTGGATCAATATAGCGCAAGAAATACCAGCAGCTTCCCGCCCATTGCGGCATTGTATTCGTTTCTCTTCTTCCTTTTTTCCCTGTCTCAGGGTCTGTGACTTCCACCCACTCTTTGATGTTCGCAAGCGGTGATTCGCCTGTTCCGCTCGGTTTGATTTCATCCGTTTTCGGCAAAATCAGCGGCAGCTCCTCTTCCGGCACAGCCGTTGATGTTCCGTCTTCCCAATGAATGACCGGAATCGGCTCGCCCCAATAACGCTGGCGGCTGAAGAGCCAGTCACGCAGACGGTATGTCACTTTCTTCTCGCCGTTTTTCGTTTCTTCCAGCCAAGCGATCACTTTCGCAATTGCTTCCTGCTTGTTAAGGCCGTTTAGAAAATCAGAGTTCACGTGTTCGCCGTCGCCAGTGTACGCTGCTTCCTCAACGTTTCCGCCTTTCACAACTTCCTTCACCGGAAGGCCGAATGTTTTGGCGAATTCAAAATCACGCTCATCGTGACCAGGAACCGCCATGACAGCACCTGTTCCATATGATGCAAGAACGTAATCCGCAATCCAGATCGGCAATGTTTCTCCGTTTACAGGATTGATCGCATAGGCTCCTGTGAAAACGCCCGTCTTTGTTTTCGCAAGATCTGTACGCTCAAGGTCACTCTTTGATTGAATTTCTTTGATATATGCTTCTACAGCTTCTTTTTGCTCTGCCGTTGTGATGTGTTCCACCAATGCGTGTTCCGGAGCAAGTACAGTGTATGTAGCGCCAAACAGCGTATCTGGTCTTGTCGTAAATACCGTAAAGGATTCATCATGTCCATCTACAGCAAAATGAACGTGCGCACCTTCAGAACGGCCGATCCAGTTGCGCTGCATATCTTTAATGCTTTCCGGCCAGTCAAGCTCTTCCAAGTCTTCGAGAAGCCTGTCCGCATAAGCGGTGATTTTCAGCATCCACTGCCTCATCGGTCGTCTCTCTACCGGATGGCCGCCGCGTTCGCTCTTGCCGTCAATGACTTCTTCATTGGCAAGAACCGTCCCGAGGGCAGGGCACCAGTTTACAGGCACTTCGTCAACGTAAGCAAGGCCTTTTTCGTATAGCTTTAAGAAAATCCACTGCGTCCATTTATAGTATTCAGGGTCAGTCGTATTGATTTCACGATCCCAGTCATATGAGAAGCCAAGCGACTGAATTTGGCGGCGGAAATTATCGATATTCTGCTTCGTAAACACAGCGGGATCGTTCCCTGTATCAAGCGCGTATTGTTCAGCCGGCAAGCCGAATGCGTCCCAGCCCATTGGATGAAGGACATCATGGCCTTGCATACGCTTCATACGGGACAGGATATCCGTGGCTGTATACCCTTCAGGATGGCCGACATGCAAGCCCGCTCCTGACGGGTAAGGGAACATGTCCAGCGCGTAAAATTTTTGTTTTTCATTATGATCAAGAGTGGCAAATGTTTTGTTTTCAAGCCAGTATGTTTGCCATTTCTTTTCTATCTCTTTGTGCTGAAAACTCAAAGTAAAAAACCTCCTTCTGATTGAATACGGCGTGTATGGTTCAAGTATTGACGGGAAGGAGAGAATTATATTCAGAATATTCCCAAACTAAAAAAAACTCCCTCATCCCAAAAAGGGACGAGAGACTTTCGTTTTCCCGCGGTACCACCCTCGTTAGCGCGGCATGCGCCGCACTCACTTGATACTTTTAACGCAGTTATGCGTCAGCGGCTTTTCACCGCTGCAACTCTGAGGTGAGTTCGGAAACAAACTTGATTGACTTTCACCAGCCGTCAACTCTCTGCAACAATATCTGCTTCCTACTGCTCCTCTTCATTGTTCTTATCGCAACCGTAATCTTAACTGTATTTTATAGAATTCTGTTCATAAGTGCAAGCAGGTTTGTATACAATGGGAATGTACCCTGAACGGGCGGAGATTGAGGACAATTATTCGGGTGGAGTTTTGGTTTGACGTTTGGACTCGGCCGGTTCGCCGCCGCTGTTCATTTCTCTCACAAAGTCAAAACTTCTGAGAACAGCTTCACCGCCGTAGCCTGAGATAATGGATAAGATGACAAGTTGAATTCCTGAATCGGGGTCAGCGGATAATACAAGTAAAATGGAAGCTGTCATTCCGATAAACCAATCTTCCAAAAATCCAAGGTAGATAAACCGCTTCGTCATTCTGGGTTTCTCCAGCCTGCCTCTCTTTTTCACATGACCGAGAATCCCCATGATTCCTCCAATTACACAAGCAATAAGTACCTGATGCAGCATCTTCATCATCACCTTCCTAAAGCCCTTATTTCGTAAAGCGACTTCAGGCCATCCAGCCCCCTTAAACGATTCCGATGATTTTCGATATCTACATACTGGCAAATCTGAAAAAAGCTTGTTTCTTCCATTATATGTGAACACATGATCGGTAAGCTTGATGCATTGGATTCATTTTTCACCCAGTGACATTGACCTAGTCACTCATTAAGCTTCTATAAACTTTCCGTTCATATGTTCAATTTCTGTTCTTATTTTTAGTGTATACGAGGACAAGCCTTGATGACAAACAACAAACTGCGCGCTTGCTTGAATCAGAACATGTGTTGTGCTACGGTTACTGTATAATTCATTGTAAAAAGGGGAATACAAGGCTTTCGCACAGCAAGCTGGCGGCCTAAGGGGGATTTATATGGCTAGTTTTCAATCATTTGGAATACAAGGACAGCTGGAAGTCATCAAAAAAGCGCTTGATCATGCGCGAGTCGGTGTGGTCATTACAGACCCCGCACTTGAAGATAATCCTATTGTCTACGTAAACCAAGGCTTTGTTCAAATGACCGGTTATGAAGCCGGAGAGATTTTAGGAAAGAACTGCCGCTTCTTACAGGGGAAACACACAGACCCTGCTGAAGTAGAAAACATTAGAACCGCTTTACAACATAAAGAGCCGGTTACCGTTCAGATCCAAAACTACAAAAAAGACGGAACGTTATTCTGGAATGAATTGAATATTGACCCGCTCGAGATTGAAGGCAAGACCTATTTTGTCGGAATTCAAAAAGATATCACCCGGCAAAAAGAGTATGAGAAGCTTCTCGAGGATTCCCTCACAGAAATCACTGCACTTTCAACGCCTATTGTCCCGATTCGCAACGGCGTTTCCGCTCTTCCGCTAGTCGGCAACCTGACAGAGGAGCGATTTAATTCCATCGTCTGCACATTGACGAATATCTTATCAACATCCAAAGATGATTATTTGATCATTGATTTATCAGGACTGGCACAAGTGAATGAACAAACCGCCGATCAAATTTTCAAGCTGAGCCATTTGCTGAAATTAACCGGAACCGAATTAATCATTACCGGCATTAAACCCGAATTGGCCATGAAAATGAATAAACTGGATGCCAATTTTTCATCGCTGCAAACATATTCAAATGTAAAGGATGCCGTTAACGTGCTTCCGATCATGTAAAAAGATCCCGCTCATCCGGCGGGATCTTTTATTATGAAGAGATTGATGCTTGTTTATTTGTTTCTTTAGCCGGTTTTATCCGTTTGTCATATAAAAGCGTTGTGCCGATACTGATCATCAGCAAAACCAAAAGAGATAACACAAGAGCTTGAATGCCGAAATGATCGACAAGCAAACCGCCGAACAACGGACCAATCATTCTGCCGCCTGTCGCCGCGCTGTTGACAAAACCTTGATAAAATCCTTCCTTCCCTTTAGGGGCAAGCTGGTTGGCTATTGTCGGCACCGCAGGCCAGACAAGCATTTCCCCGATGGTCAAGATCACCATGGCAGCCAGAAACATCGGGAAGTGCTTTGCCGTCAGCAGCATACTGAAGGATACAATAAAAATGATAAATCCGATGACCATTTGCGCCTTTAGAGACTCCGCCCATTTTTTCACCACAAAGCTGACAAGCGGCTGGCCAAACACAATTAAAATTCCGTTGACCGTCCACAGCACACTGTATAAGGAAAGGGATATTCCAATGCTTTGCGTGTACGAAGCAATCGTGGTAGACCATTGAGAATAAGCCAGCCATCCGAGTACATAGCCGCTGCTTAAAATGATGAGCGCGGCAAATTTCGCTTTGCTGTTTACAGCATCATAATCAAGCACAGACGTTTGGGACGCATCCTTCGTCTGAATATTTCGAAATCCGAAATATACGATAAAGAAAAAGGCCATATACAATACAGCATTCGCCAAAAATACATATGAAAACGAGAAAGAAGCCACGGCACCTCCAAGTGCTGAGCCGACGGCCACACCCGCGTTTTGTGCGACATAGATCGCATTAAATGCCTTTCTTCCCCCTTCAGGCCACACCGATCCAGCCATTGCATAGCTTGCCGGAAAAACAACACCGGAACCAAATCCCACTATCGTCAGCAGCACAATGTAGGCCGGCCAATCATGAAAAAAGACAAGGCCCAGCAGGCTTGCCAACGTAATCGCAATCCCGAGCATAATTGATTTAAAGCCGCCGATTTTATCAAACAAAAAACCGCCGCTTAAATTCCCAACCACACTGGCGCCTGAATTCAGCATCAAAACAAGCCCGGCTACTGTTAACGACTTCCCTAAATGATTATGGATATAAATCGTATTCAGCGGCCATAAAAAAGAAGCACCCGTCACATTAATAAACATTCCAATGACTAAAATTTTAAGAGCACGCGGCATACTCATCCCCCTTTCTCGCCTAAAAAAATTCATGAAAAAAACGAAACCTAAAATGGCTCCGTACGAATCGAGTGATCATAGCACATTCATTCTATCTGTCTATTTCACATTTTTCAACTGATGTGCGTGAAAAAATCTAACAAATATTGTTTGAAAAATGTAAAATAAATAGAAAAAGGGGTAATGTTATGGAAATGATATTATTATTCTTAGGATTTCTTGCATGTCTCATTTCGCTTGGCTATGGATTGTATCATCTTGTCAGATATGTGCTGAAAAAGGAAAAATGTTTCTCTAAGAGACTCTTTTGGCCGCTTTTGATAGGAGGCCTGGTGCTGCTCGTCACCGGAGCAGCATTGACAGACCCAGACGCTGCAGTAGCAAATGCCGAGAAAAAATATTCAGCGCTAAACGCCGAATATAAAAGCCTTACAAAAGAGCATGAAGCACTAGAGAAAGAATATGAAGCGGCCAGTTCTAAAGCAAAGAAATTGAAGGACAACACAAAAGACCAAGACAAACTACAGCAGCTTGAAAAAGAAAATAGTGATCTAAAAAAGACTCAGAAATCATTAAAAGCAGAAATGAAAGAGCTTCAAGAAAATCAAAAACAGCTCAAAGAAGATACAAAAACAGTAAAGGCTGAAAATGAAGCACTGCAGCAAGATAAAACACAGCTTGAAAAGCAATTAAAACAGACGAAAAGCCAAACTGCAAGTTCACAAGAAAACGCTGGAAGTTCTTCTAGCAATACGAATAAAAGTAATGAAACCAAAACAGCTGCCACAGCAGAAGGCTGTAATATAAAAGGCAGCAAAAGCGGCATCTATCACACACCGGGCAGTACATACTATGACCGGACAACCGATCCGGCTGAAATGTTTTGCTCAGTGGAAGAAGCTGAAGCCGCCGGTTACCGGCCGCCAAAACGATAAACGAAAAGCTCCAGAACCTCTGGAGCTTTCAGATTGTTGACAAAATCCTAAAACGGTTTAGTTTTAGGATTTTGTCATCTTTTCAGCGTGGTTGAAAACCCTTGAAGTCTAGGAAAGGCGAGCATTGGAGCGGAGCGAATGTCCTAATTCGTGAGCACCAACGCACAGGCTTGACAACGAATGCAAGGGTTTGTCGACACGCTGAAAGCTCCAGAACCTCTGGAGCTTTTGCTGTTTCACAACGACGATTTAATAACCTTCTTATAATAAAGAACGGACAGAAAACCAAAAATGGAGTAGAGCGCGGTGTATAACACCATCACCAGAATCATCGGCGCCCACACCTCTGATCCGAATAAGAACCAGCCGGATTGGACGGCAAAGTAGCTGTGGAAGAGGCCGACAACAAGCGGAATGCCGAAGTTATACATTTGTTTGATGCGTATTCCCTTCATCAAATCGCCTTGTGTAAACCCGAGTTTTCTCAAAATCGTATAATTCGGTTTTTCATCTTCACTCTCACCCATTTGTTTAAAATAAAGGATACAGCCAGATGTAATCAGAAACGTTAATCCTAAGAAGCCAACGATGAACATCACGATACCAAATAGTGATTTTTGTGCGATGCTTGCATCCAGCCTTGATAAATGCTGGTCTTTCTTGTTCACCTTTTGAAATAGCTCATTTGCTTTATCCAGCTGGTCTTCATGCTTCACATTGACGGTGATACATTCAGATTGCGCCAGTTGAATGCGGGGATCTTTGTTTTTGTTCAGATATTGAAACAGGCTGTCATCCACTATGACAGCGGGCAATCCCCCGCTCGTAAACGGAAAGGAGAGAAGAAATTCTTTTCTTAACCCTTTGTATTGTAGAGATGTCGTCTTATGCTTGCTTTTCACTTTTATGCTGCCTGAATCTTTTAAGCCCATGATTTTTTGCAGTAAATCGTTATATCCGGATAAAACGGCTTCCCCTTCTGGCACATCGACCTGTTCCACCTCTTTGTCACTCACAACCGCAAGCTGCATGTTATGGGGATCACCCTGCATTTCCTTCGGGTCTCCATCCATAATATTTGCAATGTCAACATTCACTTGCAGGAAAGGGGTTTCTTTTTTTACATATGAAATGTTGCGTTCATTCAAACTGCTTTCAAATTCTTTGGCATCTTTCTCATTCATGAATGAAAAATCAGCCGCTACATTTTGTTCAGCAGTCTTTTCTGCCGAGTAATACGAAATATAAGCGAGCGATAACAGCCCAATGGCGAGCGCTGAAACGGTTGTAATAATCGTCAATAACAACGCGTTCGATTTCATTCTGAACATGATTGATGACAGTGACAGGACTTCGGAGATATTTAAGTAGCCGCCCTTGCTTTTTCGAATGATGTTCGAGATAAACGTAACCGAACCTTTATAAAAGAGAAACGTTCCGACAATGACAGCCCCCAGAATAAAGCTCATCGCGCCGAACAGTTCATTCATGGTCTTAAATTTACCGCCAAACAGCTCAGAAGACACATAGTATCCTGTCAAAATCAGCACGATGCCTAAAGCGCCGATCAGCATCTGGAAAAATGATATTCTCTTCACTTGGTCTTCAGTAGATGACGTCACTTTAAACAAAGATAAAATACTTTGTTTTTTGATAAACGTATAATTCATCACCATGATTAAAAGGTAAATGCCGCAGAATACAATGATCGTTTGGATCAAGGCCTGACCGGAAAAATGCAGTTTCGCCTCAGCTTTGACGTCGACAATTTTGAACAGAATCATCAGGACAAGCTTCGATATCGAAAACCCCGCAGCTACCCCGATCGCTAAGGAACTGAAATACAGCATAATATTTTCCGCACTTAAAATGCGAAAGATTTTATGCTTCGTCATTCCGATTAATTGAAAAAGCCCGATTTCTTTACTCCGTCTTTTAATAAAAATCGTATTGGCATATAATATGAAGATCGACACCACGACCACAAGCAAAATCGAAGCGGTTTTAATGGCAGCGGCTCCCTTGATTGAAGACTTCACTTCATTAATTGCAGGATCATATTGGAGTGTGACAAAGGCGAAATAAAGCGCCACGCTAAAAATCAGCGCAAACACATACAAATAGTAATTCCGAAGATTCTTTTTCAGATTTCTTAGGATGAGCTGATTAATGTTCATGCTGCACCCCGCCTAACACGCCTTGCGTTTTCATAATGTCCTGGAAAAACGTTTGTCTGTCTTGGCCTCCTTTATTCAGCTGTGTATACATTTGCCCGTCCTTAATAAAAATCACTCTTCCGCAGTAGCTGGCAGCGACAGGGTCATGGGTGACCATGATAATAGTGGCATTGCGTTTTTGATTGAGCTGGCTCAGCTTGTTTAATAGATCAGAGGCTGATTTTGAATCAAGCGCGCCCGTCGGCTCATCTGCGAAAATAATGCTCGGTTCATGAATAAATGCTCTCGCGGCAGATGTGCGCTGCTTCTGGCCGCCGGAAATTTCATTTGGGTACTTATCACGGAGTTCATCAATGCCCAGCTCTTTCGCCACCTCTTCGAACTTGCGAATCGCTTCGCTTTTGGGCATTTTTGTAATCGATAACGGCAAAAGGATATTTTCTTTTACTGTCAGCGTGTCCAGCAGATTGTAATCTTGAAAGATAAAGCCTAAATGCTGTTTTCTGAATTCAGCCAGCTGCTTTTCCTTCATTGATGTCATGTCATTTCCGTCAATGTTAATGGTTCCGTCACTGACCTGATCAATGGAGGACAGAACATTGAGCAAAGTTGTTTTCCCAGAACCTGACGCCCCCATAATACTGACAAATTCACCTTTTTGAATATGAATATCAATGCCTTTGAGCACTTCTTGTTTATTCAGCTTGTTTCCATAGCTTTTTCGAATTTTATTCGCTTGTAAGATCATCATTCCTATAATCTCCTTTATATTGGATACTCTCATTATAAAAAGGAATGCCGGGCTTTTCCTTCGATACGGCGAACAAAAAAGAAAAGCATGTGACATTTTCGTCACACGCCTATGACTCGTTCAAATTGATTCCGTTTGGGGAAAGTTAATGTAAAAACGGTTCCCGCACCGGACTCCGAACGTACATCAATATGGATCATTAACGGAGCCGCGGCTTTTTTCGCCAAGTACAGCCCCATGCCAGTGGACGCTTGATCATGATGATCCGTTGTGGATGTAAATCCTTTATCAAAAATACGCGGCACATCTTTTTGATCAATGCCCCTGCCACAGTCTTTCACTTCAAGCTGCGTCCGTTCCCCTTTATGAAAGCTTTTGATCACAATCTCAGAGCCGTCGCTGTATTTTACTGCGTTTGTCAGCAGCTGCCTGATGATAAACGCCAGCCACTTTGCATCGCTCAGCACTTCCTCAGCCTCTAGCTGAATATCAAAGCCAATCCCTTTTTGGATACACCATGATTGTAAATCTTTGATCTCCTTGAAAATCAGAGGCTGAAGCTGAATGCATTCTACAGACAGATCGTTTTCAATAAATGACATGCGCTTTTGATGAAGCTGTTGATCTAGAAGCAGGTGAATTCGCATCCATTCATACGATAGCTGGGCTTTCAAAGCTTGGTCTTCCATTCTGTCAATGATTAAATGCATCGCTGTTAATGGGGTTTTGACCTCATGGATCCATGCCATCAGCTCATCTTTTTCATTTTCTAATGCCAAGCGATGCCGGGCTGCGGTTTGTTTCAAATGCTCCGTTTGTCCGGTAATGCTTCTATCAACCATCGATTCAAACGGCGTTTCCGGTTCATTTATGGCTGTCACATCAAGATTGTTCTCCCAAGTTTTCAAGCTTTTATAAAACGCCGTTTCTTTCAGATAGCGGACCCAAATGAAAATGATAAAAAACAAGACACACAAATACACCATATAAAGAACATTGTTAAATGAAATCGAGGAATCAACAAAAGCAATGAAGAGCATCAAAACCTGCTGAAACAAAAACACGGCAATCCAGCTTCGCCTTTCAGTAAGGAATGCTTTAATCATAGAAATGATCCTCTTCCTTCGCCATGTAGCCTTGGCCGACTTTCGTCTCGATATATGTGCCAAGCTGCAGGGCGTCCAGTTTTTTCGCAGGCGATTGACATTGACGGTCAGCGTATTATCACTTACAAACCGCTCATCGTTCCACAAGCTTCTGATCAGCTCTTCACGGCTGACAATCTTGTTTTTTTGTTCTATTAATTGTTTGAGAATGAACATTTCATTTTTCGTCAGTTCAACAGAGCCTTTCTCATTGCTGACGAGGTTCTGCTCCGCGTCTATGGCAGCCCCGCACCACGTTTTGAGCGTGCTCGGCTCTGTATTATAATGATACACACGCCGGAAGATCGCTTGGATTTTCGCAATCAGCACATCAAAATGAAACGGCTTTTGAATAAAGTCATCTGCCCCGAGCTGCATGGACATCACCATATCAGCAGGATGATCCCGTGACGATAAAAAGAGAATCGGAACATTTGACCGGGAGCGGATCAGCCGGCACCAATGAAACCCGTCAAATTTAGGCAGCTGAACATCAATAATGACACAATCAGGCTTAACCGCTGCAAATTCCTGCAGCACTTGACTGAAATCCTGAATGCCGTATACATCATAGGACCATCCCGTTAAACGATCCTTGATTTCATGAAACAGCGATTCATCATCTTCAATCAGCAAAAGTTTAAACAATCGACTCACCGCGCTTTTTCCTTTTTTATCAAGTGTATAGCAAATCGCCTTCAGGCGCTATAGAGAAAGCCGGCTGTCTCAGCCGGCTCGTACGCATTATAATTCTCTTCTTAACGCTGTCAGCACGTTGGTTTTGGTCGCTTTTCTCGCCGGGTTCATACCGGAAATCACCGCTACCCCTCCGCAAATCACAACAGCGATGATCACAAGGCTGGCCGGGATGTAGGAGAATGTGTAATTCAAATCGCCCGCATCGCTTCCGCTTGTCGCCGCGAGAATCATTGGAACAGCCAGGTTGACAAGGAAGCTTACGCCATAAGAAATGATAATCCCTATCACACAGCCTAAAATCCCGATATACGCGCTTTCCATCAGGAACATTCGGCGAATAATGGACGGACTTGCCCCAATCGCTTTCATAATCCCGATCTCCTGCGTTCTTTCTGTCACCGCCATCGTCATCGTGTTAAAAATGCCGATTGCTGAGATAATAACCGCGATACATCCGACAAAGATCAGGCCGATTTTAAAGACCATGAAGAAGGTGTTGACACCCTCGAGCTCGGTAGTCACTGACATGACATAATATCCGTCATCTGTCAGATCCTTTGTCAGCTGTTCCACATTCTCAAATTTATCAGCAAAAACGCCAGTGTTTTTTTCAACATTTCCGCCTTTGAAATCTAAGAATTCCGAAAAATCCTTCTTGAATTGATCACTGATGAAAATATTTGAGTCCTCCATCCAATCTTGAGATGGCTTTTTTGTAATACCGACAATTTTAAAGTCATATGTTTTTGTTTTTTCAACATCTCCTGTTTTAGGATCAGTTTTTGATACACTTAATTCAATCGTTTTGTTCAGAATATCTTTCGTATAGCCTTCTGGTTCCTTTATATCTTCCGGGTTTCCTTTTGCTTCCTCGATTTTTTTGTTATACGCTTCCGATTCTTTTTTCGTCAATAATTTCTTTGCAAAGTCGTATCCTACTACGATTTCATTTTCCGACTTTGCGACTCTTCCTTTTTCCAACTCCATATTGGCCTTTAGTTCATCATTCATATTGGTAAAGATGAGATTTGAGCTTTCATTTGTGCGATTGCCTAAAGTTGCTTTGTTAGGCTCATACACTTGCGTTCTTTCTACAACTGACCTTACATGATCATATTTCTCTAAATCAGCTTTTTTAATGGGCTTATCACCATCTGAACCCATTACACTGACTTTCGTCACAACCTGCTGGCTCATCGTGATATCTGTAATTGTCTTTTGAATGCCGAATCCAACCGACGACAGCACTACCAAAAACGCACACGCCATTGTCGTGGCCAGCACTGTCATAAAGACGCGGAGCCTGTTTTTCTTCATATTTCTCCTGATAAAATGAACCTGATCCTTAAACCTCAACCGTAATTCCCCCTTTTAACACACCGTCATGAAGCTGAAATTTTGAATGTCCAATAGAAGCGACTTCATCATCGTGGGTAATGATCACAAATGTAATGCCTCGCTCGCGATTCAACTGCTGAATCAAACCCAACACTTCCTGTTCCGTTTCTGAATCGAGGCTTCCCGTCGGCTCATCCGCTAAAATAATGGATGGGTTTAAAATCAATGCCCGCGCAATACTGACACGCTGCTGCTGGCCGCCTGACAGTTCATTTGGATAATGAGCAGCGTGGTTTTCCAAACCGACGCGTTTCAGCATGTCCTGCACCTTTTGCTTGCGCTCTGCCGGTTTAATCCCTTTTAACGCCAGCGGCATTTCAACATTTTCGTAAGTCGTTAATCCCGGGATAAGCTGAAAGCTTTGAAAAATAAAGCCAAAGTGCTCAAGGCGGAACTGAGCCCATTCCTTTTCATTAAAGCCCGTCACATCAGTGCCATTAATGACAATCCGCCCTTTTGTCGGAGATATGTAGCCGGAAATTAAATTCAAAAGCGTTGATTTTCCTGAGCCGCTTCTCCCGACAATACAGGCGATTTCACCTTTCGCTACATTTAAGGAAACACCCTTCAATACTGGTACTTCATTCTCACGGCCCTTTTTACCGATCGTGAAAGAATGGTCAATATGCTGAACATCAATCATATTTTCTCTCTCCCTTACACATGTTTTGTTTTTTTATAAATCGCAAAATAACTGATGAAGAAACCAATTACGGCGCCCGCAGCCATGCCGATGACATAACCGGTAAAGCTCTCGCTTGCAGAAAATCCAAAATAGCCGAAACCCGTAATTCCTATGATAATAACGATTATCTGCACTGGACGGTCAAGCGGCTTCCATAAGAAGAAATACCCGTTTCTTTCATTAGACAGTTTTACAAAGCTAATATAGCCGATGATGTAGAAGATGATAGTCATGATAGCCGGAATCACCAAATAATGAGGTGTATTCTCCACCCATTTCGAGTCTACATAGGTTATTAGAATTAAATACCGCACCCATTCTGGTACTGGACCATGAATGAACTCTATTGATCCGCCAAAAAGGATCTCAAGGTTGATCATAGGCAGGCTGATGAGTAAAAACGGCGAAATAGTCACAGTAAATGAAACCAAAAGCTGTGCAAAAATATGGCCTGTCAGTGCTCCGCCAGCCATAACCAAAGAATAAGCCAACATGCTGACAATGATCATTCCCAAGCTGTAGTTGTGAAAATAAATGGCCTGATCAGGCTTCAAAAGCACGAGCAGCAAAACGGATAAAACATATCCTATAAGTTGCGGCATCACAATCACCATTCCGCCTGTAAGGAACTTCGCATTAAATATCTGCCCTCGTGTATATGGAAGGCTTAATGTAAAATCAAACAAGCCCTTGCTTCGTTCAATCCCAAGCTGGCTGACCGCTAAAACGACTCCCCAAATCCAAAAAAATGAGATAAATGTGCCGTTTAAATAGTTAATCGTAAATACACAGGATCCGCTCCAATCGTTCTGATTAGCCACGCAGCCTTGATATGAGATGTACGTATTTAATACGGTAAAAGGATTGCTAAGCAGAAATACCAAAAAAATCATGATGAGCAGCGCTTTATTTTGCTTCCACTCTTTATAAAATAGCCCGGAATCCGGCACATCACTTCACTCCAAACCGAAAGTATTTCTTAAGTTTTCATTTTCTTATAAATAGAGAAGTAGCTCACTAAAAATCCAACTACGGCTCCAATAATCATTCCAAAAATGTAACCCATGATGGAATGTCCGGCTGAATATCCAAATAAACCAAAACCAAGAATACCGAAAGACATAACCAGAATTTGTACAGGACGGTCTAATCTGTTCCAAAGGAAAAAGTGTCCGTTTCGCTCACTTGGATGCTTTTTGAAGCTTATATAGCCAATCAAGTAAAACAGAATGCTCATGGCAGCTGGAATCAATAAAATATAATTACTGTCAGACAACCATCCATTTGCAACGTAACCAATAGGTACAAGATATGATAAATTGCTTGCCAGTGAGAAATACGCCTCAGGGGAAGGGGACATTTCCCATATACTCACGCCAAAAACAACTTCAAAGTTTCCAACCGGCAATGCAACAATTAAATATGGTAATGCCGCAGCAGCAAATGCCGTTAATAACTGGGCAAAAACATTCCCCGTTAATGCCCCAGCGGCCATCAACAAACAGTAAGCCATAAAACTAATGACGATTACTCCAACACTGCTGTGCTCAAAAAAGTAGACGTGTTCAGGGTTATAGACAAGAATTAGCAGCCAAGCAAGTAAAAAGCCAAGCAATTGCGACAGCATAATCACTAAACCGCCTAACCAAAATTTCGTCTGGAAAATTTGGCTTCTGTTATATGGGAGGCTTAATATAAAATCCATCGTGCCTTTCGAACGTTCCATTCCCAAGAAGCAAACCGCCAAAATGACACCTGGCATCCAGTTGATATCTATCAGATTGCTTACTCTATAATTGACAATAAAATCACAATATTGCGGGTCTTGATGCGCAAGACACCCTTGGTAAGACAAATACGTATTCACAATAGAGAGCGGATTTGCCAGCATTAAAAACACAATACTTAGCAAAATCACCACTTGATTCTGCTTCCACTCTCGATAGAGGAGACCTCGGTCTACCATCTCCGCTTCCCTCCAAACTTCGCAATGAACACTTCTTCCAAGTTGACAGGAAGCTCGTTCCACACTTTTGGCTTCAGTTCTCTTAAAAAGCTCATTTTCTCCTCGTCACTTTTGGGAATCAATACCGTATAGAACACGCCGGCCTGATCGAGCATCGGAATATTTTGTTCTCTGATCTCCAAGTTGACATCTGTATCAAACGCCATTTGAATTTTGATGTATTCTTCTTTTAGCTCATCAAGATCCATCACATTCGTCAGCCTGTTATCTTCGAGAAAACCGATTCGGTTGCACATCCGTTCTATGTCCTCAAGCCGGTGAGAGGTGATCAGAATGCTCGTATCACGCTCTGCCACTTCATCGACCATCAGCTGCAGCACATCGTGCCTTGTCACCGCGTCTATTCCATCCGTAGGCTCATCAAGAAGAATCAGCGCCGGTCTCGCCGCAAACGACAGAACGAGCGACAGCTGTTTTTTCAGGCCCGTCGACAGCTCACGGTACTTTTTCGTTTCTGGAATTTCGTATCTATTCATCAACTCATTCGCGTACGTGACGTCAAAGTTCGGATAAATTCTTCTCAGGATGTCGACAAGCTGCTTATATGTATACTTGTCGTAAAAAGGGTTTTGAACGGGCATGTAGATCATATTTTGTTTGACCTTCGGATGCTTTTTGATTTCTACGCCGTCAAACAAAATCGTCCCGCTGTCTGCGAAAATGATTTGCTGGATTAAACGGAGCATCGTCGTTTTGCCTGACCCATTGCGGCCGAGAAGCCCGAAGATTTCTCCTTTTTCAATCGTTAATGAAACATCTTTTAATACTTGATTGCCGTCAATCGTTTTTGACAGCTGCCGTAATTCAATCATCCTCTTGCCCTCCTTTCACATCCATGCTGATTTCCTTCAGCCATTCCTGCAGTTTTTCCAGCTCAACCCCTGCATAATGGGCATCGATGATGAGCTGTTTCAGTTGCTCTTTAATCATCGTCATCTTCCCTTCAACCAAAGTTGTTTTCGCTTGCTCCGAAATATAGGTCCCTCTGCCCCGCAGCGTTTCGATAATCCCTTCACGCTCAAGCTCTTTGTAAGCTTTGCTGACAGTGTTCGGATTCGCAATAATGATCGTCGCCAATTCTCTGACAGAAGGAAGCTTATCACCGGGCGTCATGATCCCTTTTAAACAAAGCTCTTTCATTTGCTGAATGATTTGTTCGTAAATGGGTGTTGAGCTTCTTGGATCGATTTGAATCATTTACTTCCCTACTTTCTATACGATCTGAACCTTTTATAAATAAAACTGATCAATTATACTTTTTTGCCATTCAAAACCGATCATCACAAGAACAAGAAAAAAAGAACAAGCGATCACAGATGCCGCGATCAGCATCGGCAAGTTACGTTTGTTTCGTTTTTTTTGTTTCATAACTGCCTCCTTCATTTCAATCTAAATTGACTAATCTATTTTGAGTGTCTATAGTGTATTACATCAATTAGTACACTCAATACAATAACTACTTTTACGCCTAAAGTCAATCCTTTTTTTACAAAAAAACGGACCCTTAGTCAAAAGGGTCCGTTTCTTACACATCAAGAGGGTGGTGCAGGATCATATTATTTTGCAAAGCTTGAAGCTGAAGCCTCATTCTGTACAACTGTTCTCTCTGCTGGTCATTTGACGACAGCCACAGCTTATTTAAAGCATTTACCGCATTTTCAAGCTGCATTTGCGCGTCACTGTATTCTTGGTCGTTATAATGCTCTTGTTTTGAAGCGAGTTTCAGCTGTTCTTCAGCATCATCATACGCCTGCATACATTGCTGGAGATGTTCATCTACTGATTGTCTTGTTGCCACAGTAACCCCTCCTCTTGGTAATGGAAACAATCCATCATTCATATTGTAGCCCCATCTCACTTCGTTCAATAAAGTAATTTATGGTCGATATTCATTTGTTCTCTTGTGAAATGCGTGCTACAATTTTAGGATGCAATCGTACGCAAGGAGGCACATGAATTGTGATGCAGAACAATCCTTTTCCTTATTCAAATACGGAAAAACGCTATCATACATTGAATTATCATCTCAGAGAACATTTCGGCCATAAGGTGTTTAAAGTGGCGCTTGACGGCGGCTTTGACTGTCCGAATCGGGACGGCACCGTTGCACACGGCGGCTGTACTTTTTGCAGCGCTGCAGGTTCCGGCGATTTTGCCGGGAACCGGGCCGATGATTTAATTACGCAATTCCATGACATCAAAAACCGCATGCACGAAAAATGGAAGGACGGAAAATATATCGCCTATTTCCAAGCCTTCACCAATACACACGCGCCGGTTGAGGTGCTTCGTGAGAAGTTTGAATCTGTTCTCGCACTTGATGATGTGGTCGGCATTTCGATCGCCACACGTCCGGACTGTCTTCCTGATGATGTCGTTGACTATTTGGCAGAGCTAAATGAACGCACGTATTTGTGGGTCGAGCTTGGGCTTCAAACGGTACATGAACGGACTGCTCTTCTGATCAACCGTGCACATGATTTTAACTGCTATGTTGAGGGCGTCAATAAATTAAGAAAACACGGCATACGTGTCTGCTCGCATATTATCAACGGACTGCCTTTGGAAGACCGGGACATGATGATGGAAACCGCAAAGGCTGTCGCAGATTTGGACGTCCAGGGCATTAAAATCCATCTGTTGCACCTATTGAAAGGCACGCCGATGGTCAAGCAGTATGAAAAGGGCAAACTGGAATTCCTTTCACAGGATGAATATGTACAGCTCGTCTGCGATCAGCTTGAAATCATTCCGCCGGAAATGATTGTCCACCGCATTACAGGTGATGGGCCGATTGAATTGATGGTCGGGCCGATGTGGAGCGTCAACAAGTGGGAAGTGCTTGGCGCCATTAATAAAGAACTTGAAAATCGCGGCAGCTATCAAGGAAAGTTCTTTCAACGGCTTGAGGAGGAATCCGTTCTATGATTTTGAAAAAAATCCTTCCTTTCAGCAAAGAACTGCTGAAAATGGCAGCGGGAGAAGGAGATTTCGTTGTAGATGCAACGATGGGCAATGGACATGATACGCAGTTCTTAGCGGAGCTCGTGGGTGAAAACGGCCATGTGTACGCTTTTGACATTCAAGAGTCAGCCGTAGCCAACACAAAGGAACGGCTAGGTAAGACATATCAAGAGCGAACAACGTTATTTCACAAAAGCCATGACAAAATCGCTGAATCTCTCCCGCCGGAAACACATGGAAAAGTGGCGGCCGCTGTGTTTAATCTTGGCTATCTGCCGGGCGGAGACAAATCCGTTACGACGAACGGCAGTTCAACCATCAAAGCGATTGAACAGCTTCTCAGCATCATGAAAGATGAGGGCTTGATTGTTCTGGTCGTCTATCATGGTCATCCGGAAGGAAAAGCCGAAAAAAACGATGTGCTTGATTTTTGCCGGGGCTTGGATCAGCAGGCAGCCCGTGTGTTAACATACGGATATATCAATCAGCAAAATGATCCGCCATTTATTGTCGCCATCGAAAAAAAAGCTCAAATCAGCAAATGATTTGAGCTTTTTTCTTTGAGTTTTTCACCCAGGCCATTTTTTGAAATTTTCGGTAGGCTCTGCCGTTGATATAAAAGAAAAAGGAGGTTTTTCCGCTGGCTTTGATCAGCTTCTTCGCGAGCCGGCCCATTTCCTTTTGGCCCGCCACTTTATCATCTGACAAATAAACGCCCAGCAAGCCGCGATTGATTAAACGATGGAAGTTTTCATGCGGAATGCCTTGCAAATGTTCGTCGGCTTTTTGGATAAAGTGTTCAAGCCGCTTCATCATTTCTTCATGCGACTGATAATACGAGCAGAAATTCAAGTCCCCTTCCAGCAAGTCCTCCTCCTGATCAATCAAATAATCGAGCAGAATGTGAAGACCTTGTATGTAAGGAAAATAACTATTGCGGATTTTTTTAGCGGTGTTTTCCGTGAAATCAGGCTGGAATGAATACGCAACAAGACAGAAAATGCCTAATGTAGAGCCTGCACAAGCCGAAAATTCATACCATTCCATCTCAGGAAGCTCTGATTCATATTGAGTAAACCACTTCTCAAGCCTCGGAACACGCTCATGCTCAATGACGTGCTTATGCACCTGCAAATCGCAGTAATAACCGCACAATTCAAGCAGATAGGGTTTAATCATGTCGTAGTGCTCAATTGAACCAAGAACACGCTGACACGTTTTGACCAATTCATGCAAATACCCGCCGTCATCCTGTTCTTCTCTGAATTGATAATAATTTTGCGGCTCCGCTCCCACTGTCAGTGCGTCCTGCATTGAGGCGTGAAGCATCTGAAAATCCTGCGGGTCAAGTGAGGTGCTGCGGTCGCACAAATTGTCCAGATAATCACTGATCGTTTGATACGCGATGATAAACTCGACACATTTCTGCTTTTGATTGCCTGACAATAACGCCAGTATGCCGCCGCCTTCACAGTGGAATGTTTTGTCTCGAATACTTGCGGTTGCCTGTGCTTTTAATTCACTGTTATAAATTAATTCTGATTTTTTCTTCCATATGTCCAGCTCTTGATGAACGAGCGGAAAAATATCTCGATATACTTTTGCCATCAGTCCAAAAGGATGTTCCGGTACTGTCAACACATGCACCCCCAATTAGTTCAAATATATTGATCAGTAAACACTCTTGCTGCTTTAAAGACATCTTCTCTTTCAGGTTCATTAAATATTTCATGATAAAGCCCTTCCCACTCTCTGTACGCTTTATTTCGGGAAGCAACACCTGAAAACCACTTGATTACCATCGTTTTGTCAACAAGCTTGTCGTCACCTGCCTGCATCACAAGAAGCGGCACTCTCAAAAACGCATCTGTCGGCACCATCGCTGACTCAATTGTTTTCAATAGTTCTCTGTACCACCTAACAGATACTTTCCTGACGTATAACGAGTCGTTTTGGTCGGCCTCGATGACATCCTCATTACGCGTCGCCATATCAATTGATAAACCCGAATCAACCCTAAGCGACGGAGCGATGACATTTAGGCCTCTTGATGCAAGATCAAGCGCTTTATTGACTTTAATTTGCAGTCCGAGACACGGTGATGATAAAATAATTCCCGTGATCCGGCGATTTCTTTGCTGTTTAAACCATTCAATCGCGATCAGGCCGCCCATGCTGTGTCCAAGAAGAAAAACCGGCAGCTCAAAGGTTCGTGCTTTATCTATCCAAGTATCTACTTCATCAATGTATTCTTGAAATGAGCGAATATGACCTCTTGCCCTTGTCGTTGTTCCCTGACCCGGCAAGTCGCCCATGACAACGTGATAACCCGAAGATCTCCACATTTCAATCAGCCATTTATATCGTCCGTGATATTCACTTGCACCGTGAATCATCACAATGACTGCAATAGGTCTGTCTGCTTTCCAGGTCCACATGCTCTTCACCTCATACGAAATTTAAATAGAGAAAGAAGGATGAATATTATGATCTACCCTTATAAGAAACACATGCCAGATATCCACCCAACAGCTTTTGTAGCTGATAATGCAACAATTACCGGTGATGTTGTTATCGGAGAACAGTCCAGCATTTGGTTTTCTGTTGTCATAAGGGGAGATGTCGCGCCGACCAGAATCGGAAACAGAGTCAATATTCAAGATTTAAGCTGCCTCCATCAAAGCCCGAACCGGACGCTTCTCATTGAAGATGACGCCACGATAGGCCATCAGGTTACACTTCATAGCGCTGTCATCCGCAAGAACGCCTTAATCGGCATGGGCTCAATCATCTTGGACGGAGCCGAAATTGGCGAAAGCGCCTTTATTGGTGCCGGCAGTCTTGTGCCGCCGGGAAAAACCATTCCGCCTGGCCATCTCGCCTTTGGCCGTCCTGCAAAAGTCATCCGCCCTTTGACGGAAGAAGACCGGCAAGATATGCAGCGAATACGGTCGGAATATGTAGCAAAGGGCCAATACTATAAATCACTTCAATAAACATAAGACCTGCTTCGTCTTACTTTACCATTTTTCAAATTATGTTTGAAAGCAATAACCATCGGTTACCCGGGCGTAATGACCGTTCGGGTTTTGATTTTTCCATAAAACATTCACATATGGCATCAAACGTATGACTTTTATCTTATCATAAAACATGATTCACAACTGTAGGCAGCCTCTCAAAAACACATTCCTATTCTTTCCTGTTCTTGATTTTCTATGAGCACACACAAAAAGAGCTCACTGTGAGCTCTTTTGTCAACTGATATTTCGTTCGTTTGCAATAGGCATTTTTCTTATGGAAACCTTTTGCATAATACAGCAAGTAAGATGAGAAACCAAACCAGTCCGACAATCACGGATCCTCTTGTATCAGAACTGTAAACCATAAGAATAATGATAAATGCTAAAAATGCCAATGATATATAAAACACAAACAGAAAAAAACGGATTGGTAATCAATGATAATGGAGAAATAAAGGTATCATAACAAGGCTTTCGACGAATCGAAAGCCTTGTCTGTTACACAAAGATGACTTCTTTAGGCTGATGGTTCAGCTCTTCAGGCATATAGCGTTTTTCGATATTGATGCTATGCCAGATCATAAAGATCAGTACAGTCCAGATTTTACGGCTGTTATCAGCCTTGTCCGCACAATGGTCTTCAAGAAGCTGCAGGACATACTCCTTGTGGATATAAGCATCCGTTTGGCTTTCCTGAATAATATTCCGCACCCATTCGTTCATTTCGTTTTTCAGCCAATGACGGATCGGTACAGGGAAACCGAGCTTTTTGCGGTTTAATACGTGTTCAGGCACAATTCCTTCAGCGGCTTTGCGAAGAAGATACTTCGTCGTGCCGTTCTTCGTTTTCAGCTCATCAGGAATTTTCGAAGCAACATCAAATACAACTTTATCCAAGAATGGCACACGGAGTTCTAAAGAATTCGCCATCGTCATTTTATCCGCTTTTAACAAAATGTCCCCGCGCATCCAAGTATGGATATCGACATACTGCATTTTATTAATATCGCTGTATGAGCTGCTCTCTGTAAAGTAAGTCTTCGTCACGTCACGATATGAAAGGTTCGGATTATAATGCTTCAGCAGCTGTTTTTTGACAGACTCTTCGAAGATCTTCGCGTTACCGATGTAACGATCTTGAAGCGGCGTGCAGCCGCGTTCAAGCAGGCTCTTTCCTCTCATGCCCTCAGGCATAACAGCCGCAACGTGCAGAAGCATCTTTTTCAGGCCGGACGGAATGCGTTCAAACGGTTTAAGGGATAGCGGCTCACGGTAAATGTTATATCCGCCGAAGAGCTCGTCCGCACCTTCACCTGATAAAGCAACCGTTACATGTTTTTTCGCTTCTTTTGCAACAAAGTACAATGGAATCGCTGCCGGATCAGCAAGCGGATCATCAAAATGCCATACGATCTTTGGAAGCTCGTTCATGTATTCCTCAGGCGAAATGACTTTGCTGATATTCTCAATGCCTAACGCCGCGGCAGTTTCTTTCGCTACATCAACTTCACTGAAGCCCTGCTGCTCAAATCCGACAGAGAATGTTTTTAAGCTCGGATGCAATTCCTTCGCTACAGATACAATAAAGGAAGAATCAATTCCGCCAGACAGGAATGAACCGACAGGAACGTCACTTCTCATATGAACATTTACAGAGTCATAGATCGCGTCTCTAACTTCTTTCACAAGCTTATCTTCTTCAGTCTGAACTGGTTTGAAGTTCGCTTTGAAATACGTTTTGAATGTGATATCGCCATCTGGGCGGATTGTAAACTGTGAACCCGGCTCTATTTTTTTCACATTGGCATCGAGCGTGTTTGGTTCAGGAACGAATTGGAATGACATGTACTGCTGCAATGCCTCTTTATCTATTTCAATATCATTTTGAGCAACCATTAAACTTTTTCTCTCTGAGGCAAAATAAACCTGATCATTGATCGTTGTGTAATACAATGGTTTAATGCCGAACGGATCTCTTGCTCCATACAGCACATGATCGTTTTTATTCCAAATCAGAAAGGCAAACATACCGCGCAGTTTGGACGCGGCTTCTTCTTTGTAGTGACGATAAGTCGCAAGAAGAACCTCTGTGTCCGAATCCGTGTTGAATGTATACCCCTTTGCTTCAAGTTCTTCTCTCAGTTCAATATAGTTATAGATTTCTCCGTTAAAGATAATCCAATAGGTTTCATCTTCATATGATAAAGGCTGTCCGCCATTTTCTACATCAATAATGCTGAGCCGTCTGAATCCGAATCCAACGTGCTCATCATGGAAATATCCATCACTGTCAGGACCGCGGTGAACGATCATTTGGTTCATTTGTTTGATTAGTTCTTCTTGATCAGCGGTTTGAGCTAACGGATGCTTGTTAAAAACCCCGACAAATCCACACATAGTATTGCCTCCATAATTAAAATTGTCATCATTGAACCCCTATTTATAGACGCTGTGAATAGTATTTGGTTTCACAGTTATGTAAAAAAATAAACATGAATACAACGATAAAAAAAGGAAAGCCGCTTAACCAGTAAGCGGCTATAAAATTATTCTCCTAACGCTTCTTTGCGCAGCTGCTCCGCTTTGTCTGTACGCTCCCACGGAAGATCAACATCGTGACGTCCAAAGTGGCCGTACGCAGCAGTTTGTTTGTAGATCGGACGGCGTAAATCAAGCATTTTGATAATGCCGGCAGGTCGTAAATCAAAGTTATTGCGAACAACTTCAATCAGTTTTTCCTCAGAAGCTTTTCCGGAACCGAATGTGTTGATTGAGATTGACACAGGCTGTGCAACACCGATCGCGTAAGCAAGCTGCACTTCGCAAGAATCAGCAAGCTCAGCCGCAACGATGTTTTTCGCAACGTATCTCGCTGCATAAGCAGCAGAACGGTCTACCTTCGTCGCATCCTTGCCTGAGAACGCGCCTCCGCCGTGGCGTGCATAGCCGCCGTACGTATCAACAATGATTTTGCGTCCTGTAAGTCCCGCATCCCCTTGAGGGCCTCCGATAACGAAACGTCCTGTAGGGTTGATGAAATATTTTGTTTCTTCATCAATCAGCTCTTCAGGAACAACCGGATTGATAACATGTTCTTTAATGTTGCGCTGGATTTGCTCAAGCGTAATTTCAGGGTGGTGCTGAGTTGAAATAACAATCGCGTCAATACGGACAGGTTTGTTATTTTCATCGTATTCAACCGTTACTTGTGTTTTGCCGTCAGGGCGAAGGTACGGAAGAATATCTTCTTTACGGACTTCACTCAGGCGGCGGGCCAATTTATGAGCAAGTGAAATCGGAAGAGGCATAAGCTCTTTCGTTTCGTTGCACGCATAACCGAACATCAAACCTTGGTCACCCGCACCGATCGCTTCAATTTCTTCATCGCTCATTGTGCCTTCACGGGCTTCAAGCGCTTGGTCTACACCCATCGCGATATCAGCAGACTGCTCGTCAATTGATGTTAAAACCGCACAAGTTTCCGCATCAAATCCGTATTTCGCACGTGTGTATCCGATTTCTTTAATGGTTTGACGAACCGTTTTCGGAATGTCAACATACGTAGATGTTGTGATCTCTCCGCTGACAAGAACCAAACCGGTTGTCACTGACGTTTCACAAGCCACACGCGCGTTAGGGTCTTTCTTTAAAATTTCATCTAAAATGCTGTCAGAAATCTGGTCGCAGATTTTATCCGGATGTCCCTCCGTAACAGATTCTGATGTAAATAAACGACGATTTTTACTCATGATTTGCTTCCTCCTGCACAAGGCCTCCCGATAGACCTTGTATATATGATACGGAACTCGCTCCCTCTTATACAATGTAACGTTATATTAGAGAATGTTAATTGGCATATTTTATGAAATAAAAAAACCTTTTCCATCGAGGAAAGGGTTTGGTCTTTGTGCCTTTCACTCTTATCGCTCAAGGAATCATACAACCTTGCAACAGGTTAGCACCTTGGTTGTCTCACACAGCTGAACCTAATAAATAACAGAGAAACCGGTTGCTGGGCTTCATAGGGCCTGTCCCTCCGCCAGCTCGGGATAAGAGTATCCGCTCAATGAAATATCTTATCGTAAAAGGGTTTGCAATGTCAATATGATTCAGAAGAAATAGGCACCTATATCAAGGGAAAACAATGGAAACGCACACACAAAAAACGATAAATAGTATAGACTATTTGAAAATATATGTTATACTAATTCACAATTAGCAAAACACAAAAAACGATAAAGGAAGGTTTCATATGAACTCAGTTGATTTAACCGCTGATTTACAAGCCTTATTAACAAGTCCAAATGTGTGTCATAATTTATCAGCAGCACAGCTTACAGAAAAAGCACTGTCTCGAAACGAAGGCATTTTAACATCCACGGGTGCCGTTCGGGCGACAACAGGCGCTTACACAGGACGTTCGCCTAAAGACAAATTCATCGTGCAGGAAGAAAGCACGAAAAATAAGATCGATTGGGGTACGGTGAATCAGCCGATTTCAGAAGAAGCGTTTGAGCGGCTGTACACAAAAGTTGTCAGCTATCTGAAACAGCGGGATGAGCTGTTTGTTTTTGAAGGATTTGCCGGAGCAGATGAAAAATACAGACTGCCGATTACCGTCGTGAATGAGTTCGCTTGGCACAATTTATTCGCCAGACAGCTGTTTATCCGCCCGGAAGGCCATGATAAGAAAACAGTTGAACAGCCGTTTACCATTCTTTCCGCTCCGCATTTTAAAGCAGATCCAAAAACAGACGGCACACATTCCGAAACGTTTATTATTGTCTCTTTCGAAAAGCGGACGATTTTAATCGGCGGAACAGAGTATGCCGGAGAGATGAAAAAATCCATTTTCTCTATTATGAATTTCCTGCTCCCCGAAAGAGATATTCTATCCATGCACTGCTCTGCCAATGTCGGTCAAAAAGGCGATGTCGCCCTTTTCTTCGGACTGTCTGGAACAGGCAAGACCACCCTGTCAGCCGATGCTGACCGCAGGCTGATCGGCGACGATGAACACGGCTGGTCTGACACCGGCGTCTTTAATATTGAAGGCGGATGCTACGCCAAATGCATTCATTTAAGCGAGGAAAAGGAGCCTCAGATCTTTAACGCGATCCGCTTCGGGTCTGTTCTCGAAAATGTTGTTGTTGATGAAGAGACACGCGAAGCCAATTATGATGATTCCTTCTATACCGAAAACACGCGGGCGGCTTACCCGATTCATATGATTGACAACATCGTCACACCAAGCATGGCAGGCCATCCTTCAGCCATTGTATTTTTGACGGCTGATGCATTCGGAGTCCTGCCGCCGATCAGCAAACTGACGAAGGAGCAGGCGATGTACCATTTCTTGAGCGGTTATACGAGCAAGCTTGCTGGAACCGAACGCGGTGTGACGTCTCCTGAAACGACGTTCTCCACATGCTTCGGCTCACCATTCCTGCCGCTTCCTGCTCATGTCTATGCTGAAATGCTCGGCAACAAGATCGATGAACACGGCGCAGACGTTTTCTTGGTCAATACCGGCTGGACCGGCGGCGGCTACGGCACAGGCGAACGTATGAAGCTTTCTTACACGAGAGCGATGGTCAAAGCAGCGATTGAAGGCAAATTAGAGGATGCAGAAATGACGACTGACGATATTTTCGGCCTGCATATTCCGGTTCACGTTCCCGGCGTACCTGATCAGATCCTTCAGCCGGAAAACACATGGAACAACAAGGAAGAATTCAGAGAAAAAGCGATCTACCTCGCAAATGAATTCAAAGAGAATTTTAAAAAGTTCGCACATACAGATGCCATTGCGCAGGCAGGCGGCCCTCTCGTTTAAAAAGCAAAAGCCAAGAGCATTTACGCTCTTGGCTTGTTTTAATTGACAGAATGCAGGGACGTCAGCTTGTACGTAATGATGGTCCGGCCGTCTTCCCATTGAAGCTTCTGCACTTCAGCTGTGCCCGACTTTTCGCCGAACTTTGTTTTACGCACGTCCATCGGAATCTCCATCGGATACACACGATATCCGTCTTTTTCCAACGTGAATATATTTTCATCTATGCGAACTTCTTTTCCTTTTGTCACAATCAGTGTATTAAATTCAACAGGCATTCCCAAAGTGAAATCCCCTTTCGTTCTCTTTTTTCTTTATCATAACATATTTCACCTTCAGCGGTTTTTCATCCATTGTGTCAGCTGCCGCACGATACGCCGGTTTTCTTTTGGCGGAAAATAATGTGTGAATTTACTGTAGTACCACGTCTCCACCGGCTTATGCAGCTGTTTTAGCTTCTCTTCAAATAAATAGGAATGCCGAATCGAAACATTTTGGTCTTTTTCTCCATGGATTAACAGCACGGGAACCTGAATTTTGTTTATTTGGTCAAACGGTGTTCTCCAATTATATGCCTCAGGCACCTTTTTCGGTGTTCCCCCGATGACTCTTTTCATCATTCGCCGCAAATCCTGCCGCTCCTCATACGTAAGAATCATATCGCTGACGCCTCCCCAGGAGACGAACGAAGCCGCATGCCGGCCCATTTCAATCGCAGTAAGTATCCCCATCATTCCGCCGCGGGAGAAGCCGAAAATATGAATTCTGTCCTTTTTGACATTCGGATGCTGCTGAAGCAGGTGAAAAGCGGAAAAAGCATCCTCCCTGTCTTCTCCGGCAAAATCCTCGTTGCCCTCGCCTCCTTGATTTCCTCTGTAAAAAGGAGCAAACACAACAAACCCTTGGGACGCAAACTGAATAATTCGGCCCGGCCGAACCATGCCCACGCTTTTAATCCCGCCGCGCAAATATAAAAATCCGTCATATTGTCCCGGTGCCGCCGGCTCAGCAAGTAGCCCCTTTATCCGTAAGCCATTTGAAAGATAGCAGATCGTATACAGACGCACATGCTGACTTGGCGACGGAAATCTTCTTTTCTCAACAATCAAAGCAGCCGCCTCCTTTTCTATATGTTTTCCTTACTCCACTTTTACATCCGGTGAACCTGATTAGGCATTCACACATTTTTATACACATCATACGATATGTAAAGCAAAAAAGGATATTAACTTGATGCTAAATAAGGAGGTTGTCTATGTGAACAAATGGTTAAGGCTGGGCTGCGCCTGTGTCGGCAGTATATTTCTGATGATCGCTCTGGCGGCTTGCAAGCAGGAAGAAACACTCACTAAAGTCAAAGTAGCTGAAGTGACCCATTCGATTTTTTACGCGCCTTTATATGTCGCTGAGTCTAAAGGATTTTTCAAGGAAGAAGGGCTTGATGTCAATGTAAGCACGACATGGGGCGGCGACAAAACGATGACATCGCTTCTTTCAAACGGCTCCGACATCGCCCTTGTCGGATCAGAAACATCTATTTATGTCGAAGCGCAAGGAGCCAAAGACCCCGTCATTAATTTCGCCCAGCTGACTCAGACAGACGGAACGTTTCTTGTCGCCAGAGAAGATGCTGAACACTTCGACTGGGATCAGCTGAAAGGAAAAACGTTTCTCGGCCAGAGAAAAGGCGGCATGCCGCAAATGGTCGGCGAGTATGTACTGAACAAACATAAGATTAACCCGCATAAGGATGTAGATCTCATCCAGAACATAGACTTCGCCAATATCGCCAATGCATTTGCTTCTGGAACCGGCGAGTATGTACAGCTCTTTGAACCTCAAGCTTCGCTATTTGAGAAAAAAGGCATCGGCCATATCGCGGCTTCGTTCGGAGAAGAATCAGGCCAGGTTCCTTATACGACTTTTATGGCGAAACAAAGCTACCTGAAGAAACATGAAGACACAGCAGTCAAGTTTACAAAAGCCATTTATAAGGCACAGCAATGGGTGGAAAATCACTCTGCGAAAGAAATCACAGAAGCCATTAAAGGTGAATTTGATGATACTGATCCAGAAGTCATCGAAACATCCATTGACCGCTATAAAAAACAGCATTCGTATTCGCCGGACCCTCTGCTCAACGAAAAAGAATGGGAGCTGCTCCAAACCATTATGGATCAATCGGGAGAACTGCCGAAGCGCATTCCATACAATCAGCTTGTAAATAAACAAATTGCCGAAAAAGTCACCTCGGAAAAATAGGAGGCGCCATCTATGTCTTTCTTACATGTCGACCATGTAACCCATACTTATTTTTCTATTAAAGAAAAAACGACGGCCGTGCGGGATATTCATTTCGAGGCCGAAAAAGGTGATTTCATCTCTTTTCTCGGCCCAAGCGGCTGCGGAAAAACAACGCTGCTTTCCATTATCGCCGGCCTGATTGAGCCAGCGGAAGGCAGAGTTCTGATTGAAGGCAGTGAGCCGAATCAAAAAGAACATAACATTGGCTACATGCTTCAGCAGGATTACTTATTTCCCTGGAAATCTATCGAGGAAAATGTGCTTCTCGGTTTAAAAATCGCTGACACGCTGACGGAAGAAAGCAAGGCTGCTGCACTCGGTCTATTGTCTGGGTTCGGTCTCATAGATGTGGAGAAAAAATATCCGAAAGAGCTGTCAGGCGGTATGCGCCAGCGGGCCGCGCTTGCAAGAACTCTTGCGCCAAATCCAAGTCTGCTTTTGCTGGATGAGCCATTTTCCGCGCTTGATTTTCAGACAAAGCTTTCATTGGAAAACCTGGTATTCCGCACATTAAAGGAGTATCAAAAAACAGCGGTGCTAGTCACTCATGATATTGGGGAAGCGATAGCGATGAGCGATACGATCTTTTTATTTTCAAATCAGCCGGGCAGCATTCACCAGATTTTTACGATCCCTAAAGAATTGGCCGCGATGTTGCCTTTTGACGCCCGTCAGGAGCCATCCTTCCAAACGCTGTTTCAAACGATATGGAAGGAGCTGAATTCTCTTGAGAAACAGCAAAGAAACCATTGATCTGCTTCACGAGCAATATCAATTCAAACAGAAAAAGGAAAAACGGAATGTCTATTCCTTTCAGCTTGCCATATTTATTCTCTTTTTCTCGGGGTGGGAAATCTCCAGCAGGCTCGGCTGGATCGATCCGCTGATCTTCAGCTCTCCATCAGCTGTATGGAACTTATTGCTGGAGAAGCTCGGTGACGGGTCTTTACTGTCACATATCGGCGTCACTTTATTTGAAACAGTGCTTGGCTTTTTGCTTGGGACGTTTATGGGTACGTGCCTCGCTGCTTTGTTATGGTGGTCCAACCGGCTTGCGAGGATTTTAGATCCGTATCTCGTTATTTTGAATGCAATGCCGAAAGTGGCGCTGGGCCCGATTTTGATTGTCGCGCTCGGCCCCAGTTTGATCAGCATTATTGCGATGGGGGCCATCATCAGCGTCATCATCACAACCATCGTCGTGTACACCGCCTTCCAGGAGATTGACGAAAACTATATAAAAGTCATGAAAACATTCGGCGCAACGAAATGGGGCATTTTTAAAGAAGTGATTCTGCCCGCATCCTCCCCCGCCATTATTTCAACTCTGAAAGTAAACGTCGGTTTATCATGGGTTGGTGTGATTGTAGGGGAATTCCTTGTTTCTAAGGTCGGATTAGGGTATATGATTATTTACGGTTTTCAAGTCTTCAATTTTACGCTCGTCTTCTTAAGCCTGCTGATCATCGCCATATTCGCCACTCTGATGTATCAGGGCGTAGAGCTGCTGGAAAAGAAATGGACGAAGGGCAGGACATAAAAAACCCGGCACATGTGCCGGGTTTTCAGCGTGTCGGCAAACCCTCGCATTCGTTGCCAGGCCTGCGCTTCGGTGCTCACGTAAAAAAGATCATCGGCTAAACGCTAGAACGTACTGCTCAAACGCCGCTGTCACCGCATCCTGCGGAAGTCTGCTCCGATGCTCGTCCTTCCTAGACTTCAAGGTTTTCAATCATGCTGAAAAATGACAAAATCAGAAAACCTGATACTGCCGGGTTTTTTATTCAATCCAGCCAGCTTCTTTCAATTTTTTCAAACTGATTGGAAGAACGGAATCCTTCATAATAAAGCTGAATTTTTTATTGCGGGAAAGGTTTTCCGGCAGCTGATGGAACAAAACCGGACCTTTCGTTTCAAAGTAATCAGCTTGCTTTTCAAGCTTTTCTACATCTGCAAAATATATATTTTTCACAATCACTTTTTCTTTACCAAGAACTTTATACTGTCCGAGGTACTTGAGGCTTTTCACTCTCGCACCCGTCTCTTCCTTTACTTCCCGGAGCGCCGCTTCTTCCGCGCACTCCATCGGCTCTACTTTCCCGCCTGGAAACTCATAGCCTCTGTCCTCATGTTCTGTTAAAAGCCATTTGCCGCCAAAACGGCAAATCACCCAGACATGCTTCGGACTGTCCGAGAAAGGCTGATCGTCAAAGGAAAGCTGAACAGTATTCTGATAATAATCTTTAAACTCGTACATGTTTATCCCTCAAATCCGTTCCTAGCTATCTTCCATACATCATACCACAGTTATGTTTCTTCGGAAGCCCTTTAACAAAAAATAAGGTAAACCCAGCACGCCATCAGGGTCTAAAAGCATACAGACCAGCTCGTACAGTTTTTGCTGTGTCTTTTGCGAAAATGTGCGACTGACGCTCTGGGCTTTATTATGACCTGCGAATAGCTAAAAGTTACGGTTTGCGTTTGAATTTATTTTTTAACGTTTCTAAAAGATCGACAAGCATCTGAGGAACCGGTATACCGAGAGAGCTGGCTGTCACTACAATTTGCACAGATTCATAAAGAATATAAAACATAATAGCCAAGTCACGTATTGACCCCTGTGTATTCAGCAGCTGATCAAAAAAGTGGCATACAGAGATCAGAGCCAGCGTGACTAATTTTTTAACAAGCCGGGCAAATACCTTTTTAAACGCCAATTTGTGAATAATCGTTTCCTTCAAGGTCGTACTGATAAATTCAATTGCCATAAGAGAGAGCAAAATCAGGAATGAATACTGAAAACCTCCGAAGAAAAAACCCGCTGCTGAAACGCTGACTGCTAAAAACGAAAAGATGCCAAAGTCTCTATCCATTATCCAACATCCTTTCACAGAAACGGCCTTACGATATTCTATGGAAAACAAGCCGAACGGATTGGATTTTTCAGAAAAATGGACTAGTTGTCGCCTATTTTTTCAGATACAACATCAAAAGCCGGACGTCTTTTATAAGACATCCGGCCTTTCTTTTTTTGAATTTATCCTAGGTAAGCTTTCAGCATCCAGTTGTGTTTTTCAATATTTTGATGGATCGCAAGAAGCATATCCCCTGTTGTTTCGTCACCAACTTCATCAGCTAAATCCATGCCGCTTTTCAGCTCTTCCGCGATGACTGTGAAATCATCATATACACTCTGAACCATTTGTTCAGCTGATTCATTTCCTTCCGCTTCTTTTACAGAAGCCGTTTCCAAGGATTCCTTCATTGTCGCAATCGGTTTTCCGTTCAGCGCCAAAAGACGTTCTGCCAAGTCATCAATATAAGTTGCCGTTTCGTTATACAGCTCTTCAAACTTTTCATGAAGAGTGAAGAAATCTTTCCCTTTCACATACCAGTGATAATTATGTAGTTTCACATACATGACTGTCCAGTTGGCTACTTGTTTGTTCACTGCTTGAATCAATTGTTCTGACATGATTATCTTCCTCCTTGTTTATATGAATATGTATACCCTCTATATCGTACGCTAAAACCTCTTTTTTACCCTTATCTGTTTTCACTATGCTACAATTGTTAAAAAACGGGAGGTGGAATATCATGACGCTTCTCATTACGGTAAGCATATTGATTGTGCTGGCTGTATTGCTTGTAACCATTTGGACGACTGTGAAAGCCTATAATGTAAAGCACACCATCGATCCTCCGCAAGAAACTAACTCTGATTCAAACAGTCAATGATCGTGTGAATGCTCGTCTTCTGACTGGTTGCTGGCAGCATCGGCGTCTCCGACTTGGACTTTTATGGTCGGCATGCTATGCTGTTTTTTTGCTGTGACATGGGATTGGACAGTGTATACACCATCTTCCTTAAACGTTGTTTCCAATCGGTATAAGCCGTTTTCTTGCTTTGCTTTAAACATGTGGCTAGCGTCTTTTTCTCCTTCTTTCCACACTTCAAACTCCACTTCGTCGGCATCCGTCACCGCTTCGTCGCCATATGATACCGCTGCTTCATAAGCGGCGCTTTCTCCGGCATTTACTTTTTCAGGGCCGGTCAGTTTGACATCCAATACCTCGGGCGTCTCAGCAGTATTTGCTTTGTTTTCACCAGATCCGCACCCGTTAAGCAAAAAAGCAGAAAAAAGCAGAACAACCCACATCTTTTTCATGCCATCACCCTTTCATTGTTTACCTAAATAGTAGCAAACGCTTACAGCAAATGGTACACAAAATATGAGACGTCACAAAAAAGACCTTTTTGCTTAAGCGCAAAAAGGTCTTTTTATATTTAGCCAAATACTTTTAGCAATTCTTCTTTATCCTGTGACAGCCAGAAACGCATTAAACGTTTAGCGCCTTCCAGATCATGAAGCTTCGCCTGTCCGCACTGCTTTTCGTTCGCAGCCGGAATTTCGGTAATCTCTACCGCTTCCTTCATTGTGTCTTCAAGCAGATCAGCGATTTCCGCAGGTGTCGGCTCTCCGCTCACAACAAGATAATAGCCTGTTTGGCAGCCCATTGGAGAAATATCAATAATCTCAAAATGATCATATTTCTCAGCGTGAGAACGAATCGTAAACGCGAGCAAATGCTCAAGTGTGTGAATGGTGTCAGGTTTCATCGCCTGTTTATTTGGCTGGCAAAAACGAATATCAAATTTATTTACAACGCCGTCTGTTCCTACTTTATGCACGCCGCAATGTCTTACGTATGGAGCAACAACCGCATTATGATCAAGCTCAAAACTTTCTACTGAAGGCATAATGGCACTCTCCTCTTTTTTTAAAATGTAATTTCATTATAACATACCTTTCCGATGAGAATTATCGAATAACTTTTCAATCTGTGTTTTTTTTCTTATACTTGCATCAGAAAGGTTGCTGAAGACATATGAAAACCCTATTTATCGCTCTGATCAGAGGATATCAAAAATTCATCTCGCCGCTAACGCCGCCAACATGCCGCTTTTATCCGACTTGTTCCCAATATGGAATCGAAGCGATTAAAACGCATGGCGCTTTAAAAGGCGGATGGCTGACCATCAAACGGATTTTGAAATGCCACCCGTTCCATCCGGGAGGAGTCGATCCTGTTCCTGAAAAGAAACGAAAACATTAATTGTTATAGCCGTTTACGACAAGATCCAGTTTTCCGGTTTTAGGATCAATGACTAATCCATGGACAGGAACGTTTTCCGGGAACAGCGGATGATGTTTAATAACGTCTACGCTGTCTTTCACACTCGCTTCCACTGAATCAAAGCTTTTAAACCATTGATCAAAGTCCACACCGGAGTACTTTAATGTTTCGATGCGTTCTTCCGTAATTCCTCTTTCTTTGATTTTATCAAGCATGCTTTTGCTGCTGATTTTGCTCATGCCGCAATCGTGATGCCCGATCACACATACCTCATCGGCGTTCAGCTCGTACACTGCGACAAGCAAACTTCTCATGATGCTTCCGAATGGGTGTGTCACAAGCGCACCGGCACTTTTAATGATTTTCACATCCCCGTTTCTCATATTCATCGCATGCGGCAGCAATTCTACCAAACGAGTGTCCATACAAGAAAGAATCGCCACTTTTTTATCTGGAAATTTTGAAGTCTGATACTTTTCGTATTCCCTTTGATCTGTAAATGTTTTGTTAAAGTCGAGAATATCATTTAGCAGGCTCATAACTAGTTGTATCCTTTCTGGTCTTTTTACTCTTCAATATATCACAGCATTTGTCTTTTCGTCATCTTATCGAAAACAAACGAGGACAGAAAAAAAGACAAACCCTCAGGCCTGCCTCATTTCCCCATGTTATAGCGTTTTTTGAACTGCTCCACTCTTCCGCCTTTTTCATTAAATTTCTGGCGGCCTGTATAAAACGGATGCGTATCGGAACTGACCTCTACTTTAATAACCGGATATGTGTTGCCGTCTTCCCACTCTGCCGTTTCATTGGATGTTTTAGTAGAGGTGCTGAGAAAACGGTAACCGCTGTTGACATCCTGAAAAATGACTTTGTGGTTCTTTGGATGAATTCCTTCTTTCATATATATCTCCTTCTTTCAAATCGTAATAATTACGTTTTATTCTATATTATCAAAAACGTTTTGTCAATCTTCTTACATCCTTCCCTGCGTTTCCATATCGTAAACCTCATGGGCATTTAAGAACAGGAAGAATAATCTAAACGAGGAAGCAAATAATAAACCCAAAATACATATAGAACGTCTTTTGAGAAAGGTGGTTTACGATTGTGGATGATTTAGTTTTGGCCAGAAGCCTCTTTGGCACGACAATGGGCTTTCATATCATTTTCGCAACGCTTGGAGTCGGTCTGCCGCTCATGATTTTAGTGGCTGAATTGATCTATCAAAAAACGAAAGATGACCATTATGCGATCATGGCGAAAAGATGGACGAAAGCACAAGCCGTTTTGCTGGGGGTCGCCATACCGACCGGGACGATTGCGGGCACCCAGCTCGCGCTTTTATGGCCGGGATTTATGGAAGTCATCGGCCGGGTCATGTCCCTGCCGTTTCAAATTGAAATCTATGCTTTTTTTGTGGAAGCCCTATTCATGTCGATTTATGTATACGCCGCAGACCGCTTATCACCAGCTATGAGGATTGTTGCCGTTTTCTTTGTATTAGTCGGAGCGGCAGCGTCAGCTGTTCTAATCACGAATGTTCACGCCTTTGAAGGCACACCTGCGGGTTTTAAAATGGAAAATGGAAAAATTACTGATGTTGATCCGTGGGCCGCGTTTTTCAACCCGAGCTTTTTTGTCACCGCCGGCCATGTCGTGGTGTCCGCGTTTATGACGGGGGCCTTTATCGTCGCTTCTGTTGCCGCATACAAGATGATCCGGTCGCAAAAAAAGGAAAACATCTATCGCTTTCACCGGAAAGCGCTTTTGCTTTCATTGACAATCGGCGGTATTTTTTCATTGTTGACGGCATTGAACGGCCACGAATCAGCTCAGATGCTGCACGAATACCAGCCCGAAAAATTAGCCGCTGCCGAAGGTTTGTTTGAAACAACGTCTCACGCCCCGCTTGCGATCGGCGGTTTTACCGACCCGAATGAAGAAAAAGTAAAATGGGCCATCGAAATTCCATGGGCGTTAAGCTTTTTGGCAGCCGACCGTTTTGACACTGTTGTGAAAGGATTAAACGCGTTTCCAAAAGACGAATGGCCGCCGCTGTTCGTTCACACGCTGTTTAATGCGATGGTCGGAGTGGGTATGCTGCTTATTCTCTATTCCATTATCGGTGTGGTATGGAAAAAGGTGCTGAAGAAAGACCGTTTCCCAACGTGGCTTTTGGTCATTTTTATGACGGCAGGCCCTTTTAGCATCATCGGCATTGAATTTGGCTGGATTTTCGCCTGTACGGGGAGGCAGCCATGGGTCATCTATCATCTCCAGAAAACATCGGATGTGGTGACGACGACCGGCTCGATCGGGATCCTCTTCTTATTTTTCACATTCGTTTACGCCGTGTTAGGCGCGGCTGTCGTTTACGTGCTGCTGTACTATTTCCGCAAACACCCGGTTGACGAAGATTTAAATACAGCGGATTCGTAATGGCTCCGCAAACAGGAAACCAAACGGAAGGAAGATCGACAAATGGATATTACAACTGACGCTCTGATCGCCATCTCAATTATCTGGGGCTTTGTGTTTATCTACGCCGTCATGGCGACAATGGATTTTGGAGCGGGATTTTGGTCTATGATCTATTTAAACAAGGAGCACATGAAGGCCACCGATATCGCCAACCGATTTCTGTCCCCGACTTGGGAGGTCACAAACGTCTTTATTGTGGCCATCGTCGTGGCGCTTTTCAGCTTTTTTCCCGGCGCGACATTTGTGCTCGGAACTGTTTTATTAATTCCCGGCAGCATGATTTTACTGTTTTTAGCGATCCGAAGCGGCTTTCTCGTTTTTTCAAACACAGCGAAAGAACGAAAAACGCTAAGATATATTTCCGGAATCTCCGGTTTTCTCATCCCGGCTATTTTAATTTTGGTTCTCCCTGTGACACACGGAGGGTTTATCGAAAAAACGGACGGAATCTATAATTTGAATATGTCTAAAATCTTTTCAAGCCCGAACGCCTATTCATTCATGGGGTTTGCGATTTTAAGCACTTTATTTTTGTCCTCGCTTCTGCTTGCTGATTTTTCAAATGTAGCGGAGGAACAGGATGCGTACAGCGCTTACAGAAAAAGCGCCTTGATTACCGGCCCGATTTCACTCCTGTTTGCTTTATGCATTATGCTGACAATGCGAAATGAAGCCAACTGGCTGTATAGCGGCATGATGAATGATCTCTCCTGGATAATTGCATCGTTTATTACATTTGTCATTGCGGGAATCGCTCTTTTTCTGCCTAACAAGAGCTTTGGCCAAAACATCGGCAAACCGCGGCTAGCACTTGTCGCGATTGCGGTACAGTATTTTCTCGCCAGCTACGCGTACGGGCGGGCGCATCTTCCGTACATGATTTACCCTGATGTGACAATCATGTCGGGTTTTACAGAGCCGGCAACGTTCAGAGCGCTGTTTGCGACGTATATCGTTGCATTTATCATCCTTTTTCCCGGTTTCTTTTTCTTCTGGAAAATGTTTATGAGGGATAAGCGTTATATCCGACAGGAGGAATAGAGGACAAGTCTGCCGGCTATACTAAGCCAGAACCTTTATAAGGAGGGGATGGCATGGAGCAGAAAATTCTATGCGAAGTCAACAACTGTTCTTATTGGGGCAAAGGAAACAAGTGCACCGCTGATGCCATTTATGTTGTCAGCCATACTGGTGAAACGGCTGACAACAGCCGGGAAACGGACTGTAAAACGTTTAAGCCGCATGATTTGTAATCAAAAGAAAGAGCTGCATCAGCCAGCTCTTTCTTTTCGTATGTTTTGTGTCCTTATCTTTTGTGTCATGACCCCGTTTGCAGGTGAGAACAATAAGGCGCCTGCATACCATACACCTGTCATGGCCGCCATCGCTCCGGAAATCGAAACATTAAGCCACGTTGCGAAGAAATAGCCCATGACAGCCGACAGCCCTCCAATCACCGCGCTGAGAATCAGCATATACAACAGCCGGTCTGTCAGCAAATGAGCCGCAGCAGGCGGGACAATCAGCATAGCCACAACCAATACAGCACCCACCGAATCAAAAGAAGCAACGGTCGTGAGTGAGAGCATGCCCATTTGCACATAGTGAATCAGCAACACGGGTATTCCCAGCGCTAAAGCCATTTGCGGATCAAACGAAGCGATTTTGAACTCCTTATAGCACACACTGATCAACACCACATTTAAAACCAAAACAGATGCCAGCATCCAAAACGCTTTCGGCCCGATGTCAGCTCCGAATACCGTGATCGTACTCCACGGCACAAAAGCGATCTCTCCCATCAACGAGTGCTCAATATCAAGATGGACATTCGCTCCATACACAGATAGCAAAATGACGCCCACCGCAAATAAAGATGTAAAAACAACACCTATAGCGGCATCTGATTGAACCCCCTTGCTGTGGAGAAGCTGAACCAAAAATGCCGTTAACAGTCCAGATACGGCCGCGCCGATAAACATAGGTATCCCGTCAAGACTGCCTGTCACAAGAAAAGCACTGACGATGCCAAGCAACACTGTATGGCTGATCGCGTCGGCCAGCATCGCCATTCTTCTCAACACAAGAAAGGTGCCGATCAGCGCGCAGCTTACACCGACTAATACACCAGTAGCTATAATCCATGCCTCAAAACTCATTTGCGATCTGTCCCTTCTCTGAATCAGGAGCCGCCTTTTGAAGCTCAGGCATCCGGCCATACAGCTTTAAGAGCGAAAAAAGCCGCTCTCTCGTTTCCCTGGGCAAACGATCCGGGTCAAAATAATCCTGATCAATTTCTATATTCGCAAGCTCCATTTCATGCATCAGGTACACTTCATACATCCGATGCTTCAAAGCAATGTGATGACCTTTTTCTATCCCAGTGCGTGTCATTTGCCAAATCCCATTTTCGATACGCTCGATGCACTTCTCTTTCTCTAAGTCATTTAGTACCTTATGGCATAATGAAGGGGATACTCGCCTTTTCTTTCTTACACCGTCAGCCGTTACATAAAGATCGTTCTTTTCATATTGCTCATATATCGTCAGCAACACCTGCTCTCGGCCTGTTTTGCGCCGCAGCCTGATCAGCCTTATTGCTTTTGCTGCCAATCCCCGCTTTGGCGCGCAAATCATTGAAAATAGAAAGATTATCGTTGCTGATAAGATCATTAATGGCCCTGTCGCCATACCCTTCATCGTCGTGCTAAGCAAGGTTCCGGCTACGCCGCTTACACCGCCTATGAAACCGGCAATGACCATCATTCGGGTTAATCGCTCGGTCCAATATCTTGCAGCTATAGCGGGTGTAATCAGCATAGCCGCCATCAATATCACACCAACTGTTTGAAGTCCGATAACGACAGCACAGACGATCAGACAGGCCAAAAGCCCGTTTAAAAAACGCACCGGCATTCCCAATCCCTTTGCAAATGCGAGATCAAAAGTGATCAATGTAAACTCCTTAAAGAAAACAACACAGAGGAGCAATAAAACAGCAGATATTCCTGCAATCAGCATGATATCCTGCCTAACTAATGAAGCCGCCTGGCCGAACAAAAAAGAATCCAGCCCGCTCTGACTTCCCGTCCCTTGTTGCTGAATATATGTCAGCAGTATGATTCCGACGCCAAAAAACACAGAGAGAACAATCCCGATTGCCGAGTCCTCTTTTGTTTTTGAAAGCCGCGGAATCAGCTGAATGCACCACGTTCCAAGCAGCCCGGCAATTGCTGCCCCCAGCAAAAAGAAAGGCAGTGATTTTTGCCCGGTGAACAGAAAAGCGAGACACACTCCCGGCAGAGCTGAATGGGCCATCGCATCGCCGATTAAACTTTGTTTTCTCAGCAGCACAAAACTGCCCAATACCCCGCTTGCCGCTCCAAGCAAAAGCGTACCAGCCAACACCCACTGTGTATTCGGATGCTGGAGCTGCAGCCACAAACTTTCAAACAATACGCTCACCCCTTATGTTCTTCTGCCAGCACTTTATCTTTTAGAAACGTCAGTCTTCCTCCATACGTTTTTTGCAAGTTTTCGATCGTAAAAACAGTCTTCGCTGGTCCGAAAGCGATTTTTCTTAGATGAAGCAGTAAGATCCAATCGAAATAATCCTCGGCAGTCTGCAGATCATGGTGGACGACAAGCACTGTTTTCCCTTTTTCTTTGAGTTCTGCCAAAAGCGTCATAATTGCCCGCTCCGTCGCTGCATCAACGCCGGCAAACGGTTCATCCATAAAATAAACATCGGCGTCCTGGCATAGCGCCCGGGCAAGAAACACCCGCTGCTGCTGGCCTCCTGACAGCTGGCTGATCTGCCTTTTCGCATAATCAAGCATTCCTACTTTGTCTAAAGCGGCTTTCGCCATTTCCACATCTGCTTTTTTGGACCTTTTCAATAAGCCAATCCGGCCGTATCGCCCCATCAGCACGACATCGAGCGCGTTTGTGGGAAAATCCCAGTCAACTGATCCGCGCTGCGGAACGTATCCGATTCTTGTCCGTTGATTCTTATAGTCTTTGCCGTAAATAGAGATGTCTCCTGAAGCCCGGGGCACAAGACCGAGAATGGTTTTGATCAAGGTTGATTTTCCCGCGCCGTTTGGACCGATAATGCCAATTAGCTTTCCTTCAGGCACCTGCAGTGAAATGTCCTGCAGAACAGGCTTTTTATGATAAGCGACCGTTACATTTTCGAGCTCAACAGGGAACATATCCATCACCTCTTTTCTTTATTTAAGCGCTTTGGTAATTGTATTGATATTGTGGCGGAACATCCCTTCGTATGTGCCTTCTTTTGTGCCCTTTTCACCCATGGCATCCGAATAGAGCTGACCGCCGATTGTGACTGTATGGCCTTTTTCTTTAGCCCCTTCCGCCACTGCATTTATTGATTTTTCAGATACGCTGCTTTCGACAAAAACAGCTTTTATTTGTTTTTCTGTCAGGAGATCGACCAGCTCCTGAACATCCTTCAATCCGTAATCAGAATCTGTACTTAGCCCCTGCAGGCCTTTCACTTGAAATCCATACTCTTTCCCAAAGTACGCAAAGGCATCGTGAGCGGTGACCAGCACACGGCTTTTCTCCGGAATGCTCGCAATCTCTTGACGCGACCACTTATCTAAATATTGCAAATCCTCTTTGTACTCTTTGGCCTTTTTCTTAAAATCTTCCGCATACTCAGGCATCGCTTTGCTGAATTGCGCTTCAATTTCATCCACCGCATAGATCCATAACGGAATGCTGAACCAAACGTGCGGATCAAACATTTTGCCTTCTCCGGCAGAAATAAGCTTGTTTTTCGGTATGGCCTCAGTGACAGCCGCTGCTTGTTTTTGTTCGCCAATCTTTTGAAGAATGTCCTCCATTTTCCCTTCCAAGTGCAATCCGCTGTACAGAACGACATCGGCTGACATCAATTTTTTCGTGTCGCCTTGTGACGCTTTATAAAGGTGCGGATCGACTCCCGGTCCCATTAAAGCGGTCACTTTCACATGTTTTCCTCCGATGTTTTCGGCTGCATCGGCAATTTGGGATGTTGTTGCCGTTACCTGCAGGCGCTTGTCAGCGCTTTTTCCGGCTGAATCCGTCCCGCATCCCGTTAAGGCAATGCAGGACAAAAGCACTGCTGCCATCAGTCCCTTTTTCATATTTTCCCTCCTCTTTGCCATCAATGTCAGATTGTATTATCTTATGTTTTCATTTCTTAGACATGTGACATAAAATTAGACAAAAGCATATTTTGTTTAAGTAGGACAAAAAGTTTCCTTAATGCAAAACTATCGCGTTTGTCCACTTTTGTCAAGCGTAATTTACATACAAAAAAAACCGGCTGGGTCAACAGCCGGTCCAAACGAGAAGGGATGTATTCAACGAACGCTTTTACTATAACAGCACATTGACATTCTCTCAAAATGTCAAAATGCTTTTTTCTTATCCATGCTGCGTGAAAACATCCATTTTGGTCACATATTTTCGCATAATGTCCTGATTCACTTCAACCCCTAAACCAGGCTGTTTGGACACAGAAATAAATCCATTATCAATACGGATATCCGGGGTCACAATATCCTCATCCCAATAGCGTGAGGATGAGGATATATCCCCAGGTATTGTGAATTGCGGCAGTGAAGCCAGCGCCACGTTCTGCGCTCTTGATATGCCTGTTTCCAGCATTCCGCCGCACCAAACCTGCATATGATGCTCTCTGCATAAATCATGAATTTTTAAGGCTTCTGTTAAGCCGCCGACACGGGAAGGCTTAATATTAATGATTTTGCAGCTTCCGAGCTCAATCGCCCGTCTCGCATCATCAAATGAACAAATACTTTCATCAAGGCAAATGGCGGTTTTCAAATGTTTCTGCAAGTGGCGGTGGTCAACGATGTCATCAGCTTGCAGAGGCTGCTCAATCATCATTAAATGATATTCATCAAGCTCCTTTAACCGGCTGATGTCCTTCAGCTCATAGGAAGAATTGGCGTCGGCCATGAGCGGAATGTTTGGGAACCGGCTGCGGATGGCCTTGACTAATTCAACATCCTGTCCAGGCTGAATTTTAATTTTTATTCGTCGATAACCCTCTTTTTGATAACTCTCGATTTCCTTCAGCATATCGTCAAGTGGCGCCAAGCCGACAACCACCCCGGCAGGGACTTTATCTCTTGTCCCGCCCAATGCCTCGGCGAGAGACATGCCCTTCTTTTTCGCATAGATATCCCAGACAGCCGATTCAAGTCCCGCTTTTGCCATCCGGTTGCCTTTATAGCGCGCCAGGCTGTCCGGCACGTCGGAAGGATGACTGAATTCACGCCCGACAACATTGGGAATAAAAAAATCCTTAAGCATGTGCAAACATGTTCCAATGGTTTCCTCGGTGTACCAAGGCGAAGAGAACGCAGATACTTCTCCCCACCCTGTGACACCGGATGTATCAATGGCTTCCACGATCAGAAATTTACGCTCTTGAAGCGTTTCAATGCTGCTTTTAAATGGTTTCTTTAAATTCATACTCAAATGGTAAAGCGTAATTTTCTCTATTTCGATCATAACAGTTCTCCTTTACGCGCATCCTTCAGCTGGTTTCGCAAGAGCTTATTAGACGCATTGCGCGGCAGGCCGTCAAGTTCAAAAAATTTCGCCGGAATTTTATACTTCGCCAAACGTTCTTTGCAGTAGGCGGTCAATTCTTCTTCGCTTACAGGCTTGTGCAGGACAAGATAGGCGTGGGGCACTTTCCCCCATTTTTTGTCCTCAGCCCCTGAAACACCGGCTTCGGCCACAGCGGGGTGTGAAAGCAGCACTGATTCCACTTCAGCCGGATAAATATTTTCTCCGCCTGATATGATCAGATCTGAACGCCTGTCTAATACATATAAAAAGCCTTCACTGTCCAAATACCCAAGATCACCTGTTTTCAGCCAGCCATTTTGAAAGGATGCTTCATTTGCGCTCTCCCGGTTAAAATAGCTTTTCATGACATTTGGGCCTTTGACCAAGATTTCACCGTGTTCAAACGGTTCACATGCCTGTCCATCCCGTTCTATTTTGATCTCACATGAAAACAGCGGTTTACCCGCAGACCCGAGCTTTTCCATACTGAATTCCGGTGACAGGGCCACAATTTGCGAGCATGTTTCTGTCATTCCATATGACTGAAAGACAGGGAATCCTTTCTCACGGCATTCCTCAAGCAAAGGCAGCGGGGCAGGACCTCCGCCTAGCAGAATACATCTGATGGATTCAGGACAGCGGCTTGTTTCGGCCAAAAGACTGGCCAGCATCGTCTGCACTGCAGATATCATTGTCACTTGATGCCTGTTGATAGAATCCAGCACATCGCTTACTGAAAAACGCTGGTGAAGCACGACGGCCATTCCGTAGATCACAGATTTAAATAACGCGGACAATCCGCTGATGTGAAAGAGCGGCAATGCGATAAGCCAGCGGTCTTGTTCTGTTATACCCAAATTAAGCGCGGATGACACCGCACTGAAATAATGGTTTCCGAATGTCTGCTGAACCCCCTTGGGCTTGCCTGTCGTACCTGATGTATACATCAGCGTTGCCGTTTCTTCCAATTTCATATAGGCCTGGATTTCAATTTCCTCTGCGGATTCTTTGGCAAGCTCGTCCACATCAATGATTTGAACGATGTGCTCATAATTTTGCTTGTCAAAGCTTGAATCTGTCAGTAAAAAGCGGGCGTCGGAATCCCCTAGCTGAAACAGCCTTTCATGTGTTGACAGCTTCGTATTCAGAAGCACCGCCTTCACACCAAGCAAAAAACAAGCGTGAACGGCGTATACCATTTCTGCACGGTTTTGGAGCAAAATAGCCGCGGTGTCTCCTTTCCGAACCGAATAAGCAGCAAGCTGCGCCGCCATTCGCTTAGACGCCGCAAACAATTCTGCAAATGTCACGGTTTGGTCTCCATAGATGAGAGCGATTCTCTCAGGTGTCAGCTGGGCCCGCTGCATGAGCCAATTGGGCTGTTCTGTCAGCATGTCATCATCTCCGAGGTAAAATGTCTGTATTGAAAAGAAAACAGCTTGGACCGCAAAGTCTCAAGCTGTTTGTTGACTAAGTATTGCTGATCACGGGAAACGAGGGAACTGTCCGAAATCAGGTTTGCGTTTTTCCTTAAAGGAATCACGGCCTTCTTTTGCTTCATCAGTTGTGTAGTAAAGAAGGGTAGCATCCCCTGCAAACTGCTGAATTCCAGCAAGTCCGTCTGTGTCCGCGTTAAACGCAGCTTTAAGAAAGCGCAGTGCGGTCGGGCTTTTTTCAAGCATTTCTTCACACCATTTAATCGTTTCTTCTTCAAGCTGTTCCAAAGGAACGACTGTGTTGACAAGACCCATGTCCAGCGCTTCCTGTGCGTTATACTGACGGCACAGATACCAGATTTCACGGGCTTTTTTATGTCCTACGATTCGAGCCAGATAGCCAGAACCGTAACCAGCGTCAAAGCTTCCCACTTTAGGGCCTGTTTGTCCGAAAATCGCGTTGTCGGCAGCGATTGTCAAGTCACATACGATGTGAAGCACATGGCCTCCGCCGATCGCATATCCGGACACCATCGCGACAACCGGTTTCGGAATGACGCGGATTAAACGCTGAAGATCCAGCACGTTTAAGCGCGGAATTTGGTCGTCTCCTACATAACCGCCGTGACCGCGCACTTTCTGGTCTCCGCCAGAACAGAAGGCTTTGTCTCCTGCACCGGCAAGCACGATTACGCCGACATTTTGATCGTCTCTCGCGCGAGCAAACGCATCAATCATTTCAGCAACCGTTTTAGGAGTAAACGCGTTATGTACCTCAGGGCGGTTGATTGTTATTTTTGCAATACCATTATACGTTTCATACAATATTTCATCGTATGTCCGTTCAGTTTTCCATTCTACAGCCATGATATGACCTCCTCTATTTTTCCATGTGAACGAGTTATAAGCTTGTCAAAAACTCACTCACTATTTTACCAAAAATACGCGGCTGTTCCACATGTACCGTATGTCCGGCTTCAGGAACAATCTCTATTTTACTAGATGGGAGCTTCTTATGCACCTCTTGATTGATGGCACAAAACTTTTCGTCCCACTCCCCGCAGATCAGAAGCACAGGCACAGCTATTTCTTCTACACGGCTCCACAAGGAAGGCTGTGAACCGGTGCCCATACCGGTTAAACTGTTTGCAAGCCCAACCTTATTGTTTCGCAGACGGCCCGACCGTATCCTGTGCCGAATATCTTCAGCCAGCCGCTGCTGGGATGAAAACAAAGGGATACCCTCCCAATATTGCACAAAAGCTTTGATCCCGTTACGCAAAATAAAATCAGCAAGCTTCCGGTCCCGTATGATCCGATCCCGCCGTTCCTCAAGCGTTTTAAGCCCCGGCGTTGTGCTTTCAAGCACAAGTGCTGATACCCGTTCGGGATAAGCCGCCGCAAAAGAATAAGCAAGCCTTCCTCCCATAGAATACCCAATCAATTTCACTTTGTGAAGTTTTAATTGATCAAACATCTCGGCAAGATCAGAAACTTGCCGGCTTGTGCTGTATCTTTTCCCATTCAGCGGGGCATCTGTTTCACCATGCCCTAAACAATCCATTTTGATCAAACGGGAATCAGGCAGCATCCCATCAAGAAAAGTCCATGATTGTTTGCTGCCGGTAAACCCGTGCAGACAGACGACGGCTTCTGAAGCGTTCGGCCGGTCGTCTGTCACAGCATATCGGACACCATCTGAAACCGTTATGTTTACAGTTTCCATTGTTTTTTCACTTCCCGCACAGCCTCATTCAGCATATCGCGATGAAGCTGGACTCTTGACTGGCGATCCGTTTTGATTTCTATCAAATGGAGTCCGGGTTTGTCTGCCTGCGGGGCGTAAGCTGCTTTGAATTCATCCCATGAGGCCGGACATGAATACGTTCCGCCGTATAGTGCAGCCGCATTCTTGAAATCAAGCCCTGTCGGCGTGCCGAACAAATCTTCAAAGTGTGCCTTCTCAGAAGCCTGCGGCAAAAATGAGAAAATCCCTCCACCGTCATTATTCACCAGAATCACAGTAAGAGGAATGCCCAGCTTTTTGGCCGCCAGCAGTCCGTTTAAATCGTGATAAAAAGATAAATCGCCAATCACGAGGGTAACAGGCGCTTTTGTTCCTTCACATACCCCCATGGCAGAGGAGACAACACCGTCTATCCCATTTGCGCCCCGGTTTGAATAAATCCGGAAAGGGCGTTCCTGCTTTTCAAAAAACGTATCAACATCTCTGATCGGCATGCTGTTGCCGATAAACAGCGAGCTGTTTTCAGGCACAAGATGCTGCAGGATTCGATAGAGATTGCCTTCAAACGAAACCTCTTCACTGCTGATTGTTTGCAGATGCGCACGGAACCTCTCATTGGCAAACTGCCACTTTTCCAGCCATTCTGGTGATCTGGTCATGTCAGCATGTTCGGTCATGATCGCTTCGGCAAAAACGGATGCATTGCAGTGAATCATATGTGCGCTTGCCTGTGTCGGATCTCTCCACCCTCCATCCTCGTCAATCACAATCTGCTCGATCGCCGGGTCATCCTTAAGCCATAAGAAAACCGGTTTTGTAACAGGCATCGGCCCAAAACGGACGACAACATCAGGACGCAGTTTCGACTTCAGCTCATCATCTTTTAAAAATGAATCATACGCATCAATGACAGTGCTTTTATCATGAATACCGTTCCTCAGATTAGACAGCGGGTCGGCTAAAATCGGATACTGAAGCGCCTTAGACAGCGCAATAATGCTTTCCTTATCCGTATCACTGTGGAGTTCTCCGCAGACGATCATTCCTTTTTCAGCCTCTGCCAGCATTGCAGCCACATCAGACAGAGATTCGCGGTCAACAGACTGCGTACCCGTTTTCACAGACACGTGACGGCCTGTTCTCATTCTTCCAAACGGCTCATCCGAAAGATCCGGCATCAGCGGTTCGCGCAGCGGCACATTCACATGGACAGGTCCCATTGGACGCTTTTGTGCTTCCCCGGCGGCGCGGCCGGCCAGCGTTCGGATATATCTCAGCATATTCGGAGATGCTTCTGGAAGAGCTGAGTCTGTGAAAAACTTAACAAAGTTACCGAATAAGAAGTGCTGATTAATAGCCTGCGGTGCGCCTACTTCGCGCAGCTCGTGAGGCCGATCAGCAGTTAACACAATAATGGGCACTCTCGAATAATAGGCTTCAATCACAGCCGGATAAAAGTTAGCCGCGGCTGTTCCTGATGTGCAGATCAAAAGAACGGGATGCTGCTTCGCTTTTGCCAGCCCTAGAGCAAAAAACCCGGCAGATCTTTCATCAATTTGAACATGGACGTTGATATCAGGATGAGCGGCTGCAAGAATAGCCAGCGGTGTAGATCTTGAGCCCGGACAAACGACGGCGTCCGTAATCCCGGAAAGGGCGAATTCATCAATAAAACTTCCGATATAATGAGTAATCGGGTTGGCTGTCAACGCCTCACACCTCCTAATGCAGAGATCATCGGCTTCAATTTAATCTGCGTTTCTTCATATTCAGACTGCGGGTCCGAGTCTTCCACAATGCCGCACCCAGCAAACAGCCTAGCTGTGCTGCCCTCGATCAGTCCTGAACGGATGGCTACTGCGAATTCCCCGTTATTCTGGCTGTCAATCCAGCCGATAGGAGCTGCATACCAGCCGCGGGACAGCGGCTCGATCTCTCTGATCACTTCAACAGCTTTTTTCTGAGGTGCCCCCCCAAGCGCCGGTGTGGGATGCAGTTTCTCAATTAAGTCAAAAAGCGAATCAGACTCTCGAAGCTGACCGACAATCGGCGTAAATAAGTGCTGGACACTTTTTGTTTTGTACAATACAGGTCCGCTAGGCTTTTCAACCTCCGAACAGCTTGATACAAAAGCGTCATGGATCATGCCGACCACAATATCATGCTCCAGCAGGTTTTTCTTATCGTTTAATAATTCAAGGCCTATGAGGCGGTCTTCTTCTTCATCCTTGCCGCGTCTAATGGAGCCGGCCAGACAAGAAGACATGACAGTGCTGCCGTCTTTTTTGATCAGCCTTTCCGGAGACGCGCCGACAAAGGTTTTTCCTTCCTGTTCGATTGCAAAAACATAGCTTGTCTGCTGATCGTTCAGAAGCGTTTTAAGCACCGGTTCAATTTGGACCGGGCCGTCAAACGTGAGCAGCAGCTCTCGGGCAAGAACCACTTTATCGTATTGTTTCTCTTTCATTTGGCTTGTTGCCGTTTCAATCGCTTTGAGCCAATCATCCTTATCCAGCTCTTCGGATTCCGCAATCACAGCCTGATGCCTTTGATCTAAATCCGAAACCATAAATTCCGCTGCAAAAGCAATTAAGCCTTCCAAAACACCTTCTGCGTCTTCCTCTCCGCTTACCCATCTGTTGACTGTTAAGAAAGGGCCATCAGCAGTCATCGTCAGCATAAGCGCAGGCACAAAGAAATCCCCTTCCGAGAAATGGTCCCATTGTGTACCTCTTTCTTCGCAAGGGTCAAAAGAAAATCCTCCGAATAACACAGGTCCCACTGCAGAATGCTGCAGCTTTTCTTCTTCACAAATATGAAAAGCCGTCTTTTTAAAGCGCTCCCATTGTTCAAAAACCTCGCGATACCGCTCGCTGTTTTTTTGATTTGTCTGGAAAATCGCTTCTTTGCCAAGACCGACTATTGTCAATTCACTTTCAGGATCTGACCAAAAAAATCGATTGCCTGTATATTTTTTTGCTCCGTAATTGAAAAATGATAGAGGGTCAAGAGACTCGATTTGTCTCGAATAGCTTATTAAGACAGCATGGTTGACTTCTTTGGCTTTATGTAATGCATGTAGAACTCCTTTTCGGAACGTACGCTGCACCGTTGTCACCATGAGGCATTCCTCCATAATCCTTAAAATGCTTTTAATACCATACACCTGTGTCTCCTTTGTGTCAAACACACAGATCATGCAGTCCAAATGGCCTGCCTTACCTATTATAAACCTAATTACAGAAATGAAAAAGAAACAAACCTTAAATTTCTTTCTCCGCTGAAAGCAAAGGTTGTATCCGCTTACCATATAAGGGAAATCTCCTAGATTCCTCCACCCGTCATTTATGAAAGTTCTCAGGCGATCTGTTCATACTAAAGGTATGCATCACAGAGAAACGAGGCGATTACAATGCTTACAAAAGACCAGCTTCAGCATTTGAAACATGAACTGGAACAAACAAAAGAGGATATCTTAAACCGTTTCAAAGACAATGACCATTTTCAGCTCAATTCAGCCTTTCCATATGATTCAATGGGGGAACTTTCGGCTTATGACAACCACCCCGGAGATCATGCAACCGAACTTTATGAGCGTGAAAAAGACATCGCTCTCGATTTGCATGAACGAGAGCATCTTCGGGACATTGAGCATTCATTGGAGGCAATAGAAAACGGCACATACGGAATTTGTGAAGTCAGCGGAAAGGAAATTCCATACGAACGTCTTGAAGCGCTTCCGACCGCCACGACGCTCGCAGAGTATTCGTCACAAGATATCATTTCTAAAGACCGTCCGATCGAAGAAGAAACACCTTTCGGGCAATTTGAATTTGACGATGATGAAGAAATCAGAGCGCCATATGACAGTGAAGATTCTTACCAAGACGTCGAAAAATACGGAAATTCATCAACACCGCAGGATATGGAAAACCCGCCACTCAGCTATGATGATATGACGATGAATGCCGAAGAAAATATCGGCAATACAGAGTCGTACGAAAATTTCATCGCTACAGATATCACAGGCAAAGAAATTACCGTTTATCAAAGCAGGGCCCATGAGCGTTATGAGGAAGAACTCGACGAAGAGGGAATCATGACAACATTCGGCGATCTCCACGCTGATTGAACCCCCTGTTATGGGGGTTCTTTTACGTTTTCAGCATATCGGTGATCAGCTTCAGATAATCCTTTTGCAGTCCGATGTCATACCGTTTGCCCTCCAGCATTTTTCCGTAAACGCTCGATATCCCGAGTGAAGATTTAATCGCATCCGTTATCTGCACTTCTCCTCCGGCATCAGCTTCCAATGTCTCCAGCTTATCAAAAATATCAGGTGTGAAAATATAACGCCCTGCTGCGGCAAAATGAGATGGCGGGTTTTGTTTAGGCTTTTCCACAATATCCTGAATGCGATAAAGCCCTTTTTCAACAGACTCCCCTTTTATCACACCGTAATGGTGCAAATCCTCCGTTTTTGTTTCTTTTAAACCGATCACACTGCACTGATATTTCGTATACGCCTCAATCAGCTGCCCCAGGGCCGGCTGATTAGCGGAGAAGATCAGATCATCCGGCAAAACGACGGCAAACGGCTCTTCGCCTGCAAATTGCTTTCCAAAAGAAATCGCGTCGCCAAGACCTTTTGCATAAGGCTGACGCACATAATGAATGCGTATATCCGGAACCGGATGTTCGCTGAGTAAATGCAATTTGTGCCGGGAGGCGAGAAAAGCTTCAAGCGCTAAAGAAGAATCAAAATAATCGACAATCAGATTTTTATGGCTCGATACAACCATCAAAATATCTTCAATGCCTGACTCCTTAAGCTCTTCCACAATATAATGAATGACGGGCTTAGATCCTACCGGAAACATTTCTTTCGGAATTACCTTCGTCACCGGCAGATTCCTCGTTCCGAATCCGCCGGCAGGAATGATTGCTTTTTTTATCATGTTATTTTCCCCTCAGCTCATGTTTATTACATGATATTCCAAGACCGCACCCAGATGTTTGTACACCTGAAATTAGGCAGATGCAACTGGGCTGAAAACGGAATCACGAACCAGCCCTTTTTTAATAGGATATTGATATATGACCAGTAATCTTGTAAAGGAGCTCAGGGTGATGAAAATTTGCGTGGTTGGCGCCGGATATGTCGGTTTAACCCTATCAGCGGCACTGGCATCCATCGGACATGACATGATATGCACAGACAAAGATGTCAAAAAAATCGAGCAGCTGAAAAATGGAGACATTCCCTTTTACGAGCCTGGGCTTTCAGATGCAGTACATCATTGCGATAATCTCTCGTTTTCTTCCGAAGTGAAATTAAGCATGGAGGAATGTCCCGTCATTTTTATCGCAGTCGGAACCCCTCCGCGCTCGGACGGATCAGCAAATACGAAAGCGCTGCAGTCCGTTATCAGCGATTTGAGCCAGACGATCCGATCGTATAAAACCATCATTACAAAAAGCACTGTTCCCCCCGGGACAAATGAAAACATAGCAAAACAGCTGATTGCCTCCGGCGTTTCAGCAAATTCATTTAACATCGTATCCAATCCGGAGTTTCTGCGGGAAGGCAGCGCCTTGCATGACATGCTGTATCCTGACAAAACAGTTATCGGTATTCAGAAAGGAGATCACGTATCGGCAGCAATCGTCAAATCCATTTACAAACACATTGACACCCCTTATATCATCACAAGTTTAGCAGGAGCAGAGCTGATCAAATATGCCAATAACTTCTTTTTAGCAGCAAAAATTTCGTTCATTAATGAAATGGCCCGCATATGTGAAGCCTACCAATCAGATATCTCAGATATTTCCCGCGCTATCGGACTTGACCCGAGAATCGGGGGGCACTTTTTGCAGGCCGGCATTGGATACGGCGGCTCTTGCTTTCCAAAGGATCTGCAGGCGCTGCAATTCGCTGCCTTTGAAAAAAACACGGAGACCTACCTGCTTCAAGCCGTTCAGCACATCAATGACACCCAGCTCGGCCTGTATGTCAAAAAAATAAAATCTTTCTTCGATACACTTCACGGCAAAAAAGCGGCTATACTCGGCATTTCCTTCAAACCGCATACCGATGACATTAGGAATTCTCAAGCCGTCAGGCTGATGGAAAGGCTGACAGATCTGGGATGTCATGTCCATGCTTATGACCCTGAAGCTGTTCTACCAGAACATTTGCGGCAACATGTGACCCAGCATTCTCAAGCTTTTGACGCGATAGAAGAAAGTGACTTTTTATTTTTGGCCACAGAATGGCCCGAGTTTTTAGCGATTGATTGGAAAAAGGCCGCAGGCACCATGAAAGGGCGTCTGGTGATCGACGGGCGCAACGTATTGAAAAAAGAATCTCTGGAGGCTTGCGGTCTGATCTGCACGGGGGTTGGCCGCCCATGAAAATACTCGTCACAGGAGCAGCGGGATTTATCGGCTCCCACCTCTGCGAAGAATTGCTGAGGGATGAAACACATAACGTTATCGGAATCGACGACTTTATCGGACCGACTCCATTTTCCTTAAAATTAAGAAACCTTGATGCCCTGCTGCCAGAAAAACGATTTACGTTCATAAAGGAAAATCTGCTGACAGCAGATCTTTCTCCCTTGCTGGAAGATGTGAATGTCATCTTTCATTTGGCAGCCATACCGGGTGTCCGTTCAAGCTGGGGCGATCATTTTCACCCATATGCCGCACATAATATCCAAGCGCTCCAAAGGCTCCTTGAGGCATGCCGAAAACATCCCGTTCAAGCGTTCGTCTTTGCTTCCACCTCTTCCGTCTATGGCGAAAAACAAGGGAAAGTCAGTGAAGATGCGGCGCTTTATCCTTTATCTCCGTACGGGGTAACAAAGCTAACGGGAGAAAAGCTTTGCCATGTATATCAACAAAGCTTCGGCATTCCAATTGTGATTCTCCGTTTCTTTACCGTATATGGGCCGAGACAGCGGCCGGACATGGCATTTCACCGGCTCATCAAACAGCACCTTCTGAAAAAGCCGCTCACCATCTTCGGTGACGGACAGCAGTCAAGAGATTTCACCTATATCAGCGACTGTGTCAAAGGCATCACCGCTGTTCTTGGGAACCCCCATCTTATTGGTGAAACAGTGAATATCGGCGGCAGAGAACGTGCCTCAGTCTTAAAGGTTGTTTCCCTCATTGAAGACATTTCCGGTAAAAAAGCAACACTACACTTCTCGGACAAAATAGCAGGGGAACCAAGCAAAACGTGGGCGGATATTTCAAAAGCAAAACAGCTCTTGCAATACGATCCCGCCACATCCTTAAACGATGGTTTGGCTAACGAAATCGCCTATTTATCGTCGCTGTATCAGGGGGAATGAAAATGAAACTTGCCTTTATCTGTACAGAAAAGCTGCCGGCGCCAGCGGTACGCGGCGGCGCTATTCAAATGATGATTGACGGTGTCACGCCTTATTTCAGCAGCCGATACGATCTGACCATTTTTTCAATAGAAGATCCATCACTTCCAAAAAGAGAAACGAAAGACGGCGTACAGTATATCCATTTGCCAAAAGAGCATTACCGCGAGGCGGTAGCCGAAGAGCTGCGGGCCTCTTCCTTTGATCTAATCCATGTGTTTAACAGGCCTTTAAATGTCTCTTTATATAAAAAAGCTTCACCAAGCAGCATGATTGTTTTGAGCCTGCATAACGAAATGTTTTCTGAAAAAAAGATGACCTTCGCGCAAGGAAAAGAAGTACTCGACAATGTCACCATGATCACAACCGTCAGCGAATTTATTAAACAAACGGTCATTGATCGCTTCCCGGAAGCCGAGGACATCACAAAAGTCGTATATTCCGGCGTTGATATTCGCTCCTATCCGCCTGTCTGGACGATGAAAGGTTCGGCTGTCAGAGAAACATACAGGAAAAAGTACGACATTGAGGATAAAAAAGTTATTTTATTCGCCGGCCGTTTAAGCCCAACCAAAGGGCCCCACCTTCTCATTCACAGCATGAAACGGATTTTGCAGCAGCATCCCGACGCTGTGCTGGTCATAGCAGGCGGAAAGTGGTTCAGCGATGACGGCGAAAACCAATATGTAACCTATCTGCGCAAGCTGGCGCTGCCATACAGAGAACACGTGATCTTTACGAAATTCATTCCGGCAGACGACATTCCAAACCTCTTTCTGATGGCGGATGTATTCGTGTGCAGCTCTCAATGGAATGAACCCCTGGCCCGTGTGAATTATGAAGCAATGGCCGCCGGCACCCCCTTAATTACCACAAATCGTGGCGGAAACGGAGAAGTCGTAAAACACGAAGTCAACGGACTTGTCATCGACAGCTATAACAAACCTTCTGCATTTGCGAAAGCAATTGACAGAGCCTTTACAGATCAACAATTAATGAATAAAATCACAAAAAACGGCCGGCAACGTGTAGAATCTTTATTTACCTTTACCCATGCTGCCAAACGGCTCAATGCTGTTTATCAATCCGTTCTGACACCGGAAAACAAACAATTTCCGCCGCCTCTTCTGACGAAAAACCTTGATTTATCATTTATAAATCAGCTTTTTGTGAAAGCAAAATCATAATACCTACAGCTCGTGTTGCAGATACGGGCTGTTTTTTTGCTGCAGGGACGCATAAAAAAGGCATAAATGTGATTTTATGCCTTGCGCTTTACAGTTTGAGAAATCCATGGAGCTGGTGCGGATTTACTTGGAAGAACGATGATTTCCACATTAGCTTCTTCCGCTGATTCTTCATCCTCTTCTTCAATTGGAGACGCTGATCGTTTAGAATCACGCTCCTCATCAAGCTCTCCAATGGTTTTCAAATTCGTCTTTTCATCATCCATGACTTTGTGGTTTGTTTCCATTTCCTTTGTTTCTTCTTGAGAATCTCTCGGTGCAGTGATGTTAGGGAGCTCTCGGATCCTGCCCGCAGCCAAATGCTTCTCTTCTTCATTGTCAGCCGAGATTTTGTCATGAGCCTGCCATCCCATCGATCCAGGCGGTGTAAATACGAATTGGTCGAGATCGAGTTTAGAAATGGAGGCTTTTTGTCTCGATGACCTCATGTCAATTCGCCTCCCAATACGCTTTTATTTTTTTATACAGTACCGGCAGTTTATCCAAAAACGCGTCTTTAGATTCTTCAACGGAAATCATATTTTGCAGCGCCCAGTTGTACTTCTCATCTGACCATGTTTTCTTTTGCTTCAAATAATATTTATGGCCGATTGCACAGAACAAATGCGGAAACGCCAGATCAATCCATAGCACTTCGTACTGTTTTTCTGTGAGCGGATACACTGCATCATAGGCTGCAAGCAGCGCAATCATGAAATCCGCATCCCATACAGAAAGCTTAACCATGACTTTATTCAGCAAAATGCGCAGATCTCTTGACGGTAAATCGTACGTAATCGAGTGAAGCTCCTTTAAAAAAGGCTCCCCGTCTACCTCAGTTAACCGCGCCAATGTAAAATCCTGAAAACAGAATCCGCCATGTTCATGCGTTTCTTTCGTCCAGTTTTCATACTCTGACTCATCAAGTGCTTGCAGTGCTTCTTTACCTCTGGCCAGCATTTTATCAGCATGTTTTAAGAAAGTTTGCGAAAATATGTCTTCAGGATAAGAGGCCGCGATCTGCATATTCCCTTCTAATTCCTGAAGCTTCCAGCGATACAATTTATGCCATTTTCCGAGCCTGCTTCTTTTCTTGCTTTCATCTGTGCAAACATATCCTTTTGACGCATGATGAAAATGGCCGGCAAATGACATGACTTTTTTCATTTGCTCTGCATCATAGTAAATCATTTCTTTACCTGTCACTTTGTCATATAAACTGTAAGAGACCCGATCCGTGCCTAAGCAGCTCCCGCCATTTTTTGTTTGATGAATCGGCGCTACCGGCAGCCCTTTCTCCTGTAAATGGGCATGTGCCTGAGTGATAAAAAGCATTCGCTCCGGCTTCATCTGCGCTTCTTTTAATAGCTTTGGGCCTTGATCAGTTTGTATCTCCCAGATTTTGCGCCCGCTTTTGTTTGATTTTAGTGCCACATGTTCGAAATGGAACGGATAATAGCTGAGAATATCGGACACAATCTGTTCTTCATGCTCTTTTTGGTACACTCTGTTCACCCCTTCTATCTGTTTCTTTCATACACACTGAGCAGATTTTCCGCCACCCTCTGCCAGCCGAATTGGCTTTCTGCCTCACGGCGGCTGTATTTCCCAAGCCGTTCGCGTTTTTCAGAACTGCTGAGCAAATCATTGATATGTTGGGCATATTGTTTAGGATTTTCAAAGTCATGAATGATATAGCCGTTTTTCCCTTCTTCTATGACTTCTGGATTGCCTCCTCGATTGCTTGTGATAATAGGCAGTCCAGCGGCCATCGCTTCATAATGCACCCTCGCTAAAGGCTCCTGCCATTGCGAAGAGCACACAAATACATCTGACATGGTATAAAGGCGCGGGATGTCCTTTGGCTTCACAAATTGAATAAATGTGACATGATCCTTTTGCATCGCACCGAGTGTATGAAGATGTTTGACATAGTTATTTAATTCATTATCTCCGAACCATTTTGACCCGATAAACACCATCATGACATCGGGATGCTCCTCGATAATGTCCGGCAAAGCCTGCAATAAAATGTGCGGGCCTTTGACTTTGCTGAGCCGGCCGACAAACAGGGCGATTTTTTTGCCGTGAAGATCCAGCTCGCTTCGCATATCATCACGAGCCCGCTGCCCTTCTTTCGTCCAGCGGGGATGGTACGCTTTCAAGTCCACACCGGAATACACGGTTTTTGTTTTTGATCGTGCTGACGGAAAACGGCTTGTGATCGTCCGGCCGATATAATCGCTGACCGTAACAATCTGCGCTACAGAATCAATGCAAATCTCGCCTTCTGTCTGGCTGATTTTATCGTAAGCGAACATTTCATTGTGAACGCTTAAAATAAAAACAGCGTCTGGCGCCTTTTTCTTCAGTTTCTGCACCCAGCTTGGGCGATTACAAACATGCACAAGATCAAAACGGCTCTTTTTCAGCTCTTCCCCAACAGCTTCTTCATAACGGTCTTCATCCAAGTGCACATAATGGACTCCGTCTGCCGTCTCTCTATCAGCAAGATTCGGATCTTTAATCGAAAACACCGTCACCTCATGTTTTTTGGCAATCAAAGGGGCAACCGCTTCTAGGTAGATTTGAATGGCGCCTCCTCGAACCGAGGGGACAGGAAGCTTCTCTGTGGCGATCAGTGCTATTTTCATACATAGCCTCCATTCCTGCATGTTTTTTAACTAGTTAAAATCATGATACGGCTGAACAACCAACTTGTGCGGAATAGGACTGCCCCAAAAACAAAACGGGTAAACAACCATATTCTTTTATACATATAGTCAAATATCTCAATCACTTTTTTCATTTGATTCATAAGGTAGGAGTAAAACAAGTAAGGATGTGTCCTTTAATGGCAGAAAACCAAGAAGTCATGGAGGAGGGGAATTCATCAGAGCTTCCTTTATCAGCAGAAGATGAAAGAAAATTAACGGAGCTGGCTGAAAATGTGCTTCAAGGATGGGATGTTCAGGCTGAAAAAGTAGACGTCATTCAGGGTAACCAGATGGCGCTTGTGTGGAAGGTTCACACAGGATCCGGTGCGGTTTGTCTGAAACGAATACACAGGCCCGAAAAGAAAGCCTTGTTTTCCATTTTCGCACAGGACTATTTAGCAAAAAAAGGCATGAATGTTCCCGGCATACTCCCAAACAAAAAAGGCAGCCTATATTCCAAGCATGGCTCCTTTCTATTTGTCGTATATGACTGGATCGAAGGAAGGCCGTTTGAGCTGACTGTAAAGCAGGATTTGGAGTTTATCATGAAAGGCCTTGCTGATTTTCACACAGCTTCCGTCGGGTATCAGCCGCCAAATGGCGTTCCCGTATTTACGAAATTAGGGCGCTGGCCGAATCACTACACAAAACGGTGCAAACAAATGGAAACGTGGAAGCTGATGGCGCAGATGGAAAAAGAAGATCCTTTCTCACTGCTTTATCTTCAGGAAATAGACAGCTTTATTGAAGACGGATTGCGCATCAAAGACCGGCTTTTGCAATCGTCCTATGTTCCATGGACTGAACAGCTGAAAAAAAGCCCTAACCTCTGCCACCAGGATTACGGAACAGGAAATACACTCTTAGGGGAAAATGAACAGATTTGGGTTATCGACTTAGATACCGTATCATTTGATCTGCCTATTCGAGATTTGCGCAAAATGATTATCCCGCTTTTGGATACGACAGGCGTTTGGGATGAAGAAACATTTCATGTCATGCTGAACGCTTACGAATCCAGAACCCCATTAACTGATCAACAAAAACAAGTCATGTTTATTGATATGCTTTTTCCTTATGAGCTTTACGATGTCATTCGCGAAAAATACGTCCGCAAGTCCGCTTTGCCAAAGGAAGAGTTAGAGTCCGCGTTTGAATATGAACGCATTAAAGCAAACGCATTGCAGCAGCTAATTTAAAATAATCATTCCCCCTGCATATCGGGGGTTTGATCTTTATAAGATAAAGGGTAAGGATAAGTACAAATGTAAAATAAATACATACGGAGGTTGCAAATATGAAGAAAATTCTCGGCGCCATAGCGGTTTTTGTGATTACGTACGCGCTGTTTTCAGCCGCAGGCTACCTGTTTCCAATTGACCAAGAATGGTACAATTCACTAAAAAAACCGGACTGGACGCCACCCGGCTCTGCGATCGGCATCATTTGGGCCATCCTGTTTGCGCTGATCTCCCTTTCAGCTGCCCTTGTGTATGCCGCGTTTTCATTTAAAGACGCGAAAAACTTTTGGTTTATGCTTTTGATTAATTATGTGCTTAATCAGGCATTCAGCTATTTTCAGTTTACGCAAAAGAACCTGCTGGCTGCATCGATTGACTGCCTGCTTGTCGCCATTACAGCATTGATATTAATGATCATAGCTAAAAAATACAGCAGAGCCGCAAGCTATCTTCTGCTGCCTTATTTTTTATGGAGTGCATTTGCGACGTTCTTATCCTTTACAATCTATTCAATGAACCTGTGAACCAAAAAAGCCGCTCTTACAGCGGCTTTTTCACATCATCGGCTGGATTCCCCAAATATCTTTCGCATATTCCCGGATCGTGCGGTCACTGGAAAAATAACCTGAATGGGCAATGTTTACAATCGAACGCTCAGACCATTTCCGCCGATCGCGATAATCAGCTTGAATACGCTCCTGCGCATCCGCATATGAGCTGAAATCCTTGAGCACAAAATACTCATCATTATGCGGAAGCAGAGAGTCATAGATCGATTCAAATTCATCTGCTTCCCCTTCAAAAAAACCATTAATCAGCTGATCCGCCACCTGTCTGATTCTGCGGTCATGCTGATAATATTCCCTCGATCTATAGCCGCCGTTTTCCTGATACGATAGAACGTCATCCGCCTTTAAACCGAATGTGTAAATACAATCTGATCCCACCCGCTCAAGAATCTCAATATTTGCGCCGTCATGTGTGCCGATCGTCAAAGCGCCGTTCATCATGAACTTCATATTTCCTGTACCAGACGCTTCCTTGCTTGCGGTTGAAATCTGTTCACTTACATCTGACGCGGGAAAAATCCGCTCAGCCATAGAAACTCTGTAATTTTCCAAAAAAACAACCTTAATCAGCTGTTTGACTGCCGGGTCATAGTTAACCTTTTCTGCGACAGAATGGATCAGCTTAATGATTTTCTTGGCATAATGATAGCTTGGTGAAGCCTTTGCCCCAAAAATAAAGGTTTGCGGATAGATAGAAAATCCCGAGTCCTCCTTTAGACGGTTATACAAATACATAATATGAAAAACATTCAGCAGCTGCCGTTTGTATGCATGAAGCCGTTTCACCTGTACGTCGAATATGCTGTCAGGGTTCACAGCCACCCCAGCCGTACAAAAAATCAAATCAGCAAGCTCTTGTTTTTTCCTGCTTTTGTTGTTTTGAAACTGCTCAATAAACGCGGGATCTGAGGCGTACGGTTCTAAGCGGATCAGTGATTCCGGCCGTTTTACCCATTCATTGCCGATCGCCTCCGTGATGACAGCAGACAGATCTGGATTCGCTTTTAGAAGCCAGCGTCTGTGGGCAATTCCATTCGTTTTATTGTTAAAACGATTCGGGAACAGCAAATGAAAGTCGCGCATCTCCCTTTCCTTTAAAATATCAGAATGGATTTTGGCAACGCCGTTTACACTGTAGCTGCCCACTATGGCCAGATGAGCCATTTTGACAACACCATGCGCCGTAATCGCCATGTCCTCTATCCTTTTCCATTCTCCGGGATACTTTTCCCAAACCGCACGGCAAAACCTTTCATTGATTTCTTCAATAATCATATACATTCGCGGCAGCAGCGGCTTAAACAAATGAATCGGCCATTTCTCAAGCGCTTCTGACAATGTCGTGTGATTTGTATAAGAAATCGTATGTACGGTGATATGCCAGGCCTCTTCCCAGCTCATGTTCTCCTCATCAAGTAAAATCCGCATCAGCTCAGGCACCGCAAGCGCAGGATGGGTGTCATTAATATGAATGCTTACTTTTTTATGCAGGCCGGACATAGATTTATTCGTTTTGCGGTAATTGTTCACAATGCTTTTTAAGCTTGCGCATACTAAAAAATACTGCTGCTTCAGCCGTAAAATTTTCCCCTCGTCATGGGTGTCATCAGGATATAAAAATTCTGAAACGGCTTCTGTTTCCCGCTTATAAGACAAAATATTGCCGCCATGATAATGCGCATAGGGCTCGGCATTCCATAGCCTCAATGTATTGACGGTCCCCGTTTCATAGCCGATAATCGGAATATCATAAGGAACAGCGGTAACGATTGTAGCTTGTTCATGCCGAAAATGCAGACGCCCGTTTTTTTCTGTCACATGCACCTCGCCCCAAAACGGCACGTCAACAGCCTGATCCGCATTTCTTACTTCCCATACGTTTCCGTTTTTCAGCCATTGTTCAGGCAGCTCCACTTGATGCCCGTCTACAATTTTTTGCTCAAACAAGCCGTGCTTATAACGAATGCCCATCCCGTGTCCCGGCAAGTTCAACGAAGCGAGAGAATCTAAAAAGCAAGCGGCCAAGCGCCCAAGCCCGCCGTTGCCCAGACCTGCATCGCTCTCTATCTGAAGGATCTCCTCTAAATTGATGCAGATATCCTTCAAGCCTGCTTCTACCACATCACGAACGCCAAGATTCATTAAATTTTGTTCAAGGAGCTGACCGAGAAGAAATTCGATTGACAAATAATATGTCTGCTTTCCGGAATTGGACCTGCTCTTTTCATTCGTCTGGATCCACTCAGCGCTGATATACTCTCTGACCATATTGCCCAACGTTTTATATTGGTCCAGCTTGGCAGAGTCTCTAAAGCTTTTTCCGCACGTCATTTCCAGACGCTTTAAAAATAAGGCTGCAAATCGTTCTTTACTCGAGAACATCCCGTCCACTCCTTGTCACATGCTCAAAAATGCGCTGATACTCTTTGGCTGACTGCTCCCAGCTGTAATCTGCGTTCATTGCGGTCTTCATGAGGCTCTTCCATACATCCTTTTGGCGATAAAACGACAGCGCCCTCTCAATCGTATATTTCAGATCATGCGCATTGAAGGCGGAAAACGTAAAGCCATTGCCCGTTCCCTCTTCCTCCTGATAGGAACGGACAGTGTCGTAAAGACCGCCCGTCTCCCTGACGATCGGAATGGCGCCATATTGGAGAGCAATCAGCTGACCCAAGCCGCACGGCTCAAATTTCGACGGCATCAAAAACAAATCAGAGCCCGCATAAATTTGGTGGGCAAGCGGCTCGTCAAACCCAATATACGCTCGGCACTTCTCATAAAAAGCAAATTCTACATACCGGAAATAGTCTTCAAATTCACGTTCCCCTGTACCCAGCACAATCAGCTGTATGTCCTGCTCCTCAAGGAGTTCGTGCATAATCCTGCACACAAGATCAAGTCCCTTTTGCTTAGTGAGCCTTGTCACCATACTGATCAGCGGAGTATCGTTTCGCTCTGGAAGCCCCATCCGCCGCTGAAGCTTCGTTTTATTTTCTTCCTTGCATGCAAGATGCTCCGAATCGTAATGTACAGCTATATAAGGATCGCTCTTCGGCTGATAGAAAGAATCATCAATGCCGTTTAAAATGCCGGTTACATCATTTTCCCTATATCGCAAAACCTGATCCAGCTGTTCACCGTAATAAGGCGTCAATATTTCATTTCTGTAAGTCGGGCTTACAGTTGTCACATGATCAGCCGCAATGATGCCCGCCTTCATAAAATTAACGAATCCGTTGCATTCTAACTTTTCATAATGAAAATGATCCATCTCAAGCCCTAGCAAGTCATGTGTGACATCAGGCGGAAAAATGCCCTGAAACTGCAGGTTGTGGATCGTGAGCACACTTTTCATCTGTTCATAAAAAGGATGTTTCCCGTATTCCTCTTTCAGCAAATAATTGACCATCGCTGTATGCCAGTCGTGAGTATGAACAATATCGGCTTGAATATTTACCGCTTCGACGGCCTCCAGCACAGCTCTAGAAAAAAAAGCAAAGCGTTCACCGTCATCATCATACCCGTACAACGAATCCCTGTTAAAATAATATTCATTGTCAATGAAATAATAATTCACATCATCTGCGGCCATATGTTCAATTCCGCAATATTGCTGACGCCAGCCAACGGCTACCGTACACTCAGCCGCTTTTCTCATGCGCTTTTTCCAGCGTTCAGGTATTTGGCTGTACTTCGGCAATATCACAGCTACTTCATTGCCTAATCGCGCAAGTGCCTTTGGCAGAGCGCCGGCTACATCGGCAAGACCTCCTGATTTAACAAACGGGGCGCATTCAGCTACAGCAAACAATATCTTCAAGAATTCATCAGCTCTCCTTGCACCAAACCTTTTCTTAATACAAGCGGCTGCTCGGCTGTTCCCGCAGCCTCAGTCGAATTGCCGATTTTAACGTCCTTATCAGAAATAACCTGCTCAAGCAGACACTCCTCGCCAATCTGCGTTTTTTGCATAATAATGCAGTTTTTTAGCTTCGTTCCCTTTCCGACATGAATCCCCCTGAACAATATGCAGTTTTCAATCTCTCCTTCAAGCACACAGCCATTTGCCACCAAGGAGTTTTTAACAGTGCTGTGTTTTCCGTATTTCGTCGGCGGCTCATCCTTCACTTTTGTATAGATCGGCTGCTGCGGCAAAAACACCTGCTGCCAAAACCGAGGCTGAATGAGCTCCATACTGTGGGTATAATACTTTTCTACCGAATCAATGACTGCAGCATAACCTGAATATTCATAAGGGCAAATGGTCAAGGCGGCTGATTCTTTTTCAACAGCCTCCTGAATGGTTTTATAGCCTTTTTCACGATGTCCATAGATCAGATCCTTCAAAAGCGTTGTAGACATGATATAGATTTGCAGCGACTGGCCGTCCTGGAATACCTCTGTGATGTCGCAGCCAACCTCCTGATGGCGTTTCAGCACAAATTGAAATTGAATGTTGCATACGGTATGACTGTTGGAGATGACAGCATATTGCTGTGTGCTTCTGTGGAAGTAATCAAGATGGTCTGAAAACTGACGGAAAGAACCGAATTCATCATATTCTTGATGAAGGTGGGGCGACGGAAAAAAAAAGAGGCCATCCTTTTTTCGATGCAAATCCCATTCCTTACCCGCTCCAAGATGATCCATAAGCGAACGGTAGCGATACTTCGGAAAAATCGCGACACTCCTAATATCCGCATTTACCATGTTGGAGAGCATAAAATCGATCAGACGGTACCTGCCGGCAAAAGGGATTGCCCCCAGCGACCGCTGTGCCGTTAAATCCTGAAGAGAATGCTTATATGTGGTTTCATCTATAACACCTAACATTTGATTATTAAACACTGACTCTGCCCCCTCTTCAGTATTAGATCCATTCTTTTTCTACAAATTCCCCGGAAACGAGCAGCACCTCCTGAATGTCTTTTTCAGACTGAATCACTGCACCATCCGGAAGCACCAGACCATTAGGAACAATGGCATTTTCAATCACTACATGCTCGCCAATCGTCACATCCGGCATAATGACCGACGATGTGACAGTCGCATGCTTACCGACAGTAACACCTTGAAAAAGAACGGAATGCGTCACATTTCCATACACAACACACCCTTCATTCACAAGCGAATCATGAACCTGTGCGTCAGATGAAATAAATTGCGGAGGCTGATTCGGATTGACGGAGTAAATTTTCCATTTCCGTTCAAAAAGCTTCAGCTCCGAGTCCTCTTGTAACAAATCCATATTGGCTTCCCACAAGCTCTGCACTGTTCCGACATCCTTCCAATATCCTTTGAACGGATAAGCAGATAGCTTCTTTTTCTCCTCTAAAAGCAGAGGAATAATGTCTTTGCCGAAGTCGTGGCTTGAATAAAGATTTCGGTCGTCCATCTCAAGATACTGTTTTAAAAGCGGCCAATTGAATATATAAATTCCCATTGAGGCAAGATTGCTCTTAGGGAATTTGGGCTTTTCATCAAAATGTGTGATCGTCCCATCTGCATTGGTCTTCATGATACCGAACCGGCTTGCTTCCTCCCAGCCCACTTCGATGACAGAGATCGTTACATCCGCTTTCTTTTCAATGTGAAAATCAAGCATTTTGCCGTAGTCCATTTTATAGATGTGATCTCCTGATAAAATCAGCACATACTCAGGATCATACTGATTCAAATAATTGAGATTTTCATAAATGGCGCTTGCTGTCCCTTTATACCATTTGACTTCTGATGACTCGGCATAAGGGGGTAAAACCGTCACGCCGCCATTATGTCTGTCAAGGTCCCACGCACTGCCGATTCCAATATAGGAATTCAGCTCAAGCGGCTGATATTGTGTTAAAATTCCGACTGTGTCTATGCCTGAATTGGAACAGTTGCTGAGGGTAAAATCAATAATCCTGTATTTTCCCCCGAAAGATACAGCCGGTTTGGCCATATTTTTTGTTAATCCGCTGAGACGGCTGCCCTTCCCGCCGGCAAGGAGCATGGCTACACATTGTTTTTTCATCTTTTTATCTCTCCTCTTTTTTTAACCGCCCGTAAAATCGAAATGCCGTAAGGGGGAATGGTCATCGTGATATAACCCGGTTTATGATGTAAAGCTCCCTTTTTGGACGCTAACGGCTTTTTGTTAATTTGTCCTGAGCCTCCATATGCTTCACTGTCGCTATTCAGCACTTCGATGTATTGGGTAAGAAAAGGAACTCCAACATCATATTGATGATAGACCGCGGGTGAAAAATTACAAATGATGACAAGCGCCTCACCGTGCCTTTTGCCATATCGAATAAAAGAAAAAATCGATTGTTGGTCATTATGGACATCAATCCATTCAAATGACTGTGCACGATGATCATGTTCATAAAGGATTTTGCTTTTTTGATAAAAACGGAGAAGATCTTGCGTAAAAACGCTGGCTTTCCGATGCATGGGGAAGGAGTCCAAAAACCAATCAAGCTGCTCTGTGTCTTTCCATTCATCAAATTGGGCAAATTCTGTTCCCATAAAAATCAATTTCTTTCCGGGATGAACCGTCATATAACCGAGCAAAAGCCGATACTGGGCAAGTTTCTGCCAATAGTCGCCAGGCATTTTATTAAGAATTGATTTTTTTCCGTAAACGACTTCATCATGAGAAAATGGCAATACAAAATGTTCACTAAACGCATACAGTAATGAAAAAGAAATAAGCTGATGACAATACCGCCGTTCTTCTGGCGGCGTCTCCATGTATTTCAGTACGTCATTCATCCAGCCCATATTCCATTTAAAATGAAAACCGAGCCCCCCTTCCTCAGCAGTACCTGTCACTTGAGGCCATTCCGTTGAATCTTCCGCAATCATCATGACATGCGGATATGCCTCTCTCATCGTTTGATTGAGTTTTTTTAAAAACCCAACAGCATATGGATTCGTGTGGCGTTCATCCTGATTTGGCCAATACAGGATATTAGCCACTGCATCAACCCTAAATCCATCTATATGATAGAGTTCCGCCCAGTACAACGCATTAGAAATTAAAAAACTATGAACTTCCGGTTTTCCCAAGTCAAAGTTTGCCGTTCCCCATAGCCAGTTCTCCCGATCACGTTCATCTTGATATTCATAAAGAGGCCCTCCATCAAACATATAAAGGCCATGTGCATCTTTACAAAAATGTCCGGGGACCCAATCCAGAATGACTCCGATGTTTTCTTGATGGCATTCATCGACAAACCTCATCAAATCATGAGGCGTGCCAAACCTGCTTGTCGGGCTGTAGTACCCCGTTCCTTGGTATCCCCAGGAACGATCATAGGGGTGTTCATATACCGGGAGCAGTTCGATATGGGTAAACCCATGCTTTTTGATATAAGGAATAAGCGACTGACTTAAATCTTTATAAGAGTAATGCCTGCCATCAGAATGTTTCTTCCAAGAACCGAGATGAAGTTCATAAATAAAAAGTGGTTTCTCATATAGCGTCTTGACCTTTTGTTTCTTTTGCCATTTTTGATCTTGCCATCTGTATCCTGCCAGATCGTAAGTCAGTGACGCTGTATGAGGCCGGACTTCTGAATAAAAGGCGTATGGATCTGCTTTCAGCCTGATCTCACCGCTATGAGTCACGATTTCATACTTATATCGTTCCTGTTCTGCCAATCCCGCAATAAATAATGTCCAAATGCCGTTATCGTTCACTCTATGCATCACATGCTGTTCTCCTGACCAGCTGTTAAAATCCCCAGCTACTCGAACTTCTGACGCATGAGGCGCCCACACACAGAATTCATATCCGCTTTGGCCATTCAGCTCACGATAATGCGAGCCAAATAGCTGATAGCTTCTAAACAGACTGCCTTCGTGATAAAGATAAACATCATGTGTTGTCGGGCTGGCAGCGGTCATGTAATCATCCTTTCTGACATCATAGTTTTTATATATAGTATTTATTCGAAGAAATAAAAAAAAGCCCTTTCATGAAAGCGCTTATACTTATTGACATTTAAATTCATTTTCTGAAGAAAAACGAAATATATGGAGATTTTTGTTGCTTTTTTATAGAATAAAGTATGAAATCTATCATGAATTATATAAAATAATGACCACCCGTGATAACGGGTGGTTTTCTCTGCGGTTGAAAGCCTTTGTTACTGACCAAACCCTAAAGGGCTTCTGAATGGTTCGCCTTATGTACTACTTCTGCTGGCCAGACCTCAAAGCCCTTCTCCCTATTTTCTTTTCTTTTTCTTGACCTCTTCACCTGTGAATGGATCGACATATTCCATCATTGTTAATTGTTCTGCCACGATATCATCTTGTATCTGATTTCGTATATATTCATCTATTACCTTTTTGTTTCCCCCAACCGTATCTACATAATATCCAGGAACACCAAAATTTCCGGTTCCCATATCTGTATTTCACATTTGCGTGACGATCAAATTTCATTAAACTTCTTTTCCTTTCAAATATCCTACGAAATAACTCCTCCGTATGCTCATATTTTGGTTGGCGAACCAAAAATATTTAGCACCTCGGAGGAGTATTTTTTTATACCACGCTGGAAGCTTTTTGGAACCTCAGGCCTAGCCGAGGGTTTTCTTTTCCACAATAAAAAACCTTGCAGAATATGCAAGGTTTTTGGATGACCCGTACGGGATTCGAACCCGTGTTACCGCCGTGAAAGGGCGGTGTCTTAACCGCTTGACCAACGGGCCGATGATTGAGAACTTCTAACTGTAATCATATGGCGGAGAAGGAGGGATTTGAACCCTCGCGCCGCTTACACGACCTACACCCTTAGCAGGGGCGCCTCTTCAGCCACTTGAGTACTTCTCCATTTGGCTCCACAGGCAGGATTCGAACCTGCGACCGATCGGTTAACAGCCGATAGCTCTACCACTGAGCTACTGTGGAATATAAATCATGGTGGGCCTGAATGGACTCGAACCATCGACCTCACGCTTATCAGGCGTGCGCTCTAACCAGCTGAGCTACAGGCCCATGACAATATAGAAATGGAGCGGGTGATGGGAATCGAACCCACGACATCAGCTTGGAAGGCTGAGGTTTTACCACTAAACTACACCCGCAATTTTTATTTGGGGCGATTGATGGGAATCGAACCCACGAATGCCAGAGCCACAATCTGGTGCGTTAACCACTTCGCCACAACCGCCAAAACATATATATTGATAAATGGTGGCTCGGGACGGAATCGAACCGCCGACACACGGATTTTCAGTCCGTTGCTCTACCAACTGAGCTACCGAGCCTAAGTATTATTTAAATGGCGGTCCGGACGGGACTCGAACCCGCGACCTCCTGCGTGACAGGCAGGCATTCTAACCAACTGAACTACCGGACCATTTTTTGGTTGCGGGGGCAGGATTTGAACCTGCGACCTTCGGGTTATGAGCCCGACGAGCTACCGAACTGCTCCACCCCGCGATGATTAAGAATATATATGGCGGAGGAAGAGGGATTCGAACCCCCGCGGGCTTTGACACCCCTGTCGGTTTTCAAGACCGATCCCTTCAGCCAGACTTGGGTATTCCTCCGTATAGTGGTGGACCTTGTAGGACTCGAACCTACGACCGGACGGTTATGAGCCGTCTGCTCTAACCAACTGAGCTAAAGGTCCATTGGTAGCGGCGGAGGGGATCGAACCCCCGACCTCACGGGTATGAACCGTACGCTCTAGCCAGCTGAGCTACACCGCCAAATATTTATTAAAACCAAGTGGAGCCTAGCGGGATCGAACCGCTGACCTCCTGCGTGCAAAGCAGGCGCTCTCCCAGCTGAGCTAAGGCCCCAAGAATGGTCGGGAAGACAGGATTCGAACCTGCGACCCCATGGTCCCAAACCATGTGCTCTACCAAGCTGAGCTACTTCCCGATTTCATGTATATCATGGCGCGCCCGAGAGGAGTCGAACCCCTAACCTTTTGATCCGTAGTCAAACGCTCTATCCAATTGAGCTACGGGCGCAAAACTTAATGCCGAGGGCCGGACTTGAACCGGCACGGTAGTCACCTACCGCAGGATTTTAAGTCCTGTGTGTCTGCCAATTCCACCACCCCGGCGTGAATGGTATAGTTGGAGCGGAAGACGGGATTCGAACCCGCGACCCCCACCTTGGCAAGGTGGTGTTCTACCACTGAACTACTTCCGCAGAAATGATGCGGATGAAGGGACTTGAACCCCCACGTCTGTAAAGACACTAGAGCCTGATTCTAGCGCGTCTGCCAATTCCGCCACATCCGCAAGATGTAAATGGTGAGCCATGAAGGACTCGAACCTTCGACCCTCTGATTAAAAGTCAGATGCTCTACCAACTGAGCTAATGGCTCTTCTTACAAGAGACTTGAATATTATATCATATAAAAGTGGTGCCGGCAAGAGGACTTGAACCCCCAACCTACTGATTACAAGTCAGTTGCTCTACCAATTGAGCTACACCGGCATATATGTAAAACCGATATGTATAATGAAG